>CAZKMA010000063.1:0-27901 GCA_964553615.1 uncultured Spirochaetales bacterium | reverse complement strand
AACCGAGGCTGAGGTAGCCCATGTTATCCATGGTGTAATTCGCACCGATGAGCATTGCACCAAACGCGTCAGAGGTGGTGTTGGTGGTGTTCGTGTTCAGCATGGTGGGCAGGAACACACCGAGGTTCAGGCCGGAAACCGGCATCAACTGCAGCTGCATACCCACTGAACCGTCTGTTCCACCGAAGTTCTGCCAGCCGAGGCTGCTGAACGCGTTGCCGCTGAGCTTGCCGACCTGGATGTTGACCATGCCATTGAGCGCATTGACCCAACCCCATGCACGAGCCATGTACACTGGCGTTCCGGTCGACCAAGTGGCGTTTTCACGCATGCGGAATGCCCATCCCCAGCTGGTGGCGTCATACTTACCTTCGAGCTGGAAACGACCGACAGTTCCGGAATCTTGCCCTTGGGCAACGAGATTGGTGTTTGTACCGTCATTCGTGATGGCCGCACCGAAGTTCATATAGCCGTTGAATTTCAGCGCGGGAGCATCCTGCGCGAACACAAACGCTCCAACCAAGCCCAGGAGAAGTACGAATACTAGAGTCTTTTTCATCAAGGTTCCTCCTTGAAGGATTCAGGGCCTTTGACCAACGGCCAATTTACCCTCTCTCTTTATTTTCCCCAGTATATATTCCCTATCCCTATCGGTCAAGTCGGATCTTTCGGTTTTTCCGATTAGGACACGGAGACTTTCGTTATATCGGTATTCGATGCAAAGGGGGGATTCTGCTGTTTCCAACAGCAGATTGAATAAACTGTTTGTCGTGAACCATTTATCGCGCCAGATGTTCGAAATATATAGGTATAAAAGTCAGAAATAGAGTGAATCGGACAATTCTACCCGGTTTTCCGGTGTCGCCCGCCAAATGACCAAATTGCCTGTATCGGTGCTCAAAGCAGCCGTTCATACCCGCCGTCCTTGAGCTTCTCCACCGCGTTTTTTACGAGCTGAGATTCGCCGCGCCTGCAGACAAGCACCATTCCGTTCTTCACTATTACGTGCACGTCGTCGAGGCCGCATACGGCAACCGGCAGATCTGAGTCGATGTAACAGTGCTCGGACGCTACGGTTACCACGGGGACGTCGTTCCGGTGAAGGGAGGTCGAATCCTCCGTCCTGCGCCCCGGTTCCTCGGCGATGGAGGCGATTTCATCCCAGCTTCCCACATCGTTCCAGCGGAAGCTGCTCATTATCATGGCACGGCGGCCGCTCTTTTCCATGACGGCATAATCCACCGAGCGGGACTCGAGTGCCGGATAGAGCGCGGAGAGCGCGGCCATGTCTCCGGCAACCTCTACCCCGTGCACCCGGCGTGTCGGAAACGGTGCGGAGAGCGTGCCGAGGGCGGAAGCTATGGAGGGTGAGTTCTCCGCGAGCTCGCTCAGGAAAAGATTGCTTTGATATACGAACATTCCGGAGTTCCAGTAGTAGTTTCCCGCCTTCAGGTAGTGAATTGCGGTTCCCTGATCCGGTTTCTCCCGGAAAGAATGCACGGCCCAACCGGGTGCGAGGGTATCGGAGGTTTCTATATAGCCGTAACCGGTTTCCGGACGGGTGGGACGGATGCCGAACGTAACGAGATACCCCTGATCTGCAAGAGAGTCGGCACCGAGAGCGTCCGAAACGAAGGCTTGAAGCGGAGACACCACATGGTCCGCCGGCATGACGATGCTGGTGGAATCTGCCTCTCCCACCGTCTGAAGATAGCGGGCGGCAAGCGCCAGGGCGGGCGCGGTGTTCCGCGCCACCGGCTCTGAAAGAATGACCGTTCGTTCTTTCGCCTCGCGGACCGCGGAGATATCCTCAGCGACCCGTTCGGCCTGGCTCTGGTGGGTCACAATGACAATCCGCTCCACATTGAGCGCAAGGGCGCGTTCCACGGTGAGCTGGAGCAGCGTCTTCCCATCGACTATCTTCATGAACTGCTTGGGCTGCGCACGGGTGGACGCGGGCCAGAGCCTCGTGCCGGCGCCGCCTGCAAGAATTACTGCGTGGCGTATCATCGGTCTCCTCCGGATTCATTATATCCGGGTTGGATCTCTGTGCAACATGGTGCGGGGAACAGGCAGGTCCTGCCGACGCACGATGATCCTTGACCGCCGGTCGGCTCAATGCGTAGAATATGCTGCAAGAGTTCCAGTCGGAGGCGCTGTTATGGCATCAGGATTTACGCTATCGATCTACCCGTGGGTGTATACGGCCCAGTTCCAGAACAACGGCGCGTGGATGGAAGAGTTCACCGAGAAACCGCACCGGACACCTCAGGAAGAGGCGGCTATGGATCCGGCTTCCCGCAACGAGCTGCTCTCCCGGCGGAATTCGTTCCCGGAGCTTCCTCTGGTGAACTACACAACCCAGTACGGCCTTGGCTGCTTCGAAGGGCTCAAGGCGCTCCCGCAGCCGGATGGAACTCTGAAGCTGTTCCGGCCGGATGAGAACGGCGCCCGCATGGCACGCTCCATGAAAGGGCTCATGATGCCGGAGTACCCGGCAGCGATGTTCGAAAAGGCTGTCGCAGAAGTTGTGCGGCGCAACAAGGAGCTCGGTTTTGCTCCTGAATACGACAAGGCGTGGGAAAAGGACGGTTTCCAGAGCGGTCATGCCGTGTACGTCCGCCCGTTCAGCTACTCGGAACCCGCCATTGGCCTCGGCGTGTCAAACGTGCCGTGGGTCATCGTTGTAAGCACACCGGTTGGCTCCTACTTCGACACGGAAAAGCCGCAGAAGGCGGTAACATCCTCCATGGCGCGCGCGACACCGGGCGGCACCGGATGGATCAAATGCGATGCGAACTACGTCATTTCCATTCTGGCGAAGAAGCGCGCGGAAAAGGCCGGATACATGGAGGCTATCTTCCTTGACTCCCGGGAACACCGCTATGTGGAAGAGGGCTCTTCCTGCAACATCTTCTTTTCTCTGAAAGACGGCACACTCGTAACCCCGAGTCTGGAAGACCGCGTCCTTCCCGGCATAACGCGCAAGAGCATTATCACGCTTGCAGAAGATCGCGGCATCACGGTACAGGAGCGCCCGGTGGCCATAGACGAGGTCATGTCGGACGCAGTCGAGTGCTTTGTGACCGGCACCGCCGCGGGCGTTGCCCATATAGAGTCGATTACTCACGAGGGCACCGAGGCGGTCTTCAATAACAGGAAGATCGGCGAGGTTACCCGCGCGCTCCAGTGGGAGCTGAAGGGCATCCAGTACGGCGCGGTGGAAGACCGCCACGGCTGGATGCGGACGGTATAGACCGGGCTACTTGCCGGGCGCTCCGAGGAAGAGCGACTTCATGTCGACCGGAATCTGTTTGTAGATCTGCGGCACGAAGGTGGCTTCCGGATAGATGATGCCCCGGATGTTCAGGTGCGCAAGATCAACCGCGGAGGATCGAACTGCGGTCTCCGCGTTCCGGTTGAGATTGGTTGCTTCTTCGGTCGAATCCTTCAGATAGACGAGCGCGTCCGTATAATCCTGCTGTCGACCGGTGCGCTGCCAGAGGCGATACATGGTAACGCCCATGTTATTGCTCGCCCGGATCAGATACTCAATGAGAGACCGCTGAGCCGAGTCCCTGCTCACATCAAGATTCTGGATCTGCTGCCGCGCACTGCGCAAACGGTCGAGCAGATCTGCGTAATAACCCTGAGCTGCGAAATAGTCCTTCCGCATATACAACGCGTTCGCCATTGCATAGGTGAGGTTCCGGTCCGTCGAGATTGTGCCGGCCGCGCTCGTGAAGTCTTTGAGGGCGGTCTCGTACGCCCCATTGCGATAGTGGATGAAGCCGATCTTGTAGTGCAGATCGGGCGAGCTGTATCCGTTGCCGAGCGACTGCTGATATGCGTTCAGTGCCTGGGTGTAGTCGAGCGCCTTGTAGTAGAAAATGTCGCCCAGAGTGGAATAGAGTCTGCCGAACTGCGGTTTTGGAGAGAGTATTCCTGCCTGTTTAGCGCCCTCATATCGCCGTATACCGCTGGTAAGAGCCTCCTGTGCAGGAATGTCCGAACCCTGCGCATAGTAGAGCGCTCCGAGCCTGCCGTAGGTATCCACAAGCTGGCCCATCTGGCGCTTGTCCAGCGGCTGTACCTTGTTGTACAGGTCGCGAGCCAGCTTGAGCGCAGTCGCCTCTTCGGTTGGGTCCGACACACGCTTGAAATACCGGGCAAGCTCGTAGTGGATTTCGGGAACTCTGTCGTTGACCGACAGTGCGCGAAACAGGACATCCCGGACGTCCTGCAGCTGATTCTTGTCCAGCAGATATCCCCCGAGCTCCGCATACACCTCGGGATCGATCTTCCGTCCTTTGTCGGCCTGAAAATAGTTCTTGAGCCGCAATACCTCGGTCTGGTTGTCGGTGCGGATAAAATAGCGGAGCATTCGCATGTACAGCATGTCCGATGGTCCGAAATGCTGGATGACAAAGGCATACGCCCGGCGCGCTTCCTCGTACTTTGATGGGTCGGTCTCCGCCCACAGCATAAAATTGTCCCCAAGCGCAATGAAGACTTCCGGATCGTTTCCCTTCTTGTCGAGGTAGGAGCGGAGAATTGACCGCGCCTTTTCGTAGTTTGCAAGAGTCCTGGATTCGAAGGCTGCATAGGTAAGCGTTCCATGCTTGTCAAACGGGTAGTACTTCAGAAGCTGGTCATATTTTTCTTCGGCCAGGATGTACTGATGCTGCCCGGTAAATGCAGCCGCGTAACGAAAAAACCAGTCCTTCATTGGCCAGATAGCCAGAGCCTGCGAAAAGTAGCCATTTGCCCGCGTGTACTGCGATGTTGGAATTTCGTTGAACCCGCGCTGGTAGAGTGACTGGGCATACAGGGGCCGGTACACGTAACGGTATCCCACGAAGACCAGCAGCCCGAGCGCGAGCGTTCCCGCGACAAAGACCCGGAGGATTGGAAGGATGTTCTCCCGGAATCGATAGGCGAGACTCTGCCGCTCCTGTTCGAATGCAACGCCGGAACGCTTCTGATACCCCCGAGGAATGAGGATTCGCTTGCCGACTATCCGGCTTGCAAGATTCGCCACCTGCTGAACCGGCGCGCCGGCAACGAGCAGATTGATGAGCTGGCGAAGTTGCTCTGCGGAGCCCTTTCCATCGCCGATAATCTCTTCGACGCTGATCTTGAGATTCAGGGGAAGGAGAGAGAGCGTCCGTTTGAGGGCCGTGAACTGCTTGTCGGAAAGCGATACTTCGCCGACTGCACCGGGCATTCCCGCGGAAGCGCCCGGTCCGCCGCCTTCGGCCATGCCGATGCTGACCGCCGGATTGAGCTCCTCTTCCGAGATGGCCGCAGGTGAACGCGCCGCATCCTGGTTCTCGAGAACTCCGAATTCCGCGCCAAAATCACCCAGATTGAACTCGTCGACGTCAAGGTCCTCGACCGGCTCCTCTTCGACTACCGATACGGCGGCCTGACGCGCGAGCTCCTCTTCGTCCGCAGGAGTGAATGGAGCCTCAATCTCCTCCTGACCGGGGGCAACGGGTATTTCAAACTCGTCTTCACCGGCAGCGGCGTCGGTTTCGAACTCGAGTCCGGAAAGATCATCCTCCTCCAGATCGAAAGAAAACTCGTTCGGAGCTTCTCCTGGTGAACCGGCCGGAATTGCGTCAGGGACTTCATCCACGGGAGATTCGGGCTCGAACTCGTCGAAATCACCGCTGTCAAATGAAGCGGAATCGAACTCGCCCACGTCTTCGACAGCCGAATCTGCGACCGGCGAGGCTTCCGCGTCCGGCACGTCTTGGACTGCCGCGTCTTCGGCCGGCATGTCTTCGACAGGCGTTTCCGCGAACGCTTCTTCAGGTTCGGGCATCTGTTCGAACGCGCTTTCGTCGATCTCTGGAATTTCGAATGAGGCGTCGTCGAAGTCCCCGGTATCATTCATGTCCGGCGCCTCGAAGACGGCACCCTGCACCGGCTCGGCAGCGGATACATCCCCGTCGAACGGCTCGGCCGGGATCTGTTCAGCGTTTGTCTCCGCTGCTTCGGGTTCCGGGAGATCGAAATCGAAAGTCTCCGCACCCGTATCAAAAAGGTTTGCCAGCTCCTCGATACTCTCGTCGGCTATTTCGGGCACACCTTCGGCCTGCGGCTGCTCTTCCTCCGAGTAGTTCGAGGTGTCAAAGTCGAACGTCTCGAGGTCGAAGGCAGGCTCCGCTTCCTCGCCTTCCGGGGACAATTCTTCGTCGAATGTTGGTGGAGCGGGGCGGAGTCCGGGCACATCCCCCTCTCCAATGTCGAACTCTTCCAGCGGTGAGTTGCCAAAATCGAACGGAGACTCCTCGGGCGAGCCTTCCGATTGCGGCTCCTCGTCGGAGATATCCGACAGAAGCGCCTCGATATCGGAGCCGGCGGAATCCACACCGGAAGATTCCGGGTCAGGAATTTCCACAGCCTCGCCCTTTGCGGCAAGAATCTGGGCCTCTTTCCCCACTGAGACAAGTGTATCGTTGAAACGGCGAATGTCGTCTAGATTCGGCATCTATCCCCAACTGTAGTCACATTTTCGGCGAAACGGAAGAGAATGGTGAGCGGCGATGCATCAGGTTGACCGAAGCCGGTCGCCTTTGACATCGGCTCGAGGGGATCATTCATGGCAGGACCTCAAGCTGTGAGCTCGATCCTCCGACACTAGATAGTACCATAACTATGACGGCGCGAAAATACGGCTTTCTGACAGTCCTGCTCCTGGCGGTTGCCACAACATCCTTCGCTCTGGACGCATGGAACCTGGATCTGCAAATGACGGTTTCCGGGTTCAAGGTGAGCCAGAAGCCCCGCCTGGTCTCGGGAAATCTCATCTTCACATACAAGGCGACCACTACGCAACAGAATAACCGCATACGGTATGTCGGCGCCGCCTTTCGAAATGAGCATTTCGCCACAATTCACACGTTCCAGAGGAACGACAACGGCGTCTACTTCCTGGTGTATCCGGTCCCGAAGAACGTTTCCACCGTGGAGTACCGACTCGTCGTGGACGGCCTCTGGATGCCCGATCCGGCGAACCCGGACTCCGTGGCAGTGCCGGACTCGGACATATATCTCTCGGTAGCCAATGTTCCACAGCAGATTGGCGTTCCGCCCCGAAGTCCGCAGTTGCTTCCGGGAAACCGCGTCGAGTTTGAGCTGAATGCAACGCCCGGCAAGGCAATCTACGTTGCGGGCAGTTTCAACAACTGGGATCCCTTCATGCATCGGATGGAGGAGGTCAGCCCGGGACACTATTCCCTCACCATACGGGTTATCCCGGGGACCTACTATTACTATTACGTAACCGACGGGAGGCGAATGACCGATCCGCGGAACACGCAGAGCGCGTTCCGCGTGGACGGTTCGAGAGTCTCCGTCTTTCATGTGAACAAGAGCTGAACCCGGTGTTCGGCCTGCATCCGCGCATCTTCCAGAAAGAACAGGACCGGCTCGAAATACGGACATCCTATGTCCCGAGAATCCTCTTCTCCCTCTTTGCAGCCTTCGTACTCGCCGGCATGATCGGCGGAAATGCATTTTCAGCCGTGCCGCTTTCGATCTTCGGCATTTCGCTGTTCTCGGCGCTGTACACCGACCGGTGGATCTTCGACAAAGGGAAAAAGCGTGCGGAATACCACGTGGGGCTCCCGTTCCTGCATCTGACCCGGGTAATCCCGTTCGAGGATATAGAACGCATCGAGTACAGCGCAACCACGCGAGCCTCCGTGCTCCGCTCCAGAAATCGCCGTGAAAACGCCATTGAGTCTGCCGATCCGTCCAGGCGTTGGGCAATGCAGACGGTTTATACTCAGCTCAAGCTGTTGACGCCGAGCCGCAGACCTCATATGGTGGGCATCACATCACTTGAGGTGAAGGGAGAGACTGATGGTGCCGCCCGAAAGATCGCTTCGCTGTGTGAGAAACCCCTGCTCGAAGCATAGCCTGCCCGGCCCTCCTTCCCCGACCCTTTGTTGACAAATCGGCGAGTACGTCAATATGCTCTTACCTGAGGAGGATGGACGTTCATCTCACGAGGTAATCAAGGAGAAGGCATGGTATCCATCAGCGAGAAGTACCGGAAAATTGCCACACAGATGGTCGAAAGCTCTTCGCAATCCAGCGCGATTACCAAGCACAACGTGTTCCAGCCGGGAAACGACCAGAACAGAGCCCTGGTAGATAAGATTGCGGAAGAACTCCTGGGTTCCGGCAGCAGCATTGACGGACTGGACAATCTTCTCCAGCTCCGCCGCTACGCGGATGAGGGTTGCTCATGCCTCATCCTCATGGAACACTACAGCAATTTTGACATACCGAGCCTCTACTACCTGCTGAGCCGGTCCGAGACCGGCAAGGAGATTATTCCCCGCATCGTCTCGATAGCCGGGATGAAGCTGAACTCCGACAGTCCATTCGTGCTCGCGTTCACCGAAGCGTATACGCGAATCGTCATCTACCCGTCACGCACACTCGCCTCAATTACCGATCCTGATACACTCGCGCAGGAACGAAAGCTGAGCAACGCGATCAATCGTGCTTCGCTGCACGAGATGGTGCGCCAGAAACATTCAGGAAAGCTTATTCTCGTCTTTCCTGCAGGCACGCGGTACCGGCCCGGCCGCGAAGACACGAAACGCGGGCTCAAGGAAGTGGACAGCTACATCAAGAGCTTCGATTACATGGTGCTGATAGGAATAGCCGGAAACGTGCTGCGGATCAGCCCGTCCGAGGCCATGAGCGACGATCTGGTAACCGAAGACATCATGGTATACTCGGTGAGCCCGGTCCTTTCGTGCAGGGAGTTCCGCCACAATGCCCAGAAAACTGCGAATGGTGAAGCGGAATCGGGAATGAAACAGCACGTGGCGGATGTCGTCATGGCCGAGCTGCAGAACTACCACGAAAAGGCCGAAACAGAGAGAACACGAGCAATCAGCGAGCACGGACAGGCGTAGCCGCTACGGGATGTCTACATTCTCCTGGTACCAGCGGGTAATGTTCAACTCGTAGGTCTGCGCCATACGCCGCGCCCCGTGGGCCTCCATCATGCCCTCCAGGAAATCCGAAGATCCGGGTAGCTCGAGGAAAAGGATTTCAATCTTGTCGTCGTAGGCAAGCCTGCAGTAGTGCGCGAACAAGGTGTGGGCAAGACCGAGTCCTCGGTACTCCGGAAAGACGTAGAGCTGGAATACGACACTTGCAAGCCGACCGTCTCCGAGATCTTCCACCGATGCCCAGAGAAATCCCGCAAGTTCGTCCAGCGGAGTGAACATCCCGAGAATCCTCGAAGATTCCGAAGTCGGCGGAACGAGCAGCCGTTTCCGTCTTCGAAGCAGAAACTCGACCTCGAATTCGGCGAGATCGGCGAAACATTCGGAATAGCCGAGACGGTCGAAGTGCAGCGCAACATCTGCGACACGATTCGATTCGGGCATATCCACGTTACTTGCCTCCGCTGCAAGAGCAACGGTGGAGTCCGGATCAAGCAGGTCCAGCGTGAAGTCGCTGAGAAGTAGCACTTCCGTTTCTTCGCCTTCCGGCTCACCAATCCGTGACAGCCCCCACGTTTCGCGAAGAAGATTGTACCATTCGACGACACGGGATCGCATTTCCCGCTCCTTGAAGTGATACCAGAGCCGCTCGAACTCCTGGCGTTCCTTCAGCGCATCCTTGAACTGACGAAAGACTCCCTTGCCACTTGCAAGAATTCGGCGGAGGATCTCCCGGTAGATGGGGTTATGAAGCGAGGCGACGAACTTCTCCATCAGGTTATACCCGTCCACCGAACGCCACTCCGGCAGAGGTATGTAGAGTTCCTCGTCTGCTTCGTCCGACTCCTTCTGGATATCCTCCATCCGAATGAGCGCCTGATTCCGGATGTCCAGGACAAAATCAAGGTCCTGGTTCTCCATGCCAAACATGATCTGATCGGTGAGCTCTTTCGTGAGCTGAAACTCCATGATCGCCCCTTCTTCCTCACATCCTGCCATGCTCAAGATTTTCCACATGGGTGCCGGCACTCTCGATCGGCACGCGAAAAACGCGCCCGGTGTGCCGCTCCATGATCTCGACACAACCGTCTTCAAGGCTGAGAGGAGATACCACAATCCGGTATGGAATACCGAGAAGATCGGCATCCTTGAACTTGGCGCTGATCGATTCATGCCGATCGTCGTACAGAATCGTCCCGTCGAACTCCGCATACACGGTTGCGGCAATCTGCTGCAGCCGATGTGATTTGCCAATTGCCATCAGATATATGCGAAACGGTGCAATTTCCGGTGGCCAGAGGATGCCCTTCCGGTCGTGGTTGGCGTCCACGATCGCAGCCATGAGGCGGCCTATGCCAATTCCGTAGGACCCCATGCAGGGATAACCGATTCCTCCACCCTCCTCCTGAAAGTGGAGATCAAGGGCCCGGCAATACTGATCGCCAAGTTTAAAAATGTTGCCAAGCTCCATGACCCGCTGTTCCTGCAGTTTTGCACCACAGTGATAGCACCGGTTCCCGCCGCGCAACCGGGCAATGTCCGCCACGCGGGCGTTGTCGAAATCCCGGCCGAAGTTCACATTCACATAGTGTTTCCCGTCAATGTTGGCGCCGAATACCAGGTTCGGTGTATCTGCAATCCCCGTGTCGACAACGATCGGAATATCCGCAGAGATCCCGATCGGGGATAGGTAGCCCGGAATAAGTCCGGCGGCTGCGAGCTCGCTGCGATTTGCGAGACGGATTACCGGAAGCCCGATAACCGAGCTCAGTTTTTCGACGCTCACCTCGTAGTCTGCTCGAACGACCCCCATAATCAGGCCGCCCGGAGTCTTGTATACCATGGACTTCGCGAGCCGATGCATCGGTTCTCCCACGGCCCGTGCCAACAGGTCCATCGTCTCGCTTCCCGGGGTCTCGACCAGCTTCATCTCCTCGGGCGACCCCATGTGCGGTTCCCTCATGCCCACCGCGACGTCGCGGTTCGCGGCGTATCCACACCGTCTGCAGACAATCAGGATGTCGTCGCCGCAGTCGCTCTCCATCAGAAATTCGTACGATTTGGTTCCGCGCATATATCCCACGCCCGCTTCCGCGGGAATAACCGGAACCCGGCAGCGGGAAAAGATGCTCATATATGCCTGGTACATTCGGGGAAAGAAGTTATTGAGGTCGGAGTACGATCGATGAAACGAATATCCATCCTTCATTACGAACTCACGAGTCCGGACAAGTCCGCACCGGGTCTTCTCTTCGTCGCGAAATTTCGTCTGAAACTGAAACAGGAAGATTGGAAGATCCCGATAAGAGCTCACGCTGCCACGCAACGCCTCGACAGCGGCTTCCTCGTGCGTCGGCGCAAGTACCAGCTCGTGACCATTTCTATCGGTAAACCGCGCCAGATCGCGGTCTATGAGCACATCCCGTCCACTCCGCTTCCACAGATCTCGCGGGTTTACAACGGGAAGCTGGACCTCCTGCCCTTCGAGGCGCACCATTTCCTCGCGTATGATTCCCATAATCCGGTTGGCAACCATGACACCCAGGGGAAGCAACGAGAATAGCCCCTGACCCAGCGGCCGGATAAAACTGCCTTTGAGGAGCAGGCTGTGGCACTCCGAGCGCACGCCGGTCGGAGTTTCCCGCAGCGTTCGCGCAAAAAGTTTCGAATAGAGCATGCTCGCTATTGTACGGCGGTGAAAAACCTGCGGTCAAGCGATTTCGGGTTTTCCCTTGCCTTGACATTGGCCCGGGAAAGCACTCATATTCTAGACATACCCCAACCGAACAGGAGTAAGAAATGAGTAACATAGAATACGTGGAGGCGCGGGAAATCCTTGACTCCCGAGGCAATCCCACTGTCGAAGTAGACGTCGTCCTCGACGACGGCTCTTTCGGGCGCGCGGCTGTTCCTTCGGGAGCCTCCACGGGCGAGCACGAAGCCGTTGAGATGCGCGATGGAGACAAGAAGCGCTTCATGGGCAAGGGTGTCCTGAAGGCCGTAGAGAACGTGAACAACGTCATTGCTGCCGAAATCGAGGGTCTGGATGCGCTCGATCAGGTCGATATTGACCGGACCATGATCAAGCTCGATGGGACTGAAAACAAGTCCAAGCTCGGCGCAAATGCCATCCTTGGCGTATCCATGGCGGTCGCACGAGCTGCGGCTGATTTCCTCGGCGTTCACCTGTTCAAGTATCTCGGCGCCTATCACAGCAACGTGCTGCCGATTCCCATGGCAAACATCATCAATGGAGGCGCACACGCGGACAACTCCGTGGACTTTCAGGAGTTCATGGTCATGCCGGTGGGTGCAAAAAACGTTCACGAGGCCATCCGGATGATTGCCGAAGTGTTCCACACACTGAAAGGCGTCCTGAAGGAAAAGGGATACAGCACGTCCGTCGGCGACGAGGGCGGCTTTGCGCCGAACTTGAAGTCGAACGAAGAGGCGCTGCAGGTTATTCTGCAGAGCATCGAGAAAGCGGGCTACAAGCCGGGACAGGATGTGTACATTGCGCTGGATCCGGCGGCAAGCGAGTTTTACGACAAGAGCAAGAACAAGTACGTCTTCAAGAAGTCGGACAAGCGGGAGCTCTCCCCTGCTGAAATGGCATCGTTTTATGAAGACTGGGTCAACCGGTATCCGATTATCTCACTCGAAGATGGAATGGCGGAAGACGATTGGGACGGATGGAAGGTGCTCACCGACAAGATCGGAAAGAAGGTTCAGCTCGTTGGTGACGACCTGTTCGTTACCAATACGAAGCGACTCAAGACCGGCATTGAAAAAGGCGTTGCAAACTCAATCCTTATCAAGGTAAATCAGATTGGGACGCTCACCGAGACATTCGAGGCTGTGGAAATGGCAAAGCGTGCCGGATATACGGCGGTCGTTTCACATCGCAGCGGCGAAACCGAGGACAGCTTCATTGCCGACCTGGTTGTTGCGCTGGAAACCGGGCAGATCAAGACTGGTTCCATGTCACGATCCGACCGGATTGCAAAATACAATCAGCTCATGCGGATTGAGGAACTTCTGGACGAAAACGCGGAATACCCGGGAATAGACGCATTCTATTCCATTCACCGCTGACAGCCGTCCTGTCAGGACGCTAAGGTTTTCCCGTAAATAAAAAAGCCGGCACCAGCCGGCTTTTTTATTCCACCGTGAACGTTCTATAGATGCCCCGGTAATCCTTGAGCCGCTTTTCAACGCGTGCAACCCGGCCCGACGGTGGCCCCTGTTCGAGCCAGCGGGTAAACTCGGCAAGTGCCGTGGCATTGCCCTCGCATACCACCCGCACGGTCCCGTCCGGCTCATTTCGAACCCATCCGGTAAGCCCGAGGCTCCGGGCCTTCGATTGGGCATAGTACCGGAATCCCACTCCCTGAACGTGCCCGTGTACCACCGCTTCGAGAGACGATTTTCCGCGCCCCTCACCCACGGCTACACACTCCGTTCCGGGGGAGTCCCGCGTTCATTCAATGCTGCGCCAATCATGGCTTCCAGGTCCGCATAGTCAAATGGCTTGTACAGCACCTCGAATGGAATGGGAAACTCGGGGCGAAGGAAACCGCTTGTAATGAAGACCTTCTTATCGGAACAGAACTCTTTCAGGAACTTGATCCAGTAGTCACCGCCGAGCACATTCATGCGATAGTCGGTAACAATGAGATCAATGCGGTGATCCAGGAGCTGTTTGATTGCTCCCACGCCGTCGGATGCCACGAGGACGTCGTAATCCTTCTTGAGGAGATAGTCACGAAGAGTAAGACGAATTGCGTCTTCGTCTTCAACGACAAGTACCGTTCCTTTCTTTTCGCTCATGAGTCTGCGGGCTCCTATCGGCCGCGTTTCTGCACCAGGGTTTCGATGGTTTCAGTCAGCTTGTCGAGCTCCAGGGGTTTCGCCAGAAAGGCGTCCGCCCCATCTCGTAACATCTGGGCAGCTTCCTCCGGGTCATCCAACCCGGAGACGGAAATGATAATAGGGGACTTCAGAGCCGCGTCTTCCTTGATGGTCCGACAGAGCGTGTGACCGTTTATTCCGGGCAGGTCGATGTCAAGAATAATGATGTCCGGCCTGGTCTCCGCAATGAGCCGACCTGCCCCGAACCCGTCGAACGCCTGGTGCACGGTATAATCAGGGTATGCACGTTCCAGATACTGCTTCATCAGGTTGTTCAGCTCGTGGTCATCATCCACGATGACCAGTGTGTCCACGACCGACTGCTCTTCAAGTATTCTTTGCAGTTCTTCAGGCATCCGCATTCCGCGGGAAGAGAGAAATTCGACAAGATCTTCGGAATAGACACGATATTGTCCGCCCGGAGTAGTGAACGCCTTGAGGTAACCGTTTTTGATCCAATTGATCGCGGTCTGGTTTACGACTCCACAGATGTTCGCAACCTCAAGAGCGGAGAAGATCCGAACTTTCTTGTCAGCCTTTGCCATGTTCTGTCCTTTACGTGCATAATGCGGTGTACGGATGAACCGTACGGGCACGTATCTCAAAGTACTCTATGATTAGATTATATGAATTATATCCAGAATGTCAACGATTTTTTCCCTCTTACCAACAATTTCTACAAATCGCTGTCCCCACGGCGTTCGAGGTATTTTCGTATCAACCCGTAGGCAAACCCGCGCGCCGCAAGCTTTCGACGCAGATCGCTCGGGTCAAGCACCCGCGACCGCTGGATCTTTTCGGCCGCAGCAGCCACCGCGTCTTCGAGGATGGCGGAGTTCTCGTCCAGCAGCTCGGATAGACACCGGTCGGCGATCTCCCGGGAGACTCCTGCGCGGGCAAGTCCGGCGCTGAGGGCGGCACGCCCCTCCGGATGTCGCCGGAGACGAGACTCGATCCAGGTCCGCGCATAGCGCGCGTCATCGACGAGCCGCGCCGCGGCCAGATCATCCAGGACTGCGTCCACCACGCGGGCATCGAATCCACGCTTCGCGAGTTTTCGGGACAGCTGCACGCGCGAGTGCTCCCGGGTGGCAAGGAAACCAAGGGCACGGTCGCGGATCTGCAGCGCTTCGCTGCTGCCCTGAATCTGTGAAATCCATGCATCTTCGGCCACAGCGCCTTCGGCGCGGGCCAGGGTCGCCCATACGGAGGCCGGAACAAAAAAAGAGGAACCATCGGAGAGAATGACTTCCGCGCCACTCTTCCGGGTTCCTCCATTTGATGTCAGGGCGCGGCCGCTGCCGTCCACCCCGATAAGCCGAATGCCGTAAATCGTCCGGTTAGCGCTTGGAGAACTGGAACCGTCTTCTTGCGCCCCGCTGTCCATATTTCTTTCTTTCTACCATTCTCGGGTCCCGTGTCAGGAAACCATTGGCCCGCAACGCCGGGTGATTCGATTCGTCAAGCTTCAACAGAGCTCTCGAGAGACCGTGCCGAATGGCGCCGGCCTGACCGGATTCGCCGCCCCCGATCACGTTGACCGCAACATCTACCTTCTCGAGCATGCTGGTTACCGCAAGTGGTTGCCGCACCATGAAGCGATGCTCGTCCACGCCGAAGTACTCTTCCACATCGCGCCCGTTGATGGTGATTTTTCCGTTACCGTCCCGCAGGTACACGCGAGCAATCGATGTCTTCCGTCTTCCTGTTCCAAGTGCAAGGTTCTTAGCCACTGTATGCGTTCCTCCGCCTAAATATCCAGAGCTTCGGGCTGCTGTGCGGCATGTGGATGGATCTCGCCCGCGTAGACCTTCACATTTTTGAAAAGCTTGCGCCCCAGCCGATTCCGGGGCAACATGCCGCGGATTGCCGCTTCCAGCGGGAAGGTGGGCTTTTTCTGGATCACATGTTCAAAGTTCTGTACCTTCATTCCCCCGAGATATCCGGAGTGATGGTAGTACAGCTTCTGTTGACGCTTGCGTCCGGTCACCGCGACCTTCTCTGCGTTCAGTACGATTACATAATCACCCACTTCCTGATGAGGGGTGTATATGGGTTTGTGCTTTCCGCGCAAAACGTATGCAACCTTTGCTGCAACGCGCCCCAGGCTCTTCCCGTTCGCGTCTATGACGTACCATTTCCGAGCCACGTCGTGGGGTTTCACAAAAATCGTGTTCATCAGATCATCCTCAATTCTATTGTCCACAGCGCAGGCAAAATGGCCGTGAGACTAAGCTCGTATGCGTCGTGAGGTTCCAATAGTTCCATAAAGTGGTGCCCTTGTCAAGGGCGATACGGCTGACCGGTCTTCAGGCCTTCTTTTCCGCCTGGGCCGCTTCCTCTTCCTCTTCCTTGCGTGCTTCGATTCTGTCCTTCATGTCGGCAATCCCGATGAAGACCGCAATTATGCCGACCAGCAACGCGATAATGGGAACTCCGCCCTTGAGGAACTCGAGAACGGGCTGCCACCAATTCAGAGCCCACGTGAAGGGAAGCACGGAGTACACCGAGAAAGCGATGAAGACAATTCCCACAATTAAAGCTACCATACCTTCCTCCAGGACAGGGATACACGATGCTGCTGCGTCTGATTCCGTAATGCAATGGGTAACATAGTGTAATGTACCGGTTTTTCGCTTTGTGTCAACCGCGAGCCGGCTATTTGCCGTCCGGTGCGTCCTCGGGCTCCGCATCCGAGCCGGCGACCGGCGCCTCGATCTGTGGCTGATTCCGACCCACGAACTGCGACCGCGGGAGAGACGAACGTCGCGGACTTCGGCGGACAATGACAATCAGAAAGGCAATTGCATAGAGGAGCATAGGTAAGTTCGCGAACAGCAGACGAATGACCGATACCCCCATGACCATGAATACGTCTATCCTGGCAAGTCCAAACGCTTCAAGAGCAGTGAATACCGCGTCGCCGTATGCGACAATTGTGCCGATGACCACGAACATCCAGGCTGAATCTCTCGTCTTCGACCATACCATGATGGCAAGAAACGTGGCCACGGCACCGAACACGAGGCGGCTCAATATCATTGCCACGGTATCAGGACTCATACCCGGGTAACTCCTTGATCAGCGACCGGCTGATTCGCAGAAAGAGCTTCTGCTCTCCCTCCGACCAGATTATCGGCAGAATTGACGGCCCGGGAAACGCCGGGTTCAGGAGAATCCCCTGACTGAGAAACCGGGCATACACCTCCGGATACCGAGTTTCGGAGCAAGTCGGTATAATATATTGCCCATTGCGGATCCACAGTGGCGGCAGCGACGGACCATTTCCGTTCGGGACCCGCGGGGCCGTCAGTTTCGCCATCTCATGAATCGAGCGAATGAGGGCTGCAAGGAGCGGGGCTGCAACGACGTCGGAAGCAGGAACAGGTGTCGGCGCATTCTGCGGGAACAGCACCACTGCGGGCGACCATTGGCCAGGAAACGGCAGAACAGGAAAGATGATGTCGCCGGCACCCGGAGCGGCCGGAGGGTCACAGAGCGGCCGCCACAGGACCATCCGGCCGTTTTGTGGACCGCCGGCACCGTCCACAAACCCGGCGGGCAGAGCCGGGTCGAACGGCTCGTGAAACTCCATCGGCCGTCCGCGCCACTGCGTGGCAACCGCAAGCGCACGGTCGAAGTTGCGGAATATCCGGGCATCATGGCTCGCCCCCGCAAATTGCGCCTTGAACCGGTCCAGGGTTCGCTCCGCACGGTGGCCGTAGATACTCGGGTATTCCGCCCAGAGCCCGCGGGAGAACACCGCTTTGAGCTCTTCGGAGATCCGCTGTGACCGGTGCCCGAGTATGGCACGACCGCCGTTCTGAAACATGTCCAGAATGCGATTTCGCCGCACGCCATAGAGATGGTATCCGCGCGCACGGGTTAGCTCAGGCAGTTTGTTACTCATCTCCACTGACCCTGTCCAACGGCGTGTAGCGTGGGAGAAATCGCGCGGTCCTGCCGGATTCGAATCGGACAACGACTACCTCCTCTCCTGCGGCAGCCCACTGTTGTTTGACAACAACGCCGGGACCAAACCCATCATGGTAGATCGAGGTTCCCACCGGATACTCGCCGGTGCCCGGCACAAACTCGGCGGGTGCGGGATTCCCATTCCAGATGTCCGGATCGACATCCTCGGTATTCGTCCGTCCCTGATTGCTGTACCAGTTGGTTCCTCCATACGGCTGCGGACGGCGACCAAACGACTGAAGCAGCGCGGCGGGGATCTCGTCGAGAAAGCGGGAAGGCGCAAGCGCGATGCGTCGGCCATGAACCACGCGGTTCTGACAGGTTGTCAGAAACAACTCGTCGCGGGCACGGGTAATGGCAACGTACAAAAGGCGGCGCTCTTCCTCCAGCTCATCAACAGACTCGTTAACACCACGGGGAAACATCCCGTCTTCGAGCCCGGTTATAATGACGCGATCGAATTCGAGCCCCTTTGTGTTATGCATGGTAATAAGGGTAACCCGATTCGGATCCTCTTCCTCATCGACCTGCTGCGAGCTGTCGAGCTCTATGCCCTCGAGAAACTCCTGCAGCCCCTCGCGACCGCGCGGATACAGCGACGCCGCATTTACGAGCTCTTCGAGATTCTCAAGCTTCTGGCTGCCCGCCACTTCGTCCTGATGTTCGTGATAATAGTGAAGTCCGCTCGCTTCGATAACCTTTTCGACGAACTCGGGGAGGGTGGAAGAGTCAAGGGCCCGGACCAGCTCGGTCTGCAGCTCGAGAAAGGTGGTTATGGAGGTGCGCTGGCGCTTCCCGAGAGAGTCCCTGCTTACATCCGCGGCGGCAAGAAGATCACCGCCGGTCCTGCCGATGTGAGCAACTATCTTCTCTACGGAAGCGTTACCGAGGCCCCTGGTCGGCTTGTTGATGATTCGTCGGAAGGCGACCTCATCCCGCGGATTGGCAATAAGGCGCAGATATGCGAGCGCATCCTTGATTTCCTCCCGTTCGTAGAAACGCAGGGTGCCGACAATGCGATAGGGAATACTCGTGCGCAGGAAGAGCGTTTCGAACAAACGTGACTGAGCATTTGTGCGATACAGTATTGCCGTCCGCCCGTAATTCTCGCGGGATAGCAACCGTGCGCAATAGGCGGCCTCCTGATCCTGGTCGTCGAGATAGGCTATTGTTGGCAACGGCCCATCGGTGCGCGACGTCCACAGGGTTTTCCCCAGCCTGCCGGTGTTGTTTTCGACAACTGCAGACGCCAGACGCAGAATAGACGGCGTTGAACGGTAATTCTCCTCCAGCCTGACAATCTCAGTCCCGGGGAAATCCTCTCCAAAGGAGAGGATATTCCGAACTTCGGCGCCACGAAATCGGTAGATCGACTGGTCGTCATCCCCCACCACGCACAGGTAGGAGTGCTCCCCGTATAGTTCTCTCAGGAGCTGATGCTGGGCTACGTTTGAATCCTGATACTCATCGACCATGATGACCTGGAAACGGTCGCGTGTGCGCCCCCGAATCTCCGGATTCTCGCGAAGGATCCGTGCAGGCAGAGCAATAAGGTCACCAAAATCCGCGTTTCCGATTTCCCGCAAACGCTGCTCGTACCTTCGGTAGACGGCTGGGAAATCCGGGTCGTCTGAGAGCATGCTCAGGTCGTCATCCGGTGTAAGGAGATAGTCTTTTGCACGGCTGATACCGCGGGCGTATGCGGCAAGATGGTTTCGCGCTTCGTCCGGATAGAGTGCCCGGAGCAGGCTCACCATGTCATCATCATCGTAGATCGTGAAGCCGGAAGTCATGTCGAGCACATGGGAGTTCCGCCGCAGGAACCACGCGCCGAATGAATGAAAGGTCCGGATAAACACCTGGCTCGCCGATGGCTCGATTGCTGCGGCGCGGGTACGCATCTCGTTGGCGGCCTTGTTCGTGAAGGTGACCGCCAGAATCGAGCGTGGATCGAGCCCGCGCTCGCGAATAAGATATGCAATCTTGACGGTAATGACCCGGGTCTTGCCTGAACCCGCTCCCGCAAGAATGAGAAGCGGAGAACCTTCGTGCTCCACCGCACTCCGTTGGGGTTCGTTCAGTTTTTCGAGATAGGATCTGGCGTCTTTATTCATTGTCGCACCGCGGAAATTGGAGAATCAGCCGGGAGGCCAGCCCATCTGACGACCGCCAAGAATGTGCGCATGGATGTAATCCACGCTCTGCTGGCCGTGTCTGCCGCTGTTGAATACGATCCGATATCCATCTTTCTCCAGCCCGAGCTCGGCAGCAACGCGCGCAACACGTGCCACAAACGCGCCGACGGCCCCTTCATCCGCATCCTTTACTTCCGGAAAACCGCTCCAGTACCGCTTCGGGATGACGAGGACGTGGACAGGTGCCTGAGGGTTCACATCTCTGAAGGCAAGGACAACCTCGTCCTCGAAGACGATCTCGGACGGAATCTCGTGATCCCGGATTTTCTCGAATATGTTCTTTTCGGCCACGGGGAACTCCTTCGGAGAAGATCGCGGTGTGCAGTATACCGAAAACCGGCGAAATAGAAAACGTCCGCACGGACTTCAGGGAACGGGAATTGCTTCGAGATCCAGACCGTTGCACCGGATAATCTTCACCGTCTCGGTACCGCCGGGGCCGACGCGTGCACCACGAACGACCACGGTACCATCGACTTCGGGCGCCTGGAGATACGCTCGGGCAAAGGAAAGGGCCTCTCCTTTCACATCCTCTTCCACCAATACCCTCATTGTGCGTCCGGCGAAACGCCCGAGTAGCCGTTCGCTGATAAGAGTCTGCCGCCGCTCGATCTCGGTTTTCCGTTCCCGGGCTACACCGACCGGCACCCTGCCGCGTTCACGCTGCTCCCGGTATCCGCGTGTGCCTTCCTCGGGAGAATAGGTGAACACTCCGAGCCAGTCAAACTGGGCCTCCTGCTGAAAACTGAGCAGGTCTTCGAAATCCCGATCGTTTTCCCCGGGATATCCGGTGAGAAAGGTCGAGCGAATAACCGCATCCGGCAGCGCTGAACGCACCGTATCGAGAAGTCTCAGGAATGTCTCACGGCGGCCACTCCTTCCCATGGCCTGGAGAATTTCGGCGGACCCGTGCTGCATGGGCAGATCAAAGTATGGGAGAAGCCTTTCGTCAGCGGCAAGGAGTGGCAGGAGATCGGTAGGAAATGTCTCGGGATAGAGGTACAGGAGCCGTATCCAGAAATCACCCGGCAGTTCGGAAATCCTCCTGAGCAGTGCAGGAAGTTCTCCCGCTGAACGCCGACCCGACTGCGTCCGGTCCCGGCCGAAGGAATTCAGGTCGTGTGCCACCAGATTGATTTCGAATATCCCGCGGCGAAGCAGATCTTCTATCTCTCGCATTACCGAATCAATTGGCCGACTTCGGAGGTTTCCGCGAATCAGCGGGATTGCACAGAAGGCGCAGCGGTTGTTGCAACCTTCGGCGATCTTGACGTACGCGGATCCGGGAAGCGAAAGAAGCCTCTTCCGAAGCGGCGGTGAATTGGTAGCGACAGGAAGGAAGACCTGACCGGGCTCATCCAGCACGCGGTCGAGAAACTCTCCAATCAGCTCCGGAGCGCGATTGCCGAAGAATCCGTCTATCTCTGGCATCCCCTGCGAGAGATCTTCGGCGTACCGCTGGGCCAGGCACCCCGCCATGACGATTTTCTGTTCACGGAAGTCGTTGTGAAACTGAAGGGCTACCTGAATTGACTCCTCTTTCGCCGGCTGAATGAATCCACAGGTATTCACTATTATGACTGAGGAGTCTCCGGGAGATTCGACATGAATCCATCCGGCGTCTTCGAGGACGGATATCATGACCTCTGAATCCACCTGATTCTTCGCGCAGCCAAGACTCTCGAGATAGAAAGTTCGCTCCACGACAGAACCGCCTGTATGTGGGTATTTCGGGATACGGATCAGTTCATCGGGACGAGGAGGAGACGGTAATTGCCCTGTGTGCCGCTCCACTCAATAGTGTCGGTAGCGACCTCACCGGACGCACCGAGTGTTACCGGACTTCCGGCAACCACGACCTGCGCTGCAGCCGCATTCGAGAGCCACAGCTCGAACTTGCTTGCAACGGTGGTGGAAAAAGTTTCGCCGGAGTCATAGTATCGTTCCTGCCGCTGTCCGCTGTCCACGGAGTACCGGAACAGAGCGGGCGAGGTGAATGTGAAGTTCACGGTAAATGGCTGCTGCTGTGCACCCGTAATTATGACGCTTCCGGTTGCAGGAGCTACAGGCGCGACCGCCTGTTGTTCCTGAGGCGCGGGTTGCTGGGCCGGCTGTGCCGGCTGAGCCGGCCCCTCAGCCGCCGGCGCTGTAGCCGCCTGGTTTCCGGCCGGCTGAGCCGCGGTCGCAGAATTGGAGAAGTTGTTTCCGGCCGATGCGACCGCGCCCTGAACCGCGCTGTCGATGCGGATTACCGCACTCGGTATTGAATCCTGCTCGGAAATTGAACGTACAAGCAGTTTCACGTCCGGCTTACCGTTGCCGTTCAGATCGACGCTCCGTTCCTGATTCGGCGCAATGTCCACAACTCCGGTAGGCGTGCTGAGCGTTACGGTGCTCCCGATGCCGCTCAACAGCAAACGGTAGTCTTTGCCGCCGCTTTGAACGGTAATGGCATCTCCACGGCGAAATGCCTGTTCTTTCATTCCGCCCTGAAAAGTGTAGACCGTTCCGGTTGCAGGCTGTCCGGATTGAGAGCTCTGCTTTGCCGAATTCACGGCCTCTTTCGCAGCGGCCGATGCCTGTCCGGCACTCTTTGTTCCGGTGGAACCCCCGCGACTCTGCAGCAGAAGGAATGTCCCTGCAGCCAGTATCACCACAACGACAATGGATGCAACTATCAGCGGCATTTTTGATCGAGGCCGCTCAAGGAGCTCATCTATCGGCGCAGGTTGTTCCTGAAGCTTGAGATTCTTGTAGAGGCTGACGATTTCGTGAGCGCTCAGACCGAGATATTCCGCATAGTTTCGCAGAAAGCCCATCAGATAGGGCTCTCCCGGAAACATGGAGAACTCCTCACTCTCCAGCGCGGACAGGAAACGTTTGGCAATGTGCGTATCCCGAGCAACCTGCTCAAGCGAATAGCCCTTCGATTCACGCGCTGTCTTGAGTTTTTCTCCGATAGACTCCATAGAAATCCCGTTAATTCAGTTTTCCAAACAAGAAATTATCTATGATGTTGGCAGTCCCCGGTCCATCATAATTGAATCGAGTCGCCGGAATATTCTGATTCGTCCGGATATTCGAAAAGTCGATCTCATATTGCTCGTAGCTCACATCGACACCCACTATCCTTCGGATGAGTCCATCCTTCCCGATTGAGATGTTGAGCTGACGAAAACCCTGATTCGTGTTTCGCCAGTCAAGTTTCAGCTTCACCACCATTTCGGTCGACCCCGGATCCAGCGGCACAGGATCCGGGCCTACCAGGTAGGCCTTGCTGAAGTTTTTCCCCATGAGGGAGAGTCCCTCTTGAGTTGCCAGGCCTGCAACCTGAACCCTGGTCTGTTTACTCAACGGCTGCTGGAGGAGAACGTTGTATTTCGGCAGATAGACCTTCAGGATCTTACCGTCGGAATTCAGCACCTGATCCTTCGGCTCGGAAAAATCGATCCGCACCATGTTGGGGCTTCGGTAGTAGAGGGTCCCCTTCATGGTATCGCCTTTCACGGTGTAGGTAATATCAGCGATGTAATCGTTGATCTTCGCGTAATCCGCAGAAATTTTGTCGAAATACGCGGAGGCAGTAAGTATTTCCTGGGAAAAGGCCGGCAAAACGAAGCCGCACAGAAAAAGCAAAATCAATAGTCGTACATATTTCAAGGCATTAACCACCTACGGCAATTAGAAAAATATTCATGGTAATAGTGGTGGATCGGCCCCTATTTGTCAATGGTTGCACTCTGTCCGGGGTTCAGGAGAGTTTCCTGATCTGATCCCGGAGTTGAGCTGCCTTTTCGTATTCTTCGTCCTCGATTGCCTTTTCGAGCTCAGATTCGAGCCGCTCCCGTGGATTCGTCGACTCAGGACCCGCCGAATCTGGACCGGTGGACTGGCGCTCATCGATCTGCTTCAGCGCCGACCGGAGATAATTCAACGAGCGGATTCGTTCGAACTGAAACGCCGGAGACTCCAGCTCCTCCATAGCTTCTATCTCGTCTATGGCACCGTTCAGGATCTGTTCCGCGGCTTCTTTCATGTGCTCGTGCACGGACGCCATTGCCCGCGCCATGGCGTTCATCCGGAGAATATAGGGTTTGTACTGAAGCACCGCGTTTCTGTCTTCCTCGCTTTCGCAATACGATTCGAGAAGTGCACAGACCTGCAGGTTGTGCTCGGTGTCGGCAGTAACACGGACGAAATCGTTGAGCTGGAAAAGCAGCAGATAACGATAATAGTAAAGAACACCTTCATTCTGCAGCAGAACGCAATCGTCATGGCTCAATTCGAAATCTGCATCGGTCCCGTGCAGCTCACGGTACGTCTGCAGCCGATCGTGCATTTCCGCCACGACGGACTCCCTGTCGAATGGCCGCGATCCGTCGGGTCGGCCCGTCAGCTCGTACTGCTCTATTCCGAGCGGCAAACGAACCTGCAGGACACTCCGTCCGTCCTCGGCAACAATGATTCTCATTGTCTGATCAGGATCGTACGGCCACTCATGAAGCATGGCTGTCAAATCCCTGCCCATTTTCTCCTCCATCTTGTGTCAGTAATATACTACTAACGATCCTATAATACGGCAATTCCATCCCGCCGGCTATTGCCACTCCTCCGCCGGCGAACTAGGATACCGGTAGAGGAAATCATGGTTAAAGTAGTCTCCTTGGGCGGCTCGATAGTCGCACCGGATTCGGTCGACGTCTCATTCCTGCGCAGCTTCGTCGGGCTGGTACACACCTACCTTTCGTCCGACGTCTCTCGCAGGCTCATTCTGGTTGTAGGCGGCGGAGGCCCGGCGCGTGCGTATCAACAGGCATATCGACAGGCAAGCGACAACGCGGTGGAATCCGAGCAGGACTGGATTGGCGTTGCAGCCACCCGTCTCAACGGCCAGCTGCTTCGGGCATTGTTTCAGTCGGAGTGTCCGGATCCGGTGGTAACGGACCCCACTGCGGACTTCCCGTTCACCGGACGAATCCTCATAGGAGCGGGTTGGAAGCCGGGTTTTTCCACAGATTTCGATGCCGTGCTTCTTGCCGAACGATTCAAGGCACGCGAAGTGATAAACCTGTCCAATATCGAGAAGGTCTTCACGGCCGATCCGAAAAAGGACCCATCGGCACGGCCTCTGGATACGGTAACATGGTCCGCATTTCGGAGCATTGTTGGAGACGAATGGAAGCCGGGAGCGAATTTCCCCTTTGACCCGGTCGCTACCCGGAAAGCGGCGGAGCTCGGACTTCAGGTGGTTGTTGCCGCGGGACGCAATATAGAAAACCTTCGCGCCATCCTCGAGGGGACCGAGTTCACCGGAACACGGATTGGGCCGGATTGAGCCTATAGTCCCTGCTCGCCCGTGGTTGCCTCTTCCTGGTTGTTCGCCGGAGCCGGCTTAGAGGCCGGTGCGTGTTGTTCGGGCCGGGTAACCGGTTCGGACGAGAGCAGGGACGCCGCGATTGATCGAAGCGTATCGCCGGCACTCACGGCAAGCAGACTGTCAGGCTTCAGACTGGCCCCCAGCTCGGCAAGCGTGGTAGCTATCGGGTACGGGTCCTTCATCAGCGACACATCCGCCAGTGCAAGAGAAAACTCTCCGAGACGTATTCGCGCCAGGGCTATGCCGCGATAGAGGTTGTCCCTGAGGTAGGTAGTGCGGGCGGTATACTCTTCGGCCAGGGTGGCAGCGTTGCGGGCGGCGCTGGTGTCGTTTCGTGCCAGAAGGAACTCAACGAGATGGATCATTGTGGACGCTCGCGAATACGCGTCCTGAACTTCAGAGACGAGGCCAAGCGCCCGGGGCGTGCTTCCCCACTGGAGCTCGACTTGCGCGACTGAACGAACTGCTGCAGCGCGTTGAGCGGTATTGGCAATTTTCGTGAGCTCGGACTGGGCCACCGCGACTGTGGCAAGAGCAAGGCGTGGCTGCCCGAGCAGGCCATAGGCTTGAGCAATTGTGGCAAGGGCTTCCGCCCTCTGAAAATCGTCCGGAATCCCCTGGGCAAGGTCCACCGCACGGGAGCAGAGATCCAGGGCGCGCCCCAAATTGGCTACCGGATCCTGAGCGTGGAGAGTCTCTGCAATCTGAGCGAATCCCTGTGCGCGCAGGTAGGTGTACTCCACCGTCTGGAGGACCTGGATTGCCTGATTGACCATGTGAAGCCGTGCAAGATTCTGGGAAACCTGAAGCACACGGCTCGCATCTTCCTCGCTTCGTCGAACGACCCTGACGGAGGTAATCTGGTCGAGAGCCCGGGATGCATAATAGTCCGCCGAATCCCCGTTATCCAGGCTCTGAAAACGAACCGCAATATCGGAAAGGGCAAGAGCTTTGAGCCATGGACTGCCAATGCTTCCTGCAGCCGGTATTGCCTGCTGAAGGAGAACGTTCACCGGCTGTGCACTCCCGGATTCCTGGTACCGACGGGCGGTATCGATCAGCACCGAGGCTCGAACCCAGAGATCCTGGATGATGTATACCGCCTGGATTGTCTGGCGAAGCACATCATAGGCGGCCGGACCGGCGTCAAAGCAGGCGGAAATGATCTTCTCGAGCACGATCCCGCGGTTCGTATCGTCCTTCACGTACCTGGCGTTGACGAGCGCATTCTGAAGGAGAGCAACAGCCCGTGCCGTCTGTCCAGCCTTCACGAATACATCGGCTACTGAACTCTCGATGTCCGCGCTGTCCTGGGTAAGATTGGAAATATCGGTGAGCTTGATTATTCGGTCGAGCAGCATTACCGAATTGTCGATGTCTCCTGTTGCGGCGTATCCTTTGGCGATTTCAGTGTAGGCGAAGATCCGCGAGTGGACATCCGGGATCTTTTCGGCAGCGACAAGCGCGACCGAAAGCGGAGTCCCTTTCTGTGCGAGCGCCGCCACGTCGAGAGGAGGCAGCTGCCTCGGCGCAGGTCCGGACGAACAACTTCCGAGCACCAACACGGAGATAAACACCAGGGAGCAGAGCGTTTGACATTTCACGGTAAGAATGAACCATCATGCATTCGACGCGCGCGGCGTTGCACCGACATGGCAGAAACGTACTCGATCGAGCCCTCCCGGCGTCTTTTTCGCAATTCCGATCAACTCCATGATAGACATGGTACCTGTGTACTGAAGAAAAAACCGCCGGTTCACGAAAATTCTCCGATGGGTAGCAATCCGGGTAACCAAACGAGTCGATACAGGTCGGTGCGCCGCGATCCTCCACGATAAATCACCTGCCGGGTGCGCTGACGAAACATCTTATGGTATCGTATAATGCTTAGTCAATGGGAGCCAGTAATGTTTGCATCAGAGAGATTTAGACGGCGAATTCGCAGGATGCGAAAAGACTTCCGCGAGGCGCCGGCGGATGAAATCGCGGAACAGGTACGTACAACGTTCGACCTGAGCCTTGCCGGTCTGCCGGCGGACATGCGTGCGGATATCTTTGCCTATCTCATCGATCACTTTCCGGACAGACAGGGTGAGTTCCCCGAACTCCTGGACTACACCACGTATATGGGTGACGTGATAGACCTCCTGAACGAAGAATACGATGAGGACAACGATCCTCTCTACGCGGAAGACTGGGAGTTCGTTCGGGACTCCGTCTCGGATTTCGCGGGCGATCTGGACATGAAACTCCTCAACTATGTCATGGGGCTTGTGGTAGCAAAAGGGTATATCGATTGATGGTCCGCCGGCCGGTATTCCGGTGGAAAACGATTCGTTGACAAGCGCCGGGTGATCGGCTAAAGTCTATGATCAAATCCAGCACGTTCAAGCCGGCGTGGCGAAATTGGTAGACGCAGCAGACTCAAAATCTGCCGCCTTCACGGGTGTGTCGGTTCGAGT
>CAZKMA010000062.1:0-27981 GCA_964553615.1 uncultured Spirochaetales bacterium | reverse complement strand
ACAGAACTCCGACCGGCGTATGGTAACTTTTCAACAATCTGCGTGGCAGTAAGCAAGCCCCGAGACAATGGCCTCACGATCGCGCAGATCGCCGACAC
Organism: uncultured Spirochaetales bacterium; assembly: GCA_964553615.1. GTDB lineage: Bacteria > Spirochaetota > Spirochaetia > DSM-27196 > DATKUC01 > DATKUC01. Next base: position 27,883 of record CAZKMA010000062.1, on the reverse strand, counting down.
TCTATCAGGTTTACAATTCATGACTGTTTCGATAATATATCGAATCCTGATTCTTGCGTGCTGGAGGATTATATGCCGTTTGGTCAACTGCTGTTACTCGGTGCCATTGCGGGACTGACCATTTTTCTCGGGCTCCCACTCGCCACACTTCGAACGCTCAAGCCGGGGGTAAAGGCGGGCATGAATGGCATCGCCACCGGAATCCTGCTCTTCCTTGCCATCGAAATTGTCTCGAAGGTCTTCGAGATTGGTGAGGGTTCCGTTCATAGCATCCTTACCGGCAAGCTCTCGACAGCCGGCGGAATTGGGATGCTCGTTCTCGTAATAGCCGGAATTGCGGTCGGTCTGCTCGGCATACCGTTCATTGAAAAAAGGGTTGTTCAACCCGCAATGAGGAGGTCCACGGCTATCCGCGCTGAACAGGATTCGGTCGAAAGCCCCGAAGTCCCCGGGAGTCAGGCCGGTAATACCGCGGTGGCAACGGTAAACGCGCGCTCAATATCTCTTTCGATTGCCGCGGGCATCGGTCTGCATAATTTCGGTGAAGGCCTTGCAATCGGTCAATCGGCATCCTCGGGCGCCGTCTCTCTGGCGCTTGTGCTTATCATCGGCTTCGGACTCCACAATATGACCGAGGGATTCGGCGTTGCCGCTCCGCTCACCGGCACGCGTCCTTCAGCCCGCTTCATAGCAGGTGCAGGACTCATAGCGGGCGGCCCGACATTCGTCGGTACCTTGGTGGGATCCATCTGGCAATCACTTCTGGCAACCGCAATCTTTCTCTCAATTGCGGGTGGTTCTCTCATCTATGTTACCCTCGAGCTGGCCGTACTTGGCCGGAAGTCGCTCAAGAAGACCACCCTGCTCGCCACCGTGGCAGGAGGACTCTTCATCGGATACGTCACTGAAATGATAGTTGCACTGGCGACCGGGACCTGAGCAGTTCAAGATTGATCAGTGCGCCTCGGGTGTGATAGCATCCTCTTCTTATCCCATTGAAAGAAAAGGATCAGAAGCGCCCCGGAATGAACGGTTCAAATTCGGTCGAGGCCGTTGGCGACAGAAAACGTGCTATTGCCGCACTGGTTGTAACTGCATGCATGTGGAGTTCCAGCGGCGTACTGATTAAGCTCATTCAGTGGAACCCGATCGCCATTGCGGGCGTACGCAGCGCAATCTCGGCAATTGTTCTCCTCGTTTCCATCGGCAGACCCCGTTTCACGATGTCCGCAGCCCAGCTGCTTGCAGCATTCTTTTACGCGGCAATGATGTTTGCTTTCGTAGCCGCGAACAAGCTCACTACGTCGGCAAACGCAATCTTTCTGCAGTATCTGGCACCGGTATTTGTGGCGGTTTTTGGAATCTGGCTGCTGAAGGAACGACCGTTCATCTCCGATTGGATCATCATGGCTGTGGTCTTCGGGGGTATGACGCTCTTCCTGCTGGACAGGATCTCGCTGACCGCACGGTGGGGCAATGCCCTTGCCATACTGAGCGGCGTGTTCATGGCCCTGTTTCTGGTATTCATGCGGATGCAGAAGGACGGATCTCCAGTCGAATCGATAGTGCTCGGTCATGGTCTTGCAGCACTTGCCGCCATTCCATTCTACTTCGCCCCCGGGCCGCACCCGGACATTGCCGGATGGATAGGCCTCGCGGCACTCGGAATCTTTCAGGTCGGGCTGAGCTCTCTCCTTTTCTCGTTCGCAATCCGCCATCTGACGGCAATCGGAACGTCCATAATAACGCTGCTCGAACCTATCCTGAATCCTGTGTGGGTATTCATTTTTGCCGGCGAGGCACCGTCCATTTATGCCGTTCTTGGCGGCGTCGTCATACTGAGCATGGTAACGCTTCGATCGGTACTCGCCGTCCGCCGTGCGCGCGGCGGACGGATTGCGACCACGCAGTAGTCTCTATCGCGCCCGTTTGGAGACGACGTCGATATAGACTGCAAAGATAAGCACGAGACCGCGAACGATATACTGCCAGAAGAATTCCATGTTCATGACGCTCATTCCGTTTACCAGGCTCGCCATGATTACCGAGCCGATAATTGCCCCGAAGATGGTGCCTTCTCCTCCCATGAGGCTCGTACCGCCGATAACGCAGGATGCAATAGTGTCGAGCTCATAGTTGGTGCCGCCCCCGGTGGTTCCGGCGGCAACATAGCCGGTCAGCACAACGCCCGCGACACCACAGAGCACGCCGATGAGAACATGCACAAGAAATACGTTCTGACTTATGTTGATTCCCGAAAGCCGTGTGGCCTCACGGTTGCCTCCAAGTGCATAGACGTAACGACCGAATCGGGTATTCTTTGCCACATAGGTAATAATGACCGCTATTACTGCAAGCAACAGAACCGGATTCTGCACTCCTCGATAGAGGTTCATGACCACTACATAGGCCACAACAACTGCCGAAAAGAAAAATGCCCGCACAAGATCTCTCTGAAGCTTCGGAAGCGCAAATCCATATTCGCGCTTCCGCGAACGCCCCCGTATAATGCCAAGAAAGATCAGCACGACCACCACTGCAGCTATGATGAGGCCCAGGGTGTCGGAGACATATCCCTGTGCAATGAGGCGCAAGGGGTCTTCGATCGGAGTAATGGTCCGGCCTTGCGTAACCGCGAGCACCCCACCTCGAAAGATGAGCATACCGCCGAGGGTGACAATGAAAGCAGGTACACGGAGATATGCAATGATGGCGCCCTGCCAGATCCCCACGAGCAGCCCGACCAGCAACGCACTGACCACAGATATGATGGTAGACACGACTCCCAGCTGCGGCTCGACCAGGCCGTGGAAGATCTTCGGAAGAAGATCCGGCATGATGTCCACTTGGATGTAGGCGGTAACCGCACTCACGAAACCGGTTACCGAGCCAACCGAAAGGTCTATGTTCCCGGCAACAATGACAAGGACCATGCCTGTTGCGAGAAACGAAATGATCGACATCTGGCGGAACAGATTCGAAAGATTCCTCGGCGACAGGAAGAGCCAGTTCGTCATTGCTCCGAACAACAGCCAGATAAGCAGAAGCGCAATCACCATAGTGTAGGATTTCAGGTTCATTCGAATCAGCGTTACCAAATCTCTTTCGGGCAACTTGCCCGGGGCCGTGGTGGCGTCCGACATCCTCCCCCTCCTCTATTGTGCGGCAATTCCCATTGCCAGAGTCATGATCTTTTCCTGTGTCGCCTCCGAACCGCTCAAGGTACCGGTGGTTCTCCCCTCGCTCAACACCATGATCCTGTCGCTCATTGCCATTACCTCTTCGAGCTCCGACGAGATCATGACAATGGCAACTCCTTCCTTCGCAAGCTCGTTTATGAGTTTGTAGATTTCGTATTTTGCACCGACATCAATCCCACGAGTTGGGTCGTCGAGGATAAGCATGAGTGGTTTCGACATGAGCCACTTCGAGATAACCACCTTCTGCTGGTTGCCGCCGCTCAGAGAATTGACAACCGCAGTCAGATTGGGTGCCTTGATCCGAAGACTCTGCGCGAAGTGCAGACAGGCCTTCAGTTCTTCGAGCTTCCGAATGCGCATGAAACTCGCAAACTGGTCCATATTCGGCAACGCGATATTCTCGATGATTGTCTGGTTCAGCACCAGTCCGAGAAGTTTCCTGTCTTCGGGTACCAGGCTGATCCCGTGCTTCATTGCGTCCCGCGCGGAACGAATGACGATGGGTTCCCCGTTCAGACGCAGCTGGCCGCCGACGATCCTTCCGTATTCGCCAAAGATGGACGTGACAAGCTCGGTCCGTCCGGAGCCCATGAGTCCCGCAATGCCAAGGACTTCTCCCTTCCGGAGCGCAAACGACGCATCCTTGATAATCAGACGTCCAGGCTGCTCAGGATCCTCCACCTGGAGGTGATCGACTTCCAGAATGACGTCACCGGGAGTCCGATCTGCTCGCGGGAATCGCTCCTTCATTTCACGGCCAACCATCATCGAAATGATGGAGGCGGTGGTCACCTCCGCAATTGGTCGCGTATCTACAACCTGACCATCGCGAAGCACCGTAATCGTATCTGCAATCCGAAAAAACTCTTCCAGCTTGTGAGACACATAGATGCACGTAACTCCCTGTTCCCTGAGTCGGGCAAGTATGCCCATCAATGTGTCTACTTCATTCTCGGTCAGCGCCGAGGTCGGTTCGTCCAGAATAAGCAATGCGGCGTCCTCGCTGAGCGCCTTCGCAATCTCGACCATCTGCTGCTTTCCGACCGGCAGATCTGAAACCTTTGCCTGAAACGGGATATTCAATCCGAATCGCTCCAGCAGCTCCTTGGTGTGGGAGTAGAGGTTGGGCCAGTTAATGGATCCGAACTCGACCGGCTCGCGACCAAGATATATGTTTTCTCCCACAGTCATCTGCTGAATGAGCGCGAGCTCCTGATAGACTATAGCGATACCCTTCTCAATTGCCTGCCGGATTGCCCCCTGGATAAACTCCAGCTTCTCGCCGGCCATCGAGATCTCACCTGAGTAGGATTCATGCGAATACACGCCTGACAGGATCTTCATGAGCGTAGACTTGCCGGCGCCGTTTTCACCGCACAGCCCGTGAATTTCCCCCCTGCGGACTTTGAACGAAACATCCTTCAGGGCAACAACACCGGGAAACTCCTTGGTCACATCGCGGATGTCGAGAATGTACTCTCCGCTTGACTCCGCCACCTTTGCCTCCTGATTCCAGACCGGCGTTTCCGCGAATGCAGCCGGGGGCGCATGCCACCCGACTGCATTCGGACATCTACCGGTTCACAGTGAGTTCTCTCTTCAACTACTGCGCACAGTCCGGCTTCGGCGGTCGCTGTGCAGCCGGTACGTCACGATAGACTTCGTCGTACGGCTGAAAGCAGGTCTTAATGACCTCGGCGTAGACATTGCTCTTATCCACGCTGACAACCGGCAGGAACTGGCAGGGAATGTTTCCCTTCAGATTCTTGTCGAGGGTAAGGTCGGCAAGCGCGTAGGACTTCAACCCGGAAACCGGTTCGTTCTTCGCAAACTTGACCGCCATATCGATAGCCATTGGAACGAGCTTGCGGATGTCCTTCAGGACGGTCATGGTCAGCCCACCGTTGACTATGGAAGCGCAACCGGATGCGGTAGCGTCCTGTCCCGAGATCGGAACTTTCCCGGCAAGCCCCTGTGCACGCATTGCCTGGAGCGCGCCAAGTGCGGTGCCGTCATTGGAAGCAACAACTGCATCAATGTTGTTTTTCGTCGCTGTCAGGATGTTCTCCATGACCTTCGTTGCGTTCGCGGGTTCCCAGTTCTCTACCCACTGGTCGGCAACGACCTTGATCTGCCCCTTGTCAATGAGAGGCTGGATGATGTTCATCTGGCCTTTGCGAAACAGAACGGCATTGTTGTCCGTCGGGCTTCCGCCGAGCATGACGAAATTGCCACTGTCTCTAACCTTCAGAACGCCCCTTGCCTGCGCTTCACCGACCGCGACGTTGTCGAACGAAATATACGCAGACACCTTGTCACTCTTGATCAGGCGATCGTAGGCAATGACTTTGATTCCGGCTCTCGCGGCGTCGTTGACTGCGGTGGCCGCGGCAGCGCCGTCTTCGGCGACAATAATAAGAACATCAACACCCTGCAGAACCATGTTCGAGATCTGATCATTCTGCAGCTTCGCATCGTGGTTTGCGACCTGCGTAATGACCTGGGCACCCTGTGCATAGGCGAGCTTGGTCATTTCCGCAGCTTCGCGAGGCCAACGCTCGGTTGCAAAATCGGAAAACGACAGACCAATGCGAACGGCCCCTTTCTTGGCAGGAGTCTGCTGTCCGGCTTCGTTCTGACCTCCGGCGAATGCCGTGGCCGAAAGACCAAGCACCATGACAACAGCCAGCACAATTGAGAAAATCTTCCTCATGTTACCCCCCTTTGTGGAGTGAGTGATGCAGAACACTAATGCAAAGAGTATGCCAAAAGTCGTGGCAGGCTGAAGTTCACGCTGGAGAGTCGACAAGGAGGAGACCGGATCCCGCAACTCTCCTGCCATATCCGGGAAGAATACTGTGAATCCTAAGTTATTTATATGGAATGACTTATCGGATTTCGCATTGATCTCATCGGCGTCTCCCGAGAACCGCCTGCAGACGCGCTGCACACGCCCATCCGGCCGTGACGGACTGCGACTCGTCTGTTGGCCTATCCCGCCCCATGAATCGGATATGTTGGTGCAAATGCACCAACGCGGTGGTTTATATGCACCATCAACCAAAGGCACCGGACCGGAACGCGTCGTCCGGTTCCAGGCTTTCGCCACCAAGGCCGTGCTTCTGCATGCGGTACCGGATGGTGTTTCTGCTTATGCCCAGACTCCGCGCGGCAGCCGAGACGTTCCACTCCGCCGACAACAGCGCATCCTGCAGCGTCCGCTTTTCAATCTCCTCCAGCCGATTTCCACCCCCTCCCGGTTGCGCCGACGCACCCACGGAGCGAAACTCCACAGGAAGATCGCCGAGTTCGATAATACTCCCCGACGTCAGGACGACCGCGCGCTCGATGACGTTCTTGATCTCACGCACATTTCCCGGCCATGAATACGCGAGCATGGCTTCCCGTGCGTCATCGCTCAGGCTGCAGACCGGTTTGCCCAGCTCAACAGAGAAGGACGCAAGGAAGTGATTCACGAGAGCAAGGATATCGTCGCGACGTTCACGAACCGGCGGCACCTCAACGGTGATAGTGTTGATCCGGTAATACAGATCCTCCCGGAACTGGCCTGCCTTAACCAGCGACTTCAGGTCGCGATTTGTCGCGCAGATGAATCGCGTTGAAATGCGGACGGACTCGGCCGAACCGAGCGGCTCGACCGTTTTTGTCTCGAGCAATCGGAGCAGTTTCGGCTGAATGTTCATCGGCATCTCTCCAATCTCATCCAGGAATAGCGTACCGTGGTCCGCGAGCCGCACCTTGCCCTTGAAATCCTTCGTGGCACCGGTAAAGGCTCCTTTCCGATAGCCGAACAACTCACTCTCGAGCAGCGGCTCCGGGACCGCCGGACAGTTAATGCTCACAAACGGGACGTAATCCTTCTCTCCGCAGTAGAACCGGTGAATGGTCCGGGCCACTACCTCCTTCCCCACTCCGCTTTCTCCGATCAACAAAACCGGCGTGGAAACCGGTCCGACCTTCTGGATGACTCCCATGACCTGGGCCATCGAGTCGGACCGATAGATCAGTTCGGGAAAGGATGCCTGCTGGAGAAGTGAATTCTGCTGCTTAAGCCGATCAACGTCCAGCGCGCGGCGCACAACGTGAAGGATTTCATCATTCTTGAACGGCTTTGCAATGAAATCGATTGCCCCTTTCTTCATCGCGTCAACCGCCATCTCGACAGTACCATAGGCTGTTATTACAACGACCGGAAGCTCCGGATGTTCCTTGCGCAGCGCTTCGAGCAGACTCATGCCGTCCATGACCGGCATCCGCAAATCCGTAAGGACAAGATCAAACATCGAACGCTCCAGTTCAACCAGAGCCTTCTGCCCGCTTTCAGCGCTGCGGACCTGGAATCCCGCCTTCTTGAACAGTAGTGAAAGAACCGTCCTCATGTTCCCTTCGTCATCCACTATAAGTATCTGTTTCATGCGGATTCCCCTTCAGTCGGCCTGAGAATAATTCGAAAAAGCGCTCCCTGTCCGGCGCGTGAGCGAAGGTCTACAGTCCCGCCGTGTTGCTCGACCAGACGATGGACAATTGAAAGCCCGAGTCCCGTGCCGGTACTCTTCGTTGTGAAGAACGGCGTGAACATCTGCTGTGCAATTTCTTCACTGATGCCGGGCCCCTCGTCCTCCACTTCAATCCAGAGTGTATCGTCCCGAAGAAACGCACGTATGTGAATTGTTCCCGGCGAGGTCATTGCTTCAAGTGAGTTCTGGACCAGATTGGCAACTATCTGTTCGAGGAGATTCTTGTCGATCGGAAACATCAGCGCCGAGTCGTGCACGCGAACATCCAGACGTGCATCCGGATACTGGTAGAGGGGAACGAGCCGAAGTGCGTCATCTATGGTCTCCCTCACCCACCGACTCTGTCGGTTCAGCCGAATGGGCCGGGTGAAGTTCAACAGGTTACTCACGACACGGTCCAGATTGTCTATCTCGTTCACGATGACGTCGGCAAGACTCCTGGACTCAACTAGGCTGCTTTCGTCGCTCATGTCCGTCTGCAGCATTCCGGCAGAGACCTTCATGATGGCGATCGGATTTCTGATCTGATGCGCAACTCCGGCAGCCATCTCTCCCATTGCGACCATGCGGGAAGAACGCTCGAGTTGCTCTTCAAGTCTCCGCTCCCGCGTCGCATCTACCACAATTGCGGTAACGCCGAGGTAGCCGTGACTCCGCGCTACGAGCGGAGAGGTCGTAATCGAGAGAATGACCTCCCGCCTGCCGATTGATATCCGTGCTTCCTTCCCGGTAACAAACCGATTCTCACGCAATGCCGCCTGTATCTCGACAACAAGCACCGGCGGCAGGTCGGTGAGTGCTATTGCACTGCCTGTGCCGATCCCCATGATGACCTGGGCGGCCGGATTGCAGGAAACAATCCGTTCGGAAAGGTCGACGGTAACAATCCCGGAACGAACGTTGTCGAGGATGAGGTTGTTGAACCGTTCGAGTTGCGAGAGCTCCTCGTCCCGACGAATGAGGCTGCGTCTCATGTTCTCGAATGCCGCAGCGAACTCACCAATTTCATCGTATCCGGTACGCTCAATTGAGTAGTCGAAATCCCCGTCGGATATCCTTCTTACTGCTCTCTGGAGCCGACTGAAAGGCCGTAGAAATGTGATCCGATAGAACAGATAACTTGCGCCGAGTGCCACCGCCAGGATGAGGAGCGTGTATATCGTGAATAGTTGATTGTGGCGCGTTATGAGCTGCAACGCGCTGCTCATGTCCACCAGGCAGATGGCGGCTGCGTTCTTTTCCCCCAGCACTGACAGCGAGATGGCGCCCGCCATGTAGTCCCCGACGGTCTGATAACTGTCGCTGAGCAGGAGCTTCCCGGCCATGGTCGCCGTTTCGAAACGCAGCCCGGGGGAGACGCTCCATGTATCGATGATGTGATTTCCAATACTGAGCAGGACGATTGCGTCCGTGTTGTTTTCGAGTCGGTTCACAAAGGCACGGTCGATATCCAGGGCAAGTCCGACTACCCCGAGGATCTTGTTCTCCTTGACGATCTTCGAGAATACCCACAACCTGACCGAAAGTGGCTGCCGCGATACGAAGAACCCTCTGCCTGAGCTGAACACCTCGGAAAGCCGACGCCCGAAAGCGGGATCGGAATGCTCGACATCGCCGACACTCAGGAAGGCGCGGTCAGGCGAGAGGAAAATGGCGATAGAGTCAATACGAAGCGGGGTCTTGAAGAGAGTAAGCTCACGATAGAGCATGTTCCTGAGCCGGTATTCTGTATACTCGACAACCTTTTTCTGACCGGCCAGAAGGTTCGCCTTCACCTGCATGTCGTTCAGCGTCTCGCTCAGATAGGTGCCAATCCCGCGAAGTCGGGTCTCCATTTGTTGGCTGAAGTACTGTTTATTGGTCAGCCGGATGAGCCGAGAGGTACCGATCTGAAGAACCACCGCCTGCGCGATTACAATCAGTGAAATGGAGAGCGCAACCTTCGTGGAAATTTTCAGTCGTCTCCAGCCTGCAACTGCCATACGATGCCGTCTTCCTAGGGAGATGGATTGCCGGACGGGCCACTCCCGACCTCACGCAGTCCATCAATCTCATGCTGCGCCTGTGTCAACGCTTCCACCGGACGCAGTTCCTGGTTTAGCGCCTTGAACAGCCATTTCTGCAGGATCAGGCTGATCTGCCGATACTGCGGGTCCGACGGCCTATTCTGAACTCCCGCAATCTCCAACTGCTTGATATCCAGATACCCATCTCGATGGTGCGTCCACGGTTCATTCCAGACCGACTTCCACACCGGCATCTCATCCAGATGCTGACGCGCAAACTCGGGCGACGAGAGATACGACACGAACTTCCATGCAAGGTCCTTCAGGCGACTTCCCCTCATGACGCTCAGGCCCTGAAATCCGCTCACCGACGAGGTAATCGCTGTCTTCGACTGCTTCACCGCGGCAGATACCGGAATCAGACTCGCCTGGAAATTCGTAGTATTGAAGGGGATCTCATCCATTCTGCCCAAAATGAAAGTCCAGTTCGTTGTGAACATCGCATCCCCCCAGAGGAACACATCCGCAGACAACACTTCATCCGACTGCAGCGAATACGGATTCATCAGGCCACGGTCCAGGACATCCACCATGAAGGAAAGCGCCTGCACCGCCGGTTTCTGGAGAACGTCCAATCTGCCGTTACGCCCGTCTATGTTGCCGCCGAAGGCTCCGACGAGCCAGACAAAATCACAGATGAGTCCCTCCTGTTTCTTCCATGAATCAAAAAGCGGATATTCCGCAACCCCGCGATCTTTTGCAGCCTGCGCCATCTGCACCAGCTCTTCCATTGTCGAGGGCGGACGGGAAAACCCGGCCTTCTGGAGCAGATCCCGATTCGTGTACAAGAGCTGAAAGTTTGCGAGAAACGGGTATGCCCAGAGTCTTCCGTCATACTCGAACCCGCGATAGAGCGAAGGAACGGTATCCTCGTGGACAACCTTCACCATGGCGTCCGGCACCGGATCGATCAATTGACGGGAAGCGAAATCCGCAGTCCATATCAAGTCAAGGAGAATAATGTCGAAACCCGGCGCATTTCCGGCGGCCGTTGCGCCGATAAGCGAGTACTGGTCTTCGTACTCGGTGAAAGTTACGTCTACACGCACCCCGGCACCCCGGGAAAATGCCGCAGCACGCTCGAGGATACTCTGAGGCTGATAGCCGGCCTGAGCCATGTAGAGCATCCGAAGGTCCTGTGCAAATGCAGGCGATGCCGACAGTACAGCCAGAATGAGAATGACGAGTGGTCCCCGTCCCGGGTGATCATTTGGAGATAGCCGTTTGTTCATAGATTTATCGTAGAAGGCACGCTGCATTTTGATTATACACTGCACTGCCGAGAATGCAACGGTTTTCCTGCCAGTGCTCACGGCCCGATTGACCCGTACGCGTTCCGCAGGGTAAACTCTCCTAAACTAACATGGCACATCCAATTTCGGAATTTATCGTAAAGTATTTTAACTGGGTCTTTCTGGGCTTTCTGGCGTTGAACCTGATTCAGCGTCGATACCGGGAGAAGGCGCAAAAGAAACGGTTTGCAACGCTCTACATAGCGATCCTGGTGTTTCTTCTCTTCACGTTCGCGAACAGCCTGGTGACATTCAAGCTGCCGGAGTGGCTTCTGCTGGTCTTTTTCGCGGCAGCCGCCGTCGTCGGCTGGCTGCTTCGGGAGCATATGTTTCCGTTCCGGTTCCGCTGCAAGTCCTGTTCGAAGACGCTGACCTTCGACCAGATCATGTTCAACGATGCAAATCTCTGCGCGGATTGTCTGCCGAAGGATGAACAGCCCGTCCAGGCCGAACCATCGGCGGAGACGGACCAGGAAGAAGAGGAAGAGGAAGAGGAAGAGGAATAGACTATTCGGGATCCGATGGAGCGCGAAGACTCCCGTATCCCTCCAGGTTGAGCAGTGAACGTTGCCCGACGGTGCACTGCTCGCTGAATCCTGCGGGCGGCACGCCGAGGGCCTGGATAGTTCTTGCCCAGTAGTTCACCTGCCCGATTGTCGTCGCGAGGATAACCATGCCTCGGGCACTGAAAAGTCTCCGCACACCATCTATTACCTCAGGCGTGAACTCGAGCGGCGTCGAACACGCCTGCCGTGTGTAACGCACCGCCGCGCGCTCCCTCTCAGTAAAGGACGGAACCGCCTCCAGATCCACATGTCCCTGAAGCGCGCGAATTTCCTCGTCGGATATGCCGAGCCGCTCGTACTGGAAAGCGTTCATGTCTATGCAGAATGCGCATGAGACGGCAAATGAAACCTGGATCCGGACCAGCTTGAGGATCCTCGCTTCCACATCCCGATCTCCATGAGCAACAAGCGCCTCCAGGATTCCTGAGCTCCATGCAGCGCGTGGATACCACGCAAGGAGTCGCGCGGCCAGCATTGATTTACCGGTCTTGCGCTCCGCAATGCGGATTCCAAGGCGAAGCAGAAGCGGAATGGGCTTTCGTGAATCGATATATGCCATGACTATGTGCGCTCCTGAGTCGCAAATGGATTGAAGTTTGTATGGTAGTCATACACGTCCGAGTGCTCAATCCGCTTCAGCGCTCCGACCACTCGATACGTCACCGGGGTTGCCAGAACTTCCACGCCGACCTTGAATATATAGTTCGATACAAAAACAGAAAATAGCAGCGGAAAAGGCAATGCTCCGAGGAACGCTATGCCGAGGAAAATGCAGGTGTCGATTGCCTCTCCCACGAGCGTGGATCCGATGGTTCGTGTCCAGAGCCATCTCCCCTGTGTCAGGATCTTCATTTTAGCGAGGATGAAGCTGTTGGAAAACTCACCCGCGAAATACGCCACAAGACTTGCCGCAACAATGCGCGGTGTCTGCCCGAGAATTGCATGGAAACTCTTCTGCAGCTGCCACCCCGAAGCAGGCGGAAGCACGTCGACAATTGAAAAGACCGCGGCGGCAATGAAGAGCCAGAGAAAGCCGGTCCAGATAACGCGTCTCGAACGGCGATAGCCGTAGACTTCGGTAAGAACATCGCCGAATACATACGCCACCGGGAAAAGAATGGTACCACCGTCGAAAGTGAACGGGCCAAGATCGAGTATTTTCGTTGAGGCGATGTTCGAGATTATCAGAACGCCAACGAATGCCGCGGTCATGAAATCGAGCCATTTGTAGTCTGCCCGCGGCGTTGGCACTCTTCCCTCGATTTTCACACCTGGAAGCGCTGAATTTCGCGTTCCAGGCGAACGATGGTTTCGGCGTTCAGACCGCCGAGCTCCCGCATCTCAGCAACTGACTCAAGCATCTGGGACATTCCTGCCACGCTTTCCCCGAGGGACCGGGTCCCGTCCTGCGAAAAACGGACAATCCCGCTGATTGTCTTCTCGAGGCCCGCTATGCGTTCAGCCATCTGTCCGCCTGAAGCCCTTACGTCCTCCGTTCTCTGCACAAGTTCTCCGAGGGCGCCGGTAATCTCGCTTGTCCCCGCGTTCATCTCCTCGAGTCCTGAACTCATCTCACCCATTGCCTCGGACACGTTTCGGACTCCGGCCGCCAGCGCCGTCATTGACCGGCCTGTCTTCCTGCTGATGCTCGAGCTCGTCTCTATCCGGGCAACGACGTCCTTCAACGAAGCCGAAATATTCCTCGAGCTCTCTCCGGTAGTTTCGGCAAGCTTGCGTATCTCGTCCGCAACAACTGCGAACCCGCGTCCGTGCTCTCCGGCATGGGCCGCCTCGATGGCCGCATTCATTGCCAGGAGATTCGTCTGGTCCGCAAGCTCGTTTATTACAGTGGTCAGTTCACCAATCATGTCTGCAGACGAGGATATGGTCTCCATGGTTTCCACCAGTTCCCGCATCTCGTCTTCACTCTGATGCGCAACGCCGGCAAGTTCCTCGGTCGCTGAACGCTTCTCCTGAGCAACCCGCGCAATGTGGGTAATTGATGCAACCAGTTCCTGAACCGCGGCCGAAGACTCGTTAACCGAAGCTCCTTCGGCGTCAATCAGACTCAGGACCTTTTCGAGAAATCCTCTGAGTTCCTGCACCGACACATCCGCACTCTGCAGATCGGTATCCAACCCGGTAAACCGGCGGTGGATGTTGTTGAGCGACACCGAAAGCTGTTCGAGCGCAGCCGAGTTCTCCTCCGTGTTTGTTGCCAGCCGCTCGCCAATGCTGCCGCTGTCCCTGCTGATTGAGCCAAGAAGCTCGACAATTGACCGGAGACTTGTACGCATCTGTTCAAATGATGATGCAAGAGCGGCTGCCTCGTCCCGGGATTTCAACCGGGGCGGCGCAACGGTAAGATCGCCCTCCGCAATTCGCGCAGACAGCGAAGAGAGTGCCATGAGCGGTCGTGCGATTGTCCGCCCCATGAACATGACAATCAGCAATGCAATGACTATAGCGACAAGAGTGCCGCCGAAGAGTACCACCGTGGATACCCGTGTAGACGATTGCAGCTGCGCGGCCCGTTGCTTCAGGAGCCCCTCCTCGGCAGAGCGGATCTTGTCAAGGATTGCGCGCATCTTCTGCACTTCGCTGGTGCCCTCGTCGAAGAAGGAGGCCGGCACCGCCTGCCCGCTCCGCGCGAGCATGAGCAACGGCTGGAGAAACTCGGTCTGCCACGTCTTCCCGGCTGCGACGAGATTGTCAATGCTTGTTTTCTGTCCCGGCTCGTTCTTTGTCAGGGCCTGGAGTTGATCGAGGTTCGACTGAAGAGTCTTGACTCCGGCGTTGTACTCCGCAAGGTACTTCTGTTCCTGAGTGGCAATGTATCCCCGCTGCGCGGCGTTTGCGTTCGCGAATGCCTCCTGAATTGCACTTGTCTCCAGGAGAATCCGGAATGTCTGCGTGCTGGATTGATTGCCCCGCAGTACCTCGAGGTAGGAGACGTAGAAAATCGTTATTGCCGCGATGAACATCACGATGACACCGACAAAGCCTGCCAGGAGTTTTCCTGCTATTCCGCGGCGCGCGGCGCGGTCCATTCTGTGGTTGTCCAAGGGATCCCCCTGTTATCCTTTTTTTGTAATAAAATTGCCAAGTGAACGGATAACACTTTACCCTTTCCTGGAAAAATTTGAAACTATCTGAAACGAGCACAGAGGTGATCAGATGAAGAGCGGCTATGTTGTTCCAGTTCGTGAAAAAATCGCCTACGGTCTTGGAGATTTTGCCAACAATGTCGCGTACGGAGGCATCGGCTTCTACCTGGTGTTCTTCCTGACTGACGTAGCCGGAGTATCCCCCGCGTGGGCAGGTTCTATTGTGCTCATAGCGAGGCTCTGGGATGCAATAACCGACTACCTCATGGGGATAATCTCGGACAGGACACGGAGCAGATTCGGCCGGCGGCGGCCGTACATACTGGCCGGCGCGCTGCCGTTCGGAATCATGTTCTTTCTGCTCTGGATTGTTCCAACACACAACAGCACGTATCTGTTCATCTACTACGTGGCGGTCACCATGCTCTTCAATACCGCATTCACGATTGTCGCCATACCCTACAATTCAATGCTGCCCGAGCTGACCCAGAACTACGACGAACGCACCAGCATTTCCGGGTACAAGATGGGATTCTCCTTTGTCGGGACACTGGCGGCCGCGGCCGGAATAATGCTGATCGTCGACGTTATTTTTCCCGGCAAGAAGGAGTACCTCTCCAGTTTTCCAATCATGGGAGTCATCCTTGGCACCATAATAACCGGTACGCTGATCATCACATTCTTTGGAACGCACGAGCGGGTGCATTCTCAGGAACCGGTCTTACCTGCCGGTCTGCTCAAGACCTTCCGTTCCATACTCCAGCTGCGGGAGTTTCGTCTTGTCCTCGCTATGTTCCTGTTCAATATGGTGGGATTTGATCTGATCCAGACGCTTCTTATCTATTTCCTGAAGCATGTTGTCAATGTGCCCGACAGTCTGACATTCGTTGTGATGGCAATCCCGCTTGTTGTGGCTATTGCGGCCGCTCCGCTCTGGATCATGCTGGGGGAGAGACTCGGAAAGCGGCGGGCATACATTACGGCTGCATTCTATCTGACGGCTGTCCTCCTGTTTGTACTCATAGTACCTGCGGGCAATCTCATCTTCGTAATTGCAGTGGCGGCATGCGCCGGAATCGGCATATCTGCAACGCAGGTCATTCCGTTCTCCATAATTCCGGATGTAATAGAGGTGGACGAACTGAAGAACGGCGTTCGACGGGAGGGTGCGTTTTACGGCATTACCATGTTTCTGTACAAGGTGGCATCGGCAATTGCAATAGCAGGCGCATCATCCATGCTCGGGGTATTCGGCTACATTGAAAGCAGCACGCAGGGTCCTGCACCGGTTCAACCCGCAAGCGCTGTTACCGGGATCCGCCTTCTCCTCGGAATAGCGCCGGGGCTCTTTTTCCTGATCTCGGCGTACTTCGTCTTTCGTTTTCCGCTCACCCGGGAGCGGTTTGAAGAGATCAAGCGTCAGATTTCACGGCGCAATGGTGTCCAGGGTGAGTAAGCAGCGGATCCCGGCAAAGCGGTCGCTGCCGGCAGTTGGGAAGGAGTTTCTCTTCGGGGTCGGCACTGCGGCTTACCAGGTTGAAGGGGCGTGGGACGAAGAGGGAAAGGGTGAATCCATCTGGGACCGATTTGCCCACACACCGGGAAAGATTGCACGGAACGAGAATGGCGACATTGCATGCGACCACTATCACCGCTACCAGGAAGACATCGATATCATGCACCGGATAGGGGTGGATGCATACCGCTTCTCTATCTCGTGGCCGCGCATCCTCCCGTCCGGAACCGGAACCGTGAACCAGCCCGGAATAGATCACTATGACCGGCTCGTCGATGCCCTGCTCGAGAAGTCGATCGAGCCGTTTGTTACGCTGTACCACTGGGAGCTGCCGGCAGCGCTCCAGGACCGCGGAGGGTGGGCAAACCAGGACTCACGTGAGTGGTTTCTCGAGTACTCGAACCGGGTTGTGCGCAGCCTCGGCGACCGTGTGCGCTACTGGACGACTCTCAACGAGCCATGGATGTTCGCCTTTGTTGGGAACCTGCTCGGCTGGCACGCGCCGGGGAAGCACAACCCGTGGATTGCATTTCGTGTCCTTCACAACGCGCTGTGCGCACACGGGCTGTCAGTCCGAATGATTCGGAGCGAAGCTCCGGAGGCACAGGTTGGACTATCGTTGAGTCTTTCACCTCTGCGCCCTGCCTCGGACTCTCGGCAGGACCGCTCGGCAATGGAGACTGCGGACCTGTTCATGAACCGACTCCTGCTTGATCCCCTCCTGGCGGACGGATATCCGGAGGCACTTCGCCGCAAGTTCTGGTTCTGCTTTCCACGGACACCGGAAGAGGACATGGAAATCATACGAACGCCGGTCGATTTCGTTGGAATAAACAGCTACACGCGGGAGACGATCAGGTATGACCGATGGCTGCCCGTTCTGCATTTCTGGTCAAACGTCGGAGATGTACCGGACACCGAGTTTGTGCAGGATGGAGTGCAGTTCACGGACATGGGATACGAGGTCAGGCCGGAAAGTCTGTATTCCGTCCTGATGCGAATGAAGACAGACTATGGCAATCCGCCGGTCATGATAACAGAGAACGGAGCTTCCTTTGCCGATCGCGTAACCGGAACAAAAGTGAGCGATCCGTTGCGTGAAGCGTACATCTCTTCCTACCTGACCGAGGCGCTTCGAGCCCGCGCTGAGGGGGTCGAGCTGCGCGGCTACTTCCTGTGGACTCTCCTGGACAATCTCGAATGGGCATACGGATATACAAAGCGGCATGGAATCGTGTACGTCGATTTCGCGGATGGAAAACGAATCGTCAAGGATTCTGCCACCACCTACTCCCGGCTCATTCGTGAAGCGCGGCGAGAAATCCAGTAACGGCGTTGACTTTGGGTCGCTACAATATTAAGTTTTCCATATATTCAGGAGGATCCGTGAAATACTACTTTTCAGCAACGGTGTCGGACACGTTCGACAACACCATTGCACGCGTTCGGAAGGAGCTCGAGAAAGAGGGTTTCGGTGTGCTTACCGAAATCGATGTTCAGGCAACAATGAAAAAAAAGCTCAACGAAGAGTACCGGCCGTACACCATTCTGGGGGCTTGCAACGCACCGTTCGCCCACAAGGCACTTCAGGCAGAAGATAAGATCGGAACCATGCTTCCGTGTAACGTCATTGTGCGCGAAGAAGCGTCCGGGCAGATCGAAGTCGCGGCGGTTGATCCGATAGCCTCGATGCAGGCAGTCGACAATCCATTGCTCGCGCCCACTGCTGCGGAGGTCCGGGCCAAGCTGCAACGTGTGATCGACGCGGTGTCTGCAGCAACCTGAATCCTCCGGACCAGAGTACAGAACACCCGCGCGACCGGCGAAGGAAGCGCGGGTGAAGTTTCAATTATCCGTTCGACGATATCGTCTTTGAAATTGTCGCAGGGCTCACACTCACCCGCTCTGCAAGAATTCGGCCGGCCAGCTCCTTGAAATAGTTGGAAACTTCGGTCGCCGAACTTACCACGTCCACCTTCGACGGGTCCCCGGTCTGGAGAAGCTGCTGATCGAGCTGTTCAAACACCGCGGTAATTTCCTTCCCGGTTCCCTTCTTGTACTGCGCCTGGAAACTCGTATCCGTGCTCTGGCGATCGGTTACCTTCCCGTTGACCATCTTGACCTGATCCATTTTCACCGAAGAGATTTTTCCGTTGAGGAAAGTGACCGCCAGGTATGGTGCCCAGCCGTACTGGCTGGCCTTTCCCTGAGCAGTATAGGTTGTGTTCTGAGGCAGAACGACCGGTGCAGTGTCCCCGCTTTTAGCTGCGGCTTCTATCTTCGCCGCAAGTTCGTTGAAATCCTTGCTCGATTCCGTTGCGCCGGTTACCGCGTCCACGGGTAGAGTCTGCGTGGAAAGCAGTTTCCCGTCGAGCGCCTTGGTGTACGCATCCGGGTTCGTTCCGGTTACCTTCTTCATGGTCGCGTTGTAGTTCGGATCCTTCGTCTTCAGCTGGTCCTTTGCGTTGATTGCGTCAAAGGTTGCCGCGGCTATCTTGTGCCCCTGAACCTTGACCTGCAGAAACTCCTGCCAGCCGTGTGAATCGAGATTGGCGTAGGTTGCAAGATATGTGCCATCTTGAAGCTGTGCGGCGGCTGCGGAGCTTGCCTGTCCGGCCGTTTTGCTCTGCGAACCGGAGTTCCCGCATGACATGAGGGCAACTCCCGCCAGTATTCCAATTATGGCCACGCCGATTGTGGACAGCATTCTTTTCACCTTGGACTCCTTTCGGTGGAACCTGCAGGCATTTTCCGATCGGACCGACCCGCTCGAAAACCCGATGCAGGTACCATTAAAAATGTTGGATATGCCTAAACTGTAGTAAATAGACTGCCTTGATTCAATAATCTTTTCAGACTATACGGAGACTATTCAGTTTTAGAATGAGGATTCGGCAACATCCGGCGACGCCTCTATTGACTGACCGGTCAGTCATTTGTTAGTCTTTTCATCAATGGAGAACGAGAGACAGCCGGAGGAGAGAAAACGAGACCGCAGGATGGAGATAGCCGTTGCGGCACTTCGTGTCTTCCAGAAAAAGGGGTTCTCGCGAACTCGCGTCGCGGACATCTGCGCAGAGGCGGGAATAGCGAAGGGGACCTACTATATCTACTTTTCCACCCGGGAAGAGGTCCTTGTATCGCTGTTTTCGTTGCTCATGACGCGCAGCGCCGAGACCATTGAGAGGTCAAAAGAGTCCGATGACCCGGTTTCCGCCGTTGTCGGATTGATTTCGGATTTGATCGATGATGGAGCGGCTCACATGGACACTGTGCCACTATTCTGGGAGGTGGCCGGCAACAGGATCGTTCAATCCAGGTTCTCGCTGAACAGACGAATCGGCGAACTCTTCACCGGTCTGGCGAAAAAAATTGAAACAATGCTTACCCGGGGGAAAATTGCGGGAACGGTCCGACCGGAGATCGATATTCCCGCATTTGCCCGGATGATAACGAGTGCCGTCGACGGGGTGGTGCTTCACGCCGCCCTTTTCGGCGCGGAAGCCCTGGCGGAACAGAAATCCCAACTGGTGAATATGGTTCGCACGTACCTCGGACATACAGACAAGGCAAAAGGAGCGTAAGATGATCTATGGCAACGCGAACAGTTCAACACCGCAGAAGATGGTGGTGATGATTGGACAGACCGCCCTGCTTGCAGTTGCGGTGTGGCTTCTCCTGTTCGGTGGGCTTCAAGCGGTATCTGGTGCGCTGCACGTTTCGTGGAACGGCGCCAATACTGCCAGACGCTGGATTCTGGCAATCTCGTTTTGTGTTGTCTATGTCCGGCTGACGGTGACGGTGCTGTATTTGCTGAAACGCGCCATGGGCTGGGAAGAAGCGGTGTCCATTCCATTCGCGTTCATGCTGTACTATCTGGGATTCGCCCTTCTCGCCGGACCGGTGGCGGGCCGCCTCGGGTTCGTGGAATACCTCGGTGCCGCACTTTTCATCGTCGGGTCCTTCGTCAATACCGCATCGGAGCTGCTTCGAGCCCGCTGGAAGCGGGATCCGGCGAACGCGGGAAAACTGTACACCGGAGGACTCTTTCGGTACTCGATGCACGTCAACTATTTTGGCGACATAATCTGGGTCGCCGGACTCGCCATGCTGACCGGGAACGCATGGTCGGCCATCATTCCGGTCCTGCTCTTCTGCTTCTTCGCGTTCTACAATGCACCGATGCTTGACCGACATCTTGCCCGGAAATACGGAGACAGTTTCGAAGCGTACAGGAAAAGCACAAAAAAGATCATCCCGTTCATATATTGAATGCATGAAATCTGCACCGAAGACTAACGCGATCCGGCTCCTGGATTCACACAAGGTTGAATACGAGGTTCGCACCTATGAGGCGGCGGACGGAATAATCGATGCGGTCGGCGTTGCTCGGAAGGTTGGAGTGGATCCCGACTGCCTGTTCAAGACGCTCGTGGCCAGGGCGTCCGGTGGTATTGCTGCGGGGCGAATTTTCGTATTCTGCGTTCCGGGCGCGTGCGAGCTCAATCTGAACCACGCGGCAACGGTGTGCAGGTCACGGAGCGTCGAGCTTGTCGGAGTCAACGAGCTTCTCGGCTTGACCGGCTATATCCGTGGCGGCTGCTCGCCGCTCGGAATGAAGCGTCCGTATCCCCTTTTTGTCGAGCGAACGGCGACACTCTGTGACCGAATAACAATCAGCGGCGGGCGGATCGGCATTCAGGTATCCGTTGAGCCCGACGCCCTGATAGCGGTTACGGGCGGTCAATATGCTGATCTGATCTGAATGGAATTTCGGACATACATAATCTTTTAAGGTTAGAAAATCCCTTGACACCCTCACATAATTGGATCTATGGTAATTTTTGAATGAACCGCATCAATCGAAGATTCATCAACTGGATTTTCGAATCCACCATCCTCGTAGTCGTAGCCGCCCTGGTTGGACACGCGTTGGATAGTGTGTTTCACACTCGGGCCCAGTTCCTGGGACTGCTTCTGCTTGCTGCGCTCGTGGTCAAAGCATGGCAGCTTATCCGGCTCTACCGCAAGAGTGTGGCCGATTCAGATGATGCGGGGGGTACGACCCGCGACGACGACAAGGGTGGCTCTCCACCGACCTGACTCGAACGCTTCGCACCATTCCATTTAAGTCCGGAGGTATCCACTTTGATTCCTGAGGATGTGGTGTATGTGCCGATCCGCCTTGCGGGGATTGATATTTCAATAAGTTCCACCGTCCTCTGGATCTTCGCCGCGTCTGCGCTCCTGGTGCTCGTGCTGCTCATTGCTGTTCGCAGACTCAATGTTTCCCGGATCGGGCCCTTTCAGAACGTGCTCGAGTACATCGTGGAGTTTGTGGAGAAACAGATCATCGATCCGGCGGATCTGGACCGGGAAACCTGGACCCCGTTCTACCTGAGCCTTTTCCTGTTCATCCTCTTCAACGATCTCCTTGGGATAATTCCCGGCACCCACGCAACTACGAGCAACATCAATGCAACCGCTGCGCTGTCCATTCTGGTCTTCGTCATCGGTAACTTCTTGCGACTGAAACGCAAGGGGATTGGAGGATTTGCCCGGAGCCTCATCCCGGAAGGCGTTACCGGACCACTTCTGGTGCTCATGTTTCCCATAGAGGTGATCAGCCAGTTGCTGAAACCGTTCTCGCTGGCCATCCGGCTCTTCGCCAACATGACCGGAGACCACCTTCTACTCGTGACTATCATAGGCTTCGTCGTTCTGTTCCAGAACATTGCCGTAAGCATTCTATCAATCGGGGGCGCGGTCATCGTCGTGCTGTTCGAGATTTTCATTGACTTCATTCAAGCGTACGTTTTTGCATTTCTCTCGGCAATGCTTGTCAGCGAGTGCCTGGAGGAGCTGCAGGATACAACCAACGGAGGGAAAACATGAATTCAGCTAACTTGCTTGGAGCCTACATTGGCTCCGGTATTGCCATCGGACTCGCGGCTCTCGGGGGCGGTATTGGAATTGGCATTCTCATGTCAAAGGTATTCGAGAGCATGGCCCGCCAGCCTGAAGTGCTGAACAAGATGCGGCCGTTGATGTTCATTGGCATTGCCTTTATCGAGGCCATCGTCCTGTATGCGCTCGTAATTGCCATTCTGCTCGTCACCAAGCAGGCGTGACCGGCGGGCAAAGGAGGCCACCGTGTTTCATTTCGAGCCCGGCGTCGCTTTGTGGACACTTGTCTCGTTCGTCATTGTCCTCGTTGTTATCCAACGCTACGTCTATCCCCCCGTGCGGAAGATATTCAAAATCCGTACGCAGACAATTGACGAGAACATTGCCAGTGCCGAGAAGCAACGAATCCTGGCAGACGAACGAACTGCGGAACTGGAAGAACGCATGCATTCCGTACACCAGGAAGAGGAGCGAATACTGCTCGAAGCGCGGGAACGGGCACGCACGCTTCGCGCCGAGTACGAGAGAAAGGCGCTGGACGACATCCGAGAGCTCAGGCGCAGCAGGGAAGCGGATCTTCGGAAGCTGGAAGACGGCTTCTACGAACAGAACCAGCAGGAGTTCACCAATCTGGTCATGCACACCTGCGAACGGGTTCTTCGGACTTCAATTCCCCCGGACCTTCAGCATGTCATCATCGACCAGCGAATAACCGAGCTCGAACGTCTCGAGCGTCTGTAACGGATCGAACCAGTGGCCCACTTTACCTATCCGGCAGACAGGATAGTCGAAAAACTGATCGAATCGAACGAGCTCGACTCCTTTCTCTCGGACCTGGACAGATTCGATCTCCTGTGCAGCGGAAACCGGAGGATCGAGGATACGTTGATGAGCGCCCACATTACCGCGGCGGCAAAACAGACCCTGATCGATGCCGTTGTGACTCCATTCTTCGGCCAATCATTCTGTGCACTCATGGAACGGCTCCTGACAAACGGGGACCTCCCGGCCTATGCTCCGTTCGCCGAACGCCTGCGCGAGGAAGTTCGGAACCGCACCGGCGCCTGCTTCGCCGCGGTGGCTTCTGCAGTTCCTTTGAGCGCGGAACAGATGGCCCGCATCTCGAATCATCTGAACAAAATCTGCAGACATCGGGTCTATGCGGGCAATGTGCTCGATCGGGAACTTGTCGGCGGATTTGTCATTTCCATTGAAGGCAGGAGAATCGACCTGAGCGTACGGGGCGATCTCCTGAAGATCAGAACAGCAGTTCGGTCTTCGCGTTAGGGTGAAAAAATGTCCATAGATAATTCATTCCTGGACGATGTCCAGAAGCGAATAGACGATCTTGCGCTTGTCGCGGAGAGCGAAGAAGCGGGTCTTGTAGTGGAATCCGCCGACGGAATTGCGCGCGTGCGCGGAATGGCCTCGGTAACCATGGGTGAGACGGTCGAGTTTCCCGGTAAGATCTTCGGAATGGTGTTCAACCTCGAGAAGGAAGAGGTGGTCTGCGCGATCCTGGACAACCACACGAAAGTCAAAGAGGGAGCGTGGGTCAAGGCAACGGGCCACGTCATGAGCATCGGTGTCGGCGAGGAATTGCTCGGAAGAGTAATTAACGCGCTCGGACAACCAATCGATGGTCGCGGCGCATACCGGACGGAGACCTACTATCCGCTCGAACGGGTCTCGCCCGGTGTCATCGATCGAGAACCGGTCCGAATTCCTCTCCAGACCGGATACAAGGTGGTGGACTCGCTCATCCCAATCGGGCGAGGACAGCGAGAGCTGATTATCGGTGACCGTCAGACGGGCAAATCCACCCTCGCCATGGACACCATCATCAATCAGAAGAATACCGGCGTTGTCTGTGTTTACGTGGCAGTGGGACAGAAGGAATCGACGGTGGTGAAGTTCACCCACAAGCTCCGGGATAACGGAGCACTCGGCCACACGATCGTAGTGAACGCCCCTGCGAGCGTGCCCGCAATGACGCAGTATCTTGCCCCCTTCGTCGGATGCGCAATAGCCGAGTACTTCATGTACGAAAAGAACCGGGATACTCTTGTCATCTATGACGATCTGACCAAACATGCCGCAGCGTACCGCAACATATCCCTTCTCATGCGGCGCCCGCCGGGGAGGGAAGCGTATCCGGGAGATGTGTTCTATCTTCATTCACGGCTGCTCGAGCGTGCGGCAAAGCTGTCCGCTGAACATGGCGGAGGGTCGATGACGGCGCTCCCGATAATTGAAACGCAGAGCAACGACATCTCCGCCTACATACCGACAAATGTCATCTCAATTACCGACGGACAGATCTTCCTTGAAGCAGACCTCTTCAACTCCGGCATCCGGCCGGCGGTCAATGCGGGAATCAGCGTGTCCCGTGTTGGCGGTCATGCCCAGATCAAGGCCATGCGGCAGGTCTCCGGAAGTCTCCGCATTGACCTTGCACAGTACCGGGAGAAAGAAGCGTTTTCAATGTTCGCCTCCGAGCTGGATCCGGAGACGATCCGGCAGCTCAAGAAGGGAGCCGTTATGGTGGAGCTCCTTAAACAGGACAAACAGGAACCGCTTCTGGTTGAAGAGCAGGTGGTGAGTCTGTTCGCAGGCTCCGAGGACTTCCTCATGGAAGTGCCGGTGGAAAGAATTCACGATTATGAAACACGACTTCTGGGGCTCATGCACACCAAGCATCCCGAGGTGCTCAACAGGATCCGCGAAACCGGGACCCTCGACGATGACCTCCGGGCCGAGCTCGCGGAGATATTGAATAGTTTTACCCAGGGGTTCCTCCATGTCGCAGCTCCTGGCAATTAAGGAACGTATCCGGACCATCACCAACCTCCGAAAAGTCACGCGTGCCATGGAGCTGGTTACCCGGACCAAGATCAACCGGAGCCGGACAAATGCGGCAGCTGCCAGACGCTTCCAGGAGCAATTCGCGTCGCTGTTCGCCCGCACTTCGGAAGAGATAAGGGCAACGGGAGGCGCCGTTGCGGTGATCCCGCGCACCGTCGCCGCGGTTCCGCGCGCAGCAGAGTCGGATACGCACGCAGCAGAATCGGCGCCGAACCGTTTCGTCATCGGATTTCTCTCCCAGAAGGGTTTCTGCGGCGGCTTCAACGATCGAGTGCTCGCCGCGCTGGCAGCGTTTCTCAAGGAGAGCCCGGCGGAAGATACGCGTCTGGTTCTCGTGGGCCGGCGCAACTCCAAATGGGCCTACATGCTGAAGCACGAGTTCCAGCACCTCGCGGCACCGGAGAAGAACTATCGGGAAGATCTGGCGCCACTCGTCGAAGAATTGGCAACTTCAGTTCTAAGGGATGACGGAACTGAGATCGTCGTGATCTTCAACGAAATGGTTTCCATCCTCGAGCAGCGTCCGGTCAGGATTCAACTCTACCCTCCGGAACTGGAAAATGCGGCCGATTCCGCCGAACAGGACAGGGAGGCACCCGTCTTCGAGCCGGAGCCCGAACTCATGTGGCCGGCTCTGATATCCGCCTATATCAATGCGTGCCTCGAGCGGGCTTACTGGGAAACACTGGCAGGCGAGAACGCGGCACGACTCATTTCCATGAAAAATGCCAACGATAACGCCACAAAAATGCTCGACGCGCTCGGCGTGGAGTACAACAAGACCCGGCAGATGAAAATAACACAGGAGCTTTCGGAAATAGTGAGCGCCTTCGACGTTCTCAGATCGATTCAGAACCATCACGAGGCAGGATAGAATGAATCATACCGGCAGAATAGTTCAGATAATCGGACCGATCATCGACGTGAAATTCGATCCGGATGAAATCCCCGAAATTCGAAGCGCCATTGAGATTGTCTCCGGTGACGGTGCAGAGGTACGGAAGATAATCTGCGAGGTCTCCATGCAGATGGAAGGGGGGATAGTACGCTGCGTGGCCATGTCCCCAACTGAGGGACTCCGGCGTGGCATGGATGCCCGGGACACGGAAAATCCAATTCGAGTCCCTGTGGGCAGGGAGACGCTCGGCCGCCTGTTCAATGCCCTTGGCGAAACAATAGATCGGGGCTCCTCGCTGGCCGACGTTCGGCATCACCCCATCCGCGCAAACCCTCCGCTGTTTCAGGATATCGATCCGAAGGATGAAGCCTTCGAAACCGGAATCAAGGTAATCGACCTGATCTGCCCCTACGTGAAGGGAGGAAAAACCGGGTTGTTCGGAGGAGCCGGAGTCGGAAAGACGGTCATAATCATGGAGCTCATCCACAACATGGCGACCAAGCAGGGAGGGATCTCGGTGTTTGCCGGTGTTGGAGAACGTACCCGCGAAGGAAATGACCTCTGGCTCGAGATGAAAGAGTCCGGCGTCCTCGAGAAGACTTCCCTGGTGTTCGGTCAGATGGGCGAACTTCCCGGAGCCAGACTCATTACTCCGCTGACGGCACTTACCCAGGCGGAGTACTTCAGAGACGAGGAACACCAGGATGTGCTTTTCTTCATGGACAATGTGTTCCGGTTCGTTCAGGCCGGTTCAGAGGTTTCAACGCTCCTGGGAAGGATGCCGTCTGCCGTCGGATACCAGCCAACCCTCGCTGTAGAGATGGGCAGGCTTCAGGAACGAATAGTCTCAACCACGAGCGGTTACATCACTTCCATTCAGGCCGTTTACGTTCCGGCCGACGACATTACCGACCCCGCATCGGCCATCACCTTTACTCACCTCGACTCGACCACCGTTCTCTCGCGTCAGATAGCGGCCATGGGCATTTACCCTGCGGTGGATCCGCTGCTTTCCACTTCCCGAATCCTCGATCCTACAATTCTTGGCCGCGATCACTACGATACCGCCCAGGAAGTCAAACGCATCCTGCAGCGGTACAACGAACTGAAGGATATCGTGGCCATTCTCGGAATCAGCGAATTGCCGCGGGAAGACGAGCTTACGGTAAACCGTGCACGCAAGATCCAACGCTTCCTTTCACAACCATTCTCGGTAGCGGAAAACTTCACCGGAATTCCGGGTCGCTATGTCGAGCTTGCCGATACCGTGCGCGGGTTCAAGGCAATAGTAACCGGTGAGGTTGACGATCTTCCGGAACAGGCATTCTACATGGTAGGATCGCTCGAGGAAGCGCAGGAACGGGCGAAGAAGTTGCAGCATGCTTGAATGCACTGTCGTATCCCCAATAGCACAGTCGACGGTTTCGGAGGCGACAGGGTTGGTCGTGCGCGCAACAAATGGAGAGATAGGCATTCTTGCAGGACACATTCCTACAGTGGCTCAACTCGTAGACGGTTCAACAGTTCGGGTGTCCACGGCCGAGGGTGAACGGCGATACCATATCGGCTCCAATTCCTTCCTTCGGTACAGTCGTGACTCTGCAGTGGTGCTCACCTCATCCTTCGAAGAGGAGATATAGATGCGTCATGAGGCACCCCGACCCGAACGGGAACCCCCGGAAGGATCCGGCGCCTTTCGAACTGTGCTGGTTGCCGCCCCTCTCCTGTTTTCGCAGGATAAGGCACACAGAAATGCACAGTTCCCGCCTGCTCTCATAAACGATACCCCGAAATCGGTATTCACCATGGATCTCCAGTCATCATGGCTGGTGTTGACGACAATACTCCTCCTTCTTGTCATGATCGCCGTGCTTCTCCATGTATTGAAACGACAACGCCGGGCGAACCGCGAACTCTCCGCGGCGAAC
>CAZKMA010000061.1:3061-28164 GCA_964553615.1 uncultured Spirochaetales bacterium | reverse complement strand
AATGCCGACCGGCCGTTCATTTCTTTGAAAAAGCCGACGTTCTCCGATTTTGCACCGACTGGATGAAACTGTACCCTCCGCTCCGAAAAAATCGTCGACAAAAATTATCAAGCTGACGATAATAAAGGTAGGATCCCGGGGCCCGGCACCGGGAAATTGCTGTTTGCGCACATTGCCGGGTTGGCAATTGGAGGCGAAACGATATGACAGACCCAATCATTCAGACAGGCACCATGAACTCTGGTGACCTTTCCAACGCCGTCGGGACGAACGTGCGACCGCCACAGGAGACTGCACCGCGGTCTGATGCACCAAAGTCTGAAGTAACGCAAACTGAGGCAATACAAACTGCGGCAACGCAGATCGTGCACCCCGCCGGCGATACGGTCGAGATCTCGGTTCCGGCACACGTGAAACTGCTCAGCCAGCAGGGCCTGAGTGCAGATGAGATTGCATTCAGACTCCGGATCGATATTCAAATTGTCAACAGGTATCTCGATTCGAAACCTCTCTGAGGAACGGCCCGGAACACTTCTTTACACGATAAGTCTCATCGCCGGTCGCGCCTTTGGAAATCGCCTCGTGTGATAGCCGCAAGCGCTGCAAATGAACTTTTCCGTGGGCAGCCATCGCTCAATCGAAAGATTCCGTCGAATGACATTGCACAATTTTCGCGATTCCCATCGACGAAGTCGACAATCTCAATCATACTTTGACGCTTCAGCACTTGAGGTAGTTATGGGCACTTCATCCACGGAGAGGTTTCTCAAAAATCTGATAGACATCGCCTTCGGTCCTCCAATGTCGTCGCTCACACCGGTGCGCCAGAGACGGCAGAGAATCCTCATGCGCATATTGATCCTGTGGGCACCGGTTACAGCCGCCCTGGGCGTAATGAACGCGATTGTCGGACAACATTACCTCGAAATTGCTCACTTTGCTCTGGTAATAAACATCGTTCTGGTGCTCATCTTCGCTGCACGTGGGAAGAACGTTGCATCTACGAATCTTGCGTTCTGGGGTACTGTGCTGATGATCGGGCTCACTGCAATGGTTGCCCCGACGGCCGGATTTATCTCCCGTAACATGTTGACGATATTCGTCAGCGCAACGGCCACCGCAGCGGTGGTTCTGATCGGACTGCACGCCGTGCATCGATACCAAATCCACGTTATGTTCTCCATCGCCCTCATCTCAAACCTCATGCCGTACATGCATCATGGCCCGGTTTCCTCACAATCGGTGCAGCTCTTCGCGGCCACCGCAGTGATGATGGTTATCTGCTTTGTTGTAGCGCTTTTCGAGTGGCGACTCTCCCGTGACTCGGAAAGTCAGTTGCAAGCCCACATTAACCTGAACCACGAACTGGAAGAGATGCACTACGCCGAAAGTCGTGCGCTTGCGGACCTCACTGAACGGTACGATACGTTCAATCACGACATCAGCACACCGGTAACGGCGCTCATAAATCTTCCGAACTTGCTTCGGAGCACGGGGCTTTCGGACGAGCAGGCCCGATATGTGGACACGCTCGAGCGGACGCACGCTACTGTTCTCGCCATGGTCCGTGATGGAAGAAGCGGCAGCAGCCCTGCCGCAGGCGCACCATCCGTGATTCGGACAATACACGTAGAGTCGTTCCTCTCGCGCATCCTGGACCAATTCCACAACAGCGGAAGCCGTGACGGGATGAAGATTTCATATCGCCTCCCGGATCCAATCCCGGCAATCGATGTTCCATTGACCGATCTCACCAGAATCATGAACAATCTCCTTCACAACGCAGTCAAATATGCCGGCAACGGAACCGTCATCATTTCCGGAATGCTCGGGAGCCCGGCTCCCGCCTCAGGATATCGAACACTCACATTGACCGTTCGCGATACGGGAGTTGGCATGACCGAATCGAGACTTGCCGACGTGCGTGCAGGTCTGAACGGCCCGGATGAAACGGTCGACTCATCCCGCGGAATCGGCCTGCGCAGCTGCAGGAGACTTCTTGCCGGCCATGGGGGATCGCTGGAAATCGAAAGCCGGGAGGGCGCGGGAACAACCGTAACGGTGCGCATTCCGGTATCTGTTGCAGAGTAATATGAAGTATCAACGACCGTGTTGATAACCAGGTTGCAAGGAGCCGGAGCGGCCGTCTATCCACACCGCGTCCGCCGAAAGAGCAATTGGGGGGCCTGCCCCCCCAGATCCGGCATAGGTTTCCGGGATGCTTTCCGTCAACACGCTCCGTTACACATCAAACGCCGCACGCTTTTCGGCATTCCACAGAGGAATTGTCGTTGACTTCCCTTTGAGAGCGGGGGTAGGATCGTTCCAAAACGCTTTCAGTGAGCAGAGGAGCTTCCATGAACAGCAGAGAAATCGTCTCGATTGCCTGGGAGCGGAAGTCCGTCATTCCGTCATTCAACGTCCCGTACCTGCCCATGATCAAACCCATTGTGGCCGCGGTGCGAGACGAAAACTCATTCGCCTTCATTGCCGTTGCCCGACTGGAATGGATCAAGTTTGAAAGTGAAAGCATGGATGCGGTAAAAAAAGAGTACGATCGGTGGGCAGATCCCGAATACACCCGTTTGCATCTGGACCACATACCGGTTGTCGACGAGGACGGTATTCGAGTGGACTACCGGAAAGAAATCACGCATGCGCTTGAACTCGGATTCGAATCGGTACTGATTGACGGGTCCCGCCTCCCGCTCGCAGAGAACATCCAGGCCACCTCTGAAGTCGTCGAGCTTGCGAAGGCCTTTGGCGTACCGGTAGAGGGAGAGCTTGGAGCCATTATTGGCCATGAGTCCGGTCCTCTGCCTCCCTACGAGGAACTGTACAATAGCAAGCAGGGATTTACGAGCACTGAGGATGCGACCGCATTCGCACGGGATTCCGGCTGCGATTGGCTTTCGGTAGCCATTGGCAACGTTCATGGTCCAATAGCACAGCACCTCCAGGCGACGAAAAAGATCGAGGCGCGGTTGGATCTCGAACACCTGTCGTCGCTCTCACACGTGGCCAGGCTCCCGCTGGTTCTGCACGGCGGGAGCGGAATTCCCGCCAGTTACATCCTGAACGGAATAGAGCGCGGAATTGCGAAAATCAACATCGGGATGGAGCTCCGTCAGGCCTATCTTTCAGGACGGCGGGATGGCGATCTGGAAGCTGCCCGCTCTTCGGTATACCAGGCGGCCAGGAGTATTATCCGGGACAGACTCCACATTTCCGACAACTCCCGCCTCTTCAAATGACGGACAGCCAAGTATGAGCCTTCTTGGGATCGATGTAGGCACGACCGGATGCAAGGCCATTATATTCCGGGATACCGGCGAAATGCTTTCCCGCGCATACGCCGAGTACGATATTGTGAGCCCTCACCCTCATGAGGCGGAACTGGACGCACGCTCGGTCTGGGGGCAAATAAAGTCAACAATTCGCTCGGCCGTTGCCCGATCATCGGACACGGTGGATGCGCTGGCGGTGACATCCATGGGCGAGGCAATGGTCCCGGTCAGCGCAGATCGGCATATTCTGGGGCCATCCATTCTGAATGTCGACATCCGTGGAAATGAGTTTGTGGCGGAGCTCCAGTCCCGGATAGATGGTCCGAAGTTTTACCGGCTGAATGGAAACACCATCGGGAATCAGTATGGACTTCCGAAGCTGATGTGGCTGAAGAAGCACGCTCCGGAGCTCTACGAAAAGACCGCGTATTTCCTGCATTGGTCCAGCTTCGTCGCCTTCCTGCTCGGCGCCCCACCGGTCGTCGACTACTCCCTCGCAAATCGGACACTTCTATTCGATCTCTCGCATCAAACCTGGTCCCGGAAGCTTCTGGAGCTGGGTGGAATCGATCCATCCCGGCTGCCAAGTCCCGTACAGGCGGGCACGGAGGTCGGGACTGTTTCGCGCTCGGTAGCGGCTGAGCTGGGACTTTCGCCTGCCACGAGAATCGTGGTCGGTGCTCACGATCAGTGCGCAAGTGCAGTCGGCGCGGGGGCCATAGAAGCGGGAACCGCCATGTACGGAATGGGAACCTTCCCCTGCATAATGCCGGTATTTGCCGAGCTGCGGGCTCCGGCTGCAATGATCGAACTCGGTTTGAACACGGAACACCATGCGGCACCCGGACTCTTCGGTAGTTTCATCTATCATATGGGCGGAGCGGCAACAAAATGGTTTCGCGACCAGCTGACCGAAGGTCGAGGAATGAGCTCCGAATCCGATCGACTGCGAGTGTACGAGACGCTGTTCAGGGAGATGCCTGACCAACCGAGCGGGGTGCTCGTTCTTCCGCATTTCGCGCCGATGGGCCCACCCGACTATATTGCCGATTCAGGCGGTGTGATCCTCGGACTCACGACAGAGACCGACCGCGGTGCAATTCTTCGCGGCATTGCTGAAGGCAATGTCTTTGCGCACCGCCTGGTAGTTGACCGTCTTCCGGAAGTCGATATTGACATTTCTGTCCTGCGTGCGGTAGGCGGAGGAAGCAGATCCGAAAAGACACTTGCGCTCACTGCAGACATCCTGAATCGTCCGATTCTGCGCCCAAAGGTTGAAGAAGCCGGTGCCCTCGGCGCCGCGCTGCTCGCTGGAACGGGCATACGTACCTATTCATCGCTCGGCGACGCGGTGAGTACGGCAGTCCGGGTAGAGAAGACTGTTGAACCGAACGCCCGGAACGTTGAGAGATACAACGATATCTTCGAACTGTACAAGGAGCTTCGGGAATCGATACTTCCGCTCACCCAAAAATGGACCCGGATTCGGGATTCATTCTGAAGTATCAACAACCGTGTTGATGCTGAGTGGTGGTACTACGCGGCGGCTCTCGCCTGCGCCCGGAGGAATCCGGCCAGGCCATATCAACACGCTCCGTAATACTTACGAAGAGGCTTGAACATTTTGCGGACATGGTGCAATTCTCTGATATGACTGAAGAAACGAGGCGAGAAAAGAGCCGGCAACACGTGATTCTCATCGACTGCGGAGACACACTCGTGGACGAGGCAACTGAGGAGAAAGATGAAAACGGCGTTACGCTGCGGGCGGAACTGATACCCGGAGCCGATGTGCTTGTCCGGACCCTTTCGGCCGGAGGATACCGCATTGCGCTTGTTGCAGACGGCTTTGCCGACACCTTCCAGAATATCCTGACTCAACACGGTATTCTTGATTGCTTCGACACGCTCGTAATTTCAGAGCTCATGCATGCCGAAAAGCCAGACCCGATCATGTTCCTGACCGCTATTGCGCGTCTTGGCCTGGAAGAAATCGAAGATCGGTCCCGGGTGATCATGGTAGGGAACCACCTTGCCCGGGATATCCGCGGGGCAAATCTGCTGGGCATGACGAGTGTCTGGCTCGATTGGGCACCGAGACGTCCGAAGGTTCCCGCAGACGAGGCTGAGATTCCGGACTTCGTAATCAGGGAACCTCTTGAATTGCTTGCGCTACTCAGCAATCTGGAGAGCCCGGCCGGCTCTCAGTAGCTTCCGGAACTCTCGCTTCCCGTAACGAGCGCTACGCCCGCCCCTGCACCAATTCTACTCGCACCGGCCCCGATCAGCTCGAGTGCGGCTTTCTGAGTTCGGATTCCGCCGGAAGCCTTCACTCCCAGCTCTTTGCCGACAACCCGGCGCATCAGCATGATATCTTCAACGGTCGCTCCGCCACCGAGAAATCCGGTGGAGGTCTTCACGAAATCGGCGCCTGCCTTCCTGGCGAGTTCGCACGCCATGACTTTCTCGTCCTGGGTCAGCAACACTGTTTCAATGATGACTTTCAATATGGTGTTTGCGCGTGTTGCGCGCCGAACCGCCCGGATATCCTCTTCCACCGCCCGGTAGTCCTTCGATTTCAGAAGACCCACGTTGATGACCATGTCGATTTCGGATGCGCCGTCTGCTATCGCTTCCCGCGTTTCGAACGCCTTGCTGCGCGAGGTCATTGCTCCGAGCGGAAATCCCACCACCGAGCAGACCTTCACGCCGGTTCCCTGCAACCTGCGGGCAACATAGGCGACCCGCGTTGAGTTTACGCATACACTGAAGAACTTGTATTGGATTGCCTCGTTACACAGGGTGTCGAAGGCCGCGTTGGACGCATCCGGTTTCAGGAGAGTGTGATCTATATACTGGGCGAGCTCCGGGGGACTCAGCCGGTTGAGCGTGCCGACGCTCGATGCGGCCGGTTCGGGCCGCGCGGCGGTCCCGGTTGAAACACCCGGTGCACTGTTTGCATCGCGCGCGTTCAGTTTTGCCATCACATCGGCAACTATCTTGTCTATCAGTTCGTTCTTTTCCATGAGGTTAGTTCCCTCCCCTTTCCAGCTGCATTATCTTGTTTACCCGCGCAAGGTGACGCCCCCCGCCAAATCGGGTCGCGAGCCATGTCTTCGCCATCTCGCACAGCTCGTCAATCCCATGGAGGGGACCACCGAGCGAGAGGACGTTTGCGTTATTGTGTTCCCTGCTGTTCACGATTGTCCGAAGGTCGTAGCAGAGCGCGGCACGAATGCCTTTGATCTTGTTGCACGCTATGGCAGAACCGATACCGGCACCATCGAGGACAATGCCACGCTCGCACTCTCCGCTTACAACCTTTCTGCAGACGGCAACCGCGATGTCGGGGTAGTCCACCTTGTCCGGGGGAAAGGCCCCGACATCGACCACGCGGTAGCCTACGGCTTCCAGGTAGTTCTTCAGCGTGTCCTTCTGCGCAAAACTTGAATGGTCGCATCCTATTGCGACTCGACGCACATTATCTGTTTCGTTCACGTTCAACTCCGCCATCTCAGGCTTCCATGTCCACGCGGTCCACGATGCCGCAGATCGCGGTGCGGATGGTCACCGCATCCGGGTCTCCCACCGCCTGACGGGCAGACCCACCTTCATCGACCACGAGCACGCGATCTCCGACACCCGCCTGCACACCGTCTACGGCAAGCAGCGGCTTGCCCTGTGGATTGCCCGCCGCATCTATCGGCTGCACGATCATGATCTTGTGACCGACGTAGTGCGGATGTTTTTCGGTCGAGACAACATTTCCGGTAACCCGCGCGAGAACCATCAGATATCCTCCCGGTTCAGCTGATCCACAATGCCGAGAATTGCTGCATCCAGCGGATTGTACCAGCCGTTCGGGTTGGCTTGCGCCGCCTCTTTGCCGCCCTCGTACCAGACAAGATCACCTTCTCCTGCACGCACCGTATCGAAGGCGGCAATTGCGCCTCCTGCATTCTGCTGTCGATCATCGAGTGGCTGGACGAGCAGAACCGTCAGTCCTTCCATGCTCTCGATCTTCTGCGTACACACCACTCTTCCAATTACCTTGCCCAGCTTCATTAATGGATCCCTCGCTAAATGATCCGGAAGGAGTCCACGAGCGTGCATCGTCGCTCCCGGGTGAACGTACGCGCACGGGTAAGTCCCTCGCCGGTTGGACTGGCAATGGTGAATGATGTGTACCCCGCGCCTCCGGCACCAAGTCCCGCATAGCAGGGCCCATTCTTCACGAACAGGGAACAATTCATGACCTTCGCCATCTTCGAGAGCTTCTCCACGTCGTGGGAATGCATGATCGCGGTGTGGCGGAAGCCGTGTTCGACCTCCACCGCAAAATCAATTGCCTCGTCCACATTCTTCATGCGTACGAACGGAGTTACCGGCATGAGCTGTTCGGTCCATACCAGCGGGTGTTCGCGACCGACCTCGCACAGCAGGATCTTCGTATTGTCGGGCACATCCAGGCCAATGCTGCGTGCTATCTCCTTCGGGCTCTTTCCGACGAACGCCTTGTTGGCCGCTCCCTCTTTCCCGGGTCCGCCCGGGTCGGCAATGATCTTCGGCGTCAGCTGTGCAATCTGTTCTCCGGTGAGCTCGAAGGCGCCGTTCTTCTTCATCTCGTCTTTCAGTCGATCGGCAATGGTCTCGACCGCAAGAATTTCCTTTTCGCAGATGCAGACAATGTTATGGTCGAATCCGGCACCTGCTACGATGTCCCGTCCCGCCTTTGCAATGTCTGCGGTCTCATCGACCACAACCGGCGGATTCCCGGGGCCGGCACAGATTGCCTTCTTGCCGCTTCCCATTGCCGCCTTTACCACGCCCGGCCCTCCGGTAACGACCAGGAGAGCAATCCCGCGATGGCGCATGAGCTCGTTCGCCGACTCGATAGTCGGTGTCCCGATTGCACACACCAGATTCGCCGGGCCGCCCTCCCGGACGATCACCTCGTTTATGAGCGACACAAGGTGAGAGGAGACCCCCTTCGCAGCGGGGTGGACATTAAATACCACCGAGTTTCCGGAGGCAATCATGCCAATGCAGTTCGATGTAATTGTAGATGTCGGGTTCGTTGTGGGCGTAATGGCACCGATCACCCCGTAGGGGGCGTGCTCGGTCAGAGTAAGCCCGTGTTCATCTGTTGTCGCAGATGGTTCTATATCCTCCACGCCGGGAGTTTTCGAAGCGGCTATCCGGTTCTTCGTTATCTTGTCGGCAATGTTCCCGAGGCCTGTCTCCTCTACCGCTTCGCGGGAGAGCGATTTATTCTGCTCGAGAACCACCGCCCGGATAGCGGCTATCATGTTGCGCCGCGCGTCCAGAGGCAGCTGAACAAGCTCCCGTTGAGCAATAGTGGCGGCTGCAACCGCTCCGTCTATAGTGCGGAAGATCCCCGGAGCAAGGGCCTGCTCAGTGCCGGTTGGAGGCGCGGCAGTTGCCGCGCTTGCAGACTGATCGCCTGCGAGCGTGGAGAGATCATAGTCTTTCAACACCTCTTGTACGAGGTGGCGTATATCTTCGCCGATATCACTCATGCATTACCCCTGTCCGCCGAGTACACGACCTTACCGCTCTCATCCACCGTATTCACAATGGACACGATGAGGGCATCGATTGGCCGATCGTCGGTTAGCTGTGACCACCTGCAGGAACTTCCCTGGGCGAGGAGAACAATTTCCCCGCGGTTTGCCCCAACGCTGTCGAGTGCAACAAGAAACTCCCCACCGCCGCTGCCTGCCTGATTACACAGCTCCACCAGCAGAAAGCGTGCGTTGGCTACGCTATCCGAGCGGACGGTACTGACCACGGTCCCAGCCACTCGCGCAAAGGTCATGGCCCTACTCCTGCTCGGGATTCTTGCGATACAAGAACTGCCCGTCTTTTTCAATTACGTCGACGATGGCAATTATTGTCGCATCCGACGGCTTGCCCTTCGTTGTTTCGGTCATGCGCGCTGAGCTTCCCGTAACGTAGAAGACTATCTCGCCGGCGTTCGCGCCTACGCTGTCTATCCCGACCGCGTAGTCGCCTTTTCCCTTCATGGACACCGGGTCGATCTTCTCCAGAAGCAGAAGCTTCAACCCTTCAAGCTGCTCGGTCTTCTGCGTGGAGACGACGGTGCCCTTTACTCGCGCCAGTACCATACCGGTCCCTTACTTCTTGGCCGCGACAGGCTTTCGTCCCAGAGGAAGCGCGTCATCCACCGAACCATGGGGCCGCGGGATGACGTGGGTGGAAACCACCTCTCCAATCTTCTCCGCCGCACGGGTTCCTGCGTCCACCGCTGCCCGACATGCGGCCACATCTCCGCGAACAATGGCGGTAACGTATCCGCCGCCGATCTGCTCATATCCAACCAGATCAACCTTTGCGGCCTTCACCATTGCGTCTGAGG
This sequence comes from uncultured Spirochaetales bacterium, assembly GCA_964553615.1. GTDB lineage: Bacteria > Spirochaetota > Spirochaetia > DSM-27196 > DATKUC01 > DATKUC01. Next base: position 18,477 of record CAZKMA010000061.1, on the reverse strand, counting down.
CTTCCACCATCGCTGCAAATCCACGCGTTTCGATCATGCCCAGGGCATCGTTGTTCTGTTCAGCCATCTCTTTTCTCCCTTAAACCTAGGAGTCATCCCGGGAACCGGTAATTGCCCGACCCGGCAGACTTTCAATTCGAGCTTCTACAACTTTCCGTGCTTCAAGCACCTCGGCCTCATCGCCGGAGATGTAAACCCGACCAAACCGGCCAAACCCCTGCACGTCTATAATCTTGATCTGCGCTGTCTTCTCCGCCTCGTTTGCTGCAAAATAGGCATACCCGGCAGGTTCCAGCTCGAGGACGTACAGCGTTTCACCACGGATGACCATGTTGCCGTAGCGGGTCTTGTTGATGAGCTGACAGTGGTGATCCGACATGTTCTTTACCAGCTGACTGGTCAGAAGCCGCGGCTTCAGACTGTCCTCCACCCGTTTGGAAATGGCGTTCAGGACCGCCTCGCCGGCCATCCGGGTATCGCCCTGGCCGTCCGAGTGAACTTCCATCATCCCGTAGGACCGCTCGACTATCTGCATGCCGGGGGTCACGTTTGTCGCTTTCAGCGCGATATCCATGAGCCTGTTGATTTCTATTCCGGGTGCAATCTCAACTACACAGCAGGACTGGTAGGCGACCGGGAAATAGCCACGGGAGATGGTCGAAAGATAGGAGGCCATCTGCGGCTGCAGCGAGTCGAGTATTACGTACGTTCGAAGATCAACTGCCATCTCTCTACTCCTTCCTTCCGCTTCGGCCGAGCGGTAGCACCGCATCTACCGATGCATGGGGCCGCGGAATGACGTGTGTGGAAACAACCTCGCCGACCTTCTCGGCCGCACGCGTTCCTGCGTCCACCGCCGCCCGGCACGCGGCCACATCGCCACGTACAATAGCGGTAACATATCCGCCGCCAATCTGTTCGAAGCCGATCAGGTCGACCCGGGCCGCCTTCACCATTGCATCCGCGGCCTCGGTCATGGCCGCGAACCCTCTGGTTTCGATCATCCCGAGGGCATCATCCTTCGTCTCTGCCATGCATCCTCCTCACCATCGCATCTGCGCGTGATCTTGAATGTTCGCTATGTAACATTATGTAGCTTCTTTCCGCCAAAATGCGTCTTATTTGGAACTTATTTGCAATATTACCATTAGTTAGGTATAAAGTCAACGAACTATTTCTGTAAAATGTTAACTTTCGAACAGAATTGCTGTACATCACGATAGAACCATGGCATAATACAATCCGAATGAGTGCCCGGCAAAACAGGTTGTCCGATCTTCTGGATCTCCTCCGTTTCGAAAACGGCGCAACAATCCGAGACCTTGCGTTGCGGCTCGGGGTGTCTGCCATGACCGTCCGTCGGGATCTGTCCATTCTCGAGCGGCAAAACCTGGTGAAGACGCTCCACGGCAGTGCTGTTTTCAACCCCGGCGGGTCGGTTTCGACCGGAGAAATCGAATACAGCCTGACGGCCGCGGAATCAAAACACGCCGACGAAAAGCGGCGCATCGGACAGGCGGCGGCATCGTTTATCAAACAGGACGAGGTGGTCATTGTGGATACCGGAACCACCACGAAATACATTGCGAAATATCTGCCGGTCGGGTTTCACTACACCGTCATTTGCTACAATCTGAATATCCTGCTGGAGGCGACAAAGCTGAAGGGTGTCGAGGTGGTCTTTGCCGGAGGATACTATCACGAAAATACCACCATGTTCGCGAGCCCCGAAGGCCTGCAGCTGATCCGGAACAACCGCGCCGGCATCGCGTTTATTTCGGCGGCCGGAGTCAGCCTTGAGCTCGGCCTGACATGTGCCAACGCCTACGAGACAGACACCAAGCGTGCAGCAATCGGTTCATCACTCCGTAAGATTCTTGTTGCCGACTCGTCGAAATTCGGCCGCGTTCAACCGTATCATTTTGCAGAACCGGGAGACTTCAATACCATCATCACCGACACCATGATAGACACCCACTACCTGCGCGAGTTTGAGAAACGTGGTATCGAAGTCATTACCGTATAACGGTTCACCCGGTGAGTTCCGGGCAACATGGAACGGCACCGTACGTGCGGATAGCGATAAGACAATCGTGGTTGAGGGAAATCACTACTTTCCGCCGGACTCGATCCGCCGGGAGTACTTCCTCCCAACGGATACTCATTCGACCTGTCCATGGAAGGGACAGGCAAACTACTATTCAGTCAAGGTCGGCGACACTGAGAACACGGATGCGGCAAAACAACCGACCACGTGGCATTCTGGAAGGGCATCGAGGTGCGCTGAGCGCCTGCCGGCATCAATCCAATGCGCTAAAGAGGTTGTTGAGAGACTCTATCAATGTCGGGTGGGCGAAGGTGCCGTCACGGAGTGCTGTGTACGGCAGACCGCCCATCATGGCAAGCTGAACCGCTCCGGCAACTTCTCCAGCTTCCATGCCGATCATCGCAAACCCGAGTATCCGGTCCGAACTGCTGTCCACGAGGGCCTTCATGAAACCCTGCGTTTCATCGACTTCCAGAGCCCGCGCAACCCGGTCCATCGGTATCTTCGCCACCCGGATTCCCTTGCCCGACGCGCGGGCAGCCTTTTCAGTGGGCCCGATCCTTCCGAGCTGCGGGTCGGTGAAGACGGTGTAGGGCACCATTCGCCCGGCAATTGATCCCATTCCGTCACCATAGAGGTTTCGCATGATGATGCGATAGTCATCATAGGATATATGGGTAAACGCAGGACCTCCCTTCACATCGCCGAGCGCCCAGATCCCTTCCGCGCCTGTCTCGAGGCGCTCGTTTACCTGGATATATCCACGACCGTCGACACCGATTCCTGCTGCCCCGGGGTTCAGGATGTCTGTGTTCGGAACACGGCCGGCGGCAAGCAGCAGATGTGTCCCGTCGATATCCCGGACTTCTTTCTCCTGTCGGATCCTGACCATCATTCCTGCTCCCGTGCGGGATACCGATTCGGGTTCAGCGCCGAAAATAATATCAATCCCTTCCGAACTCAGAATCCGCGCCATCTCTGAAGAAACATCCTGGTCCTCGTGAGGCAGCAGTACGTCCGCCCGCTGGACAATTGTCACCTGAGCTCCGAACCGACGAAACATCTGACCGAACTCCACACCGATGTATCCACCGCCGACTATGATGAGGTGATCCGGCACCGAGTCCAGCTCCATCACCGTTTCATTTGTCAGGAAGGGCACCGACGTGAGCCCGGAAATGTCCGGAACATTTGTACGCGTTCCGGTATTAATGAAGATTTTGCTCGCGCGTATCGTCTGGGGGGCCGCCCCGTCTCTTCCGACAACGGTTACCGTGTGAGAATCCACAAAGGATGCTGCGCCGCGAATCAGCGTCAGGTTTTCGGTATTCTCAATGCGGCTTTCACTCCCTGACCGGAACATGTCAACGATATTTCTTTTTCGCGCTCGGATACGTGCCATGTCCACCGTGTGGCGTTCCGTCATCCCCCGAATCCCGTATTCGGCCGCCCGCGCAACCTGGTGCGCGCTGCGCGCGCTTGCAACCATTGTCTTGGTCGGCGTGCACCCGTAGTTTATGCACGAGCCTCCCACCTCAGCCATTTCTACAATTGCGGTGCGGACACCCTTCGCGGCCAATGTCGTCGCGAGCGGGACTCCACCCTGCCCGGACCCGATTACCAATGCATCATATTGTGTATCGTTTTTCACGTTGTCTCCTTACGGGGCCTCCAGGGCGCGCACCAGTGCCTCGAACTCTTCTCTGCAGTCCCCGCACATGTCGAGATGAGCTCTCACCAGCGGAAGCGCCGCCTCGGTGTCCTTGCCGACAAGGGTCATTTCGGCGAACCGCGCAAGTTCTTCCATGCACTCGTCACATGAGAGCTCGCGGTCCTCTGTGGTCATGACCGCACGGAGTATTCTTCTGACATGGTCGGCGTTGAGGTTCATCCTCCTGTGCCCTTCATACTTTCTCAGACGCGCGAACCACGCCATCCCTTACTTTCCGGAAGTTGCTTTTGCTGCTAAGACAACACATCAGCTACATCTTCCGCCGTAAAACCGTAGGATTCCATTGCTTTCTTCAGCCTCTTTCGTGCATCATGCATTGTCTTGTACAGCGCATTTCGATTGGTTCCCAGACGGGACGCAACCTCCTCCATAGGGACACCGTGAACGGCAATTGCAACCAGAGCGGTCTGCTGATGCTCGGTGAGGTTCTCCCTCACCGCCCGGTTCACCGCGGCAATCAGATTGCGCTTCACCGCCTGAGCCTCGGGAGATTCACGACGGTGAATCAATAGCGAAGGGTTGATCGGAAACTTCGGCATTGCGAGTGCATCGAGCGACAGATCCTTCCAGTGCCGCTTGCGCAACTCGGTGTACGCAAGATTTATCGCGATCCGCATTGACCAGGAGATGAATTTGCTTTCGCCGCGAAACGTGTGAAGCCTGCTTGTAATGCGCATGACCGCTTCCTGGGCAATGTCCTCTGCGAATGTTCGAACATCAAGACGGCGGAACGCGGTATATCGATTTGACGCGGGAGCGTAGCCCGAAGTATCGCGGGAGAACACATAGACGAGCTTCCGTTGAACAAGATCCTTGAGGTCCTCCAGGGCCGCACTCTTCTGCGGGGCCTGAAGCTCTTCCAACCACTGCTTGTTTGTGCGATCCTTCAGGCGACGACCTCCCCGGTCGGTAACGATAGACCGGATAAGGATCCATTTTCAACCCGATTGGTACTGCTTGCCGCTCCGGAACCGAATGGTTACTATTCTTCGGATGCCGGGTAAGATTATTCGGAGGAAAGTCGTCTGGGAGAGGGGAGTACCAACAGATGAAAAAGATGATCATAACGCTCATTGCGCTGGTCGGACTCACAGGACTCGCATTCGGCGCAGATATCGGCAGTCTTATCAAGAAGGCGCAGCTTCAATCTCTGCCGGCAGGAACAAAGATTGTTGACTTTACGCTATCCGATCTCGCAGGCAAGAAGGTCAAGCTGAGTGACTTCAACGGGAAGGTTGTGCTTCTTAATTTCTGGGCTACGTGGTGCCCGCCCTGCAGGAGCGAGATTCCCGAGCTCGAAGCGCTGTACAAGCTGTACAAGGACAAGGGTTTTGTCATCCTTGGCGTGGATCTCCAGGAAGGGCAATCGGCGGTGAAAGACTTTGTCTCCAAATACAACATGTCGTTTCCCGTCCTGCTTGATTCGACTGGACGCGTTGGCGCAGAGTACGGGGCCCGAAGTATCCCGACCACCTACCTCATAGACAAAGACGGAAACGTCACCTCCGGCACACTCGGCGCGCGGTCGTGGGTAACACCGGAAATCAAGTCACTCATAGAGGCGATGTTGCAATAGGAGCGGTATGAGAGGCATGCGAAGATTTTTCGCCGTCTGCGTTATCTTCCTCGCATTCGGCGTCGGGCAACTGTTCGCACAGGGTGGCTCGGAGCGAAATAGGCCAGAGCCTGCAGCGCAACGAACGCTGCAGGTTACGGGAACGGGCACGGTCTACGGAAAACCCGACATTGCGGACCTGAAACTGGGTGTAGAAAACCGCTCGGCGGACGTAAAGACCGCCATTCAAAGAACGACCGGGCAGATGGATAAGTTGATTTCAGCTCTTGCGTCTGCGGGCGTTCAACAACAGGACATCGCCACATCTTCATACAATATTTCCTTCATACCGGAACAGGGATCGACGGGAAAAACAGATAACAACGGGCAATCCGGAATCTATCGCGTGAGCGACGTTGCAACGGTAACGGTTCGCAACCTTGATCAACTGGGGACCATCATGGACCGTGCGCTCAGTGCTGGAGCAAATCGCGTAGACGGCGTTGCTTTTTCGATATCAACCCCGGGCCCTCTCGAGAAAAGGGCAAGAGAACTCGCGTACCAGGAAGCACACCAACGCGCGGTTCAACTCGCCAAACTCTCAGGAGTCTCCATAGAGCATGTCCTCAATATTGTTGACACCGGACCGAACGGTCCGACGGAAACGCCCGTGTACCGTGCATCATCGTTCGCGGGCGCTCCCCCTATCAATCCCGGAGAGCTCAGCGTCAGGGTTACGGTCCAGGTTACCTACCAGATCCAATAGAAGCTTCGGAGAGTCGTAATCTTACGACTCGACAAATATGACCCTTATGGTTAAGATTGATAGCCAGGAGGGTGCCATGAACAAAATGTTCCAAACAAAAACACGGCTCTCTGTTTACATCAAGGCGTTTGCCGCCATTGTCTTTGCGGCTCTCGTATCGTTCCCGGCAATGGCTCAGACCACCTACAACATCGGAGCACTCCTTCCGATAACCGGTGATCTTCAAGCCTATGGTAATGCTTCCCTGAAGGGCGTAAAACTTGCGGTTCAGCAAGTGAACAGCCAGGGCGGAGTGTTGAATGGAAAACTTGCGGTAAGCGTTGGCGACACGCAGACCAAGCCGCAGGCAGGAATCAGCGCGGCGCAGCGCCTCGTGTCCATCGACAACGTTGTCGGGATCGTCGGTGCAATGTCCAGCGGTGTTACTATTCCGGTATCACAGAGCGTAACCGACTCCGCAGGCGTGGCATTGATCTCTCCCGCGTCCACCTCACCGAAGATCACGACACTCAGTGATAATGACTTTCTGTTCAGAACGGTACCGTCGGATGCCTACCAGGGCGTCGCCCTTGGAGAGGTGGTATCGGAGAACAACATCACCAACGTCGGGACAATGTACATCAACAATGACTACGGTGAGGGACTTGCGAACGCATTCAAGGATGCATTTCAGAAGCATGGTGGCACGGTATCCTCCCAGGTTGCATACGACCCGGGCAATGCATCCTACCGCGGAGAAATTGCCAAGGCCTCGAGCCGAGGAGCACAGGCGCTTGTCCTGATTGGATATCCGGAAAACGGGATTACCATTCTAAAGCAGGCAATTGAGGGCGGCTACTTCAGCAAGTTCATCTTCACCGACGGCATGAAGTCGCCAAGCGTTATCAAGGCGGTTGGCGCTCAGTACCTGAATGGTTCATTCGGGACAACCCCGCAGGCGCTTTCCGACAGCAATTCGGCGCAGCTGTTCCGCACCGCCTACAATAACCAGTATGGCGAGTTGCCGCCCCAGCCGTATATTGACACCGCGTACGACGCAGCATTCGTCATTGCCATGGCGCTCGAAAAAGCAGGAAACTCAAACCCGACCGCAGTCCGCAACGCCCTTCGTTCGGTGGCGAATCCGGGCGGCACAAAGATCTTCCCGGGCGAATGGGCAAAAGCAAAACGGCTCATTGACGCGGGGCAGGATGTGCAGTACGTAGGAGCCTCGGGACCGGTCGATTTCGACAAGAATGGTGACGTCTCAGGAACCTTCGGGTACTGGGTCATCAAGAACGGTCAGATTAAAACCGTGCGGGTCTTCCAACCGTAAACATTCTTCAAGACAGAAAAAAGCCCGCGTATGCGGGCTTTTTTGTTGTTCCACTGAATACAACCTCTACTTGTCGTCTATGGGCTTCGGCGGTTTCTCGGGAAAGATGCCTTGCGGGCGGAGAATGAGAATAACTTCGAGCAACAGACCGATCAGGAAAATACGCATGGCTCCCGCCCGGGTATCCCACTGTGCGGGCAGAAGAGAGGTAAAATAGTCAGTGGCGGACCAGACGGCCCATATGATAACCGCTCCGCTGACCGCACCAAGATTGTTCCCGCTTCCGCCGGCAATCAGCATGACCCAGACAAGAAATGTTCCATATATGGGATCGAATGCCTCCGGGCTGACAAAGCGCGTAAATGTGGCATACAGGGCTCCCGCTATGCCCATGGCAATAGAACCGACCACAAATGCTTCTATGCGGAATCGCAGCACGTTCTTGCCGGATGCCAGGACCGCGTCCTCGTTCGCGCGGACGGCACGCAGAACACGAACCCACGGTGACCGGTAGAGCCGGGAAAATGCGAGCCAAATGACTGCAACGACCACAACGACAAGGATCAGAAACATGAGCCCGCTCCCACCGGGAACGACATGGGCCAGAGGTCGGGGGATTCCGGCAATTCCCCTCACTCCTCCCGTTACCTTGCCGGCGTTTGTGAGGTACAGGCGCAGGGTCTCGGCAATGCCTATGCTCGCTATGGCCAGATAATCACCGCGCAACTTCAACGTAAGCAGGCCAATGAGAAACGCGACAATCGCACACGCTACAATGGCCCCGACTATGGCCACGGCAAAGGGCAGACCAAACCCGCCGAGGTGGTCTGAACCCGGCGGGGTGGTAAGGATGGCGGTTGCGTACGCCCCGACGGCAAAAAAGCCTGCCACACCTATGTTGGTCTCTCCGGTGTAGCCCCACTGGACATTCAGGCCCAGTGCAAGGACCGCGTAAATCCCGGCCATAGAGAAAAAGAATATGAAGTAATTTAACAGTCCGCTCAGATGCATCAGCGCTTCCCTTTCAAGAGTCCGTAGGGACGGACGAGCAACATCAATATCATGATGATGAAGCCAACTGCCGGTTTGTATCCAGGATCGATAACGATTGTAGATACCTCCTGAACGACCCCGATGACGAGTCCTCCGAGAATTGCCCCGTACAGATCTCCAATTCCACCGAGGATGGCTGCGGCAAAGATCGCAAGCAGCAGGTTAAACCCCATCCGCGGGTTCAGTTGAGTGTCGGCCCCAAGAAAGACACCCGCCGCAGCGGCAAGAGTTCCGGCAATTATCCATGTCCAGATTACCACCAGCTCCGTGTTGATTCCCGTAATCTGAGAAAGACTCACGTTATCCGCCATGGCGCGCATTGCCTTGCCGATCTTCGTCCGGTGCAGGAACAGATGCAGCAAAACCACGAGGATTACAGAACCGACAATAATGAACAACTCCACCGGCTGCAATCGAAGTCCGAGAAACTTGTACGGAAGCACAATGCCGGATCGATATACCTGATTGTCCGAACCCCAGATAATCTGAGCAAGACTCTGGAGCATGAACGAGACACCGATTGTGCTGATCAGCATAATGATCGGGCTCGCGCTGCGTAGCTTTCGGTAGATCAACCGATCAATCGACAGTGCCAATGCCGCCGTGGCCACAACCGAAAGCAGGAGCGCCAGTGGAAGGGGCAATCCAAGCACTGCCACGCCGAAAAAGCCGAAGTACGCACCCATGGTCATCATATCCCCGTGGGCAAAGTGGGAAAAACCAAGGATTCCATAGATCAGTGAGACCCCGATGGCCCCGAGCGTAATAATGCTGCCGAGCACGATGCCGTAGATTACCAGTTGCACAACGTAGAGCACGTCACCCTCCAAGAAACATCTCAGCTACTTCTTTATTATTCACCAGATTTGGGCCGGTGTCCTCAAAACGGTTCGTTCCCATTACCAGAACGTATCCCCGGTGAGATATCTGGAGTGCCTGTCGGGCGTTCTGCTCAACCAGGAGAATTCCAACCCCGGTAGAGTTGATCTCCTGGATTTTTTCGAAAATCACATCGATGAGGTTTGGCGACAGCCCCGCGGAAGGCTCGTCGAGCATCAACAGGCGCGGGTTGAGCATGAGCGCACGTCCCATAGCAACCATCTGTCGCTGGCCGCCCGACATGGTACCAACGAGTTGCCGCCGGCGTTCTTTGAGGATGGGAAATAGTTCGTAAATTCGCTCAATGTCTTCGGAGATGTCGTCATTTCGGATGAACGCACCCATTTCGAGATTCTCTCGAACCGTCAGGGACGGGAAAATATTCTGTTCCTGGGGAACGTAGCAGATGCCCTGCCGGACAATCTGATCCGGTCGCAACCGAGTTATCTCGTCCCCGGCAAAAACAATGGCGCCAGCCCTGATCTTGATGAGTCCAAAGAGCGCTTTCATTGCCGTGGATTTTCCGGCGCCGTTCGGTCCGACGATCGATACGAATTCTCCCTCGTTGACGGTGAGCGTAACTCCCTTCAGAACATCGGCACTCCCGTATCCACCATAAACATCCGTTGCCTCAAGCAATGTTGCCACAGGACATACCCCCCTTAAGCGTTCCCACCGAGATACGCTTCGCGCACACGTTCGTCCCGCTTGAGCGCATCCATCTTTCCTTCGGCAAGAACCTTCCCCTGCGCCATGACAACCACCGGATCGCACAGCCGTGCCACAAGATCCATGTCGTGTTCAATTATGCAGAATGTATATCCAAGTTCCTGGTTTAGACGGAGAATATCGTCGGCAAGTTTCTGCAGCAGCGTCCGGTTCACTCCGGCACCTGGCTCATCAAGAAGGACAATGCGCGGATTAGTCATCATTGTTCGCGCCAGTTCAAGAAGTTTCTTCTGTCCCCCGGAGAGGTTTCCCGCAAGCTCGTCCCTCACATGGTCGAGTTTCACAAAACGCAGCACCTCGTCCGCCTGCTTACGCAGGATTCTCTCCTGCTTCTTGACGCGCTGGAAGGTGAACAGGGATGAAAGCACCTGCTCCCCAATCTGCCCGGCCGGTACCACCATGAGGTTTTCGAGCACAGTCATTCGATCGAATTCATGCGGAATCTGAAATGTCCGGACAACGCCACGATGGAACAACCGGTGCGGGGACATTCCTGTCACATCGTGGCCGTCGACTTCGATTCGCCCGGAGTCCGGTTTTATGAAACCGGCAATGATATTGAAGAGAGTCGATTTTCCTGCGCCATTGGGCCCGATCAAACCGGTGATCGAGCCATCAGGTATCGAAAAACTGCACCCATCTACCGCTGCAAGACCACCGAAGTGCTTCACAACATTTTGGATAGTAACCACGGTCCCTCCGCGAGCCCAACACATGATTGCTGACAAGCTGACTAAGAATAGAGGGTGCACCGGGTGCTGTCAACCAAAAATGGGTCGATTCCGCCTCCAAATGGACCAGATTCCGGCAAACTCATGGGTCATGAGGGAACAACAACCCTGAGAATTGCAGGATTTGGCCACATTTCCGAGAAAAGCCTTCAGCGCTCGCCGCAGTCGGTGGCTATGCGTCGGAGCCCTGGCAATGCACAGGGCATCTCCCCGACTATCGCCGGGCAATGCCGGATTGGGTGGATGCAGATTCGAGTTCTATCTCTCCGTCGGGAAAATCAAGCGTATTCCCTTCCGTCACCGCATCCAGAGTTCCAATCAGCGGGAGAGTCCAACCCGAGTTCGCAACCACAAACTTCAGGATTCCACCCGGAACATCCGGCGAAAGCCAGTAATCGGCCTGAGTTCCATCCGGCGCGGCGGTATCCCGGACATGGACGGCTTCGAACTTGCCTGCGGGAACTGCAATGACCTCTGTTCCGACAATTTCGGGCGCAAAGAACATTCTCCGTATGCCGCGCTCGAGCTGGCCGTCGATGTCCTGCGTAACTGCAACCTCGAGTTTTTCCGGCGGCGTTGCGCGCAGGGCGGCGGAAAGCTGACCGCTTAAACCCGTCTCTCGCTCATACTGCCTTCCGTCCTCCGGACTCCGATAGCGGATGCGAAGCGGTATTCCGAATCGATGGACGAGCGTTGCATATTCAATGGTGCGCGCCCCGGCACGTTCTATGGTCTGCCACCACCGGGATCCGTCTTCCCGAAGCCCAACGAAAGAACGTTCAAGTCGAAAGAGCTCGTTGCCACCCTGGCGAACGGTCAGAACGGAGCCGTCGCCGAGCCGGTACGGCGTGTGTTCGGACCCGAAAATCCGGTAAACATAGTCCTCGAAAATGGTATCGCCGTCCACGAACTGGTTGAAATAGTCAAAGCTCATGTACGACTCCTGGTAACGGAAAACCGCCCCGAGAAGTGACATGGTACTGTAGCTGGAGGTGATTCGCCGGATTGCCGAGCCTTTGGGTGCTGAGTCTTCATTCGAGCTGTTTCCACGGACCACACGCTCAGGGATGGGCGCACTCACGCAACCGAAAAGCGTGAGCACAACGAGAATGGGCAGGACATGCGTTCGGACATAGCTTGTCATGAAACCCCCTTGTTCTGATTTCGTCACGGGGCATTCCATTATTGATCGCACGGAAGAGCTTGGCAAGCAGTGTATCAGCGGCATGTACGGAATAGAAGGCCCGGTGCGACAGTCCGCAGCCGACGCGACAGTCCGCGCACCGGCCTTCTATTCCATGTTTATCGAGGGTGCGGGCGGAGTCAGACCGTCATGTAGGGGAGCCGTGCGGTGGTTGCCTTGACTTTGTCCGCATTTGCAACGAGCAGTGTCGTGCTGTCCCAGATGCCGTCTATGAGCGCCTTTCGGCGGCCTTCCGGCATCTCGATTCTTACTGTAGTATCCTTGACTTTCATTTCCATGGCATCCAGGTCAATGGTGAACTCGGCGCCCGCGTCCTCGGCTGCAATCTTCTGAAGGCGCTCGATGTCTGCACTGGACGCCGTAATGGTTGGCAGACCAAGCATCGTGCAGTTGCCGGCAAATATCTCACCGAAGCTCTCCGCCACCACCGCCTTGATCCCCCAGCGGCTCAGTGCCTGCGGGGCGTGCTCGCGAGAGCTCCCGCAACCGAAGTTCGAGTTTGCAAGCAGTATGGACGCCTTCTGGTATTCGGGCCGGTTGAATGGATGCTCCTTCTTCGAGCCGTCCGACTCGAAACGCTCGTCAAAGAAGGGATACTCGCCCATCTTGCTGAAGGTTATCTCTTTCAGGTATCGGGCAGGTATTATTCGGTCGGTATCGATGTCGTCGCCCGGGACCGGCACTGCGCTCCCGGTTATTCTCACTACCTTAGACATGAGCTTCTCCTTCTGCTGCAAAGTTGCGAACGTCAGTAACGTGTCCCGCTATTGCCGCAGAGGCGACCATTGCCGGCGACATGAGCAGCGTTCGTCCGGTAGGACTGCCCTGCCGGCCAATGAAATTGCGGTTGCTTGAACTGGCCGATATCTGATCCCCTTTCAGTTTGTCGGGGTTCATGGCAAGGCACATTGAACACCCTGCCTCCCGCCACTCAAATCCTGCAGCATCGAAAATCTTGTCGAGTCCTTCTGCAATGGCCTGGACCCGTACCTGCATTGACCCCGGCACAACAAATGCCTTTACACCCTCGGCGACTCTGCGGCCCTGGATTACCGCAGCTGCTGCGCGGAGATCGGAGATCCGTCCGTTGGTACAGCTTCCGATGAATGCCACATTGATGCCCGTTCCGGCCATCGCCTGCTGCGGCTTGAGTTTCATGTGCCGGTACGCGAGCTCCATAGATTTGCGTTCGCCCTCGTCGGCAACCTGCTCGGGATCGGGCAGCTTCTGACTGACGCTTACGCTCTGACCAGGAGTAATTCCCCAGGTCACCATCGGTTCTATCTCGGCGCCGTCAAACCGCACGACATCGTCGTACTCTGCGTCTGGATCCGACGCAATGGATTTCCAGTGAGCAACCGACGTGTCCCATGCCGCACCCTTCGGCGAGTATTCCCTCCCTTCGAGGTACTCGAAGGTTGTCCTGTCAGGATTCACGTAGCCGGCACGTGCGCCGCCCTCTATAGACATGTTGCAGACTGTCATTCGTCCTTCCATGCTCATATCGGAGAAGACATCCCCGGCGTACTCATAGACATAGCCGATACCGCCCTTCACGCCAAGACGGTTGATGATGAACAGCGCAACGTCCTTCGGCGTAACGCCCGGACCGAGCTTGCCGTTGATTTCGATGCGTCGCACCTTCATGACGTCCATTGCCAGACACTGAGAGGCGAGAACGTCCCGCACCTGCGAAGTTCCAATCCCGAACGCGAGTGTTCCGAAGGCACCATGCGTGGACGTATGAGAGTCTCCACAGGCAATGGTCATTCCCGGCTGGGTCAATCCAAGCTCCGGGCCGATGATATGGACGACTCCCTGTTTTCCACTTTCAAAGTTGAAGAACTTTACGCCAAACTCCTTCGTGTTTGCCTCGATTGCCTGCATCATCTTCTCTGCCTGATTGTCCAGGAAGGGACGTTGATGGGTCGCCGTCGGTACAATGTGGTCTACCGTGGCAAATGTTCGTTCCGGATGGGCAACCTTCAGACCGCGCTCCCGCAGCATATCGAATGCCTGCGGACTGGTGACTTCGTGCACCAGATGAAGTCCGATGAAAAGCTGGGTCTGTCCGGTTGGAAGTGTCGTTACCGAATGCAGATTCCAGATCTTGTTATACAGTGTTCCTTTCGCCATAAATCCTCCACGCGATGGATGGTGCAATAATACACCGTGACAAAGTATTTGTAAAAGATATATTATCTATACTTAGTATAGGTAATGGCTATGGAAATTCACCAGCTCCGATACTTTCTTGCAATTGCCCAGACCGGTTCTTTTACCGCGGCAGCCGAAATGTGCAACGTCTCCCAACCGTCCCTTTCGGCCCAGGTTGCGAAACTCGAGTCCGAGCTTGGCGGGAGGCTCGTAGATCGCAGCCGCCTCGGGGCTCGACTTACCCAGCGAGGGGAACTCTTTCGCGGCCGCGCAGCTGAGGCATTGCGACAGCTCGAGACCGGGAAACGCGAGATCGAGGAGCTTGCCGGCCTGACCCGAGGTACCGTTGCACTCGGATGCCTGCCCACAACCGGCGCTTATCTTCTTCCGCAGCTTCTCCGTGCGTTCCTGAACCGGCATCCGGACGTGCACGTCCGACTGACAGAGGCATCGTCCCCTCAGCTCGGGCGTGCGCTGCACGACTTCGACATCGACCTCGCCATCATAGACGAGGCGGGCATGAGTACGGGAATTCACGCCGAAACTCTCTTTCGAGAGCCGCTCGTCATCGCGGTTCCTCCCAACCATCCCTTCGCCGGGCATGGCGCAATCAGGCTCCAGTCCCTTGCCGATGAACCTTTCATCCTTATGAAGAGCGGCCACGGATACCGCACCATCGTCATGGATGCTCTCGCGCGTGCCGGGATAAGCCCAAGGATCGTGTATGAGAGTGACGAAATCGAAACGGTCCAGCGACTCGTGGAGGTCGGCCTCGGGCTCACCATCGTTCCGCGCATGGTCCGCAAAGAGCGGGGGCCTGCCTATGTCGACATTGCTCACCCCACCCCTTCGAGAACACTGTTGCTTGCCTCGCGGGAGTCGCGCGAACTCAGTCCCGCCGCAACTGCAATGAGTGAAGCAGCAAAGGAAGTGCTCGGCGCCCTGTTCCGCGCGCCTGCATCATGACGCGCGTGCGCTCCGGACTCCGCGGATATAGAGAAGCCCGTATGCCAGCAACGAACCGACCGCTCCGATCGTCATGACATAAGACCACCACCCGGCACCGGGACTGAACACGAGGGCCCCGCCAACAATTGCCAACAGAATGCCGCCTGCGCCGTACCACGACAGAGTGGCGTCCGCAGTGCCCATGGTCCGACGGATCGTCAGGATGGCCATTGCGATGAGATCGAGTGCCACAAGGATATGGATACCAAGTATCACCGAGGTCGCAATCCTCGCAAACGC
>CAZKMA010000061.1:0-2961 GCA_964553615.1 uncultured Spirochaetales bacterium | reverse complement strand
TTTGTGCCGACTCGAATATCTGATGCGGTCCGCACCGCGGTCCGTCGAAGAGAAACGAAGCGTAAATCCGGCTACACAGTGAACTCTTTACGCATGCGGTGCCAGGCTTCTATCAGCCGGTCCTCATAGCTCCCGCCTACTGCGGGCCAGTCTTGCGCTTTGTCGTGATACTCAACATAGTCAACCGCGGCCTGACCGAGGTCCCATTCCCATTTGAACGCAGGCACATCCCGGACGAATTCCTGAACCGAAAAATACGTATTGAATTGCGTGAGTTCGCTCAGCAGATTGTCGGGAATGACCTCTGCCTCCACATCCAGCAGAAGCTCGGTAGGAATATGCACAATCTTCGGCTCGACTCCGACGGCTGCTCCGAACAGCCGGTAGTACTCGTCCTGAGTAATCACATGCTCGTGCGCACCATTGTACGACCGGCCTATGGTTCCTTCCCGCCAGACGAGCTCGGCAAGCATTAGTCCGGTATTGTGCGCACTCGATGCATGAATGAGTCCGTTTCCGTTCGCCGGAACAACAACCGGTAGACCTGCCCGAATTCGGCTCACCAGATCGAGGCCACCGCTTCGACTGAAGAAGTTCAGCACAAACCGGGGACCGAAACTGTACGACGGACGAAAGATGGTAACGGGAAATCCCTCTTCCCGGTGAGCCTTCATGAACAACTGTTCACATGCCTCTTTGTCTCGGGCATACTGACTGACCTGAGGACGCTTCGGGTCATTCACACCCATCGGAAGCCGGCTGAGCGGGTAGCCATACACATCGACTGTGCTGACAAAAAGATAATGGCCGACACGCCCTTTGGAAGCAGCAATTGCGGCCGCAGCTTGTCCGGGGAGAAAACAGCAGACATCCACAATGGCATCAGGATTGAATGCTCTGATCGCATCCTCGAGCACCCCCGGATTGTTTCGGTCTCCAAAATAGAACTGGATTCGATGGGCGTTCTCTATATTGCGCTGGTTGGTTCTGCGCAACGCAGCAACAGTCCACCCCCTGTCGAGCAAGGAGTCCGTGGTGCTGGAACTTATGGTTCCCGGTCCGCCGATGAAAAGCACTTTCACAAAGCTATCCCTTTACCGCGCCCGCCGTAAGGCCTCTCACAACCTGCTCCTGAAAGAGAATGTAGATCAGCACTGCAGGGGTTATGAGAATAACAGAACCTGCGGCAAGAAGACCCTGGTCACTCGTGTACTGGCCTCGCAGACTATACACCGCCACGTTCAGCGTCTTCAGGAACGGACTTGGTAACATAACAAGAGCGAAAAGAAACTCATTCCAGACTCCGAGGAAAACGAGCGTGATCACCGTTACTATGCCCGGCACCGAGATGGGAAGCGCTACACGAAAGAAGGCGCGGACCGGTCCGCAGCCATCCAGAACCGCAGCTTCCAGAAGTTCATCCGGCACCCCCTTTCTCATAAAACCTGTCAGTATAAAGATTGCGAGAGAGAGGTTCGTCACAATGTATACGATTATGATTCCGGGCCGAGTATTGAGAAGATGGACCGTACGCAGACTGATAAAAAGCGGAATCAGAATGGCTTGCGGCGGAATCATGATACCAAGGATAAAATAGGTGAAAAGCAAGTTCCCCTTCGCCATCTTTGTCAGATAGAACGCCGTCATCGAAGCAAGAAGTACGGCAACAACAACGGTCAGCGCAGAATAGATAAGGCTATTCGATAGTGTCACGGCAAGATGAATGCCCGCAAATGCCCGCGGGAAATTGTCCATGATAGCTGGGTTCGGCAGCGCAAACGGATTTCCGTAGATCTGCCTGTTGTCTCTGAAGGCGTTCATCGTTACCCAGACAATCGGGAACAGGGTCGTAACTGAAACAAGCACCAGGACGAGATACTTCACGGCCACAGCAACACGTTGCCGCATAACTATTCGTGCGATATTCGCAAATCGATCAGTAGCAAGCGCCATTCTCCGGCTCAATTAGTAATCAAAACGACGGATTATCGCTCTCAGCACGAATGTGATGAATAGCGCCGAAACAAGTATGAACACAGCGACTGCGCTTCCGTATCCGTAGTTCGCGTCCACGAAGGTCCTGAAGTACATGTACACTGCAATGAATGCCGAACGGACCCCTGGCCCTCCCCAGGTCATGATGTACGATTGTTCGAACGCCTTGAAGGTTCCGGTTGTAATAAGGATTGTACAAATGAAGATAATGTCCCACTGCGTTGGGACTACAATGTTCCAGAATATGCGGAAAGAGCTTGCCCCGTCGACGAAACCGCTTTCGATGATCTCCTCGGGAATCGACTGCATTCCGGCCAGAAAGATTATTACATACAGTCCGATATACTGGTAGATCATCGGAGTCAGGACTGAATAGAGCACTATGTTCGGATCAGACAACCAGTTGCGCTTGAGAACACCGAGCCCGATCGCCTGGAGCGTTCGATTGATCGGACTAATGTCGCTGTTGAAGACCAGGGTAAACATGAGCGACACTGCTGCCTGCGAAAGTACAACCGGAAGAAAGACTAAAGCGCGAAAGGTACGAAATCCACGGGACGTACGATAGAGCAAGTATGCAAAGATCAATCCTGCAGAAACCTGGATAACGAGCGCCGCTATAAGCGCAATTGCGGTATTCTGCATGACTATCCCGAAGTCGTGATTTGTCAACATCGTTGCATAGTTCTTCATTCCGATGAAGACCGGCTTCGAGATTGCGTTCCATCTCGTTAATGAGTAGTTGATCGAGAGAATAATGGAGAAAATTACAAAGTACGTGTAGATCACGAACGATGGGCCGGCCAACACCAGTGGAGCCCACCTGTATTTCTTGAACAAACGCATCAATCACCTGCTTTCAAGAGTGAATGTCTTGGGACTGGCGGACTCGAAAGGGTGCGATGGGAGCAGTTGCCGCTCCCATCGCAGTCACTTCTTTGCCCGACGCAATTGCCTGCAGAAGTT
>CAZKMA010000060.1:5060-28171 GCA_964553615.1 uncultured Spirochaetales bacterium | reverse complement strand
TCGCGCGGGTACTTGAAGAATCCGAACTCAAGTTCAGGTCCATACTCGATACCGCGGCCGACGGCGTCGCGATGATGGATGCGCAGACACGCAAAATCGTTACCGTGAATCGCGCGATCTGCGACATGCTGGGCTACGAGCCGGAAGAGATGTACGGGTTAGGAGTGGAAGACCTCCATCCGGCGGAGACGC
Organism: uncultured Spirochaetales bacterium; assembly: GCA_964553615.1. Classification (GTDB taxonomy): domain Bacteria; phylum Spirochaetota; class Spirochaetia; order DSM-27196; family DATKUC01; genus DATKUC01. The sequence continues at coordinate 27,979 of CAZKMA010000060.1, read as the reverse complement.
TTCCAGATGTGCTGAAGCAGTTCGAACGCCAGATGAAAGGCGAAATAAAGTTGGCACTGAACTCGCAGATGAAGCGCAAAGATGGGTCCGTATTATTCAGCGACATCAGCGCGGCCCCACTGACGCTTGGGGAAAGACATTATTCGATTGGGATCTTTCATGATGCGACCGAACGCAGACAGGCGGAAGAAGAAATCCGTAAAGTGAATGAAGAGCTTGAAGAAAAAGTGACCGCGCGTACGAAGCAGCTTCTCGACACTCAGGAGGAATTGGTGCGAAGTGAGAAGCTTTCGGTGCTCGGGCAGGTGGCGGGCAGCGTGGGGCATGAGCTGCGCAATCCGCTGGGTGTGATGAGCAACGCCGTCTATTTCCTGCAAACGGTACTTCCGGATGCCGATGATTCGGTCAAGGAATATCTTGGGATCATCAAGAATGAAATAACCGCTTCCGAGCGCATCGTCTCCGACCTGCTGGATTCAGTGCGCACCAAAGAGCCCCAGCCGGGGATGGTGAGTCTTGCGGAATTGATCGGGCAGACACTCCGCAAGCTTGAAATTCCCTCCTCTGTCGTTGTGAATCAGGAGATTCCGGAAACGCTGCCGCTTCTGATGGTGGATGCCCAGCAGATCCACCAGGTGTTGCGCAATCTGATCAGCAATGGTGTGGAGGCCATGCCCGAAGGCGGGACGCTGGAGATCCGGGCGGTGGTCGACGGGACGTTGGAAAAGATTACCCTCGGTATACATGACAACGGTGTTGGCATGACACCGGAACAGCTGGGCAAGCTCTTTCAGCCGCTCTTTACCACAAAGGCGCGCGGAATAGGGTTGGGACTGATTGTGGTAAAAAACCTGATCGAGGCGAACGGCGGTTCGGTGAAAGTGGAAAGCGAAGCGGGCAAGGGAACCCTGTTTACCGTTACCCTTCCGGCAGCGAATGAAAATGGTCTTTCAATATGAACACTGAAATCCCGACGGTTGATCTGAATCAGCTCCGTAATCATCAAGGATCGATCATGAAGATTCTGGTTGTGGACGACGATCAACGTATTGTCAAGACAACGTGCGATATTCTGAAGATCAAAGGGTACGAAGCCATTGCCGCCTACACGGGCGAAGAGGCGGTGGAAATGGTTGAAAATGCCCCTCCGGATTGTGTTCTCATGGATATCAAAATGCCCGGTATCAGCGGTGTTGAGGCAATGAAACGGATGAAGGAAATCATCCCCGCTTTGCCGGTGGTCCTGGTCAGCGCCTACGCCACAGATGAGCTGCTGGCCGAAGCGAAACAGCTCGGCGCCTATGCCGTTCTGAACAAACCGATGAATTTCCAGGTCATTCTTTCGTTTCTTGCCCTGCTCCGCAAGGAAGAGAGCATCCTTATTGTGGACGACGACCCTGTCTTCTGCAAGACCCTGAAGGATATTCTGACCCTCAGGGGCTATCACGTCGAAACAGAAACCACCCCGCAGAATGTCCTGGAGCATCTGGCAAAAAGCTACAAGCTCGTCGTGCTGCTCGATCTCAAACTGGGGGACAAGAACGGACTGGAAGTACTTCAGCAGATCCGGGGAATATATCCTTCCAAGCCCGTCGTGCTTGTTACCGGGTACCATGATGAGATGGGAGAATCCATTGAAAAAGGGAGTAAGATTGGCGCGTACACCACGCTCTACAAGCCATTTGAAACCGAAGGGTTGTTGAACCTGATAGAGGAAATCCGGCTCAAGAAACTGAATAACCTCCTGGTGACGCCGTGAGCGTTGCTGCCAACATTCTTGTTGTCGACGACGATCCGAACCTCCGAAAGACTCTTGGTGACATTCTCCGGGTTAAGGGGTATCTGCCGGTACTTGCAGACAACGGAGCCGATGCAATTTCCGCTATCGCGCAGACGACGATCAGCGTGGCCTTGATCGATCTGATGTTGCCGGATATGAGCGGGCTTCAGGTATTGGAACGCATCAAGGCGATCTCGCCATCAACACAAACAATCATTCTGACAGGGAACGCTTCAATGGAAACCGCCATCAATGCGACGAAACAGGGTGCGTTCTCCTATTTGATCAAACCCTACCAGATGGATGATCTGTTGTTGAACATCAAACATGGAGTCGACCGCCAACAGGCCCAGGAAGAAATTGCCCGACTGGCATCCTATCCCCGATTGAACCCGGCCCCGGTTATCGAGATCGGTTCCTCCGGAGATGTGACCTATGTCAATCCTGCTGCCGAGCGAGTATTTCCGGACCTGCAGCACACCGGGGTGTCCCATCCCCTGATACAAGGACTGGAGCAGATGGCCGCCACCTTTCGGCAAGGCGTACAGCAACAGAGCGTTCGGGAAATCAGGTTGAACGATGAAGTCTACGAAGAGCACATAGCCTATATTGCGGACGTGGATCTCATCCGCCTCTATGTAGTGAACATTACGGACCGCAAGATGGCGGAGGAGTTGCTGACGATCCGGGAGAGCGAGCAGGCTGCCATTGCCGAACTCGGCTCTTTTGCTCTTTCTGAAAACACATTGGTTGAAATATTCAATCATGCTGTCACGCTGATCGCTCAGAGGCTGAACGTGAGACTTTGCGTGGTGTTCGAAGCGCACCAGGAAACCGGGGAGTTTTCACTGCGGGCAGGTACCGCGGCGAATACCCCCGCTATTACTCAATCACTGGACAATGAGGCTCTGGCGCTGCTGGCAGGACTAACCCGGCAATCCAACGAACCGCTCGTCTGGGATGATTTGGCCGCCGGAACAGACCCGACGATTCATCCGCTGCTGAAGCAGCTGGGCGCCATAAACGGAGTGACTCTCGCGATTGGCGCACAAAGCAAATTCTTCGGCGTACTGGGCGTGTTCGCTGATGAGCCGCGCAAATTCAGCAAGGATGACTTGATTTTTCTCCAGGCGATGGCCAATGTCCTCTCTTCCTCGGTGCGACGCCAGCGGGCCGAGGATGTCATGAATCTTCTGGCCACGACAGATACGCTCACCGGCATCGCCAATCGGCGAGAATTCAACATGCAGCTCGCCAAAGAGATCCAACGTGCCAGGAGATACGGCACGCAACTCTCTCTGGTTATGTACGATATTGATCATTTCAAACGGGTAAATGACACATTTGGACACGATACGGGCGATACTATTCTCAAAGCCGTCGTTTTGATTGTAGCGGAACATATCCGCGGGACCGATCTCAATGCCAGATGGGGTGGAGAAGAGTTCATGATTTTGATGCCGCATACGGATGGGGAAGGTGCGGGCAAGGCTGCCGAGAAACTGCGCAATGAGATCGCCGGACACTCGTTTGACAGGGTCGGCAGTCTGAGTGCAAGTTTCGGTGTTTCAGCGCTGGCGCCACTTGATGACGTGAATACTCTTCTGAAAAGAGTGGATGATGCACTCTATACGGCTAAGGAGAATGGACGTGACCGAGTCGAAATCCTTCTGGAGAATACCGGCATCTGAATCAGTTCTGGGTTTCCTTGGTTTTCGCAATGCATCATTTCACGCTCACGTACCGGAAATCAGAGGAAGTACACCCGGAGTGTTGACAGTAGACTGAACAGCGTATACGGTTTACCCATACTGAAACAGGATGGCGCGATGGATATCTCGGCCGCGCAAACGGGAGATTTCATGCTTGAGGTCCGCAATTTGTCCAAGCACTTTCGCGGCCTCAAGGCCGTGGACAATTACCGGCTGGCACTCGCCGAGCGGGAGATCCTCGGGATAATTGGTCCGAACGGGGCCGGGAAATCGACGGTTTTCAATCTGTTGAGCGGTCACATACGCCCGACAACAGGCAGAATTGTCTTCAGTGGTCGCGACATTACCAAAGCGTCGCCTGACCAGATCGCCGGACTCGGCATAGGTCGGACATTTCAGAATATCAGACTCTTTTCTTCCATGACAGTACTGCAGAACGTCACGTGTGCCGAGCAACTCCATGTTCCCGCACGATTTTTCTCCACTCTCCTCAGTTCGCCGGGGTTTCGAGAAAGAGAGTCCGCTCTCGTTACAGCCGGACTGGAGGCGCTCGAGCTGTTCAATCTTGCAGACAAGGCGCATCTTCCGGCACTCTCTTTGCCCTATGGCGACCAACGGCGTCTCGAGATTGTTCGGGCGCTGGCGCTGCGTCCAAAACTCCTTTTGCTCGACGAGCCGACTGCCGGGATGAACCCGCGGGAGACCGCCGAAGTGCTCGACCTTGTCCGTCGAATTCACGATGAGTATCACCTTACCATTATCATCGTAGAGCATAATATGCCGCTCATCATGCGTCTGTGCACCCGTGTTCAGGTGCTCAACTACGGCACGACTATTGCCGAAGGGAGTCCGGAACAGGTGCGTAACGACCCGCGGGTTATCGAATCGTATCTCGGAAGGACCGGGTGATATGCTGTCGCTGACCGGTGTCCACACGCATTATGGCCATGTGGAGGCCCTTAAGGGAATAGATATCACCGTTCCCAAAGGCCGTCTTGTAGCCATGCTCGGAGCCAACGGCGCGGGCAAATCCACAACGCTCATGACTATCTCGGGTATTCTGCGGCCGAGTGCAGGTACGATTACCTATGATGGCGCAGATCTCAGCCGGCTCGACGCGCGGCAGATCGTCGAGCTGGGCATTATTCACTGCCCGGAGGGGAGACGTATCTTCGGCACGCTCACGGTTACGGAGAACCTCAGGATGGGCGCCGTCAGCCGCAAGGACAAACGAAAACTGAATGAAGCTTTTGACCAGGTATTCAGCATCTTTCCGGTACTGGCCGAACGACGTAATCAGCCCGGGTCAACCTTAAGCGGCGGTGAGCAACAGATGCTTGCAATCGGCCGTGCACTCATGGCCCGGCCCCGACTTCTATTGCTCGATGAACCCTCGCTCGGACTTGCTCCCATCGTGGTAACGGCGATCTTCAATGTCATCACGCAGCTCCACCGCGACGGGGTGACCGTGCTTCTTGTCGAGCAAAATGCGGAGCAGGCGCTGTCGGTTGCCGACGAGTGTTACATCATGGAAACCGGCAAGATCGTCCTCCAGGGGCCAAGCAAAACATTGAAATCCAACCCGGAAGTCGAGCGGATATATCTGAGCGACGTTCCCCGGAGTGATGCACCATGACACCTATTGAGTACATAGTACAGCAGTTCATCAACGCGGTGAGCATCGGGAGCCTCTATGCGCTCATGGCCGTTGGGCTTGCCATGGTGTTCGGGATTCTTCGGCTCATCAATTTCGCGCACGGAGATCTCATCATGGTCGGCAGCTATGCGGCACTTCTGCTCATCCTGGCCGGCGTTCCATTCTGGTGGGCAGCGGCGGCGGGGGTTGGCACCAGTACCGTGGCGGGGCTCCTCATGGAGCGTCTTGCCTACAGGCCCATACGCGGAGCGCCGGACGTCGCAATGCTTCTGACCTCGTTTGCCGTAACCATCTTTCTCGAGAATCTTGCTATCATCATCTTTCACGCAACTTCTCGAGCCTTTCCCTCTCCGCCGGTTTTCAATACCGTCGTGGCTCTTGCGAATATCCAGATCTCGAGTCTCAATCTCATCGCGATTGGAATTACCGCGCTGCTCATGGTGTTTCTGACGCTGTTCGTTACGCGTACCGAAATAGGCATTTCAATGCGGGCGGCGGCGCAGGACCTGGTCGCCGCACGCCTGATGGGTATTAATGTGAACCTGGTCATCGCAATGGCATTTGCGGTAGGTTCGATGCTGGCGGGTGTTGTCGGCATACTGTGGAGCGCACGGGTCGGGAAAATCGATCCATTGATGGGTTTTTATCCGGTTCTGAAGGCGTTTGTGGCATCAGTAATCGGTGGTCTCGGAAGTATACCGGGGGCCGTGCTTGGCGGATACGTGCTTGGCGCGCTTGAAATCCTTCTGCAGGGACTCCTGCCACCCGCTCTGGCACCATTTCGTGATGCATTTGTGTTTGGCATTCTTATCGCGCTTCTGCTATTCCGCCCGAACGGGATTCTGGGAAGCAGCGAGCGGGAGAAGATCTGATGGAACCGAAGGTAACGGCTCAGCCGAGAGTTCCCCTACCAGTTGGAAAGCTCGTTGGCAGCGCGGCCGCGCTCGTTGTCCTGTTCGGTCTCATTGGCGTGGTGGAATTGACAGGAAACGGATACATTGAGCGAATTGCGATAGGGCTCGGGATAAGCACGGTCCTTGTGGTAAGTCTCAATCTCGCGAATGGATTCACCGGACTCTTTTCGCTCGGACATGTCGGATTCATGGCACTGGGTGCATATGCATCCGCAATACTGACTCTTCCGGTTTCCCTCAAGAGCATCAATCTTCCTCAGCTCCCGGGTTGGCTTGCGCAGATGGAGCTGCCGTTCCTGCCTGCGGCACTTGTTGGAGCCGCTATTGCCATGATTGTCGCCTTTGTTATCGGGCTTTCACTCATGCGACTAACCGGGCCCTACGTGTCGGTTGCCACGTTGGGATTTCTGGTCATCGTTCAGGTTGTCCTTACCAACTGGGACGCGTTGACACGCGGTGCCCGCACCTTCTCGGGTGTTCCCGGACATACGAACATCTGGAACGTCTGGATCTGGGCAGTCATTACGATCTATGTAGTCTGGCGGATCGGGCGGTCGGTGTTTGGACGGCGAATGATGGCTGTGCGTGACAACGAGATTGCGGCTCAGTCCCTCGGAATCAACGTCATACGCTCGCGCCTGCTGGCATTCTGTATCAGCGCGTTCTTTACCGGAATCGCCGGAGCCCTGTGGGCGCACTTTATCATGGCGTTCTCGCCCAAGTCTTTCTATTTCGCTCAGACTTTTTCCGTGGTAACGATGCTTGTGGTCGGAGGGTTGGGTTCGGTAAGCGGCTCGGTCATCGGTGTGTTTGCAATCACGATCCTGTCCGAAATCCTGCGAAATGCTGAACGGGGATTCAGCCTGGGGTTCATTCAGATCCCCCCCTCCTACGGGTCGAGTCAGGTAATAATGGCTGTCCTCTTTGTCCTCGTAATTGTATTTCGGCCCCAGGGGTTGACCGCGGGAAAGGAAATTGATTTCAGGCGGATTTTCCGGATTTTGCAGAACCTTTTCCGTCGGAGGTGAGCGTTCATCGATCGGGAGTCCGGTCGTGACGATAGATATTCGGACACAGGAGGGATGGGGATGAAAAAAATTGTTACGGTGTTGGTGATAGTGGGCCTGCTTGCAGCGCTCACTTCATGTGGAGGGCGTACTGCCCAAAGCAATGTGATCAAGTTGGGAATGCTGTACAACATGACCGGCGCTCAGGCGTCGCTGGACGCGCCGTCGGCGAACGGGGCCAAACTGGCTGCAAAGGAGATAAACGCGAACGGTGGCGTCCTTGGGAAAAAGATCGAGCTCGTCGCTTACGATGGGAAGAGCGACGCGGAGACAATCGGCAAGTCGGCAACGCAGCTCGTCGAATCCGACAAGGTCGTGGCGATGTTCGGTTTCAGCGACAGTGATATGGTGATGGCCGCGGCACCGATTGCTGCGAAAGCAGGCATCGTGTTTGTAACCTCCGGCGCAACCTCTCCGAAGCTTCCGGCTCAAGTTCCGAACTACCTCTATCTGGCCTGTTTTGGCGACAACGTTCAGGCGGCAGCCGCTGCTGAATACGCGTACAACACATTGAATGCACGGTCTGTCTACCTGCTCGTAGACAAGGGTATGGAATACACTTTGCTGCTCGGCAAGTATTTCAAGGAACGGTTCACCGAACTGGGTGGAACGGTTGCCCTCGAAGATACCTACCAGACTGGTGACAAGGACTTTTCAGCTCAGATCACGAAAATGAAAGCTGCATCGAGCGCCCCGGACATACTGTTCATTTCTTCGGGTCCGGACGACGTGGGGACCATCGTAAAGCAGTTCCGCGATGCGGGTGTCGACAAGCCAATCTTCGGCGGCGATGGATACGACACGCCGCTTCTCGTGGAGATTGCCGGAGACGGCGCGAACAATGTCTATTTCACCACTCACTCGCTGATGGATGCGACCGCCGGTACCCCGGAAGTGAAGAAGTTCATCGCCGCCTATCAGGCGGAATACGGCAACCCGCCGGAAAACGCTTTCGCGGGCCTCGGCTACGACACGGTAAAACTGCTTGTGGACTCGATCAGGCGCGCGAAGTCCTCCGAGCCGAAGGCGATCCTTGCGGCGTTGAAGGAGACGAAAAATCTTCCCGGCGTGACTGGCGCAATTACTTTCAGCGGTGACAGCCCGATTCCGCAAAAGGGAGTTGCAATCATCGGAATAAAGGACCGGAAACTGACGCTTGCGGCAGAGGTTGTGCCGGAGAAGGTTCCCGCACCCTGAAAGATCTATGGCACGGAGGTGAGAAGATGAACAAGAATCCGCTTGAGATCCAGCATCTCACGGCAGCAGATTTCAAAGCTGCACCCTTCGAAAAGGTCATCCTGCCGCTTGGCTCGCTCGAGAGTCACGGTGGGCACCTTCCGTTCGGCACGGATGCGATCACGGCGCATATGGTTGCACTCGATATTGCCGCACGGGTACCTAAAACCGGAGTCCTGCCGGCGGTTCCCTATGGAATGAGCGAACACTACAAGGAGTTCTCCTTCTGTGTGTCGCTCAGCTTTGACACGGAAATCGCTCTACTTCGGGATATTCTGGAATCGGTATACCGTGAAGGGATCCGGAAGGTATTCATAATGAACGGCCACGACGGCAACATCACCCCGATCGAAGTTGCATCGCGGTCGGTGAAGGTGGCTCATCCGGATTTCAAGATTGTATCCCTGGACGCATGGTGGAATATGGTTGGCGATCTTGTCCCGCCGAAATTCTTTGAGGTCTGGAACGGCCTCGGTCACGGCGGAGAGGGAGAAACTTCCATTTGCCTCGAGTTGTTTCCGGACCTCTGCAACATGAAGAACGCAAAAGGCGTGACCCCGAAGCTTCCTCCATACGTAGACGTGAAGTGGCGGTTCAGTGAGCTCACAAACACCGGCACGTCCGGGGACCCCACAAAGGGAACGAAAGAGAAAGGATCTGCAATGCGCAAAGTTCTTGTTGACACAGTGGTGGATATCCTGCAGAAGCTCGATGACACCGGCTGGGACTACCGGTCGGCCGAGGTAAAGTAGGCGACCAGTTGCGCTCCATTGTGAGGGCTCCCGAAAGGGAGCCCTTTTTTGCGGTCAGAACGTCGGGACAGCAGCACGGTTGAATCCGTCGGAATCCATCTACATAGGTTTGCGGCGCCTTACGTGATCAGTATACTGTGACAACTACAGTTGATAGGGGCGGCGGATCATGAGCCATTTTGCTACTTCAGGCGCGAGTAATTCGAAATCTGACCTGAATCTCGGAGTCAGGATAGAGGTGCTCTCAATTGTCTGGATGATTATCGAGGCAGGAGTGGCAATAGCCGCCGGTGTTCTTGCCCGTTCAGTTGCCCTTGTTGCGTTCGGTGCTGACAGCGTGATCGAACTGGTGTCAGGCGGCGTTCTCCTCTGGCGACTTTCGGTTGAGACCCGATCCTCCGACGAGAAACGCATTGAGCATGCCGAAATCTTTGCATCGTGGACGGTGGGCATCTCACTTCTTCTACTTGCGGTATACATTGTTGTTGCTTCGGGATTTTCTCTCATTCACGGGAGAGGGCCGGAGGTAGCACCGCTCGGTTTGCTGATTACGGCAATCTCGAGCATTCTCATGCCGGTTCTCGCCTCGGCAAAGAAGCGAGTTGGGCGGAGAATCGGAAGCGGTGCGCTCGTTGCCGATGGCTCGTGCAGCATGGTCTGTGCTTACATGTCCTGGATCGTTTTGTTCGGCGTGGCCATGACGTACCTTTTCAGAATCTGGTGGATCGACTCCGTTGCTGCACTCGGGCTTGTCTACTTCGTAGTCCATGAGGGACTCGAGGCAATCGAGTCCGCTCGGGAGAGCAATGACCGTGATGGCTGAAACTCGCAACAGGTACGTGGGCACGTTTCAGGGAGAATTGCAACCGTCCGTTGCCGGCCCCAATTGTGGTTGAATGGTGTGTGCGAAACGGGTTGAACTCCACTGGCCGCATTCTTGCCGATTAAGTATCAAGCGTTGACATGTGTGAACGAAGGGTCTTCATGGTGTGTTCGAGGTGAACTGCCATAGTTGATCGGGCCCGTTCGGCGTCTCCGGATTGAATGCAGTCTACCATCTGACGGTGCTCTTTCAGGCTGCGCTGCGGGCTCCCGTGCGCATATCCGGTCTTCGTGAAGCTTTCGAGGAGAAGGCTCGTCATCCGGTCGTAGACGGTAATGAGAATGCGGTTCTTCGTTGCGTCGATGATTGCTTTATGAAACATCACGTCGAGTCGGTTGTATTCGTCCTGATTTTTCGCGGCCGCGGCCTTCGTCATTGCCGTCATCACGTCCTGGAGTGCCTCAGTAACCTGGCCATCGTGAGATTCCGCTATATCGGCCACAGCACTGGTCTCTATGATTTTTCGGACGTACATCAGCTCAACAAGCAGGTTCTGGTCGCGAGTGAGAGTGAGCTCAAGAGAATCGGCCAGGAATCGGACAAAGTCATCCCGGTATTTCTCTTCGACAAAGGCGCCTTTGCCTTGTTCAATTCTTACAATCCCCCGTGCTTCCAGATTCTTGAGCGCCTCACGAATGGAGCGGGTTCCTACGTTGAGCGTTTCCGAGAGTACGCGCTCGGACGGCAATCGATGGCCCCGTTTCAGATTGTTTCGAACAATGTAGTTCTGAATGACTGCTACAACTTTTTCCGATATCTTCTCGCGTTTCAACGGGAGGATGTCTTCCTGTTTTGCTGATTGTGACATGATGTTTCCTCCGGAATACAGGTTGTCGGCCGCCAAGAAGTTACGAAATCGACCGCTCCTGTGCAAGAGTCATAACCAAACGCGGCTGAATGTCCCTGCAATACGAATTTTAGTCTAACTTATGTCATATGTCAATTGACATATGACATAAGTAGGGGATATGATCTTTGTATGTCGATTCCTCAAGGAGGCATGTTATGAGAAAGACCATTCCTGTAATGCTCCTGGCACTGTTGTTCGGTATGACTGCGGCTGCCGTGTGGGCAGCAGGGTCGAGCGAGGCAACGTCGGGTGGGCAGGCAGCGCCATTGACTGTCTGGATGAAGAAGGGCTTTGTTGAAGAGCAAAACACTGCCTTTGAAGCACGTGCACAAGAGTTCGCGAAGGCGAATAATCTGGTGGTAAACGTTGAACTTCTGGCCTACGAAGACATCTTTCCGAAGTGGACCGCGGCAATCGAGTCCAAAAACGTTCCGGACGTGAGTTTCTTCGGGTATCAGGAAGTTGGCCAGTTTGCCGGCCAGGGTGTTCTTGCCGATGTCACCGATCTTCTGAAGCAAATAGAGGGAAAGAACGGCAAACTCTTCCCGGCTTCTGTGGACGCCGTCACTTTCGGCGGCAAGACGTTTGCCATTCCGTTCTGGGGTGAGGGCACCGCACTCTATTATCGCACGGACCTTTTTCAGCAGGCTGGGATCAGCGGTCCGCCGAAGACCTGGGCGGAGTTTCGCGACGATTCGAAGAAACTAACCGACGTGTCGAAGGGCATTTACGGTGCAGGGCTCGGCTACGGCGACGGCAACTCGGACTGTGAGTGGCTCTCACGAGCAATGATCTGGTCCTTCGGCGGAAGCATCTTCGGTCCGGACGGAAAGTCGATAGTATTCGATTCACCCGGCACCAAAGCGGCAATCGACTATGTCGTCGGTCTTTTCCAGCAGGACAAGGTAACTGCGCCGGGAGCGCTCGGATGGAACGATGGGGGAAACAACACCGCGTACATAAGTGGTCAAGCAGCAATGGTTGTGAATACCGGGAGCATTATTGCAGCTCTCAAGAAGAACAATCCGGAGCTCCTTGCAAAAACCGGGGTTGTCCCGCTGCCTTCCGGACCCTCCGGACAGTTCACCGCCGGCATTTCAAACAACCTGGGCATCTTCAAAGACGCCAGGAACCCCAAGTCGGCACGCGAGTTTCTCTCTTATGTACTGGACCCGAAGTGGTATCAGCAGTGGATCGACGTGAGCGCGCCACTTGCGCTTCCTGTCTACCAGGAACTCGCAAAGAGTGATCCCGTCTGGCAGCAGCCGCACAACAAAGGTTTCATGGACAGCATGGCGACCTTCAAGTTCCTCGGCTACAAGGGGCCCTACACGCCCGCCGCCGGGAAGATCTACAATTTGCGCCTCATCAATTCGCTGTTCGAGAATATTCTTTCCAAGGGAATGTCCCGGGACGCGGCGATTGCTGAGTTCACTTCTGCAGCGCAACAGGCCGTGAATCAGTAGAAGAATCTCTTCTAGTCCGAACGGCGCGCTCCGGGTTGTGGAGCGCGCCGGTTCTTAAGGCAGGTTTCATGCGTCAGCGCACAAACGACAAACAACTCCCAATCGGGATTCTGATCTTTGCCCTGGGCTATCTGCTGCTGGTGCAGGGGTACCCTTTCATCTGGGCAGTTTCGGTTGCCCTGAGGAACCAGTACATCGGCGGCTCAGCAAAATTCGTCGGACTCGCCAACTTTGTGCAGCTGCTTTCCGATCGCTTGTTCTGGTCTTCGATGTACTTCACGTTCATCTACGTCTTTGCGGCAATTGTTCTGAAGCTCGTTTTCGGTTATCTCATGGCGGCCATGCTGAACCAGCCGATTGTTGGTCGCGGATTTTTTCGCGCAATCCTGTTTCTTCCCTGGGCCCTCCCCACCCTGACATCGGTACTCACCTGGAGATGGATGCTGGGGGACGTAGGAGGGGTGATCAACTATCTGCTTGTGCAGCTTCATCTCCTCAAGGCGCCAATCGGTTGGCTTGGAGACCCTACCTACGCACGGATATCGGTAGTGATGGTGAACGTTTGGCGGGGAACCCCGTTTTTTGGAATCAGCATTCTTGCGGCTCTCCAGTCAATATCGCCGGAGCTGTACGAGGTCGCGAAAATAGACGGAGCAAATGCGTGGGATCGCTTTGTTCATGTGACGGTGCCGAGCATTTTCAACGTGGTGCTGCTGGTGACCCTCATTTCGACTATCTGGACGCTGGGCGACTTTGCAATTATCTGGCTCATGACGCGGGGAGGACCGGCAGGCACAACGCATGTCTTTTCAACCTACAGCTATATTGTGGCGTTTCAGAATCTGGAGCTTTCCAAGGGAATCGCCATTGCCCTCTCTATAGTACCGGTTTCTGTACTCCTGATGTTTCTAACGATGAAATACATATTCCGAAGGAGCAATACCGCATGATGCGCATCGGAAAGGTTTCGATCGGCTGGTACATTCTTCTCTTCTTCTTTGTCGTCATCACTCTCTTCCCGATATACTGGATGCTGGTGACCTCACTGAAGTCTTTTCAGGAGGTGTACACGATTGTCCCCGCGTTCTGGCCGAAACATATCGAGTGGAGCAACTATACCCAGATATTCTCGAAATACGACTACGGTCCGGCCCTCTTGAACAGCATTGAGGTGTCTGCCGTGGTTGCGGTTCTTTCGGTCACCGTATCGCTTTTCTCGGCATACTCGGTTGTCCGGCTTAGATTTCCCGGGCGAAAAGCAATGCCGCAGATATTCCTTCTTTCATATCTCATACCCCAGACAATTCTGTTTATTCCCATATATATTTTCCTCTCGAACATCCATCTGACGAACGTTATTGGTGGACTTTTTCTCATCTATCCTACAATGACCCTACCGTACGCGACCTGGGTGTTCATTACACACTTCCAGAATTTTCCGGTGGAGCTCGAAGAGGCCGCATTTGTCGACGGTGCAACGCGATTGCAGACAATAGTTCGTGTCATCATTCCGCCGAGCCTGCCGTCGATTGTTTCGACGCTCATCTTCTCATTTACGATCTGCTGGTCCGAATACATCTACGCTCTGGTAGTCATCAGCAAGAAGGGCCAGAGGACAATTACGCTCGCGCTGTCGAACATGCTCGTGGCGGACATCATTCCGTGGGGCCCTTTGATGGCGGGTGCCGTAATTGCTGCGGTCCCCATCATGGTCATCTATATGCTTGCCTCCAAGTACATTGTCGGTGGGCTTACGCTTGGTTCGGTGAAGGGATAGACAGGAGTTTTTCATGAAAGCGTTGATTACGGACATGCGCCATGCGTCGGCCATCGAAGAGGACCGCATCTTCGCCGCAGCAGGTATCGAACTTGATACGACGTTCAGCAACAACGAAGATGAGCTTATCCGGAACGGAGCAGGTGCCGTTGGATTTCTCGTTTCATACGCTCGGGTAACCCGGAAGGTCATGGAAGCACTTCCCGATCTGAAAATCATCGTGAAGTACGGGATAGGAGTCGACACCATAGACTTGTCGGCTGCTACAGACCTCGGGAAGTATGTTGCCAATGTACCGGACTATTGCACCGAGGAGGTCGCGGTGCATGCACTGACGCTTGCGCTCAACGGATTGCGAATGGTAACGAAGTTTTCAGGACTTGTTCGTTCTGGGTCGTGGGCGGCGGCGGATCCGGAAGGTTCAATCGTGCATCGCCCATCCCAGATCAGGCTCGGACTTGTCGGATTCGGTCGAATAGCACAGAAGCTCAATGAAATCTCGGCGCCAATATTCAAGGAGACTCTTTTCTACGACCCGTTTGTCGAAATGGGTCAAATAACCGATCCGCGCGTTCGCAAGGTGGAATCGCTTGCCGAGATATTCCGCGATGCCTCGGTTGTGTCCGTCCACGCCCCGCTTACTCCACAGACAACCGGCCTCGTGGACAGCAACGTGCTTTCCCACGGTGCAGGCGTTGTTCTGGTAAATACCGGGCGGGCTGGAGTCATCTCGGAGCTTGCTGTTCGCGAGGGACTTGACAGGGGGTGGCTCTCGTCCTTTGGGGCAGATGTATTCTGGCAGGAACCACCGGATTATTCCGACCAGGAGACGAAAAGCTTCCTCTCCGATCCCCGAGTCTGCGTTACTCCGCATGTGGGCTGGTGCTCGAGCATAAGTGCAGAGGAGGTTCGACGAAAAGCGGCAGAAGAGGTGGTTCGGGTGGCCCGGGGTGGTCGCCCGTTGAATATAGTCAACAAAGAGATACTTCAACGAGGAGAGTTCAAAGCGTGAGCAAGAAAGAGCTTCGAGGGGTCATACCGGCACTCATTACGCCGATGAAAAAGGACGGCAGCGTCGACTACAAGGCAATGGAGAAGAATGTGGATTTCCTGGCCGAGGCGGGCGTCCACGGTTTTTTCGTGAATGGGACAACCTCGGAAGGCCCCATACTGTCCCGAACAGAAAAACGAGAATCTGTGCGGGTCGTCAAAGAGACCAGTCGTGGGCGACAGGCAATCTGCGCCGCGTGCATTGCACCTTCGGCAACCCTGGTCATTGAAGAAATACGCGACCTGGAGCCAATAGAACCGGACTATATTGTGTGCGTATCTCCGTTCTATTATCCCGTCTCCCAGGATGTCATTCTCGACCATTACGAGCAAATCTGCAGGAGCACAGCAATTCCGGTTATCTTCTACGACATTCCCCAACACACGCACAATCCGATTGAACTGAATACGAGGTTCGAGTTGTTGAGGCGGGGGATCGGCGCGGGTTTCAAGGACAGCACCGGGAACTTCGTCACATTTTCCCGTTCGGTTCTGGAAGGAAAGCGCGACGGTTTTGCCTGGATTCAGGGGGATGATCTGCTCGATGCGTATTCGATCGAAATCGGGGCGAAGGGAGTTGTTACCGGGCTGTCAAACATCTCTCCGGAACCCTATCTGGAACTTTTCCGCCTCGCGGAAAAGGACGACCGGGCAGGCATGATCGAAGTGCAGAAAAAGATCAACAGGATTGCCGGCGTAATCGCGGCAGCCGGAGGCCGCGTTATCCCCGGAATAAAGGCGGCGGTTTCGTATCTTGGCAGGTGCGAACCATGGCTCAGACTTTC
This sequence comes from uncultured Spirochaetales bacterium, assembly GCA_964553615.1. GTDB lineage: Bacteria > Spirochaetota > Spirochaetia > DSM-27196 > DATKUC01 > DATKUC01. The sequence continues at coordinate 12,050 of CAZKMA010000060.1, read as the reverse complement.
GGGTCTGACGGCCACAGACGCCGAGATCGCGGCCGTGCACAAAGTTGTCGATTCGATTCCGGGTTTGAAAAAGTAGGGCACGTGCAGAGGGTTCCTGTATGAAACTCCCGCGCTTTGTAGAGGTTCATCAGTCGTTCCCGGACGATGCGGTGGACGACTGCGCACGCGCCGTTCGTGTTGAACTCGACCGCCTTGGCGCCGCATCATGGCTCACCCACCGACAAAACGTGGTGATCGCTGTGGGAAGCCGCGGCATAGACCGGTATGGGGAGATCGTTCGGGAGACGGCCGAATACGCGGGACGCACCGGAGCGCTTCCGGTCATTGTACCCGCCATGGGGAGCCATGCCGGCGGAACAGGGGCGAGCCAGAGCCAGATACTTATCGATCAGGGAATCGGAACTGCCGATTTTCCGGCACGGCTTCACAGCTGTGTTGACACGGTATCCCTTGGGAAGACCGACCTCGGCGATGAAGTCTGGTTTGATGCATTTGCGGCTCGGGCGGACGTTCTTATTGTAATAAACAGGGTAAAGGCGCACACCGACTTCGAAGCGATGATAGAAAGCGGGATAGCGAAGATGCTCGTTGTCGGTCTTGGAAAGCCTCAGGGCGCGGCCGAAGCGCACCGCTCTTTCCGCAGACACGGATTCTACCCTGCGCTGACTGCCGGGGCCCGACTCGTCCTTGCGAAGATTCCAAGAATAATCGGAATCGCCATACTCGAGAACGAGTCCCACCGGTGCATGAGAATCGAGGCCATAGAAGGGCCGCAGATTCTCGAACGGGAGATTGCGCTCCTTCGCCTGTCTAAAGCGAGAATGGCCAGATTGCCCATGAAAGAGCTCGACCTTCTGGTGGTGGAAGAAATCGGAAAGAACATCAGCGGGAGCGGAATGGACACGAACGTCATCTCACGCAAACAGAAATGCGGAGATTCTTCATCCGAGATCCGACCACGCATAGAGTATATCTACGTTCGCTCTCTGTCTCCGGAGAGTCATGGAAATGGCGTGGGGATAGGACTGGCGGATTTCTGCGGCGACCCGGTTGTCGGGTCTATCAATTACGAGATCACTAACCTCAACTGCCTGACATCCGGGACACCCCGCGGGGCCGCGCTTCCGATGCACCTGGGCTCGGACCGAAGGACTATCGAGGCCGCGTACAAGTCGCTGCCGATCGGTTCTCCGGATGATCTCCGGGTTGCCTGGATAAGGAATACGCTTGCGCTCGAACACTTCTTTGTTTCCGAGTCGGTGCTGAGGGAACCCGGAATTGCTGAAGTTCTGGAACCCGTGAGCAGTTCTCGAGTCCTGAGTTTCGATGAATGCGGCAACATAGACAATCTGTTTGCACAGAGGGACGGCATATGAACACACGCAGCAGCGAAATACTGAAACGGCCCTACTGGTCTACCGTTCGCTCGCTCTACAAATCCATGGGTTACAGTGACCGGGACCTCGATCGGCCGCTTATCGGCATTGCCAACTCTTTCAATCGGGTTACCCCGGGACACAATAATCTCAACATCGTGTGCGAACAGGTGAAGCAGGGAATTCTTCAGGCCGGCGGCACACCGGTAGAGTTCGGCATGATTGCTCCGTGCGACGGCATAGCGAACGGGCATGAGGGAATGCGCTACATCCTGCCGGCACGGGAGCTCATTGCAAACGACATCGAGATCATGATCGAGGCGCACCGTCTGGACGCCGTGGTGCTGCTTGGCTCGTGCGACAAGATAGTGCCGGGAATGCTCATGGCGGCAGCGCGACTGGACGTTCCGGCAATACTGGTCGTCGGAGGACCCATGCTTGGTGGAGTCCAGTTCGACGGACGCTCCTCTGACAATTCAACCCTCGCCGAAGCCGTCGGAATGCTGAACGACGGAAAGATCACCGAGCAGGACTTCATCCGTCTGGAAGAGGACGCCACGCCCTGTGTCGGATCCTGTTCTTTTCTCGGCACGGCGAACACGATGGGTGCAGTCGCCGAAGCCATGGGGATGTGTCTTCCAGGCACCTCTACAATTCCCGCGGTCATGGCCGCACGGCTTCGCGCAGCGCAGGACTCCGGCCACGCAATAATGAACCTTGTTCGCCAGGGAATTACCGCCCGCAGGATCATCAGCGACAAGGGAATGCGGAATGCCGTGAGACTCGGTATGGCAATCGGCGGATCCACCAATATGGCGCTGCACTTTCCGGCAATCGCTCGTGAAGCCGGTTTCGAACTGAGTCTTGCCGATATTGATCTTCTCAGTGCCCGGACACCCCACATTGCCCGGGTGTATCCGGCGGGACCATGCAATGTCCCGGATTTCCACAACGCCGGTGGGGTTCAGGCAGTGCTGAAGCAGCTCGAGCCACTCCTCGAACTGGATGCGACGCTCTGCACCGGAGAGACCCTGGGAGAGTCACTGGCCGCAACGCCGCGAACAGCAAATGAAATTGTCCGGGAACTGCGTAGTCCGTGGCATCCGTACGGAAGCCTTGCAGTCCTTTCCGGCAATCTTGCCCCGCGCGGCGGAGTGACGAAACCGATCGCTATCGACCCCGCGCTTCATACCTTCTCCGGTCCGGCTGTCTGTTTCAATTCTGAAGAGGAGGCTACCGAGGCACTCCTCAACAGCCGAGTTCACGCAGGGGATGTGGTAGTTATCCGGTATGAAGGACCAAAGGGTGGTCCGGGCATGCGGGAAATGGCACGTTTCATGAAAATGGTTCATGGAAAGCAGCTGGAATCCCGGATTGCCGTAATCACCGATGGACGATTTTCCGGAACGAACAACGGATGTTTCGTCGGTCATATTTCTCCCGAAGCGTCTGAGTCCGGACCGATCGGACTGGTTGAGGACGGTGATATCGTCTCGATCGACATACCGGGTCGATCGCTTTCCGTCGCGATCACGCCGGACGAACTCGAAGCGCGCCGGAAATTGTGGAAAAGGCCGCGACCTCGATCGACAACCCGGTACCTTGCTCTGTATGGTGCTCTCGCTTCATCCGCCGACCGCGGCGCGGTCATGGAACTGGATTGTGCCGGGCGTGCGGGCGACCGGGACTTGTAAGTTGACTGGGGGCAGGCGCATTTTCTTCGATGTTCGGCGGAATGCGTGGTTTCCACCCGCCGCCAGCCAGACCCACAGCGTCCGGGCGGATAACTTCAGTGTCTACGTTGCGGCGAAAGGTATGGCTCGAATTGAGTCGGGCCGGTATCTGTGACGTCGACCCAGAAAATCGATATCTGGAAATGTAGTATTTCCCCCAGGTGAAAGACAAGTTTGAAAAGAAGTCGGTCTCACCGGATGACGCTGACGTGACTCTGGTACTGAACCAGGCTTTACGGAACATCCTGTACTTGTCCCGCGGGAACCCATGTGCTACAGTTGCCGCTGAAGTGCATCAACAGTCGTACAGGAAACCGGAACTGGTGGAAATTGCGGTTGGAGGCGTTTCTCTCGCCGTATTCTTCTGGGTCATAGGATATTTTTCGCTATTTGGGAATCAAGTCGTCTTTTCGTACCCCAACTTTGCCGCCTTTATTCTGTTGCTGCTTATCGTTGTAGTCCTTGCAGAGACCCTCTCAGCGCGCTCGTTCCTGAGACTCGCATTGCTCGTCGCTCAGTGTCTGCTGGTAGTTATTCTCCTCAGTGTGCTCGGGGGACGTTTCGAACTGATCGAGATCGCACTGGTACTGACGCTTCTGGTTCAGGTGACTCTTCGCCTGCCGCTTGTGAGTGGAGCTCTTGTCGGTATCGCCATCCTCGGCGTGCAGTTCTATCTCGACCTTGTGCACGGAAGACCCCTGCAGGACCAGTTCCTCGTGCTGCTTCCCGGTGTGATTGTCCTGTTTTTGTCTCAGGCTGCTGTGAGCTATCGTGAACGACTTGTGCGGGTACTCGCGGAGGTTGAGTTTCAGCGGCAGTCGCTTGAGAATCTGACTTCTGCCAACCAATCATTCGTGGAACACCTGGAAGATGTTGAGATCGATTCGGCAGAGCGCGAACGTATGCGAATAACTCGGGAGCTGCACGATTCTATCGGTTACTCGATGACGAACATCGTGATGATGATGAACGCCGCGCGGTACCTTGTGGTATCGAATCCGGAGAAGATCGTGGAGTACTGCCAGAACACGAAATCGCTTGCGGCCCACACGCTGCGGGACACGCGCGAGATTCTCTACAAGCTTCGCGGAGTCGAGAAACACGTGATGAACAATTCGCGGATCTTCTTTGTCCGCCTCTGCCGCGACTTCAACCGCGCTACCGGTGTTGCCACCGAGTGTCACCCGGGCAACCTGCCGAGTACGATAGGCGATCTTGTCTTCTCCATTCTTTTCCGCGCAGTGCAGGTCGGACTTATCAACGCGCTGCGGCACTCCCAGGCAGGCCGGATTCGAGTCTCCTTCTGGAAGTCCGAAACAGAGCTTCGCATGACTATATGGAACAGTGTTACTGACCTATCGGCGGATACAGAGATTCTTCAGGAAGGAATCGGCTTCCGGGGTATGCGTGAGAGACTTGAGAGTGTGAATGGTCGTCTCAACTACGGTAGGGTGGTGGATGGATTCGAGCTAACGTTGACCATTCCCGAAGAGGAGTTGCATGTTGAATCCGATAAAAGTACTCATAGTTGACGATCAGCATCTTTTCGCCGAGAGCCTGAAGTTTGTGCTCGGCGGGGAGAGCAAGGGAAGGATAGGAGTCATTGGCATAGCTACGGACGGTGTGGCTGCCCTCGAGTCGGTCGAACACGAAGTTCCGGATGTGGTACTTCTGGATATCCGAATGCCGCGAATGGATGGGATGCAGACCACCGAGTCCCTCCATGACCGGTATCCCGAAGTGAAGATCATAATTCTCACTACCTTCGACGACGATGAACTTGCCGTGGCGGCACTCTCCCGCGGTGCAAGCGGTTACGTGCTGAAAGATGTGGATCCTCCGGATCTGATCCGCTGCATTGAGGCCGTGTACAACGGCGCGTACTTCATCTCACCGTCCGTCGGAATCAAGCTCTTCGAACCGGGGAGCGCAGATGATCGCCACGGCGAGCCGGAGAAGGAGCACATGGTGGTAGGCTATCTGCGCGAGATCCCGTCGCTCAGCCGCCGCGAGGCGGAGATTCTCTACTACGTGGTGCGCGCGCTCAGCAACAAGGAGATTGCCGAAGCACTGTTCATCTCCGAGAAGACCGTCAAGAACCATCTGAGCGCAGTGTACTTCAAGCTCGACGTGCATAACCGGCTCCAACTCATGAACAGGGTGCTGCAAGTCAGCGAGAACATTCGCCACAATCCTCCGCTGATCTGATCCCGTCGGTAGGACCAAAATGAAACAGAGGTCCCATTGTGAACTGGTCCCGCCCACATTACCATGGCTATGGTTACGTTGTAATCGTAAGGATCAGCAAATGGCAGGAGGTTTCAATGCACGTTAAGCTGCAAGGTAGACGACTCACCCAGGGGCTGTTGGTTTCGGCGGCAATTATGCTGCTTGCGGCGGCATCTGCGTGGGCAGGCGGCTCCCACGAGAGCGCTGCGACATCGCGAAAGACCTTTTCGGGAACCATCCATATGTACGCCGAGAGCTACAGCCCGAATCAGGTGTTTACACCGAACCAGATTCGGCCGACCGAGCTGGCAACGCTCGCGAAAGAGTACACGTCGCTCCATCCCGGCGTAAAGATCGACTTCGTGCAGAACCTGGCGAGCGGCGCGGACTACATGACGTGGTTGCGGACCAAATCCGCCGGCGGGGAGCTCCCCGATATCGTCTGGGTTCAATGGCAGAAGGCGGACACATCGGTGCCCCACGGCGTACTGACCAATCTGGGGCCGCACCTCGGCGCAGCTGATCCCTACGTTCCCGGGAAGACCTGGGGGGAGACGCTGAACAAGCAGATCGTTGCCGAGACCCGGGCGCCCGACGGCGCAAGCTATGTCATCAACGGCGACTACGTCGGGACGGCCACCTACTATAACAAGGACATGTTCCGCAAAGCGGGCATTACCACGCTGCCTACTACCTGGAGTGAGTTTATTTCCGCATGCCAGAAATTGAAGGTAGCCGGGTTTACGCCGTTCGCCTGGGACCTTGCGGCCACGCGGACCGGAATTGATCGTCTTTCCTGGCTGACTCGACTGTTCTACACGAACTTCTTCATGGGTGATTGGAAGAAACTCGAGTTCACCGGGACAGACAACGTGAATCTGAAAGATGACGCGATTGCCGTGCATAAGGGCATCTACGGAATGGACAACCCGCGATGGATGGCGCTCTGGCCCATCCTGAAGGATTTCTCCCAATACTGGCAGAAGGACTTCACCGGGAGCGACTCGAACGGCAACGGACCGAAGCTGGCGTTCATTGCCGGCAAGGTGGCGATGTACTTCGATGGTTCATGGGCTGCTCGGCAGATTCAGAGTGCGAAACCGGACTTCCAGTGGGGAACCTTCTCCAACCCCTATCCGACTCCGACGCTCACGAAGTATGCCACTACTTATGATTCCTCGGGATCCATCGGCGGGCCGAGCTCATCGTTCCAATACGCAATTCCGACGCAGAAGGCGGACAACTCGATGTCACCGGCCAAGTTGGCGGCAACAGTGGACTGGCTCATGTACATAACGACCGCGGGACACGACGAGGCGATTGTAAACCAGCTCGGCGAGTACGTGCCGACCGTGAACGGAACACACCCGATTCCCTCCCTCGCGCATCTTGGTAAACTTATCAGCAAGCCGCTGTACGCGACCTTCGGTGGATATTACCTCAACGAAAGCGAGCGGAGCGCCTTTTTCCGAAGCTTCCAGAGCTACGTGCTCGGGCAGTTGACTCTCGCACAGTTTGGCGAGCAGGCAACACAGCTGATGAACCGGACAGCCGACGCGCTTGCGCAGCAGAATCACTGGGATTTCGCCAAGTACTGAACGAGGCACGTGTCATCCCAGAGTGCACTGAGACGCGGGGTATTCACCCGGCCC
>CAZKMA010000060.1:0-4960 GCA_964553615.1 uncultured Spirochaetales bacterium | reverse complement strand
CTGAGCGCCATCGTGTTCTCGTTCTCGTCATGGGACGGATTCAACGCGCCCATATTCAATGGCTTACACAACTATATTACCCTCGTCAAGGATCCCGTGTTCTGGATATCGATCCGAAACGTTGCAGTGTGGGCCGTAGTGAAGACGATTCTCGAGATTGCCATACCGCTGTTGGTGGCAGTTATCATCTACCACCTGCGCAGCAAGCAGATGCAGTACATCTACCGCGTTATCTTCGTGGTACCGGTAGTAGTGCCGGACATCGTTCTGTACCTGATCTGGAGTTTCTTTTTTGATCCGAACATCGGTGTGCTCGGTCATCTCTTTAGCGCGCTCGGTCTGGCCGGCGCAACGCCGAACTGGCTTGGCGATCCGAACATCGCACTGTTCTCGCTGATGTCGGTGGGATTCCCGTTTGTGGTTCCGTTCAATCTGCTGATTTTTTTTGCAGGGCTTCAGGCGATCCCGGATGAGGTCATGGAGTCTGCCCGGATCGAAGGGGTCGGCCGTGCACGCCGGTTCTTTCAGATCGAACTGCCGCTGGTGATGGGGCAGATGAAGCTGCTCCTGATCCTGACGATGATCCAGCTGCTCCAGAATGTAACCCTTCCGCTGGTCCTGACCAACGGGGGCCCCGGTTACTCCACCTACGTGCCCGGACTGCTCATGTATCTGCTCGCCTTCCAGAACGGTCAGTTCGGACTCGGAATGGCGGTTTCGATGGTGATCTTCATATTGGTTCTGTCGCTCACCTGGATACAGTTCCGATACATTCGCCCCGGCGCCGAGTACTCGGCCTGAGAAGGAGGAGGCCGCGCTATGTGGAAAGACTTCCGGAAGGATCTACCGAGTCATTCGTTTCTGATCGCGGCAGCGCTTGTCGCGCTCTATCCGTTCATCTACATGATTATGACCTCCTTCAAGAACAATGCGGAGTTCTATCACAACTACTTCGGCATCTCGCTTCCGCTCCATTTTGACAACTACGTGGTGGCGTGGCAGGCGATCTCGCCGTACTTGCTGAACTCGGCGCTCTTTGCCGCCTCCGGTGTCATTATCATGGCGCTTACCGGCTCTCTTGCCGGCTACTCCTTCGCACGGCTGAGGTACCGCGGCAAACCAGTGATTTTCATGGCAGTCATCGCGCTCCTGATGATCCCCGGACTGCTGACCCTTATCCCGCTCTTTCTCGAGATGAAGGGTCTTGGCCTGTTGAACAGCCGGATCGGGATGATCCTGGCGTTTGCCGCCGGCGGCCAGGCGTTTACCATCTTCGTCTTCCGTCAGTCAATTGCCTCACTTCCCGAAGAACTCTTCGAGGCAGCGCGCATCGACGGGTATTCGGAAGTACGGGTCTACCTGAATATTGTGCTTCCGCTGTCGAAGCCGATCATCGGTACAGTATCCATTTTCAACCTCCTGTCCATCTGGAATAACTATCTGCTTCCACTTGTGCTGATCAATAGCCAGAGCAAGTACCCGCTAACCGTCGGACTCATGGCATTCCGCGGACAGTTTGTCTACAATGCGCAGTATGGGCCTATGTTTGCCGGATACACGATCGCTTCGCTTCCGCTACTGATACTGTTTCTCTTTACCATGCGGCTGTTCATGCGAGGCCTGACCGCAGGTTCCATCAAGATGTAAGGGAGAATCTCTCAATGCTCTATCCACGAAATGCCGATCGCGAGCTTAGTGGGGAACTTTTCCAGAACCCCAGTGCGGAGTACCGAGGCGCCCCGTTCTGGTCCTGGAACAGCCGGCTGTCCGAAGAGTTGGTGCTGCCGCAGATCGATCAGTTCCGGGAGATGGGGATGGGGGGATTCCATATCCATTGCCGGTCCGGACTTGCGACCGAGTACCTGTCCGACGAGTTCATGGGACTTATCCGCGCGTGCAACGAACGGGCCAAGCAGCAGTCCATGCTCTGCTGGCTCTATGACGAGGACCGATGGCCTTCCGGTGCGGCCGGCGGTCTTGTTACCCGGGATCCGGCTTATCGCATGCGCTATCTTGTCTTCACTCCCTGGCCTTACGGTGACTCCCGTGCCCCCGTGCCGCGTAAGCCCGAGGATCTGCGCGGCGCCATGATAGATCGAAACGGGCAGGGGAGGCTCCTCGCGCAGTTCGAGATCCGGCTGGAAAAGGGGTTGCTCGCAGACTATCGCCTCCTGGCGGATGCCGAAGCTGCCCGACCGGAGTACCAAGTCTGGTATGCCTACCTCGAAATGGCCGCGACTCAGCCGTGGTACAACAATCAGGCGTACGTGAATACGCTCTCCCGCGACGCGATCAAGCGATTCGTGGAGGTCACGCACGAAACCTACTGGAAAGCGGTGGGCGCAGATTTCGGCACGAGCATTCCAGCCATCTTCAGCGACGAGCCGCAGTTTGCGCACAAGAGCGTACTCGGCTTTGCCGAGGAGGAACGGGATCTCATCATTCCCTACACCGATGACTTCGAGGAGAGCTTCAGACGTGCCTACGGTGAGGGGTTTCTTCCATCACTGCCTCAGCTCTTCTGGGAGGGCGAACCCGCCTCAACTCGCCTGCTGCGCTACCGCTACCACGACCATGTTGCGGAGCGATTTTCTTCTGCATTTGCCGATACAATTGGTGACTGGTGCGCCGATCATGGCATCATGCTGACCGGCCATATGATGGAAGAGCCAACTCTCGAATCGCAGACTACCGCGCTCGGCGAAGCGATGCGTTCCTACCGTTCATTTCAGCTTCCCGGCATCGATATGCTCTGCGACCGCCGCGAGTTCAATACCGCCAAGCAGGCTCAGAGTGCTGCACGGCAGCTGGGGGCTCCGGGAGTGCTCTCCGAGCTCTACGGCGTAACCGGATGGCACTTCGACTTCCGCGGTCACAAGCTGCAGGGCGACTGGCAGGCAGCGCTCGGCGTAACGGTGCGGGTACACCATCTCTCGTGGCTCTCGATGGAAGGGGAGGCAAAGCGGGACTACCCGGCCGCTATCGGATTCCAGTCGCCGTGGTACCGAGAGTACCGGATGGTCGAAGATCACTTTGCCCGCCTGAACACCGCCCTGACCCGTGGTACGGCGGTTGCCAAAATTGCCGTCGTGCATCCGATCGAATCGTACTGGCTCGCCTGGGGACCGCGGGAGCAGACCGCGCTCGAGCGTGATGAGCTCGATGAAGCATTTTCCACCCTGACCGACTGGCTGCTCTTCGGACAACTTGATTTCGATTTCCTTGCCGAATCGCTCCTGCACGGACGGGCGGAGGTGGAAGGACGTCGGCTGGCAGTTGGTCCGATGCACTACGAGGCGATCATCGTCTCAGGATGCCGGACCCTGCGGGCGGCGACATACGAGCTGCTTGAGCGGTTCAGGGAGGCAGGTGGCATGCTCGTCTTCATCGGTGAACCGCCACGCTACGTTTCTGCTGTCGAGTCTCCTGAGCCTCACCGACTGGCCGACCGTTCGATCCGCGTTCCCATGGCTCGCGCGGCGATCCTGGGCGTGCTTGAACCCTTCCGCGATGTGGAAGTGCGTGGAAGCGACGGCAGGCTGCAAAGCAACCTGATCTATCAGCTGCGTGCCGACGGGAACCGTCACTGGCTCTTCCTCTGTCATGTGTACGCGCCGCAGAATCCGGATCTTCCGGCCGCCGAAACAGTCTCGCTTCGGCTTAGGGGGGACTACGCGGTGAGCCTCTACGATACGATGGAGGGCAGCCACCGTAGCCTTGAATGCCGCACCGGCGACGGCTATACCGAACTTTCCTTCGAGCTTGGGTGTCACGATTCGGTTCTCCTTGCCCTCGATCCGCCGTCGGCCGCGACCGGACGCGCGATGGCGGAAACCGAAGGTGTGCCCCGAGCGCACCGCGGCTCAGCCGTCTCGCAGGCTGCAATTCTGGTCAAGCTCCGCAACCCGTACCGGCTTGATGGTCCGGTCCATATCGAGCTGTCGGAGCCGAATGTGATGCTCCTCGACAGGGCCGAGTACCGCTTTTCTCCCGAGGCGCCCTGGCAACCTGTGGACGAGATTCTGCGCATCGATAACTCATTCCGCAGCTCGCTCGGGTGGCCGGCCCGCACCGGGCGCATGGCCCAGCCGTGGGTTGAGCCTGATGATGCAGCCTCCCATCGACCGCTTACGCTCCGTTTCCGGATACAGTCGGAACTTGAATTGGTGGGCGTCCGTCTTGCGCTCGAACAGGCAGCATCGGCGCAAATACGGTTCAACGGTCAGGCTGTGGACAACAGTCCGACAGGCTGGTTTGTCGATAAACCGATTGGCACCGTGGAGCTCCCGACAGTTCCAAGTGGAATTTCGGTGCTGGAGGTTACTATTCCGGTCACCCGCCGCGGCGGGGCGGAGTGGATGTACCTGCTGGGCGACTTCGGCGTGGAGGTTGCCGGCACGCAGGCGCGTCTTGTCGCTCCGGTTCGCAGCCTCTCTTTCGGCGACTGGACTACTCAGGGACTTCCCTTCTACGGAGGCAACGTAACCTATCGCATTCCCGTTCGAGAAAGCGGACACCGGTTCTTGCAGGCGGCACAGTTTCGCAACCCGCTCCTGAGCGTTCAGGTCGATGGCAGAGCGGCAGGCCGCATCGCCCTTTCGCCCTATCTCGCCGACCTTGGCACCCTCGATGAAGGCGAGCACCTCGTGGAGTTGACAGCCTTCGGTAACCGCGCGAACACGTTTGGCCCGGTACACAACGCGAACGATACGCTCGAATGGTGGGGACCGGACTCATGGCGCACAACCGGTTGGAGCTGGAGCGACGAGTACCGGCTACGCAGAACCGGAGTGCTCGTGGCGCCCTGGCTGCTCGAGTATGTGGAGTAGGATGTCTTCTGTCAGGCACAGGCAACCGGAAGCGCTGAGGTGACCGTACCTGCTGGAACCAAAGTGAGGTACTGAAATACGGTCCGAAGCATGTTTCGGCAGCGCTCAGGCCTGCTGAACAGGTAGCGTTC
>CAZKMA010000059.1:0-28385 GCA_964553615.1 uncultured Spirochaetales bacterium | reverse complement strand
TCCTTCAGATCGTGCAAGGGCGTTCTTCTCTGCCGCGCGGCGCTTGATCTCCGGGTAGAGGTCGGTGCCGTTGTGGCGAACGGAAAGCAGCCACGCCATGTGGTTGATACCCGCGATACGCCATGTGGTTTCCTCGGGATCAATATCCATCCCAAGCTCCTCCAGCAGATGTGGAACACACACCTGGACCGAATGGCACAGCCCGACCGTACGAATCGGTGTGGCGCGCAGCACGGCGCCGGTTACAATCGCCATTGGATTCGTGTAATTCAGGAATAGCGCATCGGGACAGACAGCTTCCATGTCCCGCGCAAAATCGAGCATGACCGGGATGGTGCGCAAGCCACGCATGATCCCGCCAATTCCCAGGGTATCTGCAATAGTCTGACGCAGACCGTACTTCTTTGGAATTTCGAAATCTATCACCGTCGACGGCTCATAGCCGCCCACCTGTATCGCGTTCACAACAAAATCCGCACCCTTCAGGGCATTGAGACGCTCCGGCTCGCCGAGGTGAACAGATACCCGGCATCTGCCGGCGTTTATTGAATTGTTCAGATTCTCGACCATCAACCGGGACTCTTCGAGTCGATCGGAATTTATGTCATACAGAGCGATTTCTGAATCCTTCAGTGGCTCCGTGCTCATGACGTCGCCGAGGATGTTTTTCGCAAAGACGGTGCTCCCCGCACCCATGAATGTAATTTTGGCCATTCGACCCTCCGCTGCAAGACTGTGAAGAAGTATACTCTCACGGCAAAGAACACCATATAGCAGAATGTTGTTTCCTATGGCAGATAGTTGTACCATGAAGACGTGCTGAAACCGCGACGTGAGTTCTACAACAGAATCAGGCTGGAATACCCGGTGACAGTGTTGTACGCCGGGCAGGAACGGTGCGCTCCAGGCCATCGCTCGGAAGGAGCACGGACGCACTATCTGTTCCACTACGTACTCGACGGACACGGCAGAGTGGGCTTCAGGGAGCACGCTACGGAGCTCGGTCCCGGAGATGGTTTCCTCTTCGGCCCGGGACAGCACTATCTCTACGAAGCGTCCTCAGACACGCCGTGGCACTACGCGTGGGTCGGATTCACCGGCAGCGCCGCCGAAAATATTCTGAAAGAGACTGGCCTTCACTCTTCGGTTGTCATCCGTGGGCCCGGTGTGCTGCCGCAGCTCCGCGACCACTTCTACGATCTTGTATCGACCCTGCGCATGCGCAGACCCGGCTTCAGCATTCGCAGCGACGGTTATCTCATGCTCATTCTGTCTCATCTGCACGAACTCATCGGCACGGCGGATCACGGCACAGACGGACCGCGGCAATCTCCGGAGTCCTATGTCGAAGAGGCGTTCAACTTCATCCAGGCGAACTTTCAGCGGGATATCGATGTGGGATCGGTGGTCGAGTACGTAGGGCTCGAACGCAGCTACTTCTCCGCTTTGTTCCGCCGGACTACCGGCCAGAGCGTACAGGACTACCTCATCGGCTACCGCATGAGAAAGGCGCGCGAATATCTGCGGAATACCGGCTACACCGTAAACGACATAGCCGCGTCCGTGGGATACGCGAGTTATTTCAGCTTTGCGCGGCGTTTTCGGCGTCTTACCGGGATGACTCCCACGACATATCGCGATACACAGGGCACCTGAAGCGGTGCATGTTGCCGCCGATCGGACGTGACGGTATAGTGGATACAAGGAGTTCCCCATGAAATATACACACCTGGGCAGGTCCGGGCTGAAGGTCAGCAGATTGTGTCTGGGCACCATGAATTTCGATGCCAGAACGGACGAAAAGACAAGCTTTGCCATCATGGACCGCGCAATCGAGCTCGGCATCAATTTCTTCGACACTGCCGATCGGTACGGGTCAGTCCAGGGAGAGGGCGGAACGGAGAAACTCATCGGCAGGTGGCTGGCACAGGGCGGCGGCAGACGTGAATCCATTGTCCTCGGTACGAAAGTGTTTGGTCCAATGGGGGCCGGGGCAAACGACGGTGGCCTGTCCGCCTATCATATACGCAATGGCTGCAATTCGAGCCTCACCCGCCTTCGCACCGACCATGTGGACCTGTACCAGATGCATCACATCGATCGGGGCACTCCGCATCCCAAGAGCGCGCTTGAGTTTCTTGGAGGAAGCCTGGATAATCTCTATTTTCCGCCGCACATCAGGCCGGGCACGGAGTGGAGCGAAATCTGGCAGGCAATGGAACAGCTGGTACGGGAAGGCAAAACGATCTATGTCGGTTCGAGCAACTTTGCCGGTTGGAATATTGCCCAGGCGAACGAGCGCGCCTTCGCGCGTAACTTCATGGGTCTGGTATCTGAACAGAGCAAGTACAACCTGCTCGAGCGAACTGTCGAACTCGAAGTGGTTCCTGCCTGCCGCGAATACGGACTTGGGCTCATACCGTACAGTCCCCTGAACGGAGGGAGTCTTGCGGGAAGCCTTCGGACACAGGGCACCGGAGGGCGTCGATCGGACGCGGTAAAGGCTGCACCGATGGAAAAGAAGCTTTCGCAGTACCAGGCCCTCTGCGGTGAGATCGGCGAAGAGCCGGCAAACGTTGCACTCGCCTGGCTTCTGCACAATCCGGTGGTAACGGCACCGATCATCGGTCCTCGGACGCTCGACCAGCTGGAAGCCGCCGTACGTGCGACGGAAATCAGTCTGGACGAAGAAACCCTGAAACGGTTGGATGAGCTTTTCCCCGGTCCGGGAAATCAGGCACCGGAAGCGTATGCATGGTAGCATTTCAGCATGATGAACGGAGCTGATTTCTACTCTCCCTACACTCACGGATTCGTTCGGGTGTCGGTTTGTGTGCCGGATCTCCGCGTGGCTGACACGGTGTTCAACGCCGACCGGACCATCGCGCTTGCTGCGCAGTGTTCGGCCGACGGCTCGGCGCTTGCGCTGTTTCCCGAGCTCGGCCTGTCGGCATACAGCAACGAAGACCTCTTTCACCAGAACGCACTCCTCGAGGCGAGTATGCACGCACTGGATCGGGTGCGCGAGGCGAGTTCAAAACTGGGTTGCATTGTCGTGGTTGGCGCACCCCTTGTCGTCGAACAGCGGCTCTATAATTGCGCAATTGCACTCCTCGGCGGAAAGATACTCGCGATTACGCCGAAAAGTTATCTCCCGAATTACCGGGAGTTCTACGAAAAGCGGCAATTCAATTCGGGGAGAAATTGCCTGACAAGAGAAATAGAAATTCTCGATCAGCGCGTTCCGTTCGGAACCGATATCATCATGCGCGCAAACAATCTCCCCCACTTTGCATTTCACATGGAAATCTGCGAAGATCTCTGGACACCTGTTCCCCCGAGTACCTATGCGGCGCTTGCGGGTGCAACACTTCTGCTCAATCTCTCGGCAAGCAACATTACCATCGGCAAGGCCGAATACCGGCGAGAGCTCGCTGCGTCCCAGTCGGGCCGGTGCGTTGCGGCATATCTGTATGCCGCCGCCGGACAGGGAGAATCGAGTACCGATCTTGCATGGGACGGCGAGGCGCTCGTCTACGAAAACGCCCGGCTCATTGCGGAATCCACACGGTTTTCCGCGACGGAGGAAGTGATTACCGCAGACATCGACCTGGATGCGCTTGTTCAGGACCGGATGCGGCTTACCAGTTTCGGCGACTCGGTTTCGGAACACGCCGACCGGGTCCGAAGTATCCGTGCCGTGGGCTTCGACTTCGCCCTGCCCGCTCTGGACACACCTTCAACGAAGGCTCTTCGTCGCGCCGTCCCGCGGTTCCCCTACGTCCCGGGCTCCGCCGCGCAACGCGACGAACGGTGCTACGAGGCATACAATATCCAGGTACACGCACTCGCGAAACGGTTGCGGCACACCGGAATTCCGAAACTCGTAATCGGCGTATCCGGCGGGCTCGACTCCACCCACGCGCTTATTGTGTGTGCACGCACAATGGACCTGCTGGGCAGGTCGCGCAAGGACATCCTGGCGTACACCATGCCCGGATTCGCAACAAGCACCTCTACCCGTGCGAACGCACATGCACTCATGAACGCTCTGGGGGTAACGGCGGAAGAAATCGACATACGCCCCTCATGCATGCAGATGTTCCGGGATATGGGCCATCCGTTTGCGTCAGGCAAATCGGTTTACGATGTCACGTTCGAAAACGTCCAGGCTGGTGAACGGACGAGCCACCTGTTCCGGCTGGCAAACTACCATGGTGGTCTCGTCGTGGGCACTGGAGATCTGAGCGAGCTCGCGCTCGGTTGGGCTACCTACGGAGTCGGCGACCACATGTCTCACTACAATGTAAACGCGTCGGTCCCTAAAACCCTCATTCAATATCTGATCCGCTGGGTCGCAGACACCGGACAGTTGAGTGATGCGGCAGGCACCGTTCTCACTTCAATCCTTGAGACCGAGATCTCTCCCGAGCTCGTTCCAACTGAAGATGGAAAGGGAGGCCAGAAACCGGCCCAGAGTACGGAGGCGAAAATCGGCCCGTACGAGCTTCAGGACTTCAATATCTACTTCACGACGCGCTACGGCTTTCTTCCCAGCAAGGTTGCATTTCTGGCCTACTCGGCATGGCGACGCGTAAATGAGGGATTGTGGCCGGACGATCTTCCCGCATCCCGCAGACGCGAGTACTCCCTTGCCGACATTCGCAAATGGCTTGAGGTCTTTCTGTACAGATTCTTTCAGATCAGCCAGTTCAAGCGGACGTGTATCCCGAACGCGCCAAAAGTTGGTTCGGGCGGTTCTCTTTCACCGCGCGGAGACTGGAGGGCACCAACGGACGCCGAAGCACGGATCTGGCTGGATGAGCTCCGGGAAAACGTACCGGAAGGCTGAACATTCAGCCAAGCTCCCAGTTGGATTCTCGCTCCTGCACATAGGCCATGATCTCTCCGCGCGAAGCCTGAGCCCGCAGAAGAGCCATAAACTCATCCTGTCTGCAGAGAAATGTTATCTTTGACAGCACTTCCAGATGCTGCTGCACGGAGGCCGTCAGTGGAATGAATATCGTGTGAACCGGTTCTCCGTCGAGTGAAGAAAAATCGATCGGATGATTCAGAAAGCAGACGGAAAGATTCTCGTCCCGCGGGCTTCGGACAATGGGAGTGCGAGTATGCGGGACGGCGACCCCGTTACCCATTGCCGTATTCATCATTCGTTCCCGGCCATAGATTGCTTCGGCAACACTTTCCTTGGCAATTTCAGATGGCGTGGGTATGATGGCAACAGAGTTCCAGATAAGGTCGCGAACCGTCTCTCCCTCCACCTTGTAATAGATGCCTCCCCGTTGCATGAGATCCGACATGCTCAGGCGTTCTTCCGGTTCTTCGGAAACGGGCGATTCCCCGAGCGCGTCCACCCGGTTGCGTCCCATCCAGTCACGAATCTCATCTCCGTTGAACCGATACTGATGATTGATCTGATAGACGGGAATTTTCTTTTCTTTTATCCACCGGTAGATGGTCTTTTCGGAGACATGCAGCATTTCGGCTACATCGCGAATTTTCAAGTTCATGAGTTACATCCTGCACTTCCGGAATATTCCCTCTGCGCTTCTGAAAACGAAATCTCGGAACCGCCAGTTCCCGTCAAAGCCGCGAGCCTTATCGACTCCGTTTTATTCTTCAAAACGGACATTCAAGGACATAAGCGCCCAAAAATCTCGCTATTTATCAATATAGTATCAGTTCTGGCCGGTGTCAATGACACGGCTGCATCATAAAAAAAGCCCGGTCGGCTTTCACCTTCCGGGCTCATTGCATATGGTTCCGATACTAGTAGCGGTCGGCGCTTCCCAGAACATCGCGATTCTTCGCAATGATCATGTTGGTAAGTTCCTCTCGCGCGGGGCCGAGGTATTTGCGCGGATCGAACTCTCCCGGATTTTCCCGAAGGATCTTCCGGATGATGGCCGTCATGACCAGTCGGCCATCGGAATCGATATTTATCTTGCAAACCGCGGACTTCGCGGCCTTGCGGAGCTGTTCGGCCGGGACTCCCGCCGTCCCTTCCATCTTGCCTCCATTCTCGTTGATGATCTTCACATACTCCTGGAGAACCGACGACGCACCGTGCAGTACAATCGAAAAGCCCGGGATCTTGCGCTCCACCTCTTCGAGAATATCGAAACGAAGCGGAGGTACGGATTCTCCCGGTTTCACCTTGAACTTGAATGCACCGTGGGAAGTTCCGATTGAAATGGCAAGACTGTCGACCCCGGTCTTCTTCACGAAATCCTGGACGTCCTCCGGGTCGGTGTAGTGACTTGTTTCGTGAGAGACCTCGTCCTCAATTCCTGCAAGAACTCCGAGCTCGCCCTCAACGGTCACATCGTGCTTGTGAGCGTACTCGACTACCTTTTTGGTCATTGCAACGTTCTCGTCGTATGGGAGGGCCGATCCGTCGATCATGACCGATGAGAAACCCGTCTCAATACAGTTCACGCAGAGGTCGAAGGAGTCGCCGTGGTCAAGGTGAAGCGCCACCGGAATTTTCGATCCGGCCTCCTTAACCAGCTCCATTGCGCCCTGAGCCATGTAGCGCAACAGCGTTTGATTCGCGTACGCCCTGGCGCCTTTTGACACCTGAAGGATAACGGGGGAACTGCTCTTTATGCATCCGGTCACAATTGCCTGAAGTTGCTCGAGATTGTTGAAATTGTACGCGGGGACAGCATAACCGCCTTCCATCGCTTTTTTGAACATGTCGCGGGTGTTGGACAACCCGAGGTCCCTGTAATGAATCATCTTAGTCTCCTGCTGTTTCGGGAATCGTATCTGTAGGAGATGCTATTCGACATCCGTCTCTGTGTCAATGCGAACGCCGGAGCGACCACGATCTACGCGAAGATCGTCCCGAGTACCGTGTCAATTCGACGGAGAGAAGCTTCCAGATCCTTCGCAGACTTTTCCGGAAGCGGAGAGCCTCCCGCTCCGCGGTCAATAGACTCGAGCAGCTGTACAACGCCGTCAACCGCCGCGCCCACAGACAGGTTGTCGTTCACACGTGCCCTGAAAACCGGCTCCACGTCTGCAACAAGTTTTTCGATATCGGCATGGACCGATGAGGACTTGTCTCCGCCCGCCGGCTTGATGAGTCTGCTGACAAGCGCCCGGATCCCATCCAGGTAGTCGGAAGTCTTCCGGAAACCCTCTGCAGTGTAGTTCAGTTTCTTCTTGAAATGGGTGTAGTACAGGAAAAACCGCAGATGGTAGGGCTTGAAACCGCCCGAAAGCACATCCGCCGGATAGAGGATGTTCCCCCGACTCTTGGACATCGCCCGCCCATCCACAATCAGATGCGCCCCGTGAAGAAAGTAGTTGGCGAAGGGTTTACCCGAATACGCCTCCATGAGGGCAATGTTGTAGTCGTGATGACGATATATGTTGTCTATTCCGCCACAGTTGATATCAATCTGTTCGCCAAGCGTCTGGACAATCATCGCAGGATCCTGGATATTCCACGACGGACGTCCGCGACCAAGGGGCGTGTCCCACACCGCGCCTACCGCATTCGCCGCCCCGTGCCAGAGGATGAAGTCTCCGAGGTTCCATCGATTTCCGTTGTAGGTATCTCGCTTGAATCGAACCTTGTGATCGGGCCAGCGACTCATGTCGAGTCGGAATAGTTTTCCGAAATCCTTCTTCTTCAGCGGATCAAAGAATACGTTGCCCTCGTGCCAGTACGCGTACCCTTTGTCAATCAGGGTATTTATTAAGTGAACGGCTGATTCAATACTCGTGCTGGCCCGGGGGATTTCATCGGGAAGCTTCAGTTGGAGGAGTTCCGCTTCTCCGAAAAAGTGTCCTTCGACCTCCCGGGTTATCTTCTGAATAGTTGTCTTCTGATCGGTGGCTTCGCTTATTGTCTTGTCTTCGACGTCGGTGAAATTGATGGTCCTGCGCACCTCGTACCCCAGGTACTCCAGGTACTTCACCAGGATATCTTCGTACATGAAACTGCGATAGTTTCCGATGTGCGGACGTCGATAGATTGACGGGCCGCACGTGAAGATCTTCACAATTCCTTTTTCCCGCGACCGGAATTCCTGTTTCGAACGCGACATGGTGTTGTAAAGCACGAGCGTGTCCTGACCGGCTACGGAAGACGTACCGTTCCGTAGTTGCTTAAGCTTCGTTGGTGACTCTACCATTTTGTTTCCTATGCGGGTTTGTTCCCCAGTATGGTTTCAATCTTGGTCATGACCTCATCGTCCATGCTCTCGACTACCTTCTCTGCTGCAAGATTATCCTCAACCTGCTCGATCCTGCTCGCACCGGTTATGACGGAGCTGACATTCGGGTTCTTGAGACACCACGCAATGGCAAGCTGAGCGAGAGTTGTGTCCAGGTCGCGGGCTATACCGGAGAGTTTTTCTATCTTTCCAAGCGTTTCCGCGGCAAGCATGTTATGCTTCTCGAATTCTTCCCGGAGCCACTTCATGTTTGCCAGCCGGGATCCGTCCGGAATTCCCTTGTTGTACTTACCCGTAAGGAGGCCGGATGCCAGAGGGCTCCATATGGTGGTACCCAGACCGTACTCTCGGTACAACGGCGCATACTCTTTCTCGACCCGTTCGCGCACGAGCATATTGTACTGAGGCTGCTCCATTGTCGGCCCGATTACCCCGTATTCCTTTGCAATCCGATATGCCTCGGATAGCTGATCGGCGCTCCACTCACTGGTGCCCCAGTAGAATGCCTGCCCGGAACGAACAATGTCGTTCATGGCGAGCACAGTCTCCTCGATTGGCGTGTCCGGGTCCGGTCGGTGGCAGTACAGCAGATCCACGTATTCCATCTGAAGACGCTTCAGTGAATTCCGGATACCTTCCATCAGGTGTTTCCGTGACAGTCCGGTCTGATTCGGTGCCGACCCGCCCCAGAAAAGCTTGGTAGACACAACCAGATCCTCTCTCCGGTACTGCTTCAGCGCCTCTCCCATTATGGATTCGGAGACGCCGTTCTCATACGCCTCGGCATTGTCAAAAAAGTTGACACCCAGGTCGTGGGCCTTGCGAATGGTGGCCTTTGCCCCGTCAACATCAAGTTGGGTTCCAAATGTTACCCAGGAACCGAAGGAAAGCTCACTTACTTTGAGTCCTGATCGTCCTAGTCGTCTAAACTTCACCTTTGACCTCGTTCTGTCGGTATTCGGTGTAAAATATAACAACGATGACGCTGAGAGATCTACTGGAATGCAAAATTACTTCAAAGGTGAACGATTGTTCGTCTTCAACTGATTGACAGATGGATCACATGGGTGAGCCACAGGGTAAGGTCGGGCACGTAGGTAATGACCAGAACGATTGCAAACTGGACAAGAAAGAATGGAAAGACGTTACGATACAGCGTAAGGAGAGGCATCTCGAATCGGTAGGAGGCAAGAAACAGATTCAGCCCTACCGGAGGAGTAATGAATCCCAGTTCCAGGTTCGCAATGAAGATAATGCCAAGATGAACCGGATCAATGCCGAATACCTGACCGAGCGGAATAATCAATGGCGCAACCACGAGGATGGCGGAGAAGATGTCCATGAACATGCCGGTTACCAGCAGCGTAAGATTCAGAATAAGGAGAAACAGGAACTTCGAGGCGATGTGATTTCCTACCCACGCACTCAGATTCTGAGGAACACGAGCATCGATAAAATAGTAGGACAAACCACGGGCCACGGCAAGAATTATAAGGACACCCCCAATAATGGGAACGGCCTTGAGGATTACGGTTCCAAGAGATCGAAAAGATATTTCCCGGTGAACGATGACCTCAATGATGAACGCATAGACGACGGCAAGTGCGGCGGTCTCCACCAGCGTAGTAACGCCGGTAAAGTAGCTCAGGATAATGATGACGGGAAGCAAAAGTTCCCAGAACGATTCTCCGACCGCCTTCAACGCGTCGCGACCGTTGAATGGTACCGGTTTGACTTTCCTGCGAATGGAAACAACCACGCCTATTGCAGACATGACAACGACCATCACAATGCCGGGACCAATGCCTCCAAGAAAAAGCTCGAAGATGTTCACCTGGGCGACCGAGCCATAGATGATGAGCGCAAGACTGGGCGGGAAAAGCAGACCGATGCTCCCGAATGAGGTAAGCATTCCGGTTGCAAATCGGGGTTTGTAGTTACCGCTTTCCACCAGTATGAAATAGAGCAATCCGCCAAGGGCAAGAATCGTAACGCCGGACGCACCGGTAAAGGTCGTGAAAAAAGTGGAGACGAGAACAGCGGCAACAACGAGACCGCCGGGTATCCAGCCGACGAGGGATTTGAATAAACGGATCAATCGTTCGCCGGCCTTGCTCTCCGAAAGCAGGAATCCGGCAACAGTAAACAGGGGTATTGCAGGAATGGTATTCGATGTCAGCATCGTATACCCCTCATTCGGAATAACCTCGAGGGCCCCACCGTTTTCTGCGAAAAGAAGATATGCGATGCCGCCGAGAACAACGAACAGCGGCGTTCCGGCGATAGCCCCGATAATGAGCAGGAGTATCAACGGAAATGCAACACCCTTCGCAATTGCATCGTAGGTGCCGAGCAGGGGCGTAAGCGCATTGGCAATCGGATTCGACATCGTCTGGATGACATTTACGATTGAAGGGAACGCCAGCAGTGTGCCAACAAGGATTCCTGCGACCGCGGTCAGCCGGTACCGCACTCCTTCGGGGGACTGCAGAAGAAACCGTACACCGAGGACCAGGAAGCCGACGGGCATGATGGCCGCAAATGCCTGAATGGGTATAACGCCGACGGTGTTCGACGGGTCGAAACCAATCAGCGTCAGCGACAGGGAACTCCAGAACAGCGCGATGGATATTGTCACTTCCAGAAATGCGTCGCCGGTATCAATCCAGGAAATGATCGCTGTCTGCCGATCACTCGTGGCACGCTCTATAAGGTCCCGAAGCGCCGAAAGCCCGAGATGGCTCCGTTCTCGCGAAGTAATGCCCGCACCGACGAAGGCGATCAGGAGAACGAGATGGAATACGTACTCACTCGCGCCGGGCACTCCTGAAGAGAAGACCGTGCGGAGCAACGAGTCCAGGAATGGAATCAACGCAAGCGCCGCGACAATAACAATGGCCGCGACGTTTTCCGTTGTTCGAAGCACGCGAGTTAAGGGGCGGAAAGGTGGCTCCTGGGCGTCCATGGTCACTGATTCCGGTATTTTTTCAGCTCCTTTTCGATAAGATCAAACGTCGGACGGTCGAATATCGTTCCCACAATATCGTTGAAGTGAGTCTCGAAGGTCGAGACCCATTCTTTCCGGATCGCGGGAGGCGCCGGAGTCACCTTCAAACCATATTTCACCATAATGTTGATGGCATTTTGCTCAAGAGACTTGAGCCCGTCCTGTATCTTCGCTTCCGCTCGGCCGGCGGCGGCTTCGAACTCCGGGCGGAACTTCGCAGGAATTCTGTTCCAGGCACGGTCGCTCAAGACTATGCAACCGACCGCAGGCGCAATATCCAGGTTGAGCATATGGTCGGCAACGGCAAACCATTGATATCCGGCAACAGCGAGCGGGCTGGTCCAGATCACGTCCACAAGACCGCTGTTGAGCGCGGAAAGAGTTTCCGGAATATCGATCGGGACCGGACGATAACCGAGCAATTTGAACACTTCGCCGAATGTCTGCTGGTCGGGCGGAACTGCAACGCGCATCGACTTGAGCTGCTCAGGCGTCTGCAATTCTTGCTTGGAAAAGAATCGCACCCAGCCAACCTCCGCCCACGCAAGCCCTTTCAGCCCCTGCTGCTTCAGTTTTTCGTCAAGCAGTGGCCGGATTCCCTTCAAGACATACTGAAGTTCCGCGTCGTTGCGGACCAGGAAGGGGATGCTCAGAGACATCACCTGCGGCACCACCGCGGAAATCGCAGTGTTGGTGAAGACTCCGCCCTGGATCTGACCAATGCGCATCTTGCGCAGCACGTCCGCCTGGCCTCCGGCAATACCATTGTGGTAAATCCGCACCTTCACCTGACCGTTCGATATCTGTTCCCATTCAGCGGCGAGCTGCGTAAGCGCTGCGCCGTAGGGCGAGTTTTCCGGAGCGATACTTGCTATCTTCAGTTCCAGCGACCACGCAGACACTACGCCGGTAAGCATGAGCACGATCAGGAGTGCGGGCCGGCTGACACGGAACCGGCCGTCATTGGCTCGTCGAATCATTATTCTCCCCACTTGGACTTGCTGCAATAAAAAACTGATCCAGATGATCCAGATACCAGCGTGCCTTCTGCTGAGAAATGATATTGAGCAAACGCGTGCTCGGCACATCGTCAGGATTCACCGCCAGTGCTTTGTCCATCATACTTTTAAATTCGTCAAGATTTTGAGTCTTGATATCGACGGATGTCGCGTAGGAAACATAGGGCGAGGCAAGCTTACCCCTGGAAACTCGAAGTGCTTCCTCGTACTGCTGTCGTGCCTTTGTCAGGCTGCCACCCATGGACTCCGGCAATGCACCGTAGTACTGAACGTAGAACTCGTGAATTGCACCGTCGCTGAAGTCCGGCTCAAGCTCCAGCGCCTTCTCCATCATGGCATTCGCCCGCTTGATTGTAATGCCAAGAGCAAAGTCGAAGGAATCCAGCGAGTATGCCGCAACCCAGCCGGCTGCCGCCCAGTAAAGGAGCGGGACATCTTCCTTGTTCATTCCCTTCAAAGCAAAACTGTATTGATCGTTGTCGAGCGCCTTCAGGAAGCCGGGATGCAGTCGATCCAGTCCGTTTAAGATAATATCACGACCACGAATGTACAACTTTTTTGCCCGTTCTTTCATTGCCTTCGCTTGCAGATATTCCGCGGAGGGAAGCTCCATTGCCGGCGTCTGCACGAAGGCGTTTGCGTACATGATAAATCCGCTTCCGGTAGTGGTAATGAGTCCACGATTTGACGGTTCGGACTGTAGAAGCGTTTCGTAAAGCTTCAGCGCAAATGGCATTGCGTCTGCAACGAGCTGAGGGTCATTGTCGCTCGTAAAGGTCGACCCGCCGCTTCCCGATGTCAGCGCTCCCACCATTGCCCGGGTTGCGAGCTGGCTCAGAGAGCAGGAACCGAGAAGCACGGCGGCTGCCGCACCAAGCAACAGGATCTTTACCGTGTTACGCATAATACAGAATTCTATATGCACGCCGGGGAAAGGTCAACAGCGCGTTTGAATCTTGCTCGGTCCATGCTGAATGCAGTAAGTTTCCAGGGAGGAGCAGCGTTACCATGGAACGACATGTATGGCTCGGGACATGCAGCTGGAAGTATCCCTCCTGGGAGAGATTGGTGTACTCTGCGCCCGAAGGGATCAACTATCTTTCGGAATATTCGCGCACGTACCACACCGTCGAAATCGACCAATGGTTCTGGTCACTCTTCGGCACTGATTCCCACGGCGAGCCAAAGATCAGCCTTCCGGACATGGACACCGTTGCCGAATACCTTGGATCCGTGCCTGACGATTTTCGATTCTCCATCAAGATGCCAAACAGTCTCTCCCTGACCCACCACTATCTGAAAAAGAGAGGCGAGGTTCCTCTCGCGAACCGGTTGTTTCTCTCCCCGGACCTCCTCGGTCAGTTCCTCGAACGCATCGAACCTATGCAGTCCCGCGTCCTGTCGCTTATGTTCGAATTTGAATATCTGAATCGGCAGAAGATGCAGTCACTTCACGCCTTTCTTTCCGCCCTGGATGGCTTCGCCGCGCACCTGCCCGCGGGCTGGCCGTTCGCTGTCGAGATCCGAAACCCGAATTTCCTGACGGACGATTTCTTCAGCTTCCTCGGAGCTCACCGCATTGCGCCCGTTCTGTGCGACGGATACTACATGCCGCCGGCAGTCGAAGTGTACGAGAAGTACGGTCATCTGTTCGACTCGCGTGTAGTAGTACGGCTCCTCGGCACGGATCGGCAGGGCATAGAACGGCAGACCGGTAAACGGTGGAATGCGATTGTCGCACCGAAGGACAAAGAGATCGTGGCAATTGCCAACATGGTGCGTGACATGGTGAACCGCGGATTGACGGTCATCGTCAATGTCAATAATCACTATGAAGGTTCGGCACCAATTACCATCGGCAAACTGATTCAGGAACTCGGACCTGAACTCCTGCCCTCCACGTGATCAGAAAGGTCGCCGAACAATCAGGGCTCGCTCGAGCGGGAAAGACTCTCGGATACCCGATCGCAAATTCGCTGGTACACGGCGCTGTAGTTTTCGACCCGGCGCATCTTCCCTCGTGCATCGTACGCCCATATGCTTTCGGGATATTTCTCCACCACGGTGAAAAAATACCGATATGCCTGTTCAAAACTCTTCAGGGCATGGATTGTGAGCTGGAGAATGTAACCATCCAGCGTTCTGGACTCGCGCAGATGGCGCAGAACCTCGCGCGGATCTTTGCGGAAAAGCGCGCTGTAACCGTTCCGAAACAAGTCGAACCCCCGACGATAGTATGCGTATGCCGGGTCACGCAGCGCACCGAGATTTCGCTGCGAGCCGGAGATACGGGAGTTGTGCCGTTCGGCAAACGGCACCGACTGTCTTCCGGCAGAATGCGCGGGATTGTCCCTCCCCTCTTCACCGCGGTTCGTACCGCCACCCGCCTTCACGATGCGTGCGGACACGATGGAGAGGTAAGCTTCATTGATACGCATCATTGCAAGCTGCTGCACACTGCGGCGCTCCTCCGGATGAAGGTCCGGATGGTTCCGCTTTGCTGCCCGGTGATACGCCTGTTTCAGCTCATCGTCCGTTACGCCGGAGTCGACATTCAGTATGTGATAATACAGCTCAAACGGCATTGCCTCGATCGTCACTTTGCGTATTCGGTGATTCCGGGTTCGATTCAGTTTCGCCGCGCCCATCACGATAGTCGGTCCGATAAAACGGCAGAGAACCAGGATAGTTCTCCTGCACGAACTTGATCATGTTCTCTCGAATGAAACAACGCAGGTCCCAGGCGGCGGATGAATCGGCCGCGCTCATGAGGAATCGAACCTCTATTCCCTTCTCATCCGCGTTGGTGACCTGCACAACGCAGACATTCCGATCCCACTGCGGCGAGATGTCGAGCAATCGACGAAGTTCGGTCCGCAGAGGATCTATCGGGACCGAGTAATCGAGGTAGAGAAAGACCGTACCGAGCAGATCTGCCGATACACGCGTCCAGTTCTGGAACGGACGGTCAATGAAATAGTTTATCGGAAGCACCATTCGGCGAAGATCCCAGATGCGAACCACCACATAGGTGAGGGTGATCTCCTCAACCTTCCCCCATTCGTTTTCGACTATGACTACATCGTCAATGCGAATTGGCTGGGTAAATGCGACCTGGAATCCCGCAATAACCAGCCCGAGTGCTTTCTGTGCCGCAAAGCCGAAGATAATTCCAATGACGCCCGCAGACGCGAGAAGCGTGGTGCCGATCTGACGCACCGGTGAAAATGTCGTCAATATGACACCGAATCCAAGAAACGCAAGCCCGGTGGAGACCAGACGCTTCATGAATTGGGTCTGTGTGCGAATCTTGCGCGCGCGAAGATTGTCCCGGACATCCACACGGAAGCGGTCGAACACCAGATCCTCCACTACGAAGGAAATCTTGGCAAGCGACCAGGTCGTCCACGCTATGAAGAGAATACGAACAGCCTGGACAATTGGCCCGGAGACCTGTTCGGGAATGAGATGGCCGGTGAAACCGAGAGCGATGCTCAACGCAAGCAACGGGAAGAAAAACAGAAAGGGACGTTTGAACCTGTCGACGATTGAGCCAACCGCGGCACTTGGGCTGTGATGGGCAACGACCCGAACGATCAGACGAAGTATGGTGGATAACAGAAAACCCGCACCAACAGACGCTGCAAGGATAAGAACGCCGATGAGAGGATCCGCCAAACCCTGAAGGAACGCAGAGATACTCATGATCGCCGTATCATTGAGAAACCTTCACCCCTTCCAGTCCGAGGATTGTCGATATCTTCTGCCATGCTGCCTTCCGTGAAGACTGGAAACGGCTTCCGTCGTCCTTTCCGTTAACGTACTCTGAAAGACCTTCAGCCTGAGTCAGGAGTGCGTCCAGCGCATCGTTCATGTCCGAAACGAGGGTTTCGTCGTCTTTCGTCAAATCTCCCTTTCCCTGCAGGCTCCCGAGCGCATCCTTGGACAATTTTGTGAGATTCGTCACCTCTCCGAGCAGGGAAAGCGCGGTCTGCTTGTCGTACACACCTTTCGCGTAGCTGTCGCCGAGGATACCGAGAAGCATGTACGTGTAGTACAGCTGGGTAGAACCCAGATTTCCAACCGCGTACAGCGCTCGATCGGCTGCCGGCTGTTCCGGCGGAGTGGAAGTTGAGACGGACGTCTGCCCCATCGCAAATGAGGCGGCCATTGCCGCCATCAGGACCAGTACAATGCCTTTCTTCATGTCCTTCCTCCCTTTACAGCGGAATCTCGATCTTGTGCTCGGCAAGTTCAGGAAGCTGCTTATACGCCTCCCCCAGCGCGTCCGCCCCGCTCATAACAGCAACAATTGCCCCGGAGGTTGCCTCGAGAAGCCGTTCCGCCGCCGTTCGCACATCCTGCGGCTTCATACTGAGAATCTGATCCCTTTTGGTCTGACGAACCTCGTCGGTGATGCCGTACAGATGTCGCTTGAACCCAACGAGCCCCTTCTGACCGGGTGAATACGGATGGAGGTCCCGACCGATGGTTCCGATTATTCCAAGCTCAACCGAACGCCCATCCGGAACGGATGCAGCGAATGTAGAGAGGCCTTCACGGTATGCCTTGAGCGTAGAAATGATGTTTGGATCCCGATACGATGCGAAAGTAAACATCCGGCCCAGACCATTTGCAGACGCGAACGCACCGTATGCACCACCCTTCATCCTGATCTGTTCCCAGAGAAATCCAGTCTTCAGGAGATGTGCGAGCACTACTTCGTGCGCGTGCTCGGGAGTCCCCATTCCGGATGCGGGAATAGTCATTGCAACGTATCCGACGGATGCAGGAACAAGGAGCGACTCGTATGCAGGAACGACCGGGAGATCAGGCACAATCGGCACGAGGTCATCGGCGGTTCCGGTGGGAAATCCGGACAGGAAATCCCGTATCTGGTCGCGTGCAGTGGGCGTGAATTCCGCACTGCAGGTGACGTTCGCCGAAAAACGGGATGTTCGCATGAGTGCAGAACGCAGCTCAATAAGCTTCCGACAAATATCCGCAATGTCCCGCTCCGGCGATATCCTGGAAAGAGCGACCAGCCGCGTTATTCCGCGCCAGCCCTCTTCGACGGCATCCGCAAGAGAAAACGCGCGGTCGGTTCGAAGCCCCACGAAGGCGTGACCGCTCGGGATGAGGGAAGACTGGTATTCATTTCGCAGCTCGAGGAACAGGTCTTTCACTCTTCGCTCGTTCGCAAAATCAGCTTCCATCATGACTCGTCGGACCAGACTCAACGCCTCCCGGAGATGACTCTCGAGCACCTTTACGCGGAACACCACATGCTGCTTGATCACGTTATCGGCGCCGTACACCGAATTCGCCTCCAGAGAGGCAGAAAAGCCGCCGACCAGCAGAGAGAGCTGCTTGGCGAGCTCATCGTACGGTACCCCTGGCAATCCGCAGTCACGCATGACCGAAGTATAGAGGGGAAGCATGTCCGACAGAGACGGCGGGAGGCTCGAGACATCCACCGAAATGTCGAGGTAGATCACGCCGTTGGTAAAGAATTCGTGGCTGAGAAGAGGCACCCCACCAAGAATACGCTCGGTGCGCGAACTGATAAGCTCTACCCGGGTGGGAAGATCCGGCACATGGAGAAATGGCACCGACTGGACCGCCTCCGGACTGTCCGGCGCCTCCTGGAACTTGACGAGATCGGCCTGATCTTTCTCGAGCTGTTTTCGATCCTCTGAGGTAAGACGGCCCTCCCGATTATCGAGCCACTCCTGGAGCGCCTTCTGCTCCCGCTTCTGCAGCTGCGGATCCGGTACCACCACCAGCGTAGAACGGTGGAGGTTAGAGAGAAGATACCGATCTATCAGCCCTTCGAAGAGGCGGGGATTCGCCTGAAGCTCTTCACGCAGCGCGGTAAACAGCGGGCGAAATTCGAGTGTCGTCTCCGGCGGTGTCCCGTGCAGCCAGCCGCGCAGCGTCTTGCGCATGAGCCGCAATCCGAACGGGCTGCCCTTTATTTCTCGGTTTCGGAATTCAACTCGCCGCAGAACACCCTCCACCATGCCTGGATCCAGACCCTCATCCCGCAATTTCGTAAGCGTCGAAAGTATCAGGTCTTCGATTGCCGATTTTCGGTCGGGAGAGGTTCCCCTCAGGCCGGCGGAGAATACGAGCTCCAGCAGTTCGGTCTCCAGCCCGGTCGGGGGAGAAAGGTCCTCACCGAGACCGGATTCAATGAGCGCTTTTTCAAGCGGTGCACCGCTGTCGCCAAGCAGAATTTCCGCAAGAAGCTCGATCTCGAGCAGAGTTTTCGGATTGGTCACTTCCGGGAGCAGCCAATTCACCGTGACGGACGACTTCCCCTCGGGTTCCTCGCCCGCCTGAGAGGGAAAGCTGACTGTCTTTTCCACCGGCGCGTCCCACCGCTTCTGCAGCGGGATATCGAGATTCAGTTCCAGACGATCGAACTTTGACAGCAATTGCTCATGAAGGAATTGAAGGTACCGTTCAGTCGGGATATTGCCATAGAGAAAGATGCGCGCGTTCGAAGGATGATAGTATGTTCGGTGAAACTCGAGGAACTCCTCATAGGTGAGGTCCGGGATACTCGAGGGCTCGCCCCCGGAATCGTATCGGTAGGGAGTGTCGGGGAACAACGATCGATAGGCCCACTCACCGGCAATTGAATCATGCGTGGAGTAGTTGCCCTTCATTTCGTTGTACACGACACCGGTAACTTCGAGTTTCCCGTCAGCACTGAACTGCAGCCGGCTTCCCTCCTGACGGAACATTTCCCGACGCAGGAGCGGGAAGAAGACTGCATCGCCGTAGACCTGCATCAGGTTGAAAAGATCTTTTTCCACCGTACTCGCCACGGGGTAGACAGTCTTGTCGGGAAAGGTAAATGCATTCAGGAAGGTGTTGAGACTTCCCTTGATGAGCAGGACAAACGGATCCTTCAGCGGATAGCGTTCGGAGCCACACAATACCGTGTGCTCCATAATGTGAGCCGTTCCCTTGCTGTCTACAGGAAGAGTCTTGAACGCAAACGAACAGAGATTTTCCTCGTCTTCGCACAGGACATGATACACCTCACATCCGGTAGCAAGATGCCTGAGCCACACACCGTTGGCCCGATACTCGTCGAGATTACGGACGTGGACGACCTCGAATCCGTGCAACCGGTCGCCCGTTTTCAACGTGCTCAGCTCCATGGCGTATCTGTCAGAAGCGCGAGCCGCGTTCGGGAACGCTGATCGTTCGGATTGATCTCGAGCGCACGCCGAAAGCACTTGATTGCTTCCATGTTCTCGTGCAGGCCATAATGTGCAATTCCAAGCATGTATTGTACCTCGGCAAAATGGGGCGTCTCCGCGGCCAGCTGGGCGAGCGGTTCGAGCGCGTCGGCGAACTCGTTCCGCTTCAGTTTCTGCTGCGCCAGGTAGAAGTTCGCAATGCGGGATTCAGGGGAGACCTCGCGGAACGTGGCAAATGCTTCGGATGCAGCAGCGTCATTGCCCAGGAGAACATTGATCAATCCGATGAAATAGAGAGCCATTGCATGGCTTTGATTCTGCAGACTCACCACTTTCTGGAAACTCTCCAGCGCATGCTGCAGCTTGCCAATGCGGTACTGGCAAACACCGAGTTTGTAGTACGCATTGCCGAAATCCGGCTTCAGGTAGATTGACCTGCGATAGTGGTCCACCGCCGCGTCCAGCTTTCCCTGGGAGTAGCAGTTGTTCCCAAGAAGCATACAGAGGAAGGGGTTGTCCTTGTATTTTCCCAGAAGCTGGGTAAACGCCTTCTCTGCGGCAGCCCAGTCCCCCGACAGATGGTGGGTCATTGCCTCGATGTATTCCGGATCAGATTGGTTCAGTTCCATGTTGGTCTCTCCTTCGGCAGGTAGTTTTGGATTCTACTACGCTCCCGCAAGCCTCGCAAGTCAGATCATGTTTTTCGGATTCAGAAGCTCGGCGACCCGGTCTGCGGGAAGCACGTTTTCTTCTTCGACCACATCTCGCACCGTGCGATTCTCCTTGAAGGCTCGATAGGCAATTGCAGAGGCGCGGTCGTACCCGATCTCGGTAGCCAGCGGCGTAACAAGGGCGAGACTCCACTCTATCCAGTATGCGCACCGTTCCTCGTTCGCAGTAATACCGCTGACGCACTTATCTGCAAATGCAACCGCAGTCTTCCCGAGCAAGTCCATTGCCGAAAGTGTCTCGTAGGCAATGAGCGGGTTCATCATGTTCAGTTCAAGAGGGGCATTCTGTCCGCCGATTGTTACCGACACGAGCTTCCCGCTGATATGAGCCGCTACCTGAATGACCATCTCCGGTATGACCGGATTCACCTTCCCCGGCATGATCGAGCTGCCAGGCTGGAGGGACGGAAGGGTAATTTCTCCCAATCCGGCCCGTGGCCCGCTTGCCAGCAGACGCAGGTCGTTTGCAATCTTCATGAACCCCGTGGCTATCGTATTCAGGACGCCCATGAGTTCCACTTGCGCATCGCGCGTTGCAATTGCCTCGAATTTGTTCGGCGCCGGCCGGAAAGGCAGGTCCGTCTCTTCGGCAATCCCTTTGCACACGAGGGGGGCAAACTCCGGATCGCAGTTTATACCGGTACCCACCGCTGTGCCGCCGAGAGCAAGCTCTTCGAGATTCGGAAGCACATTCCGGACACGCTTGATCCCCTTCTCGATCTGGGCCGCATAGCCGGAAAATTCCTGCCCAAGTGTCATGGGTACCGCATCCTGGAGATGAGTACGCCCGATCTTGACGATCTTTTCGAACTCAGCAGCCTTCTCGTTGAGAGCCCGGTGAAGTTTCTCGAGAGACGAAACGAGCCGCTCCGCCTCCATGCGATTTGCAATGTGGACGGCCGCGGGGATGACATCATTCGAAGACTGACCGCGGTTCACATGATCGTTCGGATGAACTGGTTTCTTGGTCCCGAGCGGCTGCCCGAGAATTTCATTCGCGCGGTTCGAGATCACTTCGTTCATGTTCATGTTCCACGAAGTCCCCGAACCGGTCTGAAATACGTCGATGGGAAAGTGATCCTTCCACTTCCCATCAAGCACTTCGGTTGCCGCCTGGTCGATAGATCCGGCAAGTTTGTCGTCGACGACTCCGAGGTAGGCATTTGTGCGCGCAGCGTATTTCTTGATCAGTGCCAGCGCACGCATCATTGACCGCGGCATGCGTGCGTCGGACACCGTGAAGTTTTCCACTGCGCGTTGGGTCTGTGCGCCCCAGTACGCCCACGCGGGTATGCCAACCTCTCCCATGGTATCGGATTCCAACCGTGTCTTTTCTTCCATATCTGCCCTCCGGGGTGGTCCGGCTCTAGGGAGCCATCTTTCGGATGAGGGTATGAAGTATCCCCTCGTTCCGGTAGTACTGGAGCTCAACGGTGGTGTCAATCCGCGCCGTTACCGTAAAACTCTTTGTCCCGGTCTTTCCGCTGGCCGTAACAGTAATCTCCTGGCCCGGTTTCGTGACCGGCTCGATGTCGAACGCCTCTTCACCCGTCAGTCCAAGGCTCGCGGCAGTCTCTCCGGACTTGAATTGCAGCGGCATGACTCCCATTCCAATGAGGTTGCTGCGGTGAATACGTTCGTAGCTCTCTGCAATGACCGCACGGACGCCAAGAAGAACTGTGCCTTTCGCCGCCCAATCCCTCGAACTGCCCATTCCGTAGTCCTTGCCCGCAAGGATAACGAGAGGAGTTCCGTCGTCCGCGTATTTCATTGCCGCATCGTAAATGGCCATCTGCTCCCCGCTTGGAAGGTAACGGGTATAGCCACCTTCAACGCCGGAAACCAGGTTGTTCTTGATGCGAATATTACCGAAGGTACCTCTCATCATGACCTCGTGATTGCCGCGCCGGGATCCGTAGGTATTGAAATCGACTACCTCTACCTCACGATCACGAAGCCACTGCGCAGCGGGACTGTCCAACGGGATCATTCCGGCAGGAGAGATGTGATCAGTCGTTACCGACTCCCCGAGATAGGCAAGCACCCGGGCACCCTTGATCTCGCGCGCAGCGGGGATATCTCTGGTCAGCCCCTCGAAAAACGGCGGACGCCGAATGTAGGTTGACTCGGATTTCCAATCATAGATGTCTTCCCCCGAGAGCTTTATGTCGTTCCAGGTGTCGTTGCCGGTGAAGACGTTCGAATACTCATCGTGATACATCTTCGGCGTGACACTTCGGGTAATGAGCTCGTTGATCTCGTTCTGCGTTGGCCACAGGTCCTTCAGATAGACCGGCTGGCCATTCGGATCCTGTCCAAGCGGATCCTTCGTGAGGTCGATGTTCATGGTGCCGGCAAGTGCATACGCAATTACCAGCGGAGGAGATGCAAGAAAGTTGGCGCGTACTTCCGGATGGATCCGCCCCTCGAAGTTCCTGTTCCCCGAAAGAACACCGGCAACCACCATGTCGTTTTCTATGATAGCGTCGCTCACCGTCTTGTTGAGAGGACCGCTGTTACCGATGCAGGTTGTGCATCCGTAGCCCACCAGGTGGAAACCAAGCGCCTCCAGATACGGCATGAGGCCCGCCAGGTCGAGGTATCGCGTAACGACGCGCGATCCCGGCGCCAGACTCGTCTTTACGTATGGTTTGATCTTCAGTCCCAGCTCGACGGCTTTCTTGGCAATGAGGCCTGCGCCGATCATGACCGATGGATTGGACGTGTTTGTACAGCTGGTAATAGCCGCAATTGCAACGTCGCCACTCTTGAACTCGACGTCTTCACCTTTCAGGTGAAGCTGAATCGCAGTGCCCTTCCGTGCCGTTTCCGCGGCCGCGCTGCCGGCCGGAATTTTCTTTCCGCTGTCCTTGATGAACCCTTTGAACTCGATGGGCACCTCTGCAAGCTCAATCTTGTCCTGCGGACGTTTCGGGCCGGCAATGGACGGCTTGACCGTGCTGAGGTCGAGTGTGACAACGGAAGCGTACTCGATCTGCTCCATCGACTTATCGCGGAAGATTCCCTGCGCTTTTGCGTACTGCCCGACAAGCTCCACGAGCTCGGATCGTCCGGTTAACTCGAGATACCGAAGCGAGCTCTCATCCACCGGGAAAAGAGCTGCGGTTGCTCCGTACTCGGGGCACATGTTGCTGATTGTTGCACGGTCGGGCAGACTGAGGGCCGCCAGGCCTTCGCCGAAGAACTCAACAAACTTACCGACAACGCCGTGCTTTCGCAGAACGCTCGTAACCGCAAGCACCAGATCGGTGGCGGTTACGCCCTGGTCGAGACGGCCAGTCATCTTGAGCCCGACTACATCCGGCATCTGCATGTAGAGAGGCTGTCCGAGCATCGCCGCTTCGGCCTCTATTCCCCCAACACCCCATCCAAGAATTCCGAGGCCGTTGATCATGGTCGTATGCGAGTCGGTTCCAAGAAGTGTGTCAGGATAGGCATAGGTCTCACCGTTCACCTTCGCAGTCTGAACTACCCGTGCCAGGTACTCAAGATTGACCTGGTGGCAGATGCCGGTGGCAGGCGGAACGACCGTGAAGTTGGCAAACGCCTTTGACGCCCATTTGAGAAACTCGTATCGTTCGCGATTCCGCTCGAATTCCCGAGCCGCATTGAAGGCGAGCGCGCTCGTCGACCCATACCGGTCGACCTGGACCGAATGGTCTATTATCAGGTCCACCGGAATGAGCGGGTTAATCAGCTTCGGGTCGCCGTCAAGATCACTCAGCGAGTCCCGCATTGCAGCCAGATCAACAATAGCCGGTACACCGGTGAAATCCTGCATGATAATCCGTGCCGGTTTGAAGGGAATTTCTCCACCCGCACCGTCTTTCTTGTTCCACGCGAGCATGGCGTTCAGGTGATCTTCCGTAATGAGATCTCCGTCGAGTTGTCGAAGCACGGCCTCGAGGATGATCTTCAGTGTGTAAGGCATTCTGGTCACGCCGGCGAAACCCTGTTTCTCAAGCTCGTTCAGGCTGTAATAGGTGACGTCGCCTGAAGAGAGGGAGAGCTTCTTTTTCAGACCGGCAATGTCATTCGTATTCATGTCGAACTGCACTCCTTTCGTCAATAATATAGGGGAAGGGCATCTGCAACGGCAACGGGCCGCCTGAAAATGCGCTCTTCGCGAAAAATGCGTACCGTTCCCGTTCACATAATACCGGGTTTTTCGGTAATGTATAGCCGAAGCCACGTGGAAGATCGTTGGAAAACTGAAAAATCGCGCCGGAGCTTCTTCTCCGACCGGTCAGACAGTATATTTTACTGAAAGGACCCAGAGGCAGTCGATCAAGACAGTTCAGGAGTAAATCAGATGGCACACATTGGTATAGTGGGCAGCGGAAATGTTGGCGCAAACGCTGCGTTTTTCATCGCCGAAAAAGGTGTTGCAGACGTTCAGCTCTACGACGTACAGGAAGGCATGTCGACCGGAAAGGCGCTCGATATGATGGAAGCCGCTCCTATTCGTGGATACAAGACGAAAATCACGGGAACCGACCGGCTGGACATTCTTCTGCAATCCGACATTATCCTGATTACAGCGGGGAAGGTACGGGAACCCGGCATGAAACGGGAAGACCTTTACGAGGCAAACAAACCGGTGGTGGAAGAACTTGCGGTTGCGCTCTCCGGTTCATCGGCAAAAATCATCATGGTCACGGAACCGGTTGACCTGCTAACCGCACTCTTCGTGAAGCAGTCGGGTATGAAACGACGTCAGGTCATGGGCCTGGGAGGCATGCTCGATTCTACAAGATTGCGTTACCTTCTGGCGCATGAACTCGGTGTGAGCTTCGAAAATGTCAGTGCGCTGGTGGTGGGGCGTCATTCCTCGGAAATGATACCACTCCCGGAATACTGTTCAGTTTCCGGAGTTCCTGCAACCAAACTTCTCTCCCCGGAAGTTCTCGAGAAGCTCTTCGTGTCGACACGAAAGGCGGGAGACGTCATCGTGGATATGGCGCAACGCGCAAGTGCATACTACGGCCCGTCGGCAGCAGCTGCGGATCTCGCGGAAGCAATCTACCGTGACACCGGCAGAGTCATTTCGGTGTCTATGCTTCTCCAGGGCGAGTTCGGGGTGGACGGTGTGGCTATGAGCCTTCCGGCGGTGATAGGAAAAAACGGAATTGAACAGGTAATGGAACCGACTCTGAGCTCCGAGCAGACCAGTCAGTTTCAGACATCCGGCAAGGAGATGGCGGCAATCCTTGGTCGCTGAAAAGAGGAGCATGAAATGAGCAAAGTATCGGTCATCGGCGCGGGAAACGTCGGAGCAACAGCGGTCTACTATATTGCCGAAAAGAATATCGCCGAAATCGTCATGGTCGATGTCGTTGAGGGCCTGCCGCAGAGCAAGGCAGTCGACTTCCTCCACGCGGCTCCTCTGCGGGGCTACAACGTGAACATCGTCGGCACGAACGACTATTCGCAGATCAAGGACTCCGATGTGGTAGTCCTGACCGCCGGCGTGGCCCGCAAGCCGGGAATGGACAGGATGGACCTGCTTCGCACCAACGTCGGTATCGCTAAGAGCGCCGCACAGGCCATTGCAACCTATGCGCCAAACGCTGTCGTTATAGCGGTGTCCAACCCACTGGATGTCATTGCCATGGTCTGCCTTCGCGAGACCGGATTTGCACTGAAAAAGGTCATCGGCATGGCAGGAATCCTCGACTCGGCACGTCTGCAGTACTTCATCGCAGAGAAACTGAACGTCTGGCCCGGTGATGTCATGGCAATGGTACTCGGCGGCCATGGCGACGAGATGGTGCCGCTTGCACGATACACCACCGTGGGCGGATTTCCACTCACCGAGCTGATGAAGGAAGAAGAGATCGAGCAACTGGTCGCCCGCACACGCAAGGGCGGGGGCGAAATAGTCAGCTATCTCAAAAAGGGCAGTGCATATTACGCGCCGGGTGCCTCGGTGGCAAAAATGGTCGAAGCGGTGGTGAAAGATGAGCGGAGACTCGTCCCGGTGTCTGCGTACCTTCGAGGCGAATACGGATACAAAGATGTCTTTCTCGGTGTCCCCCTTCTGCTCGGCAGAAACGGAGTTGAAAAGATTATTCAGCTTGAACTCACCGCGACGGAGAAAGCGGCGCTGGACCGATCGGCGGTTGCCGTAGGCGAGGGGGTAAAGACGTTAGCTGAGATTTATACTCCCGGCTGACGCCGGGAGCCTGCGGCTGACGCCGGGAGCCTGCGGCTGACGCCGGGAAACTGCAGGCGGCGCGCTATTTCACGACCGCCTGAATGATGTTTGTATCCTTCTGAATATGTTTCAGAAGATCCGGTGAGGGCCGCGCGTCGAGTTTCATGCTGCAAATCGCCGCGGTTCCACCATTGAAGATGTCGTTCTGCATCTCTTCGATGTTGATGCTCTCATTTCGCAACTCATCGAGAACACCGGCAAGTACCCCCACATGGTTGTAATGCCGGATCACCAGGTTGATATCGCTGTCCGATTTTTCCCTGATGTTCACCGCATTCAAAGGTGTCCCGGTGTTCTTGTACGCGGAAATAATCGCAACGACCTCCTCTGCTATTGCCTCGGACGCCTGATTCGTTGAAGCTCCTATATGGTGAGTACCGGTAATCATGCCCGCAAGCTCGCTGTCGCCAAACGTGTCGGTACCTCCGGCGGGCTCCTTCTCATACACATCAAGACCGACCTTGAGTTTCTTCTGTTGGATAGCGGTCTTCAGCGCTGCGGTGTCCACGATCTCTCCGCGGGAAGTATTGACAAAGATGCTTCCGTCTTTCATTGCCTGAAAGAAATCTTCTCCAATGAAGTGAGTAGTATCCGAACCGGCTGCAAGGTGAACAGAAACTGCATCCGCGCTGCGTGCTGCATCGATGGGCGTGCTGCAGAATCCAATGCCAAGGTCCTCGGCCCTCTCCGCCGAAAGGCTCCGCGACCAGGCAACGACCTCCATTCCGAAGGATGCGGCGCGTTCTGCAACAGCACGACCAATAGACCCCAGTCCGATTATGGCGAGGGTCCGCCCCTTGAGTCCCTGCGCCTTGCCATAGAGCTTCTTGTTCCACGTGCCGTTTCGCAGATCAGCTGAACCCGCTGCAATTCCGCGATCAGCAGCAATCAGCAGCCCCATTGCAAGCTCCGCGACTGCATCCGTATTCTTGCCGGGACAGTTGGCCACATGAATTCCGAGCCGAGACGCGGTATCCAGATCAATCGTATTGACGCCCGCTCCCGCACGAATGATAAGTGACAGTGAATCCGACTTCTCGATTGTATCTCGAGACACCTTCGTAGAACGCACGACCAGAATATCATATCCCCGAATGACCTCGGGAAGTTGTTCCGCGGTCGCATCCGGGCGGGAATCAACCTCATGCCCGCCTTCGCGCAGGCTCGTTAGCGCGGTCTCAGACAGCTTGTCGGCCACCAGTATACGCATGACACACTCCTTTCATCCACATTTAGAAGCATACACTCGTTCCCGAAAAAACGCAAAAGAAATGTCGCCTCATTAATGATATCGGGAAAATATCCATCACATTCTGCGGATTTCATTATTATGGTCGCTTAACATTGACATATTGCAGAATCACGGTATTCTGAATCTGTGCATGGAGTTCGGGCAGATCATCGACAATCCGATCGAGGTATCTCCCTTCATGCGGGCGGAGGAACATGTTCAAGCTGGACCAACTGAACAGACGCATTATCAGCCATCTGCAGGAGGGACGAAAATCGTTCAAGAGAATCGCAGATTCCCTCGGCATTTCAGAGAATACCGTCAAGGCACGCGTGCGCAAGCTCGAAAGCGAAGGAATATTCAGAATTGCGGGCTATGTTGCAGCCGCTGAATTGGACGGACATCAGATCGTCTACATCGGCATCAAACTGAACAGCATGAATTACGTGGAGAAGGGCCGGGAACTCAGCGAGCTTCAGCGTGTCGTTTCGGTTGGAGTGGTTACCGGCAGATATGATCTTATTCTGACAGTTCACCTGAAGAGCGGTTTCGGTCTCCTCGAGTTTCTGAGCGATGAACTCGGCAAGGTCGAGGGTATCCGGGCGGCGGAAACCTTTGTCGTGTACAAGGGGTTCAACATCAAACTTCCGTACATTGCCGACGATTGGGATGACGTATGAAGTATCAACAAGCGTGTTGATGAAACCACCCCTTTGAAGCAGGACCTCCCTC
>CAZKMA010000058.1:0-31272 GCA_964553615.1 uncultured Spirochaetales bacterium | reverse complement strand
GGAGAAACACAGTGCGCGTCTTCGCTCGTATCTGGCACTGGCTGACCGACCCTCCTGCTGACATTACGGGTCCCGAACAGCGGCGCAGGATGCATCTTCTGCTTTCGATCCTTACGCTAATGTGGATCCCGTTACTGCAGGGATTTCTCTCTTTGCCCTTTCGGATAGCCGGAACGGTCGATGCCGTTCAGAAACAGAACCTCTCGACTGTCTTTCCCTTCATCCTCCTTGGGGTTGCCGCAGCCACGCTGTTCGCCACCATCGTCGCGCGAAAAGGCAACTATTCGTTCAGCGCTCGGACGTTTGTGACTGCAATCTCGACGATGGCATTTGTCGAAATCTCGCTTACCCGGAACATGCTCGTGGTCAGTTTCCCGATAATTGCCGTCGTTCTGTGCAGCGTGTTGCTCTCTCCACTGGACACCGTCGGGACATACGTAATCACCATTGCCGGATATCTGATCTTACCTGCCGTCACTCCGGGCATCCTCCTTTCCGGCATGACCGACGCCATCATTCTGACTACTATCGTTGGCGGTATCAGCCTGGCAGCTTCAGTCGTGCACAGGCGGGATCTCAAGCAGATCGAGTCCCAAACCGCAGAGATTGCGAAAAATTCCGAGCGGATTCTGGACGCGAAAAAGATGGAGGCAATTGCGAGACTGTCCTCCGGTCTTGCCCACGAGTTCAACAATATCATGACGGCAATCAGGGCGAATGCGCAGCACATTGAAAGCACGACCAATGGTGATGTCAGCGAGAGTGCAGAGCGAATCCATCTGTCCACCGTTCGGGCGGCATGTCTTACCGAAGGATTGCTCTCCTTCAGCGAGCAGCAGCTGCTGGACCCGACCACGGTAGACATCGACGAGGTGATGAAAAGCCACAAAGAGCAACTTGCGTCAACCGTACGAGAAAATATCACTCTCCACCTGCGCCCTTCGGATGAGAAGAAGATCCTGAATATCGATGTCGGGCTCTTTTGCGAAGCGATTCAAACGCTTGTAAGGAAAGCGCAGGAGAATATCCCCGGGCACGGAATCATCACAATTCGAACGAAGATCGCTGATCTCTCGCGGACAGATAAACTGCACTTGCCGGCTGGACCATACTGCGCGATAATCATCAGCAACAGCGGTACTATCGAGACGGGAGTCGCCGAAAACCGCGTATTCGAACCGTTCTTTACCACCGGAGAATTCGGAACCGGCGACCTTGACCTCGCCGCTGCCTACGGGATTGTCCGACAGAGCGGCGGCCTGATCGAAACAGAGGTTGATCCCGACTCGGGAGTCACGTTCGTGGTCATGATTCCGCGGCAGGAATCTCAGCCCGCGTAATTCGCGGCTACTGACGCCGAAATTGTTTGAATCTGTACACAGCGCGGCCTAGGCGACATTCATTCCCCTCCCGTGCGCACGGCATCGACGACCTGGATGCTTTCCGGATCGCCTTGCGCCCGATATCGGTTCCGTATTCCTGGACGCGCACCGTTATAACGGTTTCCAGTCCTGCATCATTTTCTTCGTCTGCGCGCGCTGTCTTGGATCGAGGTATTTTCCGATGGTGTCCCTTCTCTTTATCGCATAACTGGACTGTCGGCCGCTCGGGGAAAGCCCCTTTATTGCCAGACTGTACCAGACGTACGCCGTAACGGCGTTCTTGAACGTCCCCTGCCCGTGATCGTACATCACGCCGAGCCAGTACTCCGCATCCGGAATGTTGTGTTCTGCCGCTTTCTTGATCCAGCTCAGGGCGGTTGTATAATCCTTGCGGACGCCGAAACCCTGGTAGTACATACGGCCAATGTTCAGGTACGCGTACACGTCTTTCTGTTCCGCCGATTTGCGGAACAGCGAAACGGCGGTCCGGTAGTCCTGTTTGACGCCCGTGCCTTTCTTGTACAACATTCCGAGATTGTTCTCTGCCAGGGCGTACCCCTGGTCTGCGGCCTTCTGGTACCAGTGTGCGGCCGCGGCGTAGTCCTTCTTGACCCCGTAACCGCGCTCGTACATCACGCCGAGGTTGTACTGTGCACTTGCGTGTCCCCCCTCGGCCCCTTTCCGGTACCAATCCGCTGCGGTGGACATGTTCTTGGTGACGCCCCGGCCATGTTCGTACATGAGGCCGAGGTTGAACTGCGCAACGGCGTTATTCTGCGCTGCGGCCTTTCGGAACCACGACAACGCAATCTTGTAATTCTTTTCGACTCCCGTGCCGCGAAGATACTGTACGCCGAGGTCATTCTGTGCTGCGGGGAATCCGTTATTCGCCGCTTTCCGGTACCACTTGACCGCGCGCGAATAGTCCCGCGGGACACCGTAGCCAAGTTCGTACATGTACCCGAGTTGCTCTTCCGCAGGAGCGTATCCCTGTCCGGCGGCGAGCCGGTACCACGCCGACGCTTCTCCCAAGTCCCTTCTTACGCCCCAGCCGTGTTCGTACATTCGGGCCATGTTGTAACGTGCTATCGCGTATTCATCATCCGCCGCACTACGAAGAAGCTCCACGGCCTTCGTGTAGTCCCGCTTCACGCCCTTTCCGTCGGCGTACAACATTCCGAGATTGTTCTCTGCCAGGGCGTACCCCTGGTCTGCGGCCTTCTGGTACCATTTGGCGGCCGCCGTGTAGTCCTGTGTCACGTGCTGGTAGAGGGCTCCTGCGTCATACGCCGCGATCACGATACCCTGGGCGGCAGCCTTCTTGTACAGAAGAAGCGCCTCGGAAAAATCCTGCGGAACACCACGCCCGTACTGATTCAGAACGCCGAGGTTGAGCTCGGCCTTTGCGTAGCCGTGAACGGCGGACTTCTCGTACCAGCGGCTTGCGACCAGGTAGTCCCGTTTCGTCCCCCATCCGTTATCGTAGAGCACACCGACGTTATATTCTGCCAGACGATTTCCCTGATCCGCCGATTTCCGGAACCAGGCGAGCGCCTGACTGTAGTCCTGTCTTACACCGTGACCGGCGGCGTACATGGCGCCAATTTCGTTTTCGGCGAACGGGTCGCCCTGTGCCGCGGCTTTGCGCAACCACTGAAGTGCCTTTTTATAGTCCTGAGGTACCCCCTTCCCGAATTCGTAGATTACCCCCAGGCTGTACTGAGCTTTCGCGTTTCCTTTCTGCGCAAGCGGCTCCCACTTATTGAGCGCAGTCGCATAGTTTTCGCTATTGTAGGCAGAAAGACCAATCTGATATGCGGACTGGGTGGTGCAACCGCTCAGAAACTGGAGCACGAAGAAGAGCGCAAGGATGCCGGGCACAGCGAGTCTTGAAGAATACAGGCGACCAGTGTTCACGTCGATTCCCTCCATGGTACTTCCATTGTAGTGTGCAACGCGCGATGCCGCAAATAGCTGCAAAATCTCTTTATCACTGTCTCCGGGAAACCCCGGCCGTTCAACGATCCACGAAGATCGTTTTCTTTCAACGGACCTGCCCGACAACTCAAAACCGTGTTATCATTCCAATATAGAATCCTTCCTCTGCAACCAAAGCTGGACACAATAAGAACAAGGGGTGCCTCGCCGGTTCCCAACCGTGGCAGGCGCGTTCGCTCGAGACATAAAACGAGGTTGCG
Source organism: uncultured Spirochaetales bacterium (assembly GCA_964553615.1). Classification (GTDB taxonomy): domain Bacteria; phylum Spirochaetota; class Spirochaetia; order DSM-27196; family DATKUC01; genus DATKUC01. The sequence goes on along the minus strand of CAZKMA010000058.1, from coordinate 27,692 downwards.
GGATGAAAAAGTTGTTCCCCACCGTTTGCGTTCCGTCGGCGGCATGCAAGGCTTTCTCGCCGCGCAAGAGGACCTCTCAAACAGGCAGAGTGGCTATTCTGGTCATCGCCCTGGCTGCTGCGGCGTCTGCCGCGGGTGCACAGGAGAAATCGACCTTCTCGCTGGAGCTGCAGCCGCAGTTGAGCCTGCCGGTGGGGCGCGACGTCGGAGTGTTCACGCTCGGCGGCGGAGGATCGCTTTTTGCGCGCTACGTGCCACCCGGCCTTTCCTTTCTCGGGATCCAGGCGGGCGCTGGTTTCGGCTTGGTTCCGGTATCGGTTGCTCCCGGCAAGACAATTTCCGCGGCCACAATGAACCTCCTCTGGCCATGGGCCGGTGTAGAGTTTCGGTACTCCCCGATGCCGTGGCTCAGACTCTCCGCCTACGCAAGCGGCGGCTACTACTTCGCAAACCTCAACGTCGCGGTTTTGAACGACGCGGGATCCAATCCGGTTGCGGCAGGAGGTCTCGGCGTCGACTTCCAGCTCTCCAGGACAATCAGCATCGGGGTTGGAGCGGAGTACCGGGATTTTCTCGGACTCTACAACGACATCGCTTTCCGGATCGGAACGAGCTACCACTTCCAGCCCCGCCAGGCACAGAGTTCCAGCAGATATCGATCCTATCCTGACCTTCTCATCGAGAAAATAGCGCTTGACCCGACGTTTCCCGTGCTTTTCAAATACTACGGAGAGCACCCGGTAGGTACGGTGCTGGTCAGAAACAAGGGGAAGATCCCGGTCGAGAATCTCAAGGTCCAGTTCTATGTCAACCAGTACATGGACAATCCCACCGCTTCGGTGGAGGTGCCGTTTCTGAAGGGAGGACAGGAGCTTACGCTCGACGTGCTCGCTCTCTTTAACGACAAGGTCCTCGATATAACCGAAGCGACCAAGGTGCAGGCAAACGTTACCGTTCTCATGTCGGTGGCGGGTGACCAGTACGGAGACGAGCGGATCGAGACGCTCCGGATGTATGACCGCAATGCCATCACGTGGGCAGATGATCGCCGAGTTGCCGCCTTCGTGTCGGCGAAGGATCCGGACGTAATGCACTTTGCCAAGAACGTCGCCAGCGCCATAAAGGGCAAGGGGCCGCTCGTTTTCAACAACGCGGTTCTGGACGCCGTTGCCATCCACGGTGCGCTCGCCCTGTATGGAGTCAACTATCAGGTCGACCCTTCCACCCCCTATACGGAGTTTTCGAAGGATGGCACCGCGATCGACTACCTGCAGTTTCCGGGCCAGACCCTGCAGTTCAAGGCCGGTGACTGCGACGACCTTTCCATTCTGAATGCCTCGCTTCTGGAAGCGCTGGGAATAAAGACGGCATTCATCACCGTGCCGGGACATATCTACATGGCCTTCGACTCCGGGATGACACCTGAAGAAACCCGCGCCCACGGGAAAAACCTGAGCAACTACATTGTGGTCGACAACACCGCCTGGATTCCGTTTGAGATAACCCTGACCGGGGACGACTTCCTGAAAGCCTGGGAGACAGGTGCAGAGGAATGGCGTCAGGCCGGCGCATCCGCACGCCTCTACCCGGTTCACGATTCATGGACACTCTATGAGCCCGTCGGCTTTGCAGGCGGAGAAAAGGGCATAACACCGCCATCCGACGCGCAGATCCTGGATGTCTTCAACCGCAATATCCGGCATCTGGTCGACCGCGAGCTTGAGCCCCAGGTGGCCGCCCTCAGAGTCAGAGCGCAGCGCGCGCCAACCGATCTGAGTATTCTTAATTCACTTGGCGTGCTCTATGCCCGCTACGGCTACACAGACGAGGCGGCAACGGAGTTTGAAACCATTCTCAAGCAGCGCGAGTATTTTTCCGCCATAGTCAACCTTGCAAATATCCGCTACATGGCAGGGGACATGAACGCGGCACATGATCTCTACCTTCGCGCAGGCAAAATCCGGGCCGATTCTGCGCTCGTCTCTCTCGGCCTCGCGCGCACGAGCTTCGAACTCGCCGACTACAGGACCGCCAACAGCTACTATGACAGGCTGAAAACCGAGAACGCCGCAATGGCCGCGCGATACTCCTACCTCGCAGCCGGCTCGGCAGCAAAAGCTGCAACGCGCGCTTCCGGCGCGGAAGCAGCGCGCACACTGATGCTGTGGAGTGATCAATGAAGGTTTCGGAATGCATGCGATTCATGCGCGGAAGCAGGCGATGGCGATTAAAGGGCACTGCGTTTCACCGTCGTCATGCTGATTTTCCAGAAGGCAGCCTTATGAAAAAAGCGGCAAGGAAACATCTCTTCCCGCCGCACGGCCGTTTGGGTGTGATCCTGGGCGCGCTCGGGGCAGCATTTGTTCTTACCACCTGCACCATCGGCGATCTGCCAATGCGGGCCGTGGTCGAGGGGCTGGGTCTGTACTGGACGAAGCTCAACAGCGTTGCCGGCGACTCGGCTAGTGCCACCGTGGAATACGGGCTGAATGTATCCGTCTACTCCGGCTGGGCGGCGGTCGGCTGTCCGGGCGAGGGATCAACGGGACAGGGAGCGGTCTATCTCTATTCATCCTCAAGTGGAACCTGGACTTTTTCGACAAAGATAGCCGGTACGGTGGCTAACGGTTATTTTGGTCGCTCTGTGGCTCTTACCGACGGCTACCTTATCGTCGGGGCGCCAGGGGAAAACAGTGACCAGGGAGCCGCCTATGTGTACGCAGCCGCCGGATCAGGGTGGAGCAGCTCCCCGAAACGCCTGGAGGCGCCAGGTGGAGCCTCCGGCGACTTTTTCGGATATTCGGCAGCCATCACCACCGCTTGGGCTGTTGTAGGAGCTCCGTACCATGACGTGACTTCTGGATCGAGCGAAGGGTCCGCGTACGTCTACGGACGGGACGTCGGCGGCACCGGCAATTGGGGATCCCCCACTTCAGGACAGTGGCTCCACGGAGAATTGCCAATGGCGGTCGGTGAAGGATTCGGAACGTCGGTAGGCATCTCGGGGAGCTACATCGTGGTCGGAAGTCCCCAGGGGAACGGCGGACCAGCATCCCTTGGCGGATTCGTCAATGTCTTTCTCTTGAGCTCGGGAACCTGGGGCTCCGCCGGCTCACCGACAAGTCGCTGGACTCAATCCGGAGAAAAGGCTCTTGGAATCTCGGTGTCGATCTCCGGCGATGTAATAGTGACCGGAGCCTCGGGCACCAACGCAGCCTTTGCGTATCGACGAAGCGGAACCGACTGGTCAGGTACACGCCTGTCGGACCCGAAGGGTATCTCTACAGACTATTTCGGCTGCACCGTCGCGGTTGATGGAACCCATATCATTGTGGGGTCGAAGTCTTCCGGAGTTGACGCCGTGAACGGAGGCAGAGCTTTTCCATTTGAGTTCGACGGGTCGACGTGGCAACCCGAGGCCTCATTCGGGGCCGGGCCGTCGAGCGCCAACCAGGCCTTTGGATCGGCGATAAGTCTCAACGGGGACACCGCGCTCATTGCCGGGTATGGCAATGACACCATTGTGGGGTCCGCAACTTTCTTTCATCGCTCGAGATAGCTTTGGGGAACGGTATGAGAACAGTCAAGGTTTTTTGGATCCTGGCCTACCTTTTTTTCAGTGGAACGTCTGTGTTCGCGCATACTTCGTTCACCTGGACGGACACGGCGGCACCGAAGATCTGGTTTACAATTGTCGGGTCGACGGACGCGACCACTGCTGTTCACACGGCCATCGTCACGATCGACACAGGCGGGCTCACGGCCCCGGGTTTTGCTCTGCACAATCCCGCCGTCTCCCCCGATTATTCGATTCTCGACTCGCAGCTTACCTCCAATCCCGCGACATCCTGGACCGCAACCACGCCCGCGAAGAAGATGACGCTGTTGAAGCAGTCTCCGGGAGTATACGTCCTCTCGGTCACACAGCTTCCAGAGTCCATACCGCGCGGAACAATCACTACCGACGAGGCGTGGTTCATAACCGTGAACGGACTCTCGACGCCGAATTCGATATCAACGAGCATCACGAGCCAGAACAAGAACCTCGCCGTGCCGACCACGGACAACGTTCACTTCGACGTCCCGCCCCAGGTCACGATCAGTACCACGCCGGATCCACCGAACGTTTCTGCCGGCGACTCTGTCATATTCCACGCGAATCTCACTGACCCCGACAGACCCCCTTCCGCCTATACCTATGTCTGGAGCTTTAATAATGGCAATCCGTCGACGGCGTCCGGACCCGGCGACATTTCCGTCACCTACGAGGCTGCGACCGGCACCTATCCGGCAACCGTCACCGTGACCGACGATCTCGGACAGAGCACGGCCATTCCGCCGCCAACGGTACAGGTCGGCGTTACCAACAGTCCCCCATCGAACGTCACCATCACCGTACCACTGAATACGGCCACGGTCTTCACCGGCGCAAAGCGGACCTTCACGGCGAGCGCCGACGACGAGGTGGCTTCCGAGTTGACCTACCAGTGGACGATTACGGGAGGAAGCGCTCCGACTACAAACCAACCATCGATAAACGTAACCTTCGGGGCGCCCGGCACAGGTTCTGTCGCGCTTACTGTGACCGACAACGCCTCCCAGAGCACTTCGGCCACGGCGGTGTCGGTCAATATCCTACCGAAGGAGAATCTCGTTATCCCGGCATTTGCAGCCCTCCCCGCCAATTACTCACCACCTGCGATCGACGGCATTGTCTCCGAAGACCTCGGCACCATGGTGCCGGACGTGAGCTGGTCGGGCGCGACGCAGATAGACTACGGCGACGGCACAAATCGGGACGTCGCGATAAGCGCTCTGAACTCGCCCGACGCTTCGAGCAACCGCTCCCTCTACTTCGCTTTTCAGGTACGGAATGACCCCAATCTCGACTCTCAGGACTTCGTTCTCCTCGCCTTCCGCGGTCCCAACTCGGGCACCACGCCGAACCAGAGCTCCGACTTCCAGGAAGGGGACGTAGTAATCATTATCTACCCCATGCCGGCAGGAACGATTTCGCCCGGCTCTGACCTGATTCCGGACCTGATCCAGTTCTACCGCTACCAGGGTGGCACGTGGGCACTCGCCGGTACGGGGGCCGCTGCGCTTTCGGGATTCGACGCAAAGAGTCACGTCCTGCCACCCGGCGCACTGCGAGCCTGGGACCTCGAGATGAGAGTTCCCATGAACGACCAGAGTTCCACCGACGCGGTGACCTGGCCGGACCTCAAGAACAACTTTCTTTTCTACTGCAACGTTGGCCGCGTGGACGCCTCAAGCGGCATTGCGGTGGAGTTCACCTGGCCCCGCGACGCGCCGGACCTCGATCACGACGTCCTCGGGCCGGGCCTCCTCTCGCCCTCCGACTGGTCGGCGGCGACGACTGACCCGGGCGCGTTGGGCCGCGGCGTTTACATTGCATCGCCGATGGATATTGGCGTCCTGAAGAACGGTGTCCTGAGTAACCAGATCGTCCACCCGGGCGCGAATCGCTTCCAGGCGACCATCTCGAACTCGAGCCTCGAAACTACACCGGGTGATACGAGTCCAACAGGGGTCGCTGCCACAAACGTCAAGGCAACCTTTCGGATAGCCAGGTGGGGAACCAACTTCAGCAACCCACAGTGGTCCGCGATTCCTCCGGATCCGGGAAGTTCGAACCCGGCAATCGTGTCATCGATCCCGGCACCGGCGAGCCCGTCGAATCCCGGAACTGAGGACGTAGGATTCGAGGCCGGCAATCTCGATGTGCCGAGCGGCGTCACGCACCAGTGCATGTTCGTCGAGCTGACCTCAAACGGCAACGCCCGGATCGTAAACAGCAAAGTCTACCGCAACATGACCTACGTGGACGGCTCGCGCTTCGAGGACAAGGCGCGCCTCACCCTCCCGGGCGTACTGACACCGCCGGTGGGCCGTGACTTCGAGCGGCTGTTCATTCGAATTTCGACGCAAAGCTTCGACCGTGACCTGCGTCCGCAAAGAGCATCCGCCAATAGAAAACCGCCGCTCACGCCGGTTTCGAGTCTCGTCTGGATCGCCCATACCTACCGCGACACCGGTAGCCATCTCATTATTCGAGGTAAGTCCTTTCGCGTGGTGCAGCCGGCAGGCTCCTTCGGGTACATCGTGCGGCACGAAGGGGACGCTTCGCACTGGGTATTCGAGCTCAAGGGTGCAAACAAGATCGGCACGAATTTCTATCAGTACGATATACCTCTGTCCCGGTTACGCGCCAACGCTCCCGAAATCGTGGGCCCCGTCATCGAGCCGGTAGATCGAAAATGGAAAATCGGTGTTTTCGGCGGGACTGGAGTTCCCCTGAGCCCGACCACAACGAGCTATACCGCGGGACTCGCCGCCCAGCTCAGCGCGAGCTATCTTCTCACACCGGTTCTTCGGCTGGGTGTCCTCTTCGGCTACTCCGGGCTGACCGGGAAAACGGGAATCTCCAACGAGGCGATCGTGAACGGCTCGGCCGAGCTGGGGTACGGATTCACGGAACGTGGCACATGGCTTTTCGAGGCGCACGGCGGCGCGGGTTTCTATCAGGTCGTAAACGGTTCCGGCAACTTCGGAGCGCACGGGGGCGTCGGAATGGAACGGGATTTGATACGTTCGCTGACCCTCGGGCTCCGGTTCGATTTCCACCATCTCTTCGACACAACCGGGACGCAGTTTCTTACAGCAGCCATCGGGCTTGCAATGAAATTTTAGAGACCGTTCGAAAGGTTCGCTTTCGTGCCGAATGTATTACGGTCCGGAAACGCATGGCACGGTGTCGTCGGCGTGTATATCATCACTGTATACGTTTCATTATAGACATCGTGTCGTTGCCTGAGCCCATGTGCGTCAGCGGCAGAAATTGACATCCCGACAAAGCATGCAGGGATTATTCAGTCATTCATGCCGTTCGCCGAAGACTGACCGCTGGCGAAGCGATAGCTTTGCAGCGGCTTCGCCCTACCGAAGACTGTTGTCCGGCCGAAGGCACTTGAGTCCGAATGAAAGTCCTACGGCCACGGCGGCCGCCGCAAGCGCTATCCCGAAGGAGAGCTGGTACGATCCCGCATCTACGACCCACCCGCCGACGATGGGCAGCATCGCTAACAGACCGTTCAATGTGCCCGAAAGTGCGATGTAGGTCGGCCTGTCAGGTTCCGGGGCAATTTCCAGAACGTAATTCACAAAGCCGATGCCCTGACCGCTGATGACCATTCCGCTCAGGATGAATACCACAACGAGCATGGCCCACCCGACCGACTGTGACAGGAGTGCTATTGCCGGAAGTAGCAACGTTGCGACCGCGGTGAGGCGTATGACACTCCGGTTACCGAAGCGATCGCTCAGCCACCCCCACAACAGATTCGACGCGATGGCACCACCGACCTGTGCTGCTATAAGAATACCGACATCCTCGGTGGCCATGCCAAGGATCTTCCTCCCGTACAATACGTAGAACGGCATGGAAAACTGGAAGAACATGGTCGCGGCCTGCACGACCGCAAAACGACCAAAGTCCCGGTCGCGTCGAAACAGTGAAGCAGCCTCCTTCAGAAAGGCGCCAAGTGCCTTGCGCTCGTTGACGACGGTGCCAGGCGGTTCGCGAACGGAGGAGAGCGCCACATAGGAAAGAGCGATAAGCAGGAAGGAAAGCAGAAAAAGGAGTGCATAGTTCTTCGGGAAGGCAAGCGGAGCGGACAGTACTCGTTTGACCACGTATCCCGATCCGAGGGCCAGCAACCCGCCCCAGAGCTGACGGTGCCCCCAGAAACGACCGCGGAGCCGCGCCGGAATGGTCTTTCCCCAGATACCGGTGAACGGTACGTTCGCGATGCCCCCTGCGACCGAAAACATCAGCAGGAGAACCAGCAAAGACACAAGAATGAAGGTAGACCCGCACCCGGCACACATCCACGTGAGCGCACCGAGTATCGCCCATGCCCCGGCACGGACCCAGATTGCTGAAACAAGCACCGATTTTCCGCGTTGCCTCCCCTGCATCCGGTGCGCAACGAAGAGCTGAGGAAAGACTCCTCCTGCGGTCACTACCGCGGAAAACAGGCCGATCAGCGCCAGCGATCCGGTAAAGTGGTTCAGGAATACCGGCAGTACCGTTGTCGGGGATGAAAATGCCATTCCGGCCTGGAAGAATATTCCGTGGAAAAGACCCATCGCGAAGTTGAAGCGAGTATGTTCAGACGATGGAACAGTGCGACCGACTGCAGGTGAGGCTTTATTCATGCTGCTATTCTCATCATCACTATATACCGCCCCTTGCATATAGTCTATCAACCACCGCGACGGGAATGCAGAAATCACTCCGGCGCAAAGACAGTGACGAGCCATACCCCCGCACGATGAATCTGCCGGAAGTTCGCTCCCTGCCGCACCGCAGCGAAAACGCCGTCGATGTCGGTAGCGACGGCACCGGAGAGGACATCGATTCCCTTTTCGAACAGCCCGCCACTCAAAGAGGTGCTTGGTCCGAGGAGCAGGACGCGTGCGGGTGAAATGCTCGACCGGCTCGTACCGAGCATTCGCAGAACGTCCGATCTTGTTCAGGAGATAAACGCGTCAAGCAATGAGCAATCAACCGGTGTTGATCAGATCAATAAGGCGATTGCATAACTCGATAAGGTAATCCAGCAAAATGCTTCTGCTGCGGAAAAGATGTCCTCCACGGCACAGGAACTTGCAGGGCAGGCCGTGCCCCTTCAGCAGATCATGTCGTTCTTCCGCTTCCACGAGGCGGCTCCGGTTGTCAAAGCGCTGCCTCAGCGTGCGGAACAGACAGGAATAGCGGTTCGTTAAGACTTCCGGCTCTTCAGCTTTGTTGCTCCTCTAATTGGAAGGCAGCGTGTATACGATACCGGCCTGAAAGCGGAACGCCGTATAGTCGACGACGTAATGACCGGATGCCCATATCTTCGCGTCGGCGGAGGTACTCCAGTTTGCCGTTACGTAACTCAGACCGCCGACAAACTGAAAATTCTGTGTAATGTGATAGAGCACCTGGAGATACGGAGCGTAGGAATATATTGGTGCTTCGCCGAAATTGAGCGCGAAGTAGACGGCATATTGAAGGGAAATCTCCGCACGCGGTTCTCGATCCACCATGTAGAAGTACGTGAGTCCGGGCCTGACCAGAGCGCTCATCTCGGAGTTGAAAAAGTTGTATTCAACCCGGTTCTTCAGCATGAAAACCAGATTGCGGTCCAGAAAACCGACGATGAAGCGGGGCGAAACATCGGCTATCAGAATGTTCTCGTATCTTCCCCTCGTATCGCGCCATCCCCAGCCGGAGGGGGTCGGCATCTCGATCCAATCGTCATTATGCCGGGCGCCGGCCTGGAGACGGTAGAAGAGTCCCACTTTGAGATTCGGCAGCACGCGATAATAGGATCCGAGGGTGAGGGACCGGTACCGGAACTGGAAGTCCGTGTCCTCAAATCTTCCGAGCAACTCGGCGTAGGGTTCGAACTGCTGCGCCTGTACAAAGACGCGTGCAAAATCTTCCAGCTCGACTACCCCGTGCGGCAAAACCGGAATGCCCGCCGCGAACACGCCCGTCGCGCCGGCTGCAAAAAGAACAAACGACATCAGTATGTTTTTTTTCATGCTGTCTCCGATTCAGTCGTAGTCTTGATTAAGCAGATCAGCGTAGGCCTGATTAAGGTTTGTCGTATCTTTTACCGGGGCCTTGCCCGGATCCATGTTCCAGTTCAGTTTCTTTGTCCAATCGTAGGATTTGGGCGGAGTAATCTTGAGCCCGCCCAGAATGTTTATTCCCTTACCTCCGGGGACATCGACAGATTGTTTGGTGCCTTCGACCGAAACGGCTACGGTCCCTCGATTGACGCACAGCCAGACATCGGGTGAGTTGTCGACGGTCCGGCCGTAGGCAACGAAGAACTGCGTACCGCGTACGCCGGCAACAACCATCCCCGTGCGAACGGAGAAGCTTCCCTGCAGTTTTCCGACAATGTTCGAGAAGAGACCACCCCGCTCAAGGTTCACCATAGTATTCGTTCCCAGGGTCTCTATCCGAAATTGCGTCTTCTCGCGCATTTTGACCTCGGTCGAACCGTTCAACCGGATGATTGCAGTGGCCCCCGGTCCGGTGGACAGGATGTCGCCCTGTTCGAGCGTTGCGCCGATATCCGGTGTGACCGTGCTATTCCCTCGATGAACAGTGACCGAGCCTTGCGCGTATACAAGCTCGGTCTGACCGAAGAGCGGCAGCGTATTAAGGAGAAGTAGTCCGAAAACCCCGAATAACAAAACCGTGGTGCGCGTTTTCGCCATGAGACCCCCGATGACCCGAAACAGCGTACCAGCAAATGAAGATGAGCAAAAAGGTCATGAACATTATGGAGGTGATGCCGGTATCTGTCAACAATTTGCCCTGCAGGTGCAGCAGTTCTCATTTTGACGCGGCACGGTGTTCGATCGGTAAACGTCTTCTTCTACGGTCGCGACCAATTGGGCCGTTGTACTACGCCGTATGGTTCTGAATTTGGGCTCCGCTCCCCGCCTCATCCCTTGTTTTGGCCGGAGCGTCCTTCCAGACACGGTCTCGCAGGATCAAGATTACGATGATGGCGAGAATCCCGAGGCCGTAAAGTCCCATACCGAAGCTGAAGAGCGTGTCGTTCGGCTTGTATGCCACAGACAGGAAGAAGGCTGCGGATTGATTGAGGATCGCGTGCATGAACGCTGCAAGGAGTACCGAGCCGGTCTTGAGCATTGCATATCCGAGAACATATGCAAAGAGAACCGTAAAGAGCGTCATTGCAACGGTGCCGAAAATCGGCCGGCCGGGGTAGTTGTATCCCATCCAGATCACCGGGTAATGCCAGACACCCCAGATCAACCCGAGCAAGAGCACCCCTCGTTTCCTGCCCAGACAGATGAGCTGCCCCTGCAGAAAGCCTCGCCAGCCCTGCTCTTCGCCGAAGGCAACCACGAGGCCAATGAGGGAACCAATGATCACAGTCTGAGCGCCAAGTGCTAGGGTAAGGAGGGCGGTCGGCATCGTCGACACGCCCGGAATAAGCGCCTTCAGGTCGTTGGCCTTGCCGAGATTGAAGGCCTGATTCAGCGCGGCCTGCAAACCGAAGAAGATCACGATCGCACCGCCGTAGATCAGCCAATCGCGAAATCTCCCACCCCGGAGATTCGCCCGGGCGAAGGATTCACGCCCGCCGAACAGGCGAAACAGCAGCAGACCGATAACTCCAGCAAAGAGGGCCGCCTGCTTGAGAATTACAGGCAGCGTCTTCAGTTCCGGTGCGGCCACGGAAAGCACAGCGATCGCGATGAATACCAGCGTCATTGCCATATAGAGGTAGAAGAACCCGCGAGCCCGGTCGCGCCGACCGTCAGGCATGGGGTGACTGACATGATAGGGACTCTCCTTGAAGACGAACAGGCCAAGAACAATTGCGACCAGGGCAGGCACCAGCATGCGAAGCTGCAGCAGTTCGAGCGCCCCCGGAGCGGTGAGCCCGCCTCTGAGGTAGAGAAACAGGTCCAGCAGATAGGATATTGCAAACGTCAGCCCGAGAAACAGTCCAACGTACTTCCAATGAACACCGGATTTTTTGATTTCAGACAATGACATGATTACCTCCTTTCTAATGCCCTCGTTCGGACGAAGCACTCGCTACATTGTGCTGATCACCCGCTCTCGGTTGAAGCGCGGTCCGATCCGTCCAATGAGAACGTAGCTCGCGCCCAGAAGCAGCACGGAGATGATGAGGACCACGGGAAGGTTGAAGATCACGATGCCGCTGATCTGTGCCCCGATGAGCGCGACCACCGGAAGCACCACGAGTCCCGCTGTCTGCTGCGCCTCCATGAAGTTTTTCGCCTTCAGAGAGACGAGGATCGAGACTGACAGAGCCAGGAGAGAGACTGCCGGTGCGAGCAGGAGGAGGCCCGGAATCCATACAAACGAGCGAACCAGTATGATACCCCGAAGCGCAAGCCCAATGCCGTTGGTGATGAGGAAGTACCCGATGAAGGAGGTATAGGTGATCAGCATAGCCGGAACGAACACTGCAAGCTCCTTCGCCACCAGCAGCTCCCGACTTGTCACCGGAGTGTAGAGAAGCGTTTCGAGGGTCTTTCGCTCTTTCTCACCGACGACCGCGTTGGCAGCGACCACCGTCGAAATTACGATAGGCACGATCATGAAGAACGGAAGAAACGTGTAGTTAAGGAAAATGTAGACAATGCGGTCGACAGTGGCCGTCAGCTCTGCCGGTACCGGGTACATCGGGATGATTTTTTCGATGAACGACGCACCCTGCACTGCGGCGACCCCCATCTTGAACGCGATCAGCGTTACGACCGCAGGCAGCACCACGCTGAGAATCAACGGCACAACGACCATCGGCACGACAACCATCCTGTTCGTCGAAATCTCCCGAATGTCTTTGTTCACGATAGCCCTAATTCTCGACCAGTTCATGGTTCCTCCTCCCTTCTGCATGCACGTCAGTCCTGGCAGTTCCGGCGGAGCCGCTGCGTCCGACGTAATGGAAGTATGCATCCTCGAGCGACGGCACAACCTGCCGAACTTCCCGGATTATCCTGCCGCCATCTATTGCCATCTGAACCAACCTGTTCACCTCTCCCGGCTCCGTATAAGAGTAGAGCTCTTCACCCGCGTCGGTCATCAGGCGCACTCGGCGCTCGGGCATAACCGACTCCAGAAGCTCACTTTTGCTCCCGTAACGGACCAACCGCCCCTCGGCAAGGAATCCGAATCCGTCGCAGATTCCCTCGGCAAGAGGGAGATTGTGCGTACACAGAAGCACCGTGGTGCCTTCCTCCCGGGCCATTGTCTCGATCAGCTCTACGACTTCGCGAGCTGATTCGGGATCCAGACCGGAGGTCGGCTCGTCGAAAAAGACGATCCGGGGGCGGTGAAGCAGTGCGCGAACCAGGTGAACCCGCTTCTTCAGACCCGTGGAGAGCGAGCCCAGTTTGTCATCTCTGCGGTCCTGCAGATGAAGCCGCCCGAGCAGCTCTTCGATACGCCGAACCGCATCCGCCGGCGTTATTTCGTAGAGAACTGCGAAGAACCTGAGATTCTCAGCAACCGTCATATGTTCGTACATCTGCGCGAGCTCCGCCACCGTCGCGGTTTCGGTCCGAAGATCCTGCGTCCGGCTTTCCCTTCCGAGCACCATCGACTGGCCCTCAGTCGGAGCGAGCGTGCCGTTCAGGAGCCGCACCGTCGTTGACTTCCCCGCTCCGTTCGGACCGAGGAGACCGAAGATCTTCCCTGCCTCGACACTGAAGCTCAAGTCATGAAGCGCTCTCACACCGTTGTCGTATGTCTTTCCGAGCCCTACTGTCTCGATCGCTTTCACATTTGCCTCCACGAAATCAGGATTCCTATCGTCACGAGAACCGCAGCAATCGCTGCCGCTGAGACGATAATCCGGGCTGTCCCCGTATTCCCCGCTTGACCTGCACGTTGGCGCCTTCTCTGAAGCAGCGCCATCAACATGACGGCGGCCAGGACGGCCGGACCGAGCACGACGAACGTTACGGATATCACTGTTGTCACGGGCACCTCCGCCTCCTTGTTTCGAGGTTGAGTATCGTCTGTATGGAAAGCGAGGGGAATTCGGAAAAATACGGAATTGAATCGTGAGTGCCGTTTACGTAAAACTACGGAGGCATTCCGGTGTCAATTGCCGCCGGAACTGTACGAGGTGATCTTGGCCATGAGCTCTACGCGATTACCGACGTTGCACTTGCCGTACATGTTCTGAATGTGCGCTTCCACCGTTCGTTGAGAAATGAACAGCTTCTCGCCGATTTCGCCGCTCGTGAGGCCAGTCATGAGAAGTGCCAGAACTTCCGCCTCCCGTTTCGTTATGCGGTAGTCGGTCAGGTAGGCATCCGGGATCCCCGTGCCTGAGGTGGACGCGCGGCTGATCCACCGCATGTTCACCCGGATCATAAGAATTGCCCAGCCGAACAGGAAGGTGCCCACCGCAATTGCGTTGACGATGAGACCGTGCTCCGGCTCCGCCGCCAGGCGGAGAAGGATTCCGAACGCTGAAAGGACCGCATAGGCCACTCCTGAATACAGAAGCAGCGGTAGCATGGGGCGCTGTGCCGCCCGGTTTGTCCGCCGAACCGCACTGAAGGCGAGCCACGAGAGGATGCTGAGATAGAGGTTGAATGATGGAGTCACCGCAAAGGCCAGGATCTGGTTGGGAGCGAAAAGGAGTATCCCGATTATTATGGTGATTGCGGCTGCAACGCCGAGAACGACCGCCCTGACCATTCCGCGAATCTCGAATCCGGCACAGCGAAAGAAAAAGAGCGGGCCGAACAGGACGATGACGATCGAGACGACGGATCTGACTCGAGCAAAGAGAAGCGTGAGCACGGGCAGAGGCTCAGGAAGATAGACCGCCCGAAAGAAGACCCACGTCGCGAAAAGCAGCCACACCGTGTAGGCACCAGCGTAGACGAGGTAATCGCGCAGCCAGACTGCTCGGTTTCGGTCATAGACAAGATACGAAAGCCCTACCGAAGCAAACATGAGGGTAAAACCGATCATGTTGAACCAGAGCACAAATTGATACACCCGATTCTGCTCCGCCTGAAAGTTTCCTATAACGATAATGGAAAACGGCTCTGATGAGAAGAGTATATACGCCCGCAGATCGTGCCACCTCAGCCACGATGAACAGATATCCTATTTGACCGAGCTCCGGATGATAGTCACGTGCTGTTCGCCGAATGAGCCCGGTGCCACTGCGTACTTGGGGAAATATATGGTCACGAGATCGTTCGTGAAGGTGAAGTTCTTGAAATTGGGCAGGTCGGGTGCGGTTCCGGCGTCCAACATGGTCAGCGGTACGTGGCCGGCGCTTGCAAAGTTCATGGAGCTTGCGAGCTGGCTCCGTGCCATGGACGCTATGGCAGCCAGGTAGTCCGGCGCATCAGGGAACAGGTCGGCAAGCGACACGAACCTGCGGCGAGTGATGTCGTAGTTGAACGTCTGCAGCTGTTCATTGCCGTTCGCGCCGCCAGCATATGAGCTGTATCTCTCTATGAAGCTGACATAATGAGAGTTCACCTGAGACGGTTGCCAGGAAGCTATGAAGCTATAGGCCGAATCCGGGATAACCGCGGCAGAATCACCTGTGGCCGCCCGAGCCTTCCTGGTTTCGGCGGCTCTTTTGCGGAACTCCGCCAGGCGGCGCATGGTGGCCGAAGCAATGGCACCGTTCAATGCGGCGGGCAGTTTCGGGAATTGAGGGTACTCTACGGTCACGCGCGGCGACGTGGAAGCCTTCTCCACCACTGATACTATGGTCATCGGCGTAGCAGAAGCACCGGCGGGGATGTTCACCACGGGGGGCGCGTCGGGGAGGAGAAGACCGAGAATCAGCCCTGCTGCGGCAAAAAAAACGGCGGTGAGAATGAGAGAGGCGCGGCGATTCATGAGCTCATTGTACACGATATGCCGGATTACGGTACCCTGCTGCCGGCTCCGCGGCTGAAAACGCATGCATCGGGCATAGTCGGCCTTCCGCAGGATGGACGAAGCTCTCGCGTCGAAGGTCCGCGTCGCCCGGAAGTTTCATCGTGTCTGCAATGTGACACGGCGGTGGACAATCCGGCGCATTGCCGACATCATTGTTGCAGGATGTCTTCGTACCGACCCGTCTGGGTGCTACTTGCTGTATGTCTCGCAGCCGCGCTTTGCTCGTGCGCGACTACGAACACCCTCCAGGCCCGCACGCCGCAATGCCACCACGAAATCGATGGTCGGCCACACATATCGTCTGCAATGAGACGTTATCTGAGTAAGTATCCACTGACATCCACCTGCTTCGCCGCCAGTGCTGTCGGAAGGACAGAAGCGCACGTTGTCCGACAGTCATTTTATTATCCCGTGCCACCCAGGAAACTTTTCGAGGATTGGATGCGGGTGTCCCCGCCCCGCATGTGGGATGGACCATCGTCTTTCTTCGAACTGTTGCTTGTGCCGAACGGTGCGGACTACCGGATGTACGATATATCCTCCCGTCGCTTCCCCGCCCTGAAGCCGGGCATGTTGCTCTTTTTGCGCCTGCTGGTAAATGAAAGCATTTGCATTCCGGTGGCATTCGAAATAACTCGAGTAGATGACAGGAACCTGGTAATTGAATTGGCCTATCTTGAACAGAATGTCACCCATGGAGACCAGACCCTCACCTTCGTTTCAAGCGGCAGCGGAACGAAGGTAACACAGGTATCCCGTTTTTCAAGCCGCAGTGCGCTACGGGATTTCATTTACCCATTCTACCATCGGCAACTTGTAGAGGATTTTCATCGTCACATGGTGGAACTTCTGCGGGACGGGCGGCGACGCCAGTGAACGAACCTGAACAGAGCCGACCGCTCTGCCTCAAGAATCGATCTCCGACGTCACCAGAGGACTGTTCGCCTATGCTCGCTCGCCTTTCAGCATCCAGATTACGGCAAGCACGATGGAGTATTGGACAAACGAGCGCCACCAACCGATCGTGTCAGGTTGGAAGTTGTTGATCAGGAGAGCGAATACCATCACAACGATCCACGCGATGAATATCCCCAGGCGAAGTGGACCGTCGAGCGATCCGATGCTCATGAACTGCGCAAGGACCAGCAGCCCGCCCGCAATAACTTCGATCACGCTCACGATGATCGTGACAGTTCTCCCGCCCCGATTAAAGGCGCCGCCGATCCTGCCGAACAGGGAATCCGCGTGCATCAAACCGCCAATCCCGTCAAGCAGCAGGAAGGCGCCGACGAGTATCGCGAGGATAGCAACGATTGACAATTTTCGTCCCATTTTCTTTCCTCCTTGGAATCCACGAGGGTCTTCAGTAGCGTCTCACCGAATTATACTCGTTCTGGCGTAAATTTGCACATAGTGAATCGTGTTGCGTCGGCGGAGCGGGCAGTCAGCCCACACTACCTCAGCAAATTCGGTCACCGCCGAAACTCATCCCGAACGGTTCCACAAAAACCTCGTGCCATACGTGCGGTAGCGAACGGACAGATCCCACAAATCGGGACTACCATTAGGAGCGCAAGAGGAGACAACGATCATGAGCGAAAAACGAGATGCCTACATGGCAAAGATGAAGAACAAGCTGGATAAGTGGAGCGTCGAGATCGACAAGATGGACGCCAGGGCCAGAGAGGTTGGAGTCGGGTCGAAGCTGGAGTTCCAGAAGCAAATCGCAAGCCTGCAGGCCAAACGCGCAGAGGTCAAGCTCAACCTGGAAAGCATCCGTCAAGCAGGAGATGTCGCGTGGAAGGACTTGAGAGGCAACGTCGACACTTCATGGAAAATTCTAGACAAGGCGATCCACACCGCAATGACAGACTTCAAGGAATCGAGCCTCCCTGGAGAAGCGTGACCGATTGGCCCTTCAGGCATGCCATGGTTTTTATCTATCTGTGCGTTCCCGCACAGACCGTGCCCGATTCCGCCATTATACTTTTCCACATAGACAACAGATGGATCAGAAGTGTCGGGAGTTCCAACGAAAATCACGCCTGACACAGGGGCAATATCCCGGGTGCGCGAAGGAGGCCCGATCGTATGAATTTCCTGCTGGTGTATCCGAAAATACCTGAAACCTACTGGAGTTATTCTCATGCGCTTGCTTTCATAGGGAAGAAGGCGCTCATGCCGCCGCTCGCATTGGCTACAATTGCTGCAATGATCCCTGACCACGTATCGGTTCGCGTTATAGATATGAACGCACAGGAGCTGTCCGACGCCGATATCGCAAATGCCGACCTCGTACTGGTTTCCGCGATGATAGTCCAGCGTGTGTCGTTTCGCGAAGTTGTCGAGCGCTGCACTGTTCTCCTGACCCCGGTCGCAGCAGGAGGGCCCTATCCCACATCCTGCCCGGAGGAGATGCAGGGGGTCGACTACCTGATCCAGGGAGAGGCAGAGCTGATCTTTCCCGAGTTTCTTGAAGAATTCCTGACAGGGGTTGCCCAACCCGTGTACACCGCAAGCAGCTACCCGGACATGCGAATCTCCCCCGTTCCCAGATTCGATCTATTCGATATGCAATTGTACGATACGATGCCCATACAGTTTTCACGGGGCTGCCCGTTTGACTGTGAGTTCTGCGACATCGTCCATCTGTTTGGCAATGTGCCGCGGACAAAGTCACCAGATCAATTCTTGAGGGAGCTTGATGCGGTCTACAGCACCGGATTCCGTGGATCACTGTTTATCGTGGACGACAATTTCATCGGAAACAAGAGCGCAGTGAAAAAATTGCTTTCTGAGATTGCAGTTTGGCAGCACGAACACGGGAACCCGTACTTTCTATCGACCGAGGCGAGCCTGAATCTCGCGGCAGATGACGAGTTGCTGGACGTGATGGTTCGAGCCAATTTTTCAATGGTATTCGTCGGCATGGAAACACCAGTGGAAAATTCCCTCGTAGAGGCGGGAAAGCAACAGAATCTTCGCATCGACATGGAATCCGCGGTCAGAAAGATCCAGTCACGAGGCATTGAGGTCACGGGCGGATTCATAATTGGATTTGATTCGGACCCCGATAACATTGTCGAGTTACAGGTAGAGTTCGTGCAAAAGCTTGCAATTCCGGTTGCTATGGTCGGGCTGTTGACCGCACTCCCCCACACTCAGCTGTATCGTCGTCTACTACGGGAAGACCGACTTGTCCAGACAAGCTCAGGCGACAACATGCGCGCAACAGAGATGAACTTTCGTCCCCGGAAGCCGATGGACCAGGTGCTGTCCGGCTACCGCCTCGCGCTTCGAAGAATCTACGAACCGTCGCGATACTTCAATCGTTGCCTGGAGCTGCTGTCGCGGTTGCCTGCAATGGTCCGGCAGTCGACAGAAACCGAAGCACCGCATATAGCCGGTCGCAGCTTGCTCAGCACAATTCGCCTTCGTGAAACCCGTGGTTTCTTTCAGTCTCTGTTTCGCCAGTCATTCTCGTGGTACGGAATAAGTTACCTGCGGTTCATTTTCATCGGCCTGTGGAAGTATCCGCGCCGCATTGTAAACGTTTTCTCAATGGCAATTCAGGGACACCATTTTTTCATTATTACGCGTGACCTCCTCGAATCGAAGGCCATGGCGCCGGAACGCGTTTACGCAGCGACCTCAGTTCCGTCCATGGCGCGATTTTCCGGACTTCAACATTTGTCGATGACAGACCCGACTGAGCAACAATAGAGTTCGCCTGGTCGCCGACGACAGATGTCCGATCAGCTTTGGTCAATGTTTACCCATTCATTTGGGATCGTCCCACTTCCAGTTCCGGATTTCGGGCATGTCTTCGCCATGCTTGTAAATGTACTTTTTGTGTTCGATGAGCTTGTTCTGCACATACTCTTTCAGGGCTGCCCCTTCCGTGCGGAATTTCGCTACCCGATCTATCACATCCTGCACCAGATGGAATCTGTCAAGATCGTTCAATACCGTCATGTCGAATGTCGTGGTAATTGTGCCCTCTTCCTTATACCCGCGAACATGCATGTTCTCGTGATTGGTACGGCGGTAGGTCAATCGATGGACCATCCATGGATAGCCATGGAACGCGAAGATGATCGGTTTGTCTTTCGTGAATAGCGCATCGAAATCCTTGTCGCTCAGGCCGTGCGGATGTTCGGCACTCGGCTGCAGCTTCATCAGATCGACGACGTTGATCACTCGTATCTTCAGATCGGGCAGGTGATGACGGAGGATCGATACAGCGGCCAGCGTCTCGAGCGTGGGCACATCGCCGCAGCAGGCCATGACCACATCGGGTTCACCACCCTTGTCGCTGCTCGCCCACTGCCAGATCCCGATGCCTTGCGTGCAATGCTCGACTGCCGCGTCCATGGACAACCATTGAGGCGCCTGGTATTTGCCGGCAACCACGACATTCACGTAATGCCTGCTGCGCAGGCAGTGGTCCCAGACCGAAAGCAGACAATTGGCATCCGGCGGAAGATATACGCGTACGACCGAGGCCTTCTTGTTCACCACATGATCGATGAACCCGGGATCCTGATGGGTAAAGCCGTTATGCGCTTGCTGCCAGACGTGGGAGGCGAGCAAGTAATTGAGTGACGCGATCTTGCGCCTCCACGGCAGCTCCGCGGTAACCTTCAACCATTTTGCATGCTGATTGAACATTGAATCGATGATATGGATGAACGCCTCGTAGCTATTGAACAGTCCGTGCCGGCCTGTGAGCAGGTAACCCTCGAGCCAGCCTTCGCACTGATGCTCGCTCAGCATCTCCATGACCCGGCCGTCGGTTGCGAGGAACTCGTCGTTCTCTTTTGTCCGCGCTTCCCACTGTCGGTTCGTGACTTCAAAAACTGAGTTTAAGCGATTCGAAAGCGTCTCGTCGGGACCAAAGATCCGGAAGTTTCGTTGCGCCTCATTGAGCCTGGTCACATCGCGCAGGAACTCTCCCAGCACATGCGTGTCTGCGGCCTGAACTGATCCAGGCGACGGCACTTTCACCGCGTAGTCTCGAAACTCGGGCATAATCAGGTCATGCAGCAAGAGCCCACCGTTAGCGTGCGGATTCGCACCCATTCGCCGGTCGCCGGCAGGTGCGAGCTCGGCCAATTCGGGCATGAGCCGGCCATCCTTGTCGAACAGCTCTTCGGGCTTGTAGCTTCTCATCCAGCTCTCAAGCTGCTTGAGGTGATCGGGGTGTTTGGAATCCGCGAGGAGTGGTACCTGGTGCGACCGGAACGTACCTTCAACCTGCCGACCATCCACGACCTCAGGCCCCGTCCAGCCCTTGGGTGACCGGAGGACAATCATCGGCCAGCGCGGCCGCGTGGTGTCGTTCCTGCTCCGCGCGTTCTCCTGGATTCGCCGGATCTCTTCCACGGCGTTTTCCAGGGTGCCTGCCATGAGTTGATGCATTGCCTCCGGCTCATCACCTTCTACATAGTGCGGTACCCAGCCATATCCGCGAAGCAGCTGATCCAGCTCCTCGGGTTCGATGCGGGCCAGGACAGTCGGATTGGCAATTTTGTAGCCGTTGAGGTGGAGGATGGGCAGTACCGCCCCGTCGGTGATTGGATTGAGGAATTTATTCGAGTGCCATGCAGTGGCCAGCGGCCCGGTTTCCGCCTCTCCGTCGCCGATGACGCAGGCCACGACCAGTTCCGGGTTGTCGAACACCGCTCCGAAGGCGTGGCTGAGCGAATAACCCAACTCGCCGCCCTCATGAATTGAACCCGGACACTCCGGTGATACGTGACTCGGAATCCCACCCGGGAATGAAAACTGGGTGAAGAGCTTCTTGAGCCCTGCCTCGTCCTGGGTGATGTTCGGGTAGATTTCGCTGTAGGTGCCTTCGAGATAGGTATTGCCCACGAGCGCCGGACCTCCATGCCCTGGACCGGCAACGTAGATCATATCCAGGTCATACTTCTTGATGACCCGGTTCAGATGCACGTAGATGAAGTTCTGCCCCGGCGTCGTGCCCCAATGGCCGAGCAGTGTCGGCTTCACGTGTGATGACTCAAGCGGCAACTTCAGCAGAGGATTGTCATAGAGATAAATCTGGCCCACCGAGAGATAATTCGCCGCACGCCAGTACGCGTTCATCCTTCGCAGCAGGTCGGGTGCCAGAGTTCTTTCGCTTCCTTCAGTCATTGAAATTCTCCCTTGACGGCCTATTCGGCCGACTCAGTTACCCTCACGGTTGTGGCTACCGGCGAACAGGGCTTTGTCGAGGTATCCCGCCCGCCTGTGTACAACAATAGGGACGACAAACCGCGTGGTCTGTGCGGGAGCGCACATATAGAAAGCTTAGACGAACATATCAGATGTCGGGTCCTCAACAGCCGGTTGAGAAGCATCCACGGCCTCTGCAAGACCACTGTGTCGCTGCTGTACATTACGGGCAACGTCGCGGTCAACACCCTCCACCGCAAAGTGAAACCGAGCGGAACTCTGGGAACAAATAATTCTCCTTCTGTGCGACACCGCACAGAAGAGTCCGGGAGTTCGGTCTACGATTAACGAAGGAAGTACACAAAATGATACAACTGCAATTCGAACAACGAATCGTCGTCGCACGTGTTCTCAATCGTTACGCAGTCCAATGTATGAAGGCTGACTGGAACAAGCCGGTTCTAGCGGCGCTCCAGAAATGGATTGATACCGGGTCGAAGGCATTCGGCACACGCAGCCCCCCGAACCCCGTACGCGCATTCGGACCCACAACAAAATCGGCATAGACCCATGGCTTTGTCGCCCGTGCGACTCAGCGCAACCTTCTCCGAACTGGAGTACTACACATGGAACAAAATACTGAACGGATCAATCCCAAGAATAATCTCAAATCCCTGCCCATGCCGGCGCTGCAGGAAAAACTGGCGTCATCGCCGGACGGGCTGAGCCAGGCCGAAGCAGAAAACCGACTGAACCAATACGGGCCAAACGAAATCGAAGAGAACAAAGTCAATCCTTTCATGAAATTACTGACCTATTTCTGGGGCCCAATTCCGTGGATGATCGAAGCGGCAGTAGTCCTTTCCGCACTGGCCCGGCACTGGGCAGATTTTACGATCATACTGCTTTTGCTTTTTGCAAACGCAGTGGTCGGGTTTTGGGAAGAACACGAGGCGGGAAACGCCATTGACGCTCTGAAGGCGAAGCTGGCAATCAGGGCGCGGGTCAAACGCGACGGAAAATGGAGCGAGCCGGAGGCGCGTGAGCTGGTGCCAGGGGATGTCATTCGCCTGCGTCAGGGCGACATAGTCCCGGCGGACGCACGTCTCCTCGAAGGTGGCCCGATTGAGGTCGACCAATCCGCACTGACGGGAGAGTCGCTGCCTGCCGAACTGAAATCCGGCGATGCGGTCTTCTCCGGGGCCATCGTCCGGCAGGGAGAAGCGGGCGGGCTGGTCTACGCTACCGGAGGTGCCACCTATTTTGGGAAGACTGCGCAATTGGTACAGGAGGCACACACCGTCAGCCACTTTCAGCGCGCAGTACTGAAGATCGGGAATTATCTGATCATCCTCGCGGTCGTCTTTGTTGTGCTGATTATCGCCGTTGCGCTCTTCCGCGGTGACCCGATGCTTACCACGCTGCAGTTTGCATTGGTGCTCACCATAGCCGCCATTCCGGTAGCGATGCCTACGGTGCTTTCCGTGACCATGGCTGTCGGAGCCCGGCTGCTCGCCCGAAAGCAGGCAATCGTGACCCGCCTTGCGGCCATCGAGGAATTGGCCGGCGTGGACATCCTGTGCTCGGACAAAACCGGCACGCTGACCCAGAACAAACTGACACTTGGCGAACCTTTCAGCATCGCCAACGTATCTGCCGGGCAGACTATCCAGAGCGCCGCACTCGCCTCCCGCGCGGACAACAATGACACGATCGACCTGGCCGTACTGGGCGGATTGAAGAGCAATCAGGATCTGAAGGGCTTCCAGGTGACCCATTTTCAGCCGTTCGACCCAGTGCACAAGCGAACTGAAGCCACCGTCACGGACGCCGACGGAAACGAGTTCAGGGTAACGAAGGGGGCACCGCAGGTAATCCTCGAGTTGTCTGACAATGCAGATGAAGTAAAGTCTGCTGTAGACAGAGCAGTAAACGAGTTTGCTTCCCGGGGCTTCCGCTCGCTTGGCGTGGCCCGTTCGGATGGCAAGGGTCAGTGGCAATTCCAGGGCGTACTGCCACTTTTCGACCCTCCTCGAGAAGAAGCCAAAGAAACTATTGCGACCGCCCTGCAGATGGGCGTCCATGTCAAAATGGTTACCGGTGACCAGGTCGCCATTGCTCGTGAAACCGCAGGCAAGCTGGGCATGAGGTCGAACATCCTGGACGCCAGTGGTTTCGGGAACGTGAAACATCACGAGACTTCACAATTGGCGCAATCTATTGAGGATGCCGACGGATTCGCGCAGGTCTTCCCTGAACACAAGTTTCACATCGTAGACGTACTCCAGCAGCGCGGACACATTGTCGGCATGACGGGCGACGGAGTGAACGATGCGCCCGCATTGAAGAAGGCCGACTGCGGCATAGCCGTTTCGGGTGCCGCTGATGCAGCCCGCGCTGCCGCGTCAATCGTACTCATGAGTCCGGGCCTGTCGGTGATCATAGACTCGATCAAGGAAAGTCGGAAGATATTCCAGAGGATGAACAGCTACGCGATCTACCGTATTGCCGAAACGCTGCGCGTACTGGTCTTCATGACACTTGCAATCCTGATTTTCAATTTTTATCCTTTGACGGCAGTCATGATCGTAATGCTCGCACTGCTGAACGACGGAGCAATTCTGTCTATCGCCTACGACAACGTTCATTACAAGAACAGGCCGGAGGCATGGAACATGCGACTTGTTCTGGGAATTGCCACGGTGCTGGGCGTTGTAGGCCCCGTGGCCGCGTTTGGTCTCTTTTACCTCGGTGACCGGGTCTTTCACCTCGACCACGCACACCTCCAGCCCATGATGTATTTAATGCTATCCGTGGCCGGGCATCTCACCATTTTCCTGACCCGTACGCGTGGCCCGTTCTGGTCAACACGTCCGGCGCCCATTCTGTGGATGGCGGTACTCGGAACACAGATTGTTGCGACTCTGATTGCGGTGTACGGATTTCTGATGCCACCTCTCGGATGGGGTTGGGCGGGATTCGTATGGGCGTATGCTCTGATCTGGGCGTTTGTGAGCGACCGAATAAAACTGTTCGCGTATCGAGTTTTCGATCCGTCGGCAGAGCCGCTTCTGGAAAGGAAAAAGATGCAGGTAAGTACATAGAGCAAGAAGCAGCAAATCCCTGGATTCTCGTTGTCGGAAACAGCAGCGTGGCTGAGCTCACTACGTAGATCGCCGAGGATAGACTTCCTTATGTGGGCCACCGAACAGAATCAGTGGATCCTGTATGTCTATACTCACATAGGCGAACGCTTTAGTAACAACAAAGGAGGTTCATATGAGCATACTTGCTATTCTCCTGGTCGTACTGCTGGTAGTGGTAATCATAACTGTCGTATAGGGCAGGTAGGTGTTCGGCTTCTGGGCCATAATACCGAACCTGAACTGATATCGCCAAAACTCTCAGGCTGAGCGGGCCGAACCGCGGTTACTCAGCGATCAGGTCAGGGAGCAGGCGGAGAGACTCTTTCCGTACAACCTCGTAGCATTCGCAAACCCGTGCTTCGAGCCCCTGTCTGTCGAGTACGGTGATATGGCCCCGCTGGTATTCAATGAGGCCGGCATCCTGCAGTTTCCCTGCTGCCTCGGTTACGCCCTCCCGGCGCACTCCAAGCATGTTGGCGATCAGCTCCTGGGTCATGACGAGCCTGTTCCCCGACAACCGATCGATGCTCAGAAGCAGCCATCGACAAAGCTGCTGGTCAATGCTGTGGTGCCGATTGCAAACTGCGGTCTGGGCCATCTGCGCAAACATCGCAAGCGTGAACCGCAGCAAGAGGTGCTGGAAAGGCCCTCCGCGATTGAACTCAGCGTTCAGGAACTGTCCGTCCAAACGGTAAGCCTCACCTTCGCTCTGCACAACGGCTCGGCTCGGCATTGTCTCTCCGCCCATAAACAAGGCGATCCCCACGATTCCCTCGTTCCCCACCACAGCTATTTCGGCCGACGCCCCGTTCTCCATAACGTACAGGAGTGACACGATTGCGGTCGTGGGAAAGTAGACGTACTTGATGCGATCGCCCGATTCGTATACCGCCTTTCCGAGCGGCATTGAAACCAATTCGAGATTGGGAAGCAAACGGCGTTGTTCAGCATCCGGAAGGACTGCGAGAAGGCGGTTTTTTAGTTCACCGGCGCCAAATGGTCGGCCGACAGTACCTGGCAACAACTGACTCCCACAGTGCTGTATCTATCAAAGGTACTGCCGCAAAACTCAAACGGTCAAGTATGGGGATAGAACAGGATGTCAGAAGTGAAATCGGCAGACACGCGCTGCCGCCGCAATGCCGTTACTGTTGAATTCGATGAGGAGTCAAGATGCTCTGTCGGACAGCGCATGACTACAATCTGTTATTGTGGCCCTCCACTCGCGTGTCTCTTGATCGCAGCTCGGCATTTCGAAAATCGTTGTTGTTGCCGTGGATCCGAACAGGTCCGTCGACAGAGAGATTCTTCAAGCGGTTGTTGTTCCCGTCAATCCTCAGCCCGCCCATTATCACCGTTCTGCCGATGCCGGCGCCGATAACCGTTACCTTGTTGCCGTCCACAACCAATGGTCCGCGGTACGTCCCGGCACCCAGGTGAACGGTCTCGTTGTTCGTCCTGATTACCGAGAGAGAGCCGACGGCGCCCCTGGCACCTGGGCGACCTGTAGAAGTCATGAGTAACGTGCATCCCGTAAAAGCGCCCACAAACAGCAATAGCACGAGCAGTAACGAGACGACCCGCGCTTTCATTTCCCTACGTCGCTTTCAATCAGCGCATGGACCGAGTCGTATCCCAATTTCTCCAGAAGCGTACCCAGGTGCATGTCTCCGCGTACGCCGAAGTCGCGTCCGTACTGCTTCTCGACCGTATCGACGCGCTTGTCGTTTCTCGTGCCTCGGAGTTTACCGCTCTGATTTCGTGTGCGATACCCGCGCATGTTCAGTGCATCCGTAGCCTTGTCTTTCGATCCTTCGACAGGACCAGTCTTTTTCTTGTTCATCTGTCTTCCTTTCTCTACTCCACAGACTTCCTACTGCTTAAACAATAGTAGGAAATAAACGCGGAGACGGTGCGGCAGCACACATAGGGCGAAATATGTGAACAGGAATCCATCATCCTCTGTGCGACCCGCGGGGAGTACAGTAGAAATCACCAGGTGGCAGGAGTTACAGCAATCCGTTCCGAAGCCATGGCGGAACATGAGTTCACAATGGGAGGCAGCATGCTCAATCCCGCTGAAGTCTGGCGGCGAGCGCCCGAACCACCTCCGTAGATTACGCGACCCGAGTTGCGCAGTCGTTCGCGTCTTCTCACAGCATGGACACAATTTATTTTGCAATAATCTCAGTCGCACTGAGCAGCATACTGCTGACGCCGTTGGACACCATTGCCGTGTACGCAATGACAATAGCAGGATATTTGAATGTGCCAAATGTATTAGTGGACGTCGGTTCGCCTGACGTGGCCAATGTCGTGATCCTGACAACGGTAATAGGCGCGGTGAGCCTCGGGGCCATGTCCGTCCACAGACTGCGCAGCTCGCGAAGAACCATGATCGTCTCCACGACGCGAGAAAGATGGAGGCAATTGCGCGGTTGTCATCGGGTCTGGCGCATGAGTTCAACAATATCATGATGGCGATCAGAGCGAACGCAGAGATAATTGAGAATAAGGCCAAAGGTGGCATCAGCGAGTACGCAACACGCATTAACCAGTCAACTGTACGGGCGGCACATGTTACCGAGGGATTGCTTTCCTTCAGCGAGCAGCAGCTCCTTCAACCGACAACCGTGGACATAGACCAGGTGATGGAAGGCCACAAACTCAGCCTCAAGGCATCCGTACGGGATACCATCACGCTTCGAACTGAGATCGTAGACCTGTTGTCGGGAGAGGAACTGCATCTTCCCGCAGGTTCTTACTGCAGAGTGGTCATAAGCAACAGCGGTCCGGTGCCGGCAGAGGGCAGCGTTAACACCAGAAGGTTCGATATAGAACAC
>CAZKMA010000057.1:3264-31357 GCA_964553615.1 uncultured Spirochaetales bacterium | reverse complement strand
TGGGTCCACTACTGATCAGACTCAGTCTTGAGGAAGTCATGAGAAACCGACGACATTTTATCCTGAATCGTACCCTGCTTCGCTTCCTGCTCTACGCCGGGCTCATTGTGGCAGCCTGCGTAATTCTGGTTCCGCTGCTCTGGGCGCTGAGTACATCGTTCAAGAGCTACCCGGATGTTCTTGCCCACCCCTACAAGCTTTTTCCTCAGAGCATTCATCCAGGAAACTACGCACAGGCGTTCAAGGCGATCCCGTTCCTGACCTACTTTCTGAATACCGTGAAGGTGTCTTTTTTCACCTGTCTCGGGACGCTTATAACCTCTGCGATGGCAGCCTATGCATTTGCGCGGCTCAGGTTTCCCGGACGAGATGCGGTGTTTCTGATTTACCTCTCGACCCTGATGATTCCGCGGCAGGTTGTGCTTATCCCGAACTTCATCATCATGAAAACGCTGCACCTCCTGGATACCCACTGGTCCCTCATCCTGACCGGTATTTTTACCGCGTATGGCACTTTCCTGCTGAGACAGTTTTTCCTTACTATTCCCAATGAGCTCGAAGAGGCTGCGATCATAGACGGCTATGGCTATGCGCGCCGATTCACTCACATCATCCTGCCGCTTTCCCAGCCGGCCCTCGTAACGCTCTTCATCATTACGCTACTGAATATCTGGAACGAATTCCTCTTTGCTCTCGTGTTCATCAATTCCGATGCAAAGCGTACGCTGACCCTGGGACTCGCAATCCTTCGTGGTGACTTCGACGTGCAATGGAATCTGGTGATGGCGGCGACGCTCCTGTCTATTCTTCCTCTTGTCGTCATCTTTCTTGCGGCGCAGCGGTTCTTTATTGAAGGGATAGCGCTATCGGGCGTGAAGGGGTAACATGGAATGAAGGGACGCGACAAGTGATACGAGTCATGATCGTCGAAGACCAGCCATCCTCGGCAGAACGTTACGCTTCCTACATCACCGATTACGGGCGTGGATTTGTCGTGAAGTCGGTGTGCCGACACGCGGCGGAGGCTTTCGAGGAGTTCAGAAAGTGTCAGCCTGAAGTCCTCTTTACAGACATTCGTCTGCCGGGAGAATCCGGTCTTGCGATGCTCGACCGATTTCGCGGCGGTGGGTGGGCCGGCCAGGCGGTCATAGTAAGCGGATACGACGATTTTTCCTACGCCCGCACGGCGATTCGTCTTCAGGTGGCAGAATACCTGCTCAAGCCGGTGTTTCCGGATGACATGAACACGATCCTCGACCGGCTGCGGATGCGCTTCGAAGACGGATCGGCTGACGCCATCGAGACTTCGCTTATCGGCGCGTCCGCCAGGAATTTCCCACCTTTCGTCCGGCGGGCTCTCACCTACGTTTCACTGAACTTCTCCCATCGGCTGTCGCTCCAGGATGCCGCAAAAACGGCGTTCGTTTCCGCAGCGTACCTGAGCTCCGAGTTCAAACGGTTTACCGGGTACACCTTCGTCGAGTATATCAGGAGATATCGCATAGAAGTTGCGAAAACACTCCTCGTGACGCACATTCCCATGGAAGAGGTCGCGGCGGAGGTTGGCATTGGAGATGCAGCATATTTCAATAAAATCTTCAAGCGGGTAGAGCAGACCACTCCCGGCAAGTATCGCCGGGGGAGGATTGGGTCCACACGCAAGGTGCGTCCTTGAACAGACGAAGGCGGACGCTCGCGAGTCTTGCACTGGCAGGGCTCGCAGCACTGGCGTTCGCAATCGGGGCCGTTACCTACGTTGTGTATACCGAGATATCTGCGGAAATTGTAGGAAACACCGAAGAGATACTTCACGGACGATTCCAGTCGGCGGATCAGATCATTACTACAGTCATCCAGGATGCCGTGCACAGCGCGGGCATTCTCCTTGCCACAATGTCATCTTCGGATGGCAACCGCAATCAGTTCGCCCACGGGCTTGCGCAGTTGATCTCAAATGTCCCGGCAACGCGGCATGTGTGGGCGTTGCCGGAAAACGGTGAACCAGTTTTCGGTCCCCTTACCGACAGGGCGTACCTGGAGCGAAATTCCTGGTGGCGGGGATACGTGGCACCGAGGCCGGCAACCTCCCTCACCGTATCCTCGATATCCGATACTGCGAGCGTCATCGGGCAGCCGTTCCGCGACGCCCTGAACCTTGACACGATTCTTCCCATTGTGATCTACCGATTCAGAGGCGTCGATGTTACATCAACCGTATTCATCGAGTCTGATCTAACCCTGCTGCTTGAGATGTACACGAGAGACTTCTCCACGATTCTCGGTTCGACGGGTTCCCGTGTCGACATGTCGGTGTACGGGCGGGACGGCATACTCCTGGAGACAACCGCGAATCTTCCGTTATTCCACGTGCAGCCGTTGAGTCCGGCGCAGAAGCTTCAACTTTCCCCGGCACAGATAGATACGCTGCATTCGAGCGGGCGTCTTGCGGTCCTTACGCCGGAATATCTCAGACTCTACGGCGTGGATGCCGGCACCGGCCTCATTTTCGACAGCCGAATCCAGCGAACGGTAATTACCCGCGGAGTCACGCGCATAACTTTGCGCATTCTTGGAATCGGACTCCTATCTCTTGCCGGTGTCCTGGTACTGGGGCTGCTGCTCGTCCGGGCACTACTGCGCATGCGGCTGTTCGAAGAACAGAGCGCCCAGGCGCGACTCGAAACCCTCCAGGCGAAAATGAACCCGCATTTCCTGTTCAATACGCTGGACAGCATGGTCGGCGTCGTGACCCGGAACGACCGCGATACTCTGCTCAGAATGCTCCGTTCGCTTTCCTACATGCTTCACATGACCGTCCGGAAACAGGAGGACATTGTGACGCTCCAGGAGGAGCTGCGCTACGTCGAGAGCTATATTGAGCTTCAGCGAGTCCGATACGGGGATGAGTTCAGCTACGACCTGTCGATGGATGAGAATCTCCTCGATCTGTGCCTCAACCGCTTCTGTATCCAGCCACTCGTTGAAAACTGTTTTGTCCACGGATTGGGCGAGCTTCACGGGGGAACCATGAACATACGGGTCGCGATATCCCGTCAGGCGGACACGCTCCTTGTCAGCGTGGTGGACGACGGCCCCGGGTGCAGCCCGGATGTCAGTCGTCGACTTGCCCGCATATTCTCCGACGATCACAACCTGAACGACAACCGCATTGGTCTGACTGCAGTCCATCGCAGGCTTCGATCGATGTATGGCCGGCGGTTCGGTCTTACCCTTCTTGAACTCGATCGGGGTTTCGGCGTGGAGGTGCGACTCCCTATCGTCCAGATGCCGATCTGAGGTGCGGCAACTCGAGTGCTTCAGCGGCTGCTGCCATTGCCCGAAGGATCCTTCCGGTACCCCATCAGACGTGAGATCTCGTCTGCAGAAGAACGCACAAGACCTGCGACATCCGGGATGCGCTCCGAGGTAAAACGGGAGACGACTCCGAGCGCGCTCAGGGCCGCAACGACTGTTCCATCCTGATCTCTGATGGGCGACGCCACGCTTCGAATCAGCTCGTCGTGTTCAGCTTCGCTCACCGCATAGCCGATTTCTCGAATGGCCTCGATTTCCTTCCAGAGGTCCGATTCGTTTGTGATGGTGTTTGCCGTGTACCTCTTCAACCCTGTCTCCTGAAGGATTTCACGAATCTCCTCCGGCTTGAGGAAGGCCAGGATAGCTTTGCCTGCGCCGGTGGCATGCATCGGCGCAGGTATTCCGATGGCCACGGGGTACCTGAAGTGGTGCCAGTACCAGTTACCGGATTCCACACTTTCTATGGGAAGAATTTCATTATGCGCTATGACGGTGAGATGAACCGTGCAGTCTACCTGTTCGTTCAGTTTTCTCATAATGGGACGGGCAATGTTGCGCATCTCTATCTGTGAGCGCGCTCCGCCTCCCCATTCAATAAGTTTCATACCAAGCCGGTATCGACCCGACTCGGGATCCCGGGACACGATGTTCTTTTCTTCAAGCGTTGCAAGAATCTTGAAGAGCGTACTCTTTGGAAGCTGCGCCTTTCGGAATATTTCGGAAAAAGTGAGAGGTCCCGCCTCGGTCAGTACATCAAGTATTCGGGCGGCCTTCAGGATGGAATTGACAAGATCAAGGCGTGCGGTCTCCTGTTGCTTTTCTGAGTTCATATATATGGACCATGCACACGATCTTCCCGCGGTGTCAATACCACGGTCACTGCACGGCAACGTGTGAACCATGCTTTTTGCCTCGTCTTTCGTTGAACTTGACGGCTCGTGTAAACCACCGTATAATGAACAAGTTCCGTAGGGGGAACCTTGTTCATAAATATGAACAAGAAATCGGGAACGTACGCTCAAGAACGCTTGAGTAAGGAGGACAATGATGAAGGGAAAGGTACTCAATATCCTTTTCGCGTCCGCTGTACTGACTTTGCTGAGTCTCTCGTCCGTATTCGCCGGGGGTGCGACCGAGAAAACCACGGCGTCGAGCGAGCCGGTCAAAATTTGGATGAACACGCTATGGCATGGGGGAGATGCCGACGCTGCGGTGATCATGATAGACAAGTTCAACAAGGAGCATCCGAACATCCAGGTTGATCTTCAGCAGGGAAGCTGGACCGAGTATGAGGCGCAGCTCAACAACGCGGTCATGGCCGGCCAGCCCCCACAGATTGCCACAATACTGAACTTCGTTATGCCGAATGTTTACCCGGCACTTACACCGCTCAACAAATCGCCAATTGGGAACATTCTGGACAAATATGGTTTCAAAAAATCCGATTTTGTCGGAAATGTATGGGATATTGCGAACATTGACGGCAATCAGTATGGTATTCCGCTTGATAACACGATGCTGGGCATCTTCTATAACAAGACCATTTTCAAGCAGGCAGGACTCGATCCGAACAATCCGCCCAAAACAATGGCCGAGTTCACGGCTGCGGCCAACGCAATCCAGAAAATCGGCAAGTACGCTTTTCACCCGGGCGCATACGGGCAGCCCCGATGGTACCGCCGCATGTGGTACATCCTGCTGTGGCAGAACGGCGGAAAGCTGATTGACGAGAGCACGAACAAGGCCGCATTCAACACTCCTGCCGGTGTCGAAGCACTGAAGGCCCTGGTTGCGGTTCGAGCGAACGGATGGAACGACAAAGGCACGAACGGCGAGGCACAGTTTGAAGCCGGAGACCTGGGAATGCTGTTGAACGGCACCTGGGACTACCTCACGTTGGCCAAAACCAAGCTTGACTGGGGAATGATGGGAATGCCGACCTTCTTCAAGACAGATTACACCTGGGGTTCAAACCACATCCTCTCCATCCCGAAACAGCCGGCAAGCAAGAAGGATCTTATTGCTCCGGCCGCGGAGGTCATCAAGTGGTACAGCGAGAACTCCAATCTCTGGGGACAATACGGCGGACACGTTCCCATGCGCAAGAGCGCACTCGATAATGCCGAACTTCGCAACTCGGATACATGGAAAAAATCTCTGGGTTCGTTCGCCGCGATGGCGTTCAACGGCGTGTATCACCCGCTTCCGGCAACCCCGAAGATTAACGAGGTCAGCAACGCCATCCAGCCCTATATCGAAGAAGCGTATAATGGGACAATCTCGCCTGAAGAAGCGCTGCAGAAGGCCGAGGCCGACGTAAACGCAGTTCTTGCAAAGTAAGTAGACCACTGGCTTGCCTGGTCGTCCCCTGTGGGGCGGCCAGGAATCTCAATGCAGCCGCAGCGTCGGCGAGGATAATGCGCGATGGCAACAGAAAGGCAACGGCAGGCTGAAGGATTGTTGTTCATCCTTCCGTACGCGATCCTCTGGGTCGTTTTTCTGTTCGGGCCCCTGGTATTTGGCTTTATCATGAGTCTGTACGACTGGAATCCGCTGCGAGGCAACAGGTTTCTGGGATTCGCAAACTATTCAAGTCTGTTCTCCGACCACCGGTTCTGGAATGCATTCTGGGTAACATGGAAGTTCATCCTCATGGTAATACCGGGTATCATCATCGTTTCCCTGGTTGCGGCAATTGTTCTCCAGTTTCTCCGGTTTTCCGGTGCGGGCGTGTTCCAGTCCCTGATGTTCTTTCCCTACCTTCTGAACGTCTCAATTGTCAGCATTTTGTGGGCCTTGATGAACGATCCCAACATCGGGCTGTTCCAGGGAATCTTTCAGCTCTTTGGTCTCAAATCGACCGCTCTGCTTGCAGAGCAGGCGTGGGCACTTCCGGTCATCGCGGTTGCTACTATCTGGTGGCTCGTCGGATATCGCATGATCATTTTTCAGGCTGCTCTGGCCTCCATTCCGAACGAGCTCTTCGAAGCTGCGCGACTGGACGGAGCAAATGCGGTGCGGACATTCTTCGCCGTCACCCTTCCGCTAATGCGTCCGGCTCTTCTGTTCGCGCTCATACTTACGACAATTGGCGGGATGCGGACGTTTGGGCAGGTCATCCTCATGACATCCGGAGGGCCGGGAACCTCCACCGAGGTGCTGGCATTGCTCATGTATCGCCAGGCGTTCGAGTTCACCAGATTTGGCACGGCAGCCGCCGTGGGATTTGTGATCTTCGTAATCATATTCGTCATCAGCATGATTCTTGTAAGGACTATGCGACTAGAAGGAGACTTGCAGTGAACGGCCGCATCAACCGGAAACGGTCCGTGTTGTATACTGCCGTTTTTCTGGTCATCGGGGCCGTGTGGATAATGCCGTTGATCTGGATGGCATCGAAGACCTTTACGCCAACTGCCGACATCCTGCGGACAGGCAGGTCCTTGCTCCCCACCAATTTCACCCTGGGAAACCTTTCCGGAGTCATCGAGAAGTGGCCGTTTTTCCGATGGATGCTGAACTCTGCCATTGTGACCAGCCTCGCAATGGCGGTAATGGTGCTGGTCTCCATTCTTGCTGCCTACTCGTTTTCGCGCCTGCGCTGGAAGGGGCGCAATGTCCTGTTTCTGCTGTTCCTTGCCTCGATGTTCGTTCCCTGGGAGATCAATGCCATTCCGCTCTATTTCATAGTCAACTTTCTTGGACTCCTGAATACATATCCCGGTGTTGCTTTGCCGATTGCAGCTATGCCGATCGGGATATTTCTGCTTCGACAGTTCTTTGTCAATTTCCCGCGTGACCTCGAAGATGCAGCCCGAATTGACGGCTGCGGATCTCTGCGCGTCCTCTTCCTGCTCTTTGTCCCCATGTCTACCCCGGCAATTGGTGCACTTGTTGTCTGGGTGTTCATTTTTGGATGGAACGAGTTCTTCTGGTCCATGATCTCCCTGCAGGGAACGGCGCACCTGACCCTTCCAATTGGTCTCAAGGCAATTCTGGGAGCCCAGAACGTTGAGTACGGACTTCTCTTCGGTTCTTCGTTTCTTGCGTTGTTGCCCTCGTTGCTGGTTTTCCTGTTCCTCAGGAAGCGCATCATTGCCGGAATTTCACTATCAGGAGCTATCAAGTGACAATTGGGCCGAAAGAGACGGTTATAGAAATTGAGGCGGAACCTGCACTCGTGCACTGTTCCTCCATAATAGAAGGATCAGGTGGAGAATTGATCTGCGTCTGGTATCAGGGCGCCTACGAGACATCGCCGGACACCGTGCTCATGATTTCCCGCCGTTTTCCCGCGGGTGGTTGGACCGAAGCTGAGGTGTTTATTGATTTCCACGGGCTCGCCCTGGGAAATCCCGTCCTGTGGCGATCTCCGGACGGTGCGCTCAACGTTACCTTTTCCGTGTTGATGAGTGCGTCCTGGAAGGAGAGTCTGCTGTTCTGTTCAACCTCCGTCGACGATGGACGGGAGTGGTCGCGCCCGTCGCTTTTCACTCCCCGCATTGGGATGATGGGAAAAACGCGTCCGGTCACCGGGGCCCACGGTCAGATTATTTTCCCTGTCTACAGCGAAGTCGAGCAATGTCCCTACATCTGGCTGCTCGAAGACCCGAGCGACTATCTCAGCGGCAATTTTGTTGCCGAGACAATGGCTCGCGGAAAAGCCATCCAGCCCGTGCTCTGCAGGCTCGCGGATGACCGTATGCTGATGATCTGCCGAACGAATCAGGGGCGTTTGTGGCACAGCTACTCCTACAACGACGGATACACGTGGACCATACTTCGGCCGATGGACATACCGAATCCGGACAGCGCGGTTGATATTGTCCGACTCTCGAATGGTTCACTGCTGCTTGTCTGCAACGACTCGGCGCTGGACCGGAAATGTCTGATCGCGATGGTGTCCGAGG
Source organism: uncultured Spirochaetales bacterium (assembly GCA_964553615.1). Lineage (GTDB taxonomy): Bacteria > Spirochaetota > Spirochaetia > DSM-27196 > DATKUC01 > DATKUC01. Next base: position 23,132 of record CAZKMA010000057.1, on the reverse strand, counting down.
ACGGCGGGAAAACCTGGGGCGAGGAGCTGGAAATTGTTTCGGGAGAGGGAGAGTATTCCTATCCAAGCGTTGTGGAGCTTGAAAGTGGTGAGGTGAGCGTGAGCTATACGAAGGACCGGTATTCCATAATCCACGTCCAGCTGTCAGGGCTCTCGTAGCAGCGGCGCGAACGCAACTACCAGATAGTGAGCCCGCCGTCTACGACAAGATTGTGGCCGGTAACATACGAGGATGCTTCGGATGCAAGGTAGACGACTGCTCCACCGAGTTCCTTCGCCTCGTCGCCGAACCGGCCCATTGGAATCTTCTCAGAATAAGAGTCGACAAACTTTTTTTCCTGATTCCGCCAGAAAACGCCGGGACTCAGGCAATTCACGCGAATGTGAAAGGGCGCAAGGTATGCTGCCATGTCGCGTGTCATGTTGATTACCCCTGCTTTTGCCGCGTGATAGTCGAGGGTTGATCCACCGATGTTCGTCCCCTCGTATACTCGTCTGTCCTTGCCGGTTATTCCTGCAACCGACCCAAGATTGATTATCGTTCCTGAGCGGGCGGGCTTCATTGCGCTGGACACGACATGTTTTGAGCAGAGAAACGTGCCGGTAAGGTTGACCTCGATAACCTGCCGCCAGAGCTCGACGGGACGAACATCGAATGGTGCATTCTCCGGGGTGCTGGTAACGTTCCCCGCATTATTCACCAGAATATCGATGTGTCCAAACTCGGCGAGTACACCGCGGACAACTTCATCCACTTCCGACTCGTCTGTCACGTCGAGCCTTGCCGGAACAATCCTGCGTCCGGTAACGGCGGAGATCCGTTCGGCGGACCTGCGGCATTCGTCGATATCGCGGCTGGTAATGACCACATCTGCGCCTGCCTGTGCGAGCGCCGTAGCCATATGAAAGCCGAGAGTCCTGGCACCGCCTGACACAAGAGCGACTCTTCCATCGAGGCGGAAAAGATCGAAGACATGTCCGGAACTCATTTCCGCTTTCTCATTCATTGGTTTATTCCCTTTTGATTCTTGTAGATTGTAGGAGAGTGCCACAATTACGGTCATTTGTCCCGGTATTCTCTTGAGTTACCAACTGGTGCGCGGTACCATTGCGGAGCCGGAACAGGAGGTTAGACTGATCCCTATGAAACCCCAATCCTCACGAATGGACATCAACGTTCAGCTCGTCTCTAATCTCGTTCGTGCGCAATTTCCGCAGTGGGCAGATCTTCCCATACGGCCGGTTGAGGCAGACGGGTGGGACAACCATACCTTTCGTCTTGGGGCTGATATGAGTGTACGGCTTCCGAGTGCGGAAAGGTACGTCCTTCAGGTGGAAAAGGAACAGCGCTGGTTGCCGGTGCTTGCTCCGCAGCTCCCGCTCCCCATTCCGGTTCCCCTTGGCATAGGACAACCGGCAGAAGGTTATCCCTGGCACTGGTCGGTCTACCATTGGCTCGAAGGTGAAAATGCAGCAATTCCACGCATAGCCAATCTCTCGCGGTTTGCCGAAACGCTCGCCCTGTTCCTGGCCGCACTGTATCGAATCGATCCGGCGGGCGGACCGCCTCCGGGGAAGCACAACTTCTTTCGGGGTGGGCCGCTTTCGACATACGACCGCGAAACCCGGAGCGCAATTGAATTACTTGCGGGGAAGATTGACTCAAGCGCGGCGACCGCCATATGGAACGAGGCACTCCATGCCCCGTGGCGCGGCTCGCCGGTCTGGATACACGGGGACGTCAGCGCCGGAAATCTGCTTGTCAGGAATGGCGATCTGTGCGCGGTCATCGATTTCGGGAGCTCTGGCGTGGGAGACCCTGCCTGCGACCTGGTCATTGCCTGGACGCTCTTTTCCGGACAGAGTCGAGCGGTATTCCGCGCGACTCTCCAGCTGGACGCGGCAACCTGGGCACGAGCCAGAGGCTGGGCCCTCTGGAAGGCCCTCATCACGGTTGCCGACGATATCGATGGCGCCCCTGAGAAATCAGCCGATGCACTGCAGGTCATCCGCGAATTGCTTGCCGACCCAATGCAGGACACATGATGGGTTCTGCCAACCATGGAGAGCGCGTTGCGCGTCGTCATCCAACTGTGGGCCTGCCATAGGGAACTCGCCGGGTCAATCGAGGACGTTCTGACCAGCGTACACGTGACGCTACTCGAGAACAACGGCCATGTTGTGAAAGGTTTGAAACGCGCGGTAGAACGTTCCCGACAGCACCCAGCCCGCCCCAACGACGGGGTTGATGTTCGAGCCATTTCTGGCTCCGTCAAGAGGGTCATAAACGTAGACTCGATCGGAATCAACACCGACAATGAGGACGCAGTGTTCATACACCCCGCTTGAAGGAGTGGGGTACTCTACCCTGGTTCCGTTCCACGCTTTCCACACCGACAGCGGAGCCCAGCGCATGTGGCCGGCACGATCGCCTATCCATGCAATCACCGGATGATTATTCCGTATCGCAGACTCGAGCATCTTACGGGTAAGGTGAGGACCGGACCAGATCACTTTCCCGCCGAACTGCCGCGCGACCCTCGATATGTTTGGCGCGTAGGTACCGTAGCCGGAGGCACCGGAGTAGCGAGTACTGATCGACGCAGAGTCTGGGTCTCCAACGAAACTCGAATTCGGATCGCCCCACCGGACGACGTTCCCGTGGGAATCGAGAACCGGATCGGTCACCCGTATCCGCTCCGCCTGGAGCAGTGTCGGCTGCGACACGTGAATTCTTTCGTGGGCGAGAGCCATCTGAAGTGCGGCCGTCTCGCAATCCTCCGTGAAGACCTGAGGAAAATACGGGACTGACGGGATGGTGTGCGACCGACCATCGGACACCGGGTTCGCGTGCAGCTGCCCGGAAAAGGCGAGCACTCCGATAACCAGACGCACCATGAGCCAGCGGACGCGGTTCGAGTTGCTGCAATCCCTCCATCTTCTCACCAGTCGACTATACCACGCAATGTGCTGTACTTGACAAGTCGAACCGTATCCGCAACACTATCGCCGGGGTTCGGGGGGACGGAACTTTCTTGTGAATCAGGTGGATTTTGAGCAACCAGACCGTTTCCCGACCTTTCCGATTGCGATCCTCAATCGTTCCCACCATTGCCGGAACCGCAATACTGGTAGTTCTGCTCGGTGTCTATCTCATACCCGGCGTTCGAACACTGCTGGAACGATTTGCAATAACGGTACTCGCGATTGTAGTCGAGGCACTCCCATTCCTGGTCGTCGGGAGCGTTCTTTCTGCGGTGATTCACATGTACGTCTCTGAAGAGTGGATTGCACGAATCATCCCCCGGAATAGCATTCTGGGTGTGCTGGCAGCATCCGTCCTTGGAGCCGCCCTGCCGGTGTGCGATTGCGCAACGGTGCCGATCGTTCGGCGACTCGTATCCAAAGGTGTTCCGCTGCACGTTGCTATTACCTTCATGCTCGCGGTTCCTATCCTCAACCCGCTGGTCATATTTTCCACCTTCTTCGCCTTCTATCAGTTTCCGCAGTTCATCGCGTACCGGCTCGGATTTGGGCTCGCGGTTGCCGTCGCAACCGGCGTGATTGTTTCTTTTCTGAACGGCGAAAAACAGATACGGGTTATTGATGCGATTACGAGCGCCACCGAAACAAATCACCGTCACGACCATTCCCATGGACAAGTCAGCGGCGGAATTGCGTCTCATGTCCTGGCTGTGGCCGAGCACGCGGCGGACGACCTGCATGACATCGGCAGGTATTTTATGGTGGGAGTAATTCTGTCCGGCATTGTGCAGGTAACGATCCCCCGCGCATCGCTGTACGCCATCGGACATGATCCGTTTCTCTCGATCATCGTGATGGTCGCTGCGGCATACATCCTCTCCGTCTGCTCGCAGGCGGACGCCTTCATTGCACGGGCATTCATGTCGCAGTTCAGCCCGGGTTCGCTCGTGGCGTTCCTGATATTCGGCCCCATGATTGATCTGAAGAATACAATTATGCTTTCAACAACCTTCAGGCCACGCTTCATCCTCTTTCTGATCGGGGTAATCGCAGTGGCGAGCATTGTAGCCGGATATCTCGTGAACGTGCACATGGGGTAGGGAAGTGGAAGGTGGTCGAATGACGATTAAAGCGCGCCAGATGCACATCCGCGGAGACCGCCGTCGTCTCATCTTTCCGGTGGTCCTCGGTGCGTACACCCTCTACTTCGGCTACCTGCTCATTTCCGGGAGGCTCGAAGACCTCGTGAGCCCCCGGATGACGATCTTCGTTGCTCTCGGTGTGGCCGCACTCGCCGTTCTGCTTGCGGCCCAGGTCTATCGGCTGCGGACACGCACCGGCGCGCCACACTTTCGAAATGGCGTCCTGCTCTTCTTTGTCCCGCTCGTACTCGTCCCCCTGACCATAAGGACGAACAGCGCATTAATGGTTTCCTCCGGCGGTATATCTCTCGAGCAGGGCGGTCCGCACATCGATCTGACGACGAAACTCCACGCGGCGGTGAACCCCTTCCTTCCGCAACCCAAACCAGAGCCGATCTCTCCGAAAGGACCGATCGCCGAGGCGGGCCCCATAGTTCTGACGAAGGACAACTATTACGCCGTGTATAACGAGCTGTACGCGAATCCACAGGCCTTCTCCGGAAGAACCATTCGTGCGAGCGGATTCGTCTTCGGCGACAAGTCTGCGCCAGACAGTTTCATTATGGCGCGAGAGCTCATGTGGTGCTGTGCTGCAGATGCTGTCGGCATCGGCTTTGTCACGCGTCTGGGCGGGCCACTGCCGAAGAGCGCTACCTGGGTAGCGGTGTCGGGCAGGCTTGCCACAACCCCCTACGTTGACCGATATACCAGGGTGCATTCGATTGTTCCGATGATCGAGGTTACCAGCATCCGAACTCTGGAGGAACCAGATTTTGTCTATGTTTATCCCCGGTGACCGGATCCGAACCGCCACGGTTGCCGCTGCAGGCCTGATGCTCATACTCGCGCTGTCCATTCCGGAACGCGCCGAGGCTCGCCCTTCCCCTGCGGCAGCCGGGAAAACGCCCCTCATGATGGCGATTGCTTCACATGCCGATCCGGGGACGGTCGGACATCTGATTGAAAGCGGCGCTCCTGTGAACAGCCGGGACAACGAGGGGCGGACACCCCTCATGTACGCGGCGCAGTTCGGTGCTCCGGCTGTCGTTCGACTGCTCCTTGTCCACGGCGCGAAGATCGACGAGACGGACGCGGCTGGTGAGACAGCGCTCATGTTCGCGGCAGGGGCGAACCGGGATCTCGATGTGGTGACCGCACTTCTTGCTGCCGGCGCAGATGTGAATGCCAGGGACTCGGACGGCAAGACCGCCTTGATGTACGGTGCCGCAGGCTCCAATCCTTCAGTCGTTCAGGCCCTTCTGGCCGCGAAGGCAGCGCCGGACGCCCGTGACGCAACGGGTATGTCCCCGCTCATGTACGCCGCAGAAAATCCCGATCTCCTTGTAACGCGGATACTGATTCACGCAGGTGCCCGAGTCAATGCCGCGACCGTTGCCGGGACCACGCCCCTCATGATCGCGGCCGGCTGGAACACGAATATCGAGGTCGTCCGTTTGTTGCTTGAATCGGGCGCGGAAGTGAACTCGCGCGACGCGAACGGAATGACTCCTCTGATGATTGCTGCCGACAACAGCCATGAACCGGAGATGCTCCGACTGCTGCTCCAATTCGGCGCACGGCTCGAAGCGCAATCAAAGAAGGGGTGGACGGCGCTCATGACGGCAGTCGACGAGAACCCGGACGAAGTTATGATACGCGCCCTTCTCGGTGCAGGTGCGAACATCGAGGCGCGCGACTCCGTGGGTGAGACACCGCTCATGTGGGCAGCTGCTGCGACAACGAACCCGAAGGTCCTCGGGCTTCTCCTTTCGAATGGGGCGAATGTGGAAGACCGGGACAACGGGGGCAGGACAGCACTCATGTGGGCCATCCTTTCCAACCCGAATCCGGAGATCGCTCATATCCTGATTCGGGCCGGTTCCAACGCCAACGAACGGGACAACACAGGAATGACCGCACTCATGATGGCAACCGAGCAGCGTGGCCCCATCTGTGCCCCGGGCTACACTCCGCTATCAGGCGCCCACGCGATTGCCGGTCAGGATTCACCGTTCGGGTCATCTGCACAGTCTGCCGTGGCCGATCCCGCCTCCCTGTACGTCGGACTCGACAATCTCGAGGAACTGCTAGGTGTCGGCGTGCGCGTGGACGCCCGGGACAATGAGGGCAGGACGGCACTCATGGTGGCGGTCCGCAACACCCCGGTGCCGGCCGTCATCGAGAAACTGCTCAAGGCTGGCGCTTCCGTAAACGCGAGAGACAACCGGGGCGACACACCGCTTGAGATCGCGGCGCGCTATGCGAGCAACCCGGATGTTTTCACGCTCCTGCTCGATGCGGGTGCCGACCCGTCTACAGTTGATGATGCCGGGAAAACTGCGCTGGACTACATAGAACAAAATAGTGCGCTGTCTGGTGACCGCACGATCCTCGTCCGTTTGGAGGGAACCAGATGATCCTGCGGTCTATGCGAATCTATCTGTGCGCGGCAGTACTTCTTTTGCTGTTTCCAGCAACCGCATTCGCTCACCCTGTCGTTACCATACGCTACCGGCTCGACTTCAGGCTGGACGCGTCCGGCCTGCGCGGAATAAGCGAAACCTGGGTGTTCGACGCCGTTCATTCGGCTCAGATCCTCAAGATGTTCGATACCAACGGGGACGGGCGGATCGAATCGTCGGAGCTCCCGTCACTCGAGCGTGGATACTTCGACGACCTCAAGCATTATTCATACTTCACGACGGTCGTGATTGACGGAAAAGAGGCAAAAACCGGAAACGCGCAAGACTTCTCCGCAGACTTCGACCCGCAGAACCACAGGATGGTGTATCATTTCTACCTGCCTCTTGTCGTCAAGGCGGAGCCACGAGACCGAGAGGTCGATATTACGATCTGGGACCCGACCTACTTCACGGACCTCGAACCGGTAGACGCCAGCGCGATACGGTTGAGCAAGCCCAGGTCGATAAGCGCGACCATCCACACAGGGAACGATCACCGCCACTTCTACAACATCGCGCCGGATGTCATACTGATTCGAAAGCCCCCGTTCTATCTTCCAATGCAGGTCCTGAAGTTCAGGACCTCCGGCTGATTCTCAATCTTCCCGGGGACAGACGATGGTGAGATACGAACCGACGGCGGTGAGCTGGATTCGAGTTCAAGTGTTCCGTTGGTCGGCAGGACGGAAGAGATTCTTGCCAGAGACGATTTCTCCTCAGGCGAGACAGCGTGCACGAAAGTTCCAGGGGTCTGTACGGCGAAATATCTTTCGATCGCACGTGCTGCCGCACCTGCAATTCGGTCGAGGAACGCGGAGTTGGACAGCAATTTCTCCTCGTGAAGATTGGAGATGTACGCGTACTCGATCAGCACGTCCGGCATCGAGCTCTTCGTGTTCTTGATGACGTAAAGATCGTCCTTCATAACCCCGTCATTCGAAAGGCCGATTTCCTTCGCAACGTCGTTCTCGAGCACCTGGGCGAAGTGTTTTGCCCCGGGGTGAAAATAGTAGGTCGTCGTGCCATGGATACTCCGATCCCGGGAGGCGTTGCAGTACAGGCCGACAAAGAGGTCGGCGCCGCTGGAGTCCGCCTGTGATACCCTGTCTGCAAGGCTCACATACGTGTCCCGGGTTCTGTCGAGAACGACTTTGATTCCCTTATCTCTGAGCTCGGAAGCGAGTTTGTTGGCAACCGCGAGATTTACGAAGGACTCAGGGAGTCCGTCAGGACCGACTCCTCCTGGGTCGTAGCCTCCGTGCCCTACGTCGAGGAATACCACAGGGTGCCGGACCGGTCGCGCGCTTGCGGCATCGGGACCAGGAGCCGCGGCGGCTCGAAACGTCACTGCGCCCAGAAAGCACAACCATAGCGAGAACAGACCGAAGGCACGGAAGTTGCGTCGTCGCGAAAATGCTCGACCCATTTATCGACCACGGACTACTAAGGCTACACAGCAGAGATTCTGCGTGCTGATATAGTCGTCCACTAACTTCTGGCGGACATGAAAGCCGTAAACCGACTGGTTGGATTGTACGGAAGCTCGAGCGGTTTCTGGGGAGAAGAGGTCCAGGTAATACTTCATGAATGTCCCACGCAGCCATTCTCGCGATTTGTGGCCTTGTTGTCCAGCGAGAAGAAGAGATCCTGAGCTACCGGGAAGGTGTATGACGATCCGCAGCGACGAGAACGCGTCTGGCACTTGCACGCGGAGACAGGGCTTCCTATGATCCGATTGCCGGCGGCGCATCGATCTGTATACCCAAGAGGTCAACGTCCTCGAAGAGCGCCTCGGTTTCGCGAACCGTTATCCTGCGCTCAAGATCGTAGTCGCACGAGCGTCGCACATCTGTAGTCGAGCCGGGCACCGTCGGGCCGGCATCCAGCCGTTCTCATTTTGTACGACGTTGCCGCGGCCAATGGAATTGCATAGCGGTTGAACAGAAGATCCTGCTTCTCAACCACTCTGCCGCTTCCGCCACAATGAGAATTGCTGACCCGCCTCGTGAAATAGATCAGAACTTCCGTCGCTTGGCCACCGTGTCAAAGGTTACCGCGGCAAGCAGGACGAGTCCTTTTGTGATTTGCTGATAATATTCGCTTACGTCCGTCAGAATCATTCCGTTCGCAAGAACCCCGGTAATCAGCACACCGAACAGTACACCGAGCAGAGACCCCTCACCGCCCATGATGCTCACCCCGCCGAGTACGACGGCGGTTATGACATCCATTTCATACCCGGTACCGATTTTTGGCTGCCCGGTGTTGATTCTCGACAGCATGATGATGCCCGCCAAACCGGTCAAGAACCCGGAAATAACGTAGACAAGAGTCTCGATTCGCGACGTGTAAACTCCAGAGAGACGCACAGCCTCCCGGTTGCCTCCGAGACCATATATGTACCTGCCGAATTTGGTGCGATTAAGGAAGATCCAACCCACACCAAAGGTTACCAGCATGACGAGGACCGGTATGGGAACCGGACCGATGTAGCCTTGTCCGAGAATCTTGAATGACGCAGGGAGCCCCCAGACAGGCATGCCGCCGCAGAGCACATAGGACAGGCCGCGGAGAATGGTCATCATGGCGAGCGTCGTGATGAGTGCGGGAACACGCACGTAGGCGACGAACAGTCCATTGATAAGCCCGATTCCCGCTGAAAGAAGAAGCGTTATGAGCACGGCCGGAATAATGGGAATCCCCGCTGCGGTCATCAGCAGCGCCCCGACAATGTTGGTAATCCCCATAACCGACCCAACCGAAAGATCAATTCCAGAGGTAAGAATTACGCAGGTCATTCCCACAGCGGAGATACCGAGCATTGCAACCTGCCGTGTCACGGTCATGAGATTGCTGGCGGTAAGGAAGGATTTGCTGACGATCGAGAAGAAAAGCGTCAGTGCCAGCAAAACGCCAAAAATGGCATACTTTTTCAAGGAGGCGATTCTAATCTTCATGATCTTTTTCCCCGGATGCGAGACTCAAGACCCGGTTCTGGGTCGCTTCGGTTCTGGAAAGCTCTCCGCTAATTTTCCCCTCGTACATGACGATGATTCTGTCCGCCATCCCCAACAATTCCGGCATTTCGGAGGAGATAAAAATAATCCCTTTGCCGCGGGTCGCGAGCTGGGAAATGAGCTCATAAATTTCCTGTTTTGCGCCCACATCGATTCCGCGGGTGGGTTCGTCGAATATGAGCAGATCGCAATCGGTGGCAAGCCACCGCGCCAGGACAACCTTCTGCTGGTTTCCCCCGGACAGTTCTTTGACCTTCTTTTCCAGATTCGGAGTGGCAATGCGCAGCAGTGCGCGGTAGTGTTCCGCGGAAGCGTTTGCCAGGCTCCTCAGGATAATACCTAGTCTGCTCACTCTCTTGAATGAACTGTACACGATGTTTTCCATCACAGAGAGTTCCGCGATTATCCCCTGTTGTTTTCTGTCCTCCGGTATCAGGCCGATCTTGAGCCGGACAGCGGCATTGGGATGATCGATCTGTACCTCTTTGCCCCGAATGCTGATTCTGCCGGCGGATATTGGATCCGCACCATATATCGCCCTGGCAAGCTCTGTCCTTCCGGCACCGACAAGGCCGCCGAAACCGAGAATTTCTCCGACATGCAGACTGAAGCTTATGTCCTGAAGAAGACGGGGCGTGCACAATCCGGCAACTTCGAGAAGAACATCCGAGCTTACTTCTGGTTTCGTCGGATAGGTTCCCGAGAGTTCTCTTCCGACCATCAGGCTGATGAGTTCGTTCTTGTCTGTATCTCCGGTGTTCATGGTTCCAACATGTCGCCCATCGCGAAAAACGGAAACTCTATCGGAGAGTTCAAAAATCTCCGAAAGTCGATGAGAAATATAGATGACGGAGACTCCCCTCGCCTTGAGGTTTCGAACAAGGGCGAACATTTTCTCAATTTCGTTGGTTGTCAGAGGCGCTGAAGGTTCATCCATAATGAGTATTTTCGTATTGTGAGATACAGCTTTTGCTATCTCCACTATTTGTTGGAAAGCAACTGTCAGGGACTTGACCGTTTCTCTGGGATTCATATCCACACCAAGCGAGGCGAGCAGCTCGGCTGCCGTCCGGTTCATGCCGCGAATATCGAGAAACCCATTGCTGGTTGGTTCATTGCCGAGGAAAATATTCTCGGCAATGGTGAGATGAGGCACGAGATTGAACTCCTGATAGATCGCGCTGATTCCGAATTTGAACGTTGCCTCGTGGGGAGCGTAGCCTTTGCGCGGGATGCCTTCTATCTCAATGGTGCCCTCGTCCGCCTTGATGGCACCGGTAAGAACTTTGATGAAGGTCGACTTCCCCGCTCCGTTCTCCCCGCAAATGGCGTGAATTTCACCGCTGAAGAAATCCAGGCTCACCTGGTCAAGGGCTGTTACCCCGGGATACCGTTTTACAATGTTGCGAACGGACAGTATGGTTTGCATTCCTTTCCTGGTTTTCCGACACGGCCGCGGGAATCGAACCCGTCCCCGGCAACGCCGGGGACGGGAACACGAAGTGAGTGACTACTAGAGGTACTTGTCCACGTTGGCAACTGTAATCGCCTCATTCGCGATCTTCTGGTTCGGTTCACAGTCTATGTTCAGAATTAGCTTTTGCAGGATTTCCATCTCTTTCTGCCCCGACTCGTAAGGAGCCATCGAGACTGACGCCCGCAGCATCGATCCTTCCTTGATCTTCTGCAGCGCCTGCGTGATGCCGTCCGTACCCGTGATGCATACCAGATCCGGATTCTTGCCTGCACTCGCCATCGCCTCAAACGCGCCGAGGGCACCATCGTCATTGAGACAACCGATAACGGCGAGATTGGGATGGGCCTGCAGCAGAGATTCGGTAACAGCCATTCCTTTGTCGGTCTGGAATGCATCCTGCCGACCCACAAGTACCGCTTTGGGCGCCTGGGAGAGTATGCCGTCTCGAATTCCATCAGTCCGCGGTATGACAAATGGCGTGGCATCAGCCGCCAGCAGCGCAAACTCCGCATTTCCGCCCAGCTTCTCTTTGATGAACTTGCCGGCTTCCACTCCCGCCAGATAACCGTAATGGTATTCGTCGTTGGAAAGTGATCCGTCGGCACCTTCGAGCGGGTGCACTGCCGCCATGACCTTGATACCTGCGGCCTGTGCCTTCCTGCAGTATTCCTTGCTCGCCTTTTCATCTACGCAGGAAATCATAATTCCGTCGACCTTCGAAGTTATCAGGTTTTCCCAGGTGTTTATCTCCTTCGCCGGGTCCACATGCAGGTCGATGACTGTCAACTGCACGCCGAGTTTCTTTGCCATGTCGGCAGCGCCTTTGGCCTGAGTCGCCCAGAAAGGATTGCCGAGATCGTGGACCATAAACGCCACTCTCAATTCCTTGGCACCGGTCGCCTCTTTCGTCCCGTTCCCGAATACTGATCCCATGACAACCAATGAGAGGACCAGCGCAATCGCAACTAATTTCTTGGTCTTCATCTGCTTCTCCTTACAACAAGTTTCTATTGGTCTGCAGGCAATCAGATTGCCTGTTTTTCCCTTCCGATGGCCGCGCGCATGATGATCTCCTGATCTGCATCTTGCCGCTCCATATCCGCAGTTATCCTTCCTCCGTGCATGACGAGTACCCTGTCCGAAAGGTGCAGGATCTCGGGAAGCTCGGAAGATATGACCAGAACAGCCACTCCCTGATCGGCAAGCGCGGCTATTATCGCGTGCACTTCGGCTTTCGCACCGACATCAATGCCCCGAGTCGGTTCGTCGAGGATGAGAAACCGGGGTTCACCGGCAAGAGCTTTTGCGATAACCACTTTCTGCTGGTTTCCTCCGGAGAGGGTTTCTACCCGTTGTTCCCGCGAAGAAACCTTCACCCGGAGGTTTCCGATATAGAGGTCGGAAACAACTCTTTCTTTGGCGGCGCTTATCAAGTTCAGAAGACCGCGGATGCGGTCGTGAATACTCATGGTAATGTTTTCCCTGGTCGTCATGCCGAGCACCAGGGCAAGGTTTTTCCGGTCTTCGGGAAGGTAGGCTATGCGTGCGGCGACCGCGTCCGCCGGGCTTCGTATATCCGCGGTTTCTCCGGAGATTATCACGGTGCCGCTATCTTTGCGGACCGCTCCGATGATAAGCTTTGCCAGTTCCGTCCGCCCGGCACCGACGAGGCCGGCGAGTCCAACAATCTCGCCTTTCCGGATGAAAAATGAAACGTCATGGATATTGGGCGGACCGCTCAGATGCCTGATTTCTACCGCTACCTCTGACGAAGGACGTAATTGCCTCGGGGCGTAGAATCTGTCGAGCTCTCTTCCGACCATCATCGTAATCAGTGTTCCCTCGTCGGCCTCCGCGGTCGCGATATCACCGCTGTTTTCTCCGTCTCTGAGCACGACGATCCGGTCGGTAATGGCGAGCACTTCTTCGAGCTTGTGAGATATGAAAACGATCGATATCCCGCGACTCTTGAGACCGCGCATTATCTCGAACAGATTCTCGATTTCCGTGTCCGCCAGTGCGGATGTCGGTTCATCCATAATGAGGAGTTTCGTGTCGTACGCGAGAGCTTTGGATATCTCGATGATCTGTTGCTGGGCGACGCCAAGCGTGCCCACCAGAGTTCTGGGATCTATGTTGGTTTTCAGTCTGGAAAAGAAATCCTCTGCCCGTCTTCTCGTGATCTTGTAGGAAAACAGGCCCTGCGGTCCCCGATTTTCATTGCCGAGAAACACGTTCTCCATTGCCGAAAGATTGGGGCAGAGATTAAACTCCTGAAAGATGATGTTGATGCCGCGTTCGTATGCATCCCGTGGGGAAGTGAGTGACAGGGGCTTACCTCCAAATAGAATTTGGCCGTTGTCGGGTTTGTAAACCCCTGTCAGTATCTTCATCAGCGTTGATTTTCCCGCCCCGTTTTCGCCAAGGAGGCAGAGAATTTCGCCGTGACCAATGCGCAAGGTTACGTTATTCAACGCTTGAACCCCGGGGAATCTTTTTGATATCCCGAGCATTTCAACCAGATAGTCGTTCATTGCGACGCCCGCCGGTTCTTGACTCTGTCGATGACGGCCGCCAGAATAATGATAAAACCCATTATTGAGGTCTGCCAGTACGCGGATACCTTCATGAGCACGAGTCCGTTGCGAATCACGCCCATGATAGCTGCGCCGATGAGTACGCCGACAACGCTGCCGGTCCCGCCCATGAGAGAGGTGCCTCCTATGACGGCTGCAGCAATCGCATCAAGTTCCCATCCCTCACCGCTCGACGTCTGAGCCGAATTGAATCGAGCGACAAGAATGATCCCGGTTATGGAGGAGAGAAACCCGGAGACTCCGTAAACGATGCATTTGATTCTCTTGACGTTGATTCCGGAGAGCCTCGTCGCTTCCTCGTTCCCGCCGATCGCGAATACCCTCCTGCCAAAAACGGAGTACTGGAGGAATATGTGCGCCACGGCCGCTACGGCAATCATGATGACTACCGGAATGGGAAACCCCAGGAGATCTCCCTGCCCGATGACCATGAACGAGCTCGCAATCTTCTCAATTGGCCAGCCTTTGGTTATGACCCAGATCGCGCCCCGCGCCATGCTGAGCATTCCAAGGGTCACGATGAAGGGAGTGATTCCCACATAAGCAACGAGCATGCCGTTTATGAGTCCGACGAAAATGCCGGTAGCCATGCCGACGAGCACGGCGAGAGCCGGAGGCAAACCTGCCGCCATGACAAGCCCGCAGGTGATGCCGCTGATTCCCACAATCGATCCGACGGAAAGATCGATTCCCGCGGTGAGGATGACGGTGAATACCCCAAGGGCAACAATTGCAACAAACGAAATTTGCCGCGTGACGCGGTAGAGGTTGCCGATGGTCGCAAAGGTGGGAGCAACGATGGTGATCACGATCATGATTCCCAGAAGCGCGAGAAATATCGCCGACTCTCTTTTTCGCAGCAGCGTAAGTATCAGATTCCGTCGAACGGGATCATGACTGACATCGACGGCCCTGTCTTTCTCCGGTTCTTTGACTTGTTGACCTTGCATACCGTCCCAACTCCCACATCGAATCTGGATGGCTGGGAAGAGCAGATGCTCAAGAGCGCCTGCCCTTCCCGCTGTGATTCGGTCCTTCGTTATTCGCTGGCTACCTCGGACTTGACCTGGTCCATGTACGAGTCCACGTTGTCTTTCGTGACAATGATCAGTCCGGTATCAATCACCGGAGGCACACTCTTCCCGTTCTTCAGGTCGAGAAGCCTTTCAACCGACAACCATCCCATCTTGTACGCCTTCTGTACGAGACAGAATTGCACCGAGCCATCCTTGATTCCCGTAATGGTCTCGGCGAGATCGTCGAAGCCACCGACGATTACCTGCCCGGCTTTTCCCTGTTCCTTCAGCACGGTAGCGGCCACCGGCGCACCGTACGCAGAGACACCGAAGATCGCGTTGAGGTGCGGAAAACTCTGCAGAAGAGCTTCCGATTTGTTGACTCCGGTCGCAAAGTCCGCCTGAAAGTCTTCAAATGCCACGATCTTTACGTTTGTTTCTGCAGCGGCCCGGCGGAATCCCGCCTGGCGTTCATTCAGATTGGGGGCGAGACCGCCCTGCATGATTGCTGCGTCCCCTTTGTTTCCCATGAGTTCGAACATGTACTTGCCCGCTGTGTATCCGGCGGGTTCGTTGACGGTTCCGATGTAGGTCGAACGTTTCGTGGCGGGAGCGTCGGCATCAAAACAGATTACCTGGATACCGGCTTTTTTTGCTTCGTCGATGACCGCAACCAAACCCTTGTTGTCCACTGCAGAGATAGCAATGCCATCAACTCCGCGGACAATAAGATCCTCGATCACCTTGACCTGGAGCGCAATATCGAACTTCGGTGGACTTTCTACTTCGGTCTTAACGCCGTATTTTGCGCCTGCGTCATGAAAGCCCTGGATGCACGGCTCGTAAAACGGATGAACCAGCTTGGGCACCATGACAAATACCGGTACTTTGGATTTTGCTTCCTTCTCACCCCCGGCAAAAGCACTCGGCGAGAGAATTACCGCGATGGCAATAATCAGCAGGTACAATTTCAATCTCTTCATAGGAACCTCCTCATGATCTGTCTACTCTATAGTGCAATTATCGGGCCATGTTTTGACAAATGTCATGAATATTGTTTATTATCTACAAAGTAAAGGAATAGAGCAACGTGTGATGCCCACTATCTTCCGTGGCGCGCGCAACGACGCCTGTCAGTTTGGGTCATCTACTCGAGGTGGGTAAGACTGGGTAAGAATGGGTGCCGCTAGAGGTCGAACTTCTTCATCTTGTTGTAGAGTGTCTTTCTCGATATCTGGAGCGCCCGGGCGGCCCTTGTCCGATTGAACTTGTTTCGCTCCAGCGCTTCGATGATGGATTCTTGCTCAATATCCTGAATGAATGAACTTCCTTCCCGATGGACGGATTCCATCCGGAAATTCTCCGGGAGCAGGACTGTACCGTCAGTCGCAAGCAGGATTGCGGACTCTATGACATTCTTCAGTTCACGTACGTTTCCGGGCCAGTCGTGACTTCGAAGACTGCGCATTGCCTCGGCGGAGAGTGAAATGTTCCGTTTTTCGTACATTTCGCAATAGTAGTTCAGATAGTAGTCAACCAGGCACTCGATGTCTTCGGCGCGTTCTCGGAGCGGGGGCAACGCGATCTGCACACCGTTGAGCCGGTAATACAGATCCTGTCGGAACGTACCTTCGGCAATGAGCTGCTTGATGTCTCTGTTGGTGGACGCAAGCACTCGAGCGGTAAAGGGAATCTGCTGAGTTCCGCCGATCCGTTCAAAGCTTTTCTCCTCGAGAACGCGCAACAGCTTGCTCTGGAGTCGGTGCTCCATGTCTCCGATTTCGTCGAGAAAAAGTATTCCGTCCGCCGCAACTTCAAACTTTCCTTTCTTGAGGGCGACGGCACCCGAAAATGCACCACGCTCGTGACCGAAAAGTTCGGATTCGAGGAGGTCCGGCGGTATCGCACTGCAATTGATCGCTACAAACGGTTTGCCGCGCCTGTTGCCTTGCTGATAAATAAGGCGGGCAAATACCTCTTTTCCGGTGCCGCTCTCTCCGAGCAGCAGAACCTGAATGTCGGCATCCTTGATACGGTCCACTTTGTCGAGGGCTTTCTTCATCTGCTCGCTTCGCAGCGTCACCGCGGACCTGATCACGTCCACTCTATCACGGGGTAACTGGCGCGCGCCTCCAGCAGAAGCGCTCATTTCCCGGGCCCGGTAAAAACGCTCGGCAATCGCGATGAGATCGCTATTGTCAAAAGGTTTCTTGATGTAGTCGGCCACTCCGATCTTCATTGCACTCACCGCAGTTTCAACGGTAGCATAAGCCGTCATGATGACGACAACAGTGGAACTTGGCTGCATGTTCCGGACAACCTCAACGCCATCGATATCGGGCAACTTGAGATCAATGAATGCCATCGCAAAGCCGCCGTTTTTCAATCTCTCAAGGGCTTCCCGACCTGTTGCCGCCGATTGCACGGAGAAACCTTCGAGATCCAGCGTCTTCTGTATGCCTTCTCGCATCCCTTCTTCGTCGTCGACCACAAGGATGGTAAATTGGCTCTTATCCACGAGTCGGCTCCCCCCGAGGGAAAGATAGCTTCACCTCCGTTCCCTCGTTCGCTTTACTTGACACTGTCATGCTGCCACAGTGATTCTTCATAATCTTCTGGCACAGTGAAAGTCCCAGACCCGTCCCGGTTTCGTGATTGCTTGTGTAGAACGGGTCGAATATCCGCGTCAAGTATTCCTCCGGTATTCCCTCGCCGTTGTCGCGTACGCTCAATTCGACGCCTGTCTCCGAAGACTGCACATTCATGTGAATGATTCCGGAGCGGTGGTGGATCGATTTGAAAGAATTGGATAGGAGATTGATGAGCACCTGTTGCAGTGCGTTTCGATCGCAAAATATCGGCGGCTCATCTTCGGGTCTGCTCAGGCAGACACGTGTTGGAGAACCATTGAGCTGAACATTCCACTGACCGACGAACTGCGCTCCCGTCGGCAGCGCACAGGGGCCATCCACCTCGGAAACACTTTTCATTCTTGGTTCGAACAGATCGAGCACATCAACCGCGATAGCAGACAGATAATCCAGCTCCTGAGGAGCAGTTTCCTCTTTCGAAAACTTAAGCAGCTTCTCAATGAGCTTGCTGATACGCATGATTTCGGACTTGACTCTTCCGACAAAAACCTTCCTCTCGGCCTCAGTCAATCTGCCGCTTTCGATGAGCTGAACATGGTTGAGTATTATCCCCATCGGATTGTTGATCTCATGAGCAAGTCCGGCCGCTATCTGCCCAACAGCCGCAAGTTTCTCCGATCGGTTCAAAGCTCTTTCTGTTTCCAGCTTATCCGTGATATTAACCATTATCATCACGATGGAGCCCGCCTCGGCGTTACCGGCCGGTGTGGGGAAAAGGTCAATCTCGTAGCGCACACCGCCGAGCTCCATTTCCGTAATGTGCTGTGCCTCTCCAGTCTGACGTACTGCTTCAAGAACCTTCATCAATTCGGATTTTCTGGATTCGAATTCACCTATTTCAAAAATGTTCCTGCCAGTGGGATCCCCGGTGAATCTGTGTTCGCTTTCCTCCCCCCGGTTTGCAGCAACGATTCTGTTTGTAGCATCCATTACATAAACGTCGATCATCAGGCTTTGGAAAACGGCGTCAATATAGGTATTCTTGAGCTGCAGTTCTTTGTTTCTGCTCTCGAGAGCCGTTCTGCCGATCTTCAGTTTTTGGACCATCTTGTTGAAGTTACTGGCGAGCAGACCGATTTCATCTGAAGCTACGGAGTGGACACGGTGATCGAGGTCTCCCAGAGCAACTTCGTTGGTCGCTCTTAAAATTGAATGGATGGAACGTACCAGACCGGAACCCCAGAGTGCGAAAATGGTGACTGGAATGAGAATGCAGACCAGCGATACCACAGAAATCTTGCGGACCATGGTGAAGCTCTGGTGGACCACGTTGTCTGTCGTCGCATATAGAACCAGGGTTCCGGCAACGGCGCTTCCAAGAACGAACGGACGCACGATTCCATGGTAGTGCGTGTTGTTTGAATCGAACGCGAGGCGGCTCTTCCGGGGGTCAGATGTCAACATCCTGGAAAGCGTCATCTTTGTGGATGGCAGTGAGTTGAACAGATAGTTGCCGTCAACAAGAACTGCGACCTCAACACCGAATCGGGAGGCTATTTTGTAGAGGAAACCAGCATCAAGCGCCTTCTGTAAAATGACGAGGCCAACTATGCGCCCCGAAGAAAAGAAAGGTCGGCAATATTGAAAGAAGATACCGTTCGATGAGCGAAAATACTGTGGCGTGGAATAGTGTTGCTGAACCGCCTCCTGATAGAGAGTCTCCGGAAGCTGGACAGTCGGACCTCTGCCGACCACTTTGATGAATTTGTTCCCGCTTTTCCGAAAGATAAGGACGCTGTCGATCTCGGAGAACAAGATGTTGTTGTGAACGAAGTCCTGGAACGGGTAGAGGTCAAACTCCAGGGTAGCCGGAGATATCTTTTCCCAGTATTTGCTATACACATACAGTTTGTCCTGAAGGTACTCGCTGTTTGCGATCTCATTTAGCTTCGCCTTGTAGCTCTCTTCCTCCTCCCGGACCACCCTTTCCAATTTGTCCGAGACGCTTTGCAGGAAGGTCCATTGAGCCAACGAAATATTACGGAAGAGAAGCGAGCCGGCGTAAATCGAAATGACCAGCATCGGCGCGAGGAGGGCGAATATCGTGAATGCGGTCAACTTGTACTTTAGTTTCATCCCACCCACTCGAAAATTGTTCTTCGCAGTATCAAATCGTACACCTGCTTGCCGCTCTCGTCCATGCCGATAAAAGCATCTACGGCGTTGCAAGCACGGCCTGGTCAGGTTACTTCGCGATCCTCCACATGACCTCCACTACCATGCGGTAGAGACGTTTGCAGTCCGCCTCGTCGGTATGGTAGCCAGTACAGGAAGTCTCCGAGCGGATGACAATCGTGGCGTACGCATCATCGCCAACGGGCTCGATGACTATTTTCCCAAAGGAGAGAAAGCCGAGACCCGCTGGAAGCTCACCGCATAGCCTTTGCACAGGTAGACCGCATACATCTATGGGCCAGGCCATCGCGAAGCCGAACGATTCGCATCACCTGCGCCCTTGCAGGAGCGCAGCGACGAGCATTGCGCCGCCTCCTACCGGATGCACCCTCTCGAGCGTATCCGTT
>CAZKMA010000057.1:1865-3164 GCA_964553615.1 uncultured Spirochaetales bacterium | reverse complement strand
CCGTTCTTCCGCCATAACCGGCGACTGATCGCGGACGTTTCCCGACTGATCTGCGGCGTCCTCTGTCAATTCTATCACGACGCGGCCAGCCGGTCTGGGCCGCGCCCAAAGCCTATCCTTACGCAGCCCGTTTGTCCCGGATTTGTCGTCGTGAACGTCCCACCCGTCACCACACATGCTCATTTGTCGGCTTCGGGTGTATAATGACTCAAATGGTTGATCCGATTATCGAATCAGGACGCGAGGGTAATGAAGAGCTGTTTGACGATGTGACGCGGCTCAACAATGACCTCACCAATCTCGTTCGTGAAGTATCGAAGAAGAACCACCTGCTGGAGAGAGAAACAGAACGCCGACGACAAGCGGAGGAGAGTTTGCAGACTCTTCTGGATGCATCCCCGGAACTCGTTTTTCTTACCGATCGGAACGGCCTCTACATCAACGCGAACGAGGCGTTCCTCGTAACTATGAAAATGTCCAGAGAACAACTGTCGGCGGATATGGTCGTTGCAAATGTACTTCCGCAGGCGATCAGATCAATCTGGCGGTCGCAGTTTCTGGTGGCGCTGCGGACCAGGTCCCCCGTTGAATTTGAAGAGGTCATTGAGGGTCGATGGTACAAAGTCTCGCTCTTTCCAGTCATTACCGAAAGTCCCGAGATCAAGCGAGTGGCCTGCTTCCTGCAGGATGTAACCGAGCAGAAGCGGCTCCAGGCTTTGAGTATTGTTGCTTCCCGACAGGAAATGGCAGAAACGCTTGCGGCCGGGATAGCTCACGAAGTGAATAACGTCATGACTGGAATGCTCGGCAATCTCGAGATACTCGCTCTCCGACATAGCGGGCGGGATCGCGATGCCAGGAATATCGCAAATGCCCGTGTGGCAAGTGAACGAGTTGTCGCACTTGTGGACAAACTGCTTTCCTTCGTGCAGAGCCAGCAAAACCAGTATTCCAGATGCGATCTGAACGAGCTGATCAGCGGATTTCTTGCCGCGGAGAAAAAGCATCTCTCACCGGCGATACGCGTGCGATTTGACAGCCGGGCGGATGATTCGTTCATCGTGGCAGATCCTCGTCAGGTGACTCAGGTTCTCACGAGTGTGTTCTCCAATGCTGTTGAAGCAATCGGTGAGGCAGGAGCAATCACAATAGGCACGGTTACCCAGCGTCCGGGAGGATTTGTATCGCTGATAGTGAACGACGACGGTCCGGGAATGGAGGATGCGGTACTCGAGAGAGTTTTTGAACCGTTCTTCACAACAAAATTCCTCGGGCGTGGCATGGGGCTTCCGGCCGCGA
>CAZKMA010000057.1:0-1765 GCA_964553615.1 uncultured Spirochaetales bacterium | reverse complement strand
CCTGATACTGAAGGCAGCACGCACGAGCATGACCGTTCGGGAATTGTATCTTGGCGTAATCCAACCCAGCCAGCGGGAGCTCGGTGCACTCTGGGAGACAGGACAGATCACGGTAGCCCAGGAACACGTTGTGACTGCAATTACCCAGTCGGTGATCTCGCAGCTCTATTCGCAGTTTCCGTTTGGCAGCAGGAATGGCCTTCGGGCGCTGATCGCCTGCGCGCCGGGTGAGCTGCATGAACTCGGAGCGCGGATGGTCGCCGACTTTCTGGAGCTGGAAGGGTGGGATGTGGTCTTTCTCGGCGCGAGTACGCCAATTCCAGATGTGATCCGCGCGGTGTTGGAGCACAAGTCTCACGTATTCGGCATATCCGCGACAATCGCATTCAATCTGCCGGCAGCCGTGGAATTAATCTCCGGCATGCGGGAAAAGTCCAACACCCATCCGGTCAAAATAGTGGCCGGGGGCAGGGCATTCGGATTATCGCAACGGATGCCGCAACAAGTGGCCGCCGATGGGTATTCACCGGATGCCGAGGATGCGGTACGCCTGTTTCAACAATTGCTGTTGTCGAAGGGGTGAACCCATGAGCGAAAGTATCGATCACATCGGGGTCACTCCCGCAGCCCTGGATTCCTTCCGGGCGGCGCACGATCAGATATTGACCGAGACCACACGTCGTTCGGCCGCCCGGACGGGAGCTGGTGATCAACCCCGGACGGTGAGTATCGAGACGATAAGAGCCGGTCTGCAGTTTACGCTTCGAATACTCGATGCTGCAATGGCTACCGATTCGGTTGAGATCCTGGATGACCAGTTGCAGTGGGCCGGAAAACGGCTGCCGCACGATAATGTTTCCCCCGCCCTGGTGCTCGCCGAGTTCCAATTGCTGGCCGAAGTAATTGACCAGTGTCTGGAGCCGGAACATGCCGCCGAAATCTCGCACGCCGTGCGGTGGCTTGTTGAACGGCAGGGCGCAATGTTCCCAGGCAAGGAACCTGAGCGGAAAGGATGAACTGATCCCTTTTGTCAAGACAACTTTGAAGGGGAATTGGGGTGGCAATGGCCTTTCCCGGTTTTCCGGAAACGCACAAAGTCAGAAAACCGGCCTATACTCGTGCCAGAGGGAAGGGATGACATGCAGGAAAAATGGCTCGCATGGGCGCAGGAAATACAGTCCATTGCCCAGGCCGGACTCGAATACACCCGGGACCCGTTCGACCGTGAGAGATTCGAGCGATTGCGGAATCTCTCCGTGCAAATCGTTTCCGAATACACCGGGATAAGCGACGAAAAGGTGCGTGATCTCTTTGCCGGCGAAACGGGGTATCAAACCCCGAAGGTCGATGTCAGAGCTGTCGTGCACAAAGAAGGGAAACTCCTGTTCGTCAAAGAACTGGATAACAAGTGGGCATTGCCCGGAGGGTGGGCTGAGCCGAATCTTTCGCTGCGGGAAAATGTTTCCAGGGAAGTCCTTGAGGAAGCGGGCGTATCAGTTGAACCACTTCGAGTGTTGGCCATCCTTGACCGGAACAAGCACACGGAGGACACGTATCCTTATTCGGTATACAAGATCTTTGTCCAATGCAGGTATCTGGACGGACAGTTCGAGTCCAACATCGAAACTTCGGACGCCGGATTCTTCGCACGCGACAATATTCCCGAACTTTCCATAATACGGAACACCGCGCGCCAGATCGACCTCTGTTTCGAAAGCATCAGCGGCGGGAGCCACGAGGCCATTTTCGACTGATCGGAGGAATC
>CAZKMA010000056.1:26775-31403 GCA_964553615.1 uncultured Spirochaetales bacterium | reverse complement strand
AACCCTTGCCACGGAAGGTAACCGACTGGCTGGTAGCATCCTGGTTGAAATCGATAATGGTAACCGGGTTCGATGCAGTGGCCGCAATGATTTTGTCCTTGATCTTCGCGAACATGTGGTCAGCCGCAATACCTGCCGCCGCCATGTTGTCGGTAGAGGCATTTGCGTAGATCGCGCCCTTGGGAGCATTCGGAACACCAGAGTCAAAACCGATGATCGGGATCTTTTTGGCGACCGCCTGGTTCAGAAGATCCATGACCGAGTTGGTGTCAAGTGCCGCAAGACAGATAGCGTTGGGGTTCTTCGCCATTGCATTCGTCAGCTCCTGAACCTGGATCTGAATGTCGCTCTCAGTTGGCGGACCTTCGAAGGTCATGTCCACGCCATACTTCTTCGCGGCTGCCTGAGCGCCCTTCATGACGACCTGCCAGTACTGAAACTGGAATCCCTTCGAAACCATAGGAATGAAGATCTTGCTGCCCTGCGCAGACGATCCCTGACTTCCGCTCTCTTTCGAACCGTTCGCAAAAACGGGGAGAGCCAGCGCTACGAGGAAAGCGACTGCAACAAGCAACGTTCCTGTACGTCTGGATATGCTCATAGATACCTCCATATTTTTTCCCATGAACTGATGCCCAGGGGATTTTACCAGTTTTGTCGGGCGCGAAATATTCACCTTCACTCCGCGCCTCGTTCCTGCTCCAGTTCCCGTGCCCGAACCATTTCGGCGAACTCACGGTCCGCCGCCTTTTCTTCGGCGCGAATCCGCGCCTGATCCGCCTTCACTTCCGCCTTCATCTTTGCATACGTCGACTTCATCTGGGCGCGCGCTTCGACGATCTGTTTCTGCAACGTCGCAGCTTCAGAGGACCGTCCGGCCGACTTGTGCACCGATGCTTCATGCTTCATCGCCGCAATTTTGTCCATCATCGACGTCCGGTACGTGTCGGCCGGGGTTTCGATTCGGACCTCCGCCGCCTTTTTGTTCCGGTACATATCGAGGAGCACCGCACCGATGACGATTACGCCGGTAAAGAAGGTCTGCCAGTGCGCCTGAAGACCCATGGCAGGCAATCCGGTGGCAAGAACCGACATGATGAAGACGCCGATCATCGACCCCCAGATTGTGCCGATACCGCCGGCGAGTGAGGTACCGCCGATAACCGCCGCGGCGATTGCATAGAGCTCGAACCCCTGGCCCTGCGCCGGAAGAATCGTCGTGTAAATTGCGGCATATGAGATACCGCCGATACCGGCAGTACCGCCGGCAATCACGTAGACCAGAAGCTCCCACTTCTTTACGTCGACTCCAGAGAGACGGGCCGCCTCCTTGTTGCTTCCGATGGCGTAGGTGTAGCGGCCGAGCTTGGTGTTCGAAAGCATGAGGTGGCAGATCACCGCGACGCCAATGAGCAGAAATGCGCCGGTCGGAATATTCACCCCGTTGGGACTCAGGTAGAGGAAGATACTCTTGAACCACCCTCCCGGCGCGCTGCGAATGGGGAAGGTCGCACTCTGCACGTTCGAAACTATCGAACCGACACCCATGGATATCATCATCGTACCGAGGGTAACGATGAACGGCGGCATCTTCAGCCGTGACACCAGAATCCCGTTGAAAAGTCCGAAGAGGAGTCCGGCGACAATGATCAACAGGAGCGTCGGCACCATGGGCAGACCGTGTTTCATGGCAGTTCCGCCGATGAGCGTCGACGCCATCATGACCGTTCCAACCGAAAGGTCTATTCCTCCGCTAATTATCACGAAGGTAACGCCCATGGAAATGAACCCGATGTAGAAGGCCGCGTCTACGATGTTTACAAAGGTCTGGTAGGAAAAGTAGTCACGTCCAAAAATCCCAAAAAAGACGTAGAGGATGAGCAGTGCGGCCGGTGCGAGCATGTACTTGAGCCCCTGCTGCTTGAACCGCTGCATTCGATCGACTTCGATAGTTACGTCTGACATATCTTTCAGCTCCCGGCGAGAACTTCCTGGTGTCCCATGGTGGCATACTCCATGATCGCTTCCTGGCTCGCATCCTCGATGGCGAGTTGCCCGGTGATTCTCCCTTCGCACATAACGACAACTCGGTCGCTCATACGGAGAACTTCCGGCAGCTCGGAAGAAATCATGATGATGGATTTGCCTTCCTTCACCAGTTCATTCATTAAAGCATAGATTTCACTCTTCGCACCGACATCTATTCCCCGGGTGGGCTCATCAAAAATGAGGATGTCGCAATTGCGAATCAGCCATTTCGCTATGACCACTTTCTGTTGGTTGCCACCGGACAGGTTGCGCAGAAGTTGTTCCAGCGAAGGTGTCTTGATACTGAGCCGATCGGCGTATTCTTCGGACACCTTTCGGATCTTTCCTGCGTGCACGAACAGACCGCGAACGAAACGGTCGTAGGTCGCCATGACCAGATTGTCTTTGACGCTGAGATTCACGGCAAGCCCATACCGCTTGCGGTCTTCGGAAAGATACCCCAAACCGTGAGCGACAGCATCCTCGGGCGACTTTATCGATACACGCAGGCCGCCTATCTCGATGGTCCCGCTTTGAATTTCATCCGCACCGAAAATTGCCCGCGCAGTCTCGGTCCTGCCGGCACCGACGAGGCCCGAAAAGCCAAGTATTTCTCCCTTCCGGAGTTCGAAACTTACGTCGCGGACCAGCCTGCCGGCGTTCAGCTTGTCCACCCGCAACACGACCGGTGCGTCGGCGGCAACATTGCTTTTTGCCTTCGGTTGCTCGTATATAACCCGCCCGACCATCATGTTGATGATCTGCGCCTTGGTGACTTCGGAAGTGTTCTTCGTGTCGACCCGCTCCCCGTCGCGCAGGACTGTAACCCGGTCGGCAATCTGATGGATCTCTTCGAGACGATGCGATATGTGAATCATGCCGACACCGCGGCTTGCGAGATCCCGCATGATGGTAAAAAGTTCCTTGATTTCGCTCTCGGTGAGCGCAGCGGTCGGCTCGTCGAGAATCAGCACGCGCAAGCGGTGCGACACTGCCTTTGCAATCTCCACCATCTGCTGTTTTCCGACCGTCAGACGTGAAAGCTGCTCGGTCGGATCTATGTTCATCTTCAGCCGTTTGAACAGTTCCGCCGCGCGACGGTTCTGCTCGCGCTTGTCGAGGAGTACACCGCCGAATTGAGTCGACTCGCGACCGATATAGATGTTCTCGGCAACGGTGAGATGATCCATCATGTTGAGCTCCTGATGGATTATTCCGATTCCCATCTCCATTGCGTGCCTGGGACTGCGAGGGTTGAAAAGACGGCCAAAATAGTGTATTTCGCCGGAGTCTTTTGAATTGATCCCGACAAGGATCTTCATGAGCGTGGACTTGCCGGCACCGTTCTCGCCGACGAGGGCGTGGACCTCACCCTCGTTGAGGTCGAAATCCACCTGACTCAGGGCATGTACGCCCGTGAAGCGCTTGTCGATTTTCTCCACTGAGAGGATTTGCTGACCCACTGACATCGCTCCTTATGGTTTCAGTAATCATCGCATGCTTTATGCCAGCGGTAAAGGCAGAATATTCCACGGATTGGTCGCAATCGTACGGAATCCGCCTGATCCTGCCGGTCTCCGAGAGTGGCCGCTCTCAGTTCGAGTTGTACAGGGGTCTCGGCAACGCCAATGTATTGCACTCTGCTACCGAGATGGTCGCGGATCAGCCTGTTGATGCGCGAACGTTCATCCCTGTCTATCTTCGAACCTGGGTATGCGTTATCCGCTGTTTTCTGCAAGCGGGCATCCGCCAATAGGGAGGTGTGGAAATTGTGACCGGCCAAACACCGAATCACGAGCAGGTTATCGCGACTGCCCGGAGCTGGCCAGGCTCAATATCACCCTATATCGCGAACTGGTCATGTCGCCGTGGCGGTTTTTCTTCGTGCCGAAGACAACAGTGAGACTATCTCCACGCCGCCATAAGCGTTTCGAGAAGATCTTGGATTGGGGAGAGCGTCATTCGCAGTGTGCACGTTCAGAAGCTCTTGTGTCGGTTATCTTGATCCCGCTCGGACGATCTTCTTCACATCCTTCCGTACTTATCTCGGGTACCGGGCGCGGAATCAAGCAACCCTGTCAGCCAACGTGATTGCCAAGCTCGTCTGCTGAAGTGATGAGTACAGGTTCGTGGTCCTCGTTCACTTGTTTCAGTGACACGCGGGGCGCCGGAAATATGTATTGAGTATCTGCAGACAGGTGTACTTGAACGAGGCAAACCGACGTTGTAGCTGCTCAGTTGTCAATGCGCGAAGTGCCCTTCGGAGCGATGAGATGTGGTTATCGATCACTGGACGGCCCAAGAGGTCAAACCGGTCGTGCAAGGGAACTCATCGCTGTGTTACACTGAGCCGGGCTATCGGTCGCTCGCGAGAAACTCCAGCATTCGCCCATTGAAGTCCTTTGTTTCTTCGAACGCCCCGCGTCCGAGTTCAGGGTACACTTCCATCTCTGCCGCGGAAATCCGTTCGGCAAGCGCGGCGGTTTTTCCGCGCCCAACCGCTCGATCGTCCCCCCTCCAATGCACAGCGTTCTCGCCGTGATTCGACTTAGCTCGCTCGTCACGGAGTGCTCGACACACGCCCCGGCCTGGGCCAGGAA
>CAZKMA010000056.1:0-26675 GCA_964553615.1 uncultured Spirochaetales bacterium | reverse complement strand
CCAGGAAGAGACGACACTCTTCAGCGTCTCGTCCGCCTCCGGTGTTGTTACTGCAAGGACAAGTTTCGACACCAGTTCTGGATGGTCTATCGTGAGGAACTGGGCAATCATGCCTCCCTGCGATACCGCAAACACGGCTGCGTTCTCTAGTTGAACCGCCGTCGTCGCGACAGCGTGATCGGTGGCTATTTCCCGGGTAGTGATGCCCATTGATAGATGCCTTCGTCGGCTGAACACTTACCCACGAAACTCCGTCGCGAACTGCCGGTAGAACCACGATAGCACGAACGACCTACTCGAAACCGTAGTCAAGCCGTCGCTCAAACCTGGAAGCACAATGCGGGGACGTTGGCCGCTCCCAAAGGCCACGTACTCCATCTGTGTTCCATTCATCGAGACGGTCGTGTCAATTCTTCGTTTCATCGAGTTCCTCCTTACCGCGTGAGTCGGTCAGTTTACGGCATGCATGGCGCGGTGACCGACAGATATCCGAGCAAACCCCGCTCATAGCGATCCGAAAGCTGGAGCGGATTCTTGGTCCCATCCAGAATCAATTGACCATACGGTCAAAGTTTACGGTCCTGTGTTGGTCACATTTCATCACGCCAGACGTGCAACTGAACCATGAGCTCAGTTGCGCAACGATCCCTGCTTTTCGGACGCCTTACGGAAGAGAGTTCGAAATGCTCTATGGTTGAGCGGATTGCTCCTCTGCACCCTGTTCCTGCTCCTCTGAAGAAGCGCCGGCGTCCGGTCCCTCCTCAGTCCGGAACCGCAGAAGCGCCTGATCGAGCGACTCGCCAAGCTCGCCGAGCTCTTCGGCTATGCCGAGCACGTTGCTGACGGCGGCGGAAATCTCACGGATGCCTCCGGTTATTTCATGAATGCCGCCCGTCACCTCTGCAGAGACTCTCTGCACCGCGAGCATGGTATCGTGGATTGAACCCGCGTTTTCGTTGATGGTTCCCGAACCGCGTTTGACGGAATCCGAGGCGTTCTGGAGCACCACCATCGCCTGCAGTACCTGGTTGCCGCCGGTGCGGATTTCGCTCATGGTGGCGGCGACCTCGCTCAGGGAGGAGGAAAACTCACGCACCTCGCGCTCGATCGACCCGAAGGCGTCGTTCAACTCGGCCCCAGAATCATTCGCCTGAGATATCAGGTCCATCATGAGGCGAAGGATCCGGTCGATCTCCTTGGACTGTGCCGCGGAGGCTTCCGACAGCTTCCGAATCTCGTCGGCAACCACGGAAAACCCGCGCCCGGCCTCTCCGGCGTGCGCCGCCTCAATCGCCGCGTTCATGGCAAGCAGATTGGTCTGGGAGGATATCCCGCCGATGAGTCCGGTGATATTCCGGATGTTGTCGACATTGTCATTGATCTTTCGAAGCACCTCGAAGGTTGCCGTAGCCTTCTCGCCTCCCGCTGCGGTGGTCCGGGTCAGATTCTCGGCGGCCACCCGCCGCCTGTCGGTTATCGACGCGACATTCTCGAGTGATGCAATCATTTCGGTAACGGACGCGGTCGATTCCTCAACCATGGTCATCTGCTCCTGAATCTGCGTGTTGAGCGACGATATGCTGCTCGAGATTCCCTCCACATCGCGCACCGCCTCTACGAACCGCTCATCGAGTCCCTCGATCTGCCTGCCGATCGATTCTACGTTGGAATTGATCTGCGTTGCGGACGCACTGGTCTGCCCGGTCGTGACGATCAGGCTCTCCTTGAGATGGATGTTGTCGCGCGAAACCCGCTGAACGTGGGAAATGGTCTCCTTGAGGGTATCGCCGAAGGTGTTGAGGTTTGCCGCGAGCGTTCCGATTTCGTCGCGGCCACGCGCCTCGAAGCGGGTGGTCAGATCGCCGTCCTTCACCGCCGCTATTCCCGCCTCGAGAACCTGGATCGACCGGGCAAGTCGGCCGGTGAGAAAGAAAAACACGCCGAAGGTCAGTGCAACCAGCACGACGATTATCGCGATAGTGACGAGCCTGCTCCGGGTCTCGATCTTCGAGACCTCGTGGTCGATCACCGAGTACTGATCCGTCACGACGCCGGTGGATGTCTTCATCGTCTCGTCGAGGATCTCCATCTGAGTGAAGAACCGCTGAACGTCCGCTATCAGGGGCGCCCCTTGCCCCAGCGACCGTACCTGTTGACCTGTCAGCACTGACGGCAGATCAAAACTTGTAACGTGAAACATCTGCTTTGCGTCCGTCATCAACGAATCCACGGAAGCCGAAAAATTGGTTGTGTCCTTTGCCAGCAGCTTCTGCAGATTTTCGATCACGACCAGCGCCTGACGCACGGAGACGTTGATGGAGGGGAGCACCTTGAGCCGCTTCACGCCCTGGAACGCCTTCTCGGTATCCGCGGCTGCGCTCTGAAATGCTGCCAGCTGCCGGTCAAACGGCGCCCGCGCAAGCCGGTTCAGCTGCACGGTTTCGACCGTCAACGCCTCGTGGAGATTGTTCAGGTCCTGCCTCTCGGACTCGATGCCGGCGATTGGAGCAAGAATGACGAAATATACGGCAACCGATACGACGAACGTACCGAGTAACAGCAAAATAAGTGAGAATAGTTTTGACCGAATTCGCATACCAAACCTCCCCGAGCAACTGATCCGGTGGACTCGTCTTCATATTGTAATCACTTTCCAGAAGTATTCAAGGAAACGGAGTTTCTGGTGGGAATTGAACAAAGACCGGAGAGGCTTCGAAAGCTCATGGGCCTCCTCCGTTTGAAGCGTTTGTTGTCGCGGTATTCTGCCGCACATCCGGTGGAGAAGACCTGAATGAGTATCCTGTCGTGTCAGCTGCACGAGACAGCTACGGCACTCATGACCAGGCTGAAGCAATGGCCATTGCTGTCCCGGTTACTCTCCCACTATTCCGACGGCGCTTTGCTCTCCGGACAGAAGAATGATGTGTCCGTCGGGGTCCTTGATCATGGCGAAGTACATCCCGAATGACGTTACGTACGGGGCGCGGTGGCCGCGGTATCCAAGCGCGGTGAGCCCTTCGTATTTCGCGTCCACGTTTTCCTTTGTTCCGAGAAAGAATTCGAGAACGGAACGATAGCGTTCTGGAACCTCCGCGTCGCTGCATGGGGTTTCTTCAGGAACATAGAGGGGATCCCATCGGGGAGGATTTGAGTCCAGGAACAGGGTCAGTCCGCTTTGCATCTTGATGTCCACGTGGGTGCTTCCGTCGCTATTCTCCGGGACTGCCAGCCCGAGTTGTCGGTAGAACTCAAGCGAAGCTTCCATATCCCGGACAATCAGTCCAACCATGTACAGTTCTACAGCCAAGGAATCACCCCCCCTCGAATTGCGCCTGCGGAAACTCACGGTGCGAACCGTCAACACAAGAATACTCCCTTTTCAGCGGAGTAGGAACAAGGCGAGTTGGCAAGCAAGTGCTCGGCGGAGCGGGTACCGGCAAACGCCCTGTACGGCGGATTCGCCGCGCAGGGCGCGGTACCCAACGCCTACCAGGCGTAGGCGTTGGGGGCTTCGCCTCCGGGACCGGGGAAGATATCGTCAAGGCGACCCAGAATCTCTTTGCTCAAAGAGATCTCCGTCGCGTGCACTGCGTCTTCGAGCTGTTCCATTGTCCGTGGACCGATAATGGGGGCGGTCACGATTGGGTTGTGCAGGAGCCATGCAAGCGCCACCGCGGCGGGTTTCTCCCCCATCTCTTTGCAGAGCGCTTCGTACTTTTCGAGCTTGCCTCTGTTCTGTTCAATTGCCTTCTGTACACCTTCGCTGCTGCGCCGGCCGCTGCTTGCCTTTTCGAGGGCCCCACCAAGCAGTCCGCCTCCGAGAGGGCTCCAGGGTATGAGGCCAAGTCCGTAATGACGGCACGCGGGAATGACTTCGAGCTCCACCATCCGGTTGTTCAGATGATAGATACTCTGCTCGCTCACGAGGCCTATCATTCCTCGCTTCGATGCTTCCTGGCAGGCGGTGGCGATGTCCCATCCCGCGAAGTTGCTCGAGCCGGTGTAGACAATCTTGCCCTGATCTGCAAGCGATCCCATGCCCTGCCAGATCTCCTCCCACGGACAGTCCCGGTCCACGTGATGCATCTGGTAGATATCGATTGTATCGGTCTGAAGCCGCTTGAGACTCCCTTCACAGTGGCGCTTTATCTTCATTGCTGAAAGGTTGCGTGAATTGTGGTTCGGCTCAGATCTGTCGTTTCCACTGTCTGCAGGATTGTATACCTTGGTTGCAAGAACCACCGCATCCCGACGGCCGCCGCCCTGTGCAAACCAGCGCCCGACAATCTGTTCAGTGCGTCCACGGTTTCCCTCTCCTCCATACACATCGGCAGTGTCGAAAAAGTTGATTCCGAGGTCCAGGGCCCGGTCCATGATTGCAAAGCTGTCCTTTTCGGACGTTTGCGGACCGAAGTTCATGGTTCCCAGGCAGAGGTTGCTGACGAGCACGCCGTGTCCGCCGAGCCTTCGATGTTCAATCGCCATACGAGTAACTCCTTATAGTTTTGCTAAAGATACTACCGGGAGACCCTGGAAGTGAATCGATTCAAAAACTGGTACAGTTGCGGAGCACCAGCCCTCCAGAGCCCGCAGCTTGAGCGTTTCACCGAAACCGGTTACTGTGAGATTAATCACTTTCACGGCGAGGGTCGGAATGAAAAACGAGTTCTGGCAGATTGTACGGGAGCACGTTGTTGGAGCCAATGCGTATATCGATACGCCCTTCGGCAAACGGGTTCTCCTGTATGCCGATCACACCGCATCCGGCCGAGCGGTCAGTTTCATCGAAGAATACGTAGCTTCGCTTTTCCCCTATTACGGGAACACCCATACCGATGATGACTTTACCGGTAACTTCTCTACGAGCGCTCTCGAGACCGCTATGAGCACAATCAAGCGGCTCGTGCACGCGGGCGACCATCATAAGCTCATCCTTGCCGGCAGCGGCGCAACCGGCGCAATTGAGCGGCTGCAGCAAATTCTGGGTGTCTATATTCCACCGGCAACCCGGGAGAGACTCGGCACAGTTCCTACAGACGCCCGGCCGGTGGTGTTCGTCGGACCGTACGAACACCATTCAAATGAGGTGACGTGGCGCGAATGCTTCGCAGAGGTAGTGGAAATAGGTCTTACCACGGACGGACTCATCGACCTGGAGGATCTGGAACAGAAGCTCGAAAACCCTGCCTACCAGAAGCGGCAGCGAATCGGATCTTTCTCGGCGGCGAGTAACGTTTCGGGGGTCAGAAGCGACGTGTACGCCATTGCGCGTATCCTCCATAAACATGGCGCTCTTGCCTTCTTCGATTTCGCCGCGCTTGCACCCTATGCCTCGATCGATGTAAACCGGGATAAAGAGAGCTATTTCGATGCAATCTTCTTCTCGCCGCACAAGTTCATAGGAGGACCGGGGAGCAGCGGGATTCTCATTATCCACGACGGTATATACCGTTCGGACTTGCCACCGACCCACGGGGGCGGGGGGACGGTCGACTTTGTAAACCAGTTCGAACAGCACTACCTTTCGAGCATCGAAGGCCGGGAAATGGCGGGTACGCCGGGGATTCCGCAGGTTTGGAAGGCCGCCCTGGTAATGGAACTCAAGGAAGCAATGAATCCTGCGGCCATAGAAGAGCGTGAGCGTGAACTTACCCTGCGCGTACATCAGCGCATATCTTCGGACCCCAATATCGAAATCATTGGAACCGCAAAACCGGAAAACAGAATCGGGATCCTCTCCTTCCTTATTCGGGACAGGTCCTCGTATTTGCACCCGCGCTTCGTTGCACGCCTTCTGAACGATCTCTTCGGCATTCAGTCCCGCGGCGGCTGTTCCTGCGCCGGACCGTACGGCCACCGACTGCTCTCCATAGGGGACGAACGTTCGGAACAGTACAGACGGCTCATCCTCCAGGGCAAGTGTGGTATGAAACCGGGCTGGACCCGGGTAAGCCTCCACTTCCTCATGACAGATGCCGAGATTGATTTTCTCTGCGACGCACTGATCTTTGTCGCCAGGGAGGGACGAAACTTCCTGCCTCTATACGCCTTCGACATCTACTCCGGCTCCTGGAGGCACCTGGAATGGAATCCGGCGCCGCCGGCGTTCGGCCTCGACCAGGCACTCTCTCCGGACAGGACTTCGCCGGTGCCCGCGGCAGAAAGCGATTCGGTTGTTGAACGCCTGCGGGCAGAAAGCATGTCCGAGGCACGCCGCCTCTCCCGGGAGCTTGGAAAGAGCTACGCAGGAACCGACATCGGGAACGTTGAAGAAAGTCCGTTTCCCTTCGAGTACTACGAGAAGAAGAGTAAGCATCCGGAGACTCATCGCTGAGCCCCGACACTGCTGACTGCCGTCCGGGCTCGTGATTCGGCACTGGACACAAAAAACACACCGGCAAGCGCAAAAACCATTCCCGCAATGCCTCGTATTCCGACGGTTTCCCCAAGAACGAGCGCGCCGACAACCGTAGCAATAGGTGGCGCAACGTAGAGCCACGCGGATGCGAAAACCGGACCTGCCCGGCGCACAACAATGAGATTTGCGGTGTGGCCAATGATCGAGCCGACCACAATGAGATACGCGAGCGGAAGGAGCGCGCCTGCGGAGAGCGGGAAGCGCACCGTTTCAACAAACGGCGAAACTACCAGCAGAATGATGCCTCCGACCGCCATCTGCAACGCATTGACCGTCACTGCGTCCTCCGACGGGCGAAACAGTTTCGGATAGAGAACCATGCCGAGCGCGTAGAGGACAACGCTCACGAGCGCCACTGTGGTCCCTTCGACGCTCGCCCGGGCCGCTCCGCCGTTCTGCGCAAGAAGTACCGCCCCTACGGTTCCCGCCGCAAAACCGACAACGTGGAAAAGCCCACTTCGATGGCGGAGAATTCCCGTTGCCAGTAGCGCGGCAACAATGGGCCCGAGCGAATCGAGTCTCGCCATTGACCCGGAATCGATGCGGGTTTCCGCCCAGAACATGCAACCGAACGTCCCGGCGGTAAGAAAGAGAGAGATGAACGCTGCGGGACTCAGGATGGAACGAATAGCAGAAGGCGTCGTCTTTCGCGCCGCGAGCTGCACCCCGAGGAGCAGAACACCGGCAACGAGGAAACGCGTGCCGGCAAAGAAGACGGGAGATGCGCCCGCGAGCAATCCAAGACGGATGGCAAGAAAGGTGGTGCCGAATATCGAACAGACGAGAACAAACGGAGCGTAGACCGACTTTGGAAACATGGTTCTTCCTCCGTCTGCGAATCTACGCCCAGGCGGAAGAGAGATACAGTACCAATTTGCAATAAAAAAACTGATACAGAAAGGCTGCTAAGCGCAAACCGTCACGCGGTCGCCACGGTGCCAAAAAATGGTGACCACCGCCCGGGTGCCAAACGCCGGTAGACGCTGCCCGGTCGACACCACTTGCGTTTCGAACGCTTACGTACCCGGCAACCAGACCTTCTGCAACGACTCCCTGGTTGCCGCAACAGCCTTCTCGAACGGCATTGATTTGAGCTCTGCGCTGAACGGTTCCACGACTACCGGTCCGTCGTAACCGAGGCGCGCAAGCCCGGAGAGAAACTGCCTGATCTTCAACACTCCCGTCTCCCCGGGGAGCCGCCGATCGTTATCCAGCTGCTCTTCGACAGTACGCCCCGCCGGCGCGTCGTTTACATGAGCCAGGACAATGTACTCCTGGTTCGGGATGAGGTTGAAATCCGTTTCGGTCTGCCCGGCAAGATCCCAGTGAAAGAGGTCCAGAAGAAGGCCGACGTTCCCGGTTCCTATTGCGGTGCAGAGTTCGAGGGTTTGACCGAGGTTGTGGACAAACTCGTAGTTCTTCCCTTTGCGGAAGGATGGCGGCCCCACGAACTCGAGGCCAAGTCGGATGTCCCGTTCTTCAAGGATCTCGGCAACCTTTCGGAGTCGGGTCCGGTGCAGATCGAAGTTCTGCTCATACGTAAGCTCATCGCTCGCCGCCGCTATCCACGTCGTACAACGGCCGAGCCCCAATGCCCGGGCAGTATCTGCAAAACCCGGAAGGGCATTCAGATCTCGGGTAAAAGTCTGTTCGTCGCGGTGGAAGTCGACCGGCAGACCGAAACCGGCGGGCCTCATCTCATGGGCCTTTAGAAGCTCCCGAATTACCGAAACGTCCTGTTTCGCATCGGTGCGCAGGTCGAACCAGTATCCTCGAAACCCATTTCTCGCCGCGGCCCCCACGGCATCCCGGAATGAGACGGAAAATCCGATGGCGTGCGGAGAAAACGCTCTGTACATCTCTGGTGCTCCTCGCTTAGGATTTGACTATCCTCCGCAGAATCTGTCAAGACAAACGAGGCACATTGCCCGGAAGAGATACAGAGGCCGTTAGCCAAACAGAAATTGATACAGTAGACTCGCCATCATGAGCAAGAACCTGGATATCTATCTGAAATACCGCAATCTCATTCGGGTTGGAACCCTCGTTCCGGGAGACCGGCTTCCCTCGCTGCGTGATGTGGCCCGGGCGGGCGGCTACGGAATCAACACGGTCCGGTCGGCGTTTGCGCTGCTCGAACGGGACGGTCTCGTATCCCTCCGTGAACGCAGCGGGGCGTACGTGAAGCGGGGACGGATTCTCGATGTGCCTTCAGGCCCTCCGGATCGGTATGTCGAGTGGGACCGAAATGCGGGTGAGCGACTGGATCTGGTGTTCGAACGCCTTGCACGATCAGACCGCGGCTTCGCAATCGCATCGCCTGGACGGGATCTTCTTCCGGAAAGAAAGCTCGCACGGCTCTTCGCATCTCTCGAAGCAGGCTGGATCGAGTACGCCGAGCCGAAGGGAGAGCTCGAGTTGCGCCGCCGCCTTGCCCTCCACTACGAACCGGTAAACGGCATAACATCTCCGGACGATATTATGATTACCAACGGCGCAACCGAGGCCATATCTCTGGTCGTCCGCTCGTTTGTCAGACCCGGAGATGTTGTTATCGTGGAATCTCCGACCTATTACGACTATTTCCGGCAGCTCGCTGCGGCACAGGCCACAATTGTTGAAATCCGGACAACAGCCGAGCACGGAATTGACCTGGACGCGCTTGAGGCCGCACTCCTTTCTCGCCCGGTGCGGATGATATTGGTGCAGCCGAACGTTCAGAATCCGACCGGCTCCACCATGTCGATAGCAGCGAAGAGGAGGCTTATCGCGCTTGCAAGAGAGCACGAAGTCGTTCTTGTTCAGGACGATGTGTACGGCGATACCAGCTTCTCCGCCGAACGTCCGGTGAATTTACCGCTCCTGGGAGACTTCCCGAATCTGATTCTCCTTTCATCCTGTTCGAAGTCTCTTGCTCCGGGACTCCGCACCGGCTGGATTCGCGCCACCGCGCTCATGCCACAGCTCGCGGAGGCGAAGATCCGATCGTCTCTCGAGACGTCGCCTCCGGCGCAACGGGTCCTTGCCTCCTATCTTTCAACCCGTGCCTATTCCGCGCATCTGCTCGCGCTGCGGAGTGCACTCTCCCGCAGGCTCGACGAATACCTGAATCTCCTGGAAGATGCGCTTCCTCCGGGCAGCACCGTTTCCCGCCCGACCGGAGGTTGCCTGCTCTGGGTCTCTTTCCCGCCGGAGGTGGACGCGACCGAAGCATTCCTGCAGGCCGCGAGAGAGGGCGTGGTTGCCGTACCCGGCGAGCTCTTTTCTGCGCATCCGCACTTCAGGAATTTCTTCAGAATCAACGCAGGCCGCGCTCTTATCCCGCAGCGTCGGGCGGAGCTGCAACGTCTGTGCGACATTGCCCGACAGTCTACCGTTGCGCCCGGTACTCCAGGAAACGGGAGGCAACACAGACCTGGGCACTCAGATCCGGGAAATCGTTCATCTGTTTCAACAGGAGGTCCGCGGCAAGAACCCCCATTTCAAAGTTCGGCTGAAACATCGACATAATGACTTCGCTTGACCGGTAGGTGGCCTCGAGGTAGTCGAAGCTTGCAAACCTGACCTCCCGTTGCAGATCCTTCGGCAGCCGGGCCTGCGCAATCCGGGCCGCTTCGAGGATGTAGGCGCCCACTGCAAACACACCGTCAAAATCCACGTCGGATGCGAATATCTCCTGAATTTCTTCCCAGTTTTCCGAACCGATCTCCAGCGTGTGTGGCTTCAGGTTGAATACACGATCAGCTGCGTCCGGAATACCGCGACTCGTCAATTCGTCTATGAAACCGAG
Organism: uncultured Spirochaetales bacterium; assembly: GCA_964553615.1. GTDB lineage: Bacteria > Spirochaetota > Spirochaetia > DSM-27196 > DATKUC01 > DATKUC01. The sequence goes on along the minus strand of CAZKMA010000056.1, from coordinate 16,467 downwards.
CTCCCGGTTGTGGGCAACGGAGCTGTAATAGTGTGAAAGGCAGATAGGTTTGCGAATTCCTGCATCCATGAATCGGGATATGAGTGCGCGCGTATCCGAATAGTTATTCGAGACGACAGCCGGACACTCGGCGGATTCAAGATGCCGATGGTAGAACACGAACGGCATCTTCTTGGAACGCAGGTGGTCTACCAGTTCCCGGTTGCGCACTTCATATTCTTCGCGGGTCGGCATTCCGAGCGGAACGACCACAAAACCGTCGATCCCCTTTTCCGACAGATCATCGATGTACTGTCTTGCCTTCTCCGGATCACCATCGTCGTTACAGATGACCAGATGAACGTTGTTCTGCTGAAGACCGTGCTCAATGCCGCGTATAGCAGAGGCCCAGATGTACGGCGATGAAGAGTCGAAGACGATCGCGCCGACAAGGTTTGTACGTTCTTTCTTCTTCTGCCGGGTGTTCCAGTTCGAGACCGGGTTGACGTATGTGCCCAGACGCTGCGTTCGGGTGAGGTAGCCTGAATCCACGAGCCGGGCAAGCGCACGGTCCACCGTGACCGGAGAAGATTCAAACTCCTGGGCCAATCCCTTCGAACTGCCAATTCGGCCGTTCTGCGGGTAATATCCTGACTCAATCCGCCGCTTCAGCTCTTGCTCGATATGCTGGTATGTAAACTTCCGCGCCATCTGGACGACTTCCTTCAATTGCCAAAGTTGCCGGTACCTTAATCGTAGTTCAAGTTACGCCGCTTGCCAAGCACTTCACCTCTATTCTCCGTCGAATAATCATATATTTCATACACTTTATTTATATAATAATATATGTTTTTAATTGACGTCCTCTCCGTCGCATGGTAGCATTGATTCCCGATGGGAGAATAATCAATGGAGTCCGAGTTCCGAAACCGCTACCTGGTAGAACCGTCCCGGGAAGTTCCCCTCATTGCCGAAGTTGATGTTCTTGTTGTGGGCGGCGGGCCCGCCGGAGTGAGCGCAGCAGTTGCAGCGGCGCAGGCAGGAGCCCGTACCATGCTTGTCGAACGACACGGATTCCTTGGCGGCATGTGGACAGCCGGGCTGGTAACCACACTTGCGGGCTTTAATCTGTGGCTCAGGCCCTATTCCCGTTGCGTGGCGGGCGTACCGGGAGAATGGCTCAGGAAGGCAACCGCCGCAGGATTTGCCGAGGATAACGACAGCTGGGTCTTAAACTCCGACGCCGAAGGCATGAAACTGGTTGCGGACGAAATGCTCGCAACGAACGGAGTGAAGTGTCTGTTCCACACCTGGTGCGCAACAGCAATCATGGATGGGAGCAGAGTTATCGGTGCAATGGTGGAAAACGTTGAGGGGCGCGGCGCAATACTTGCGCGGGTCACGGTTGACTGCACCGGCAATGGTGACGTCATTGCGCGGTCTGGCGCAAACTGGATAAAAGGGAACACTCTGCAGCCGATGACTGTTCCTTTCCGAATCGGTAATCTGAATCTTGACCCGGAACTGGATCACATAGCGCCGCGTTACATACCGATAGGTCCGGAACCGGTGGAGCTCACCGGCCAGATCCTTGCTCAATGGGGATCGCCTCGGTCCGACGTAAAAATAAGTTACGATGATATGCGTTCCGCGCGCCTGCGCGGTGAGCTCCCTCCATTCGGCGGACCATGGTTCGGAGGACTCTATAAAGATATCGTCTGGGTCAACAGCACACGAATAATCGGGGACGCATCCATAGCTGAAGAGCTCACCCGGGCAGAAATTGAAGGGAGGCGCAACTGCTTCCAGTTACTCGCCTACTTCAAGAAGCACCTTCCCGGCTTCGAAGACGCTCGTATTCTCCATACCAGTCCCCAGATCGGCATCCGGGAGACCCGGCGTCTTGTTGGTCGCTACACTCTTACCGGAGACGACATCCGGCAGGCTGCCGATTTTGACGACGGAATTGGACTTGGCTGCTGGGCTATAGACATTCACCCGACCGACCAGGTCGCCCTGCATTCCATGTATGTGCCCCGACCGTTCAAGATCCCCTACCGATCGCTCCTTCCGCAGAATGTGGATGGTCTCCTTGCGGCGGGCCGGTGCATTTCTGTTGACCGTGAAGCGCTTGCATCTGTCCGCGTGGGCGCCCAGTGCGGCGTGACCGGACAGGCCGCCGGAGCCGCGGCGGCGCTCTGTGCCCGAAACCACATTGAGCCACGAGAACTGGATGCAAGCACGCTGCTTCAGGTGCTGAGAGAACAGGGTGCAATCCTGGACGTCCCTGAAGCAGCAGGTATGTGAACTCAGAGAGACAACGGAGAGAAAAATGGCGGAGTTTCTTCAGGAACCGGCTCGAAAACGGCGGGTACGCGGGAACTGGGACGTTCTGGTGTGCGGCGGCGGAATGTCCGGTGTGGTTGCCGCGGTTGCGGCGGCAAGGCAGGGCGCCCACGTTGCCCTCCTGGAAGGCAAGGCGTTCCTCGGTGGAGTCGGCACAATGGGACTCCCGTTTCAGGGGTTCTTCGATGCATCCGGAAGACAGATTGTGCAGGGCATCTCCAGCGAGTTCATAGAGAGGATGCGCCGGATCGGTGGCGCGGGTGAAAAGTTCATTGACTGTGAGCTGCACAATCCGTTTCTTGTAGTCGACACCGAGTCGGTCAAACTCGTTTGCCAGGAGATGGTACTCGACGCGGGGGTTGAACTGCATCTGCACACGGTGACATCGGATGTCCTGACTGAGGACGGACGTATCAGCGCGCTTTTCGCTGAAAACAAATCCGGCAGAGAGGCATACATTGCAGGTTTCTTTGTGGACGCAACGGGTGATGGCGATGTAGCAGCGAGAGCCGGAGTTCCGTATTCCGTAGGAAGAGACTCCGACGGACTCACCCAGTCCGCCACGCTGGTCTTCCGACTGGACGGGGTGGAAGTTCAGGCGCTTACACGCAGAGTGCTCGAAAACCCGGAAAAGTACGATCTGATCGAAACGCTGCCCCGTCGGCAATTCCGGTTCAACAGAAAGCACATCATGGTCGGTCTAAGGAACCTGATAGAAGATGCACGTTCAGATGGATTCGAGGGCATCCCGTGGGACAGGGTCTGCTACATTACGCTTCTGGATGAGTCGGCGGTCGCCATTAACATGGTCCATGTTCGCGGCGAGCTCGGATCCGAAGCTGAAGGACTGACAAACATAGAGATAAAGGGAAGAGCCCAGATCCCCACCATTATCCGTTTTCTCAAGGAGTATGTTCCCGGTTTTGAAAACGCCCGGCTCACGTCCAGTGCTGCCTGGTCGGGAATCCGGGAGACCCGCCACGTCCATGGCGCATATATCCTGACTGAGACAGATGTCCGAACCGGGGCCAGATTCCCGGATTCTATTGGCGTTGGAGGGTATCCGATCGACATTCACAGTCCGAGCGCCGACGATGTATCTCTTGCCGCGGTTCCGGCGTACGACATTCCCTACCGGTGTACTGTCCCGCGAAACGTGTCGAACCTTCTTGTCGCAGGCCGATGTATCTCCGCAACCCATGTTGCCATGGCGAGCGCGCGGGTCATGGCAACATGCATGGCGGTAGCACACGGGGTTGGAATTGCCGCCGCGCTCGGGTCCATGGAGAAGCAGACGAATGCTCAGGTGGACATTGGTCGGGTCCAGGACATCCTCCGGCTCCAGGGCGCGTATCTCCGGCAGGGCGCATAACCGCAATAGGAACGCCCCGAATAGGTTGGCAGTATTCGCCCGAAGGATGGGCGATCAGACTACATCCGCGAGCTTCGCAATAACCATCTTCTTCTTGAGTTCTGTTTGAAGTCTTTCGGCGGAAATGTCTTTGGGGCTGGTGCCGAACCGCACCGAAAGAGCGGCAACTTCGCCCGCACCTTGCCCGATTGCCATGCAGGTAGCCATTACACGTGCGGAGGCAAACACCTCATAATCCACAGATATCGACCGACCTGCAAGGATGAGGTTATCGATCGCGTGAACCAGCAGGGTCCTGACCGGAATTTCGTAGCAGGGAATGCTCTTCCGGAGCTGATCGCTGCCGCCCCGTGTACTGTGAATATCCACAATGTGGCCGCCGAGCGCAATTGAATCTGGAAAGTCCGCCCTTCCCATTACGTCATCGATGGTCTGCACATACCTTCCGGCGAAATGGCGGGAATCCCGTACTCCGATTGTTGCGCCTGAATCGATGATATAACAGCTGGCAAGAGCCTTCACGTTTCGCCGGAGGTAGTCGACAAGCCGGAACATGTCATCCCGGCCGTGGATTTCACAGCGGGACTGGGTCGCGGCATCCGTTGGATCTCCCCATTGGCGAACCATGTTCACAAACGCTTCCCCGTCTCTCAAGGTGGACCCGCGCATGATCCAGGGGCCGCCGAACCTGGGAATGAGCGCTCGACTTTCCGCATCCAGCAGCACGTCGCGCACTTCGGTGGCAACATACCCGGTATCCGGATTCTCGGAGTCCCGAATATCGCCTGAACGTAAACCGCCTATCCGGAAAACGGTTGTCATCGGCTGACACCCGGTGCCGTCCGGATTGCCCAACGTGTACGGCACCCCGGCAGCGGCTGCCACATCTCCGTCCCCCGTGGCATCAATATAGACCGACCCTCTGAATGCCACCAGGCCCGTCTTGACTGCGGCTATGACCGCGTCAATTCTGCCGTCTTTGAGCACTACGTCGGTGGCAAAGGTGTGATAGTGGACATGAACGTTGTTCGCAAGCAGAAGCGTGTCGCACACGTGTTTCATCACTTCCGGGTCGAACGGCACGAGCATTCCTTCGTTTACCAGCTCAGCACCACCGCTTTCCTGCATCAGTTGCAGGATCTGATACGGTATTCCGCCGAGTATTCGTTTGCCGGTCGGCCAGTGATACACGCCCAGTATCGGCCCAACCAGCCCGGCGGTCGCCATGCCGCCCGCATATCCAAACTGATCAATGAGAACCGTCCTGGCTCCGGATGCCGACGCGGCAACAGCAGCGGTAACACCCGCGGGCCCCGCTCCGACCACCACCACGTCCGCCTCCGCGACGATCGGCACGTCTCGTCGAATGGCTACCGAGTCCATGATCCCTCGAAATAGGCCCGCAGCTCGTACAGCCGTGCCGATGGGCTGCCATTCGTAGCATCCGCTTCAACCTTCAGGGCATCCACCTGAAGAGGGGCAAAATGGTGGATCCTCGTTCGTTGAAAGTTGTTACGCACCCTTTCTACCTCGATCCACGGATCGTCGTGCGTTCGAGCAAGAATGCGATAATCCCGAACACACTCAGGCGCCCGGTACAGCCCCGGCACGGCCATATGGGCCAGATTCAAATTCGTATCAAACGTCAGATGGATGGTGTCGAGCTCGACCGTACGGTCGAAGGTATACTGAACCCACGCCGGGAGCGCTGCCGCGGGGTCGGAAATCCAGATGTTCGTCCATTCCTCGGGACGGGAACGACCGGAGAGCAGGTTTTCGCATTCGTAGGGGCGGCTTTCCGGTGAAAGCCGTATTCCGTAGGAGCCCTTCTGCGGCTTCCAGTTGCTCACAATCCGGGATGCGGATGCTGTCCCGGTCGGCGGGTTATTCGAATAGAGCCAGTAGATCCCATCGGTCGAATGAAGACTGACCCACAGGAGCGAGTGCGCGGGAACCGCAATATTGAAGGGTACGTTCAAGAAACCTGAGAATCCCGGCGTAACTGTTACTGTCTGCTCGAACAGGAGACGAGACGCCGAAAACCCCACCAGACTCCGCGCATGATACAGGGCAATGTGCAGCTCTTCTGCCCGGGTGGCCGTAGAGGCGAGCTCGAAATCGATCGCATCCAGATGGTCGGACGAAAACGGAAAGAGCTCGGCCCGTTCCAGTTGGAGCCCGCTTCTGCCGAACGATCGCTGCTTCGGGTATTCATACTCGTCACCGACAATTCCGTGCTCGAAGGAAAGTACCGACGACGAAGAAGCGGTGACCGCTGCGGTACGCGCAAGATCCAACGGATCCTCGTTGGCTATTCCCGGAATATAGCAATCGTCTTTCAGAAGCTGCTGCTGGACCTCCAGAACGTGGTCCCGGCACATTTCCCGCGGAGAGACTCCCCGTCTTGCACTCATCGCTGCCGTGGTCCCCACCGCTTGCCCAATGGCCGCACAGGTTGCCATGAGGCGCGTTGAGCCGAGCGCAACGTGGGACACGCTGATGTCCCGGCCGGCCATCATGAGATTGTCTATGTTGCGCGAATAGAGACTGCGCAACGGAATCGAATACGTGTACATCTGCCTGCGATCCACCTCGGCCGGGTCATTGTCAAAGCTCGGCTCGGGTGATTCGTCGGTACTGAGGATGCCGCCCATGGTGTGAAGGTCACAGAACCACCCTCCGTACGCCACCGCGTCCGGAAACCCCGAATCCTTGCGGATATCAGATTCAGTCATGATGTAGTCGCCCATGACCCGACGGGACTCTCGTTTGCCGGGGACCGCCCCGATGAAGTCGATGTGCAGGTTGTCCGCACCATGGTTGCGCCGGTTCTTGATGTGATCCCAGACAGCAAGAAGCTGCGCGTACAGTTCGTCCCTGACCTTTTCGTTGTCCCGAATGGTGTCGTAGGGTGGATTCCCCACCTCGATCCACCAGTATCCGGCGCGGATGTCGTCGTGAGTCCGGTGACCGAGATCGCTGTCGTGCGGATAGCGGGGTGCCCAGGCAGGCGGATCGAACGGGACCGGGTGTCCGACGTCCTCCGCATGAAACAGGAGACTGCTGCCCATTACCTTGTCGTCGGCGACCTCCGGAGCAAGATCTTCTCCGAACTCGTTCCGCGCTTCCCGTCCAATGCGGAAATCCGCACCGGCTCGGGCTGCGACAAATCCGTCGCCGGTCGCATCAATGTAGATTCGTGCCGATAGTACGAAGCTCGACTCGTTCCCTGCCGTGCTGCAGGCAAGATGATCAATTCGGGTTCCGTCCCCAGGGTAAACCGCATCCACCGCAGTATTGAGCAGGAGCGTCAGGTTTTGCTCTTCCTTCGCTATCTCGTACAACGTGATATCCCAGAGCGACGGCGTTTCTCCGAGCCATATTCGCCGCGGATCCCGCGTGCGCTCTTTCAGAAAAAACTCTTCAAGAATACCTGACTCCCGAGCCCATGGATTGAAATCACAGGCGCCGCCGACCGGAACACGTATTTCGCTGGATGAGTTCCCCCCGAGCACCGGTCTGTTCTGAACAAGGGCCACACGGGCACCAATCCGCGCCGCCGAAACCGCCGCTGTGAATCCGGCGAGCCCACCTCCGGCAACAATAACGTCGAATGTGTTTTCGTTCATGTCTGCCTCAACTTTTCACGGAACCCTGGGTCAATCCCGAAATGAGGAGTTTGCTCAGGATTGAGAAGATCAGGATTATCGGAATTATGGCGATCGTGGCGGATGCGGTCAGAGGACCCCATTCCCGTCCGAAGTATCCAAGATAGTTGTAGATGGCAAGTTGAATTGGCCGCAGATGCGGGGAATCGACCATTACCGACGAGGTTATGAACTCGTTCCAGGATCCAATGAACAGAAACAACGACGAGGCGGCGAGCGCCGGCTTTGCGAGGGGAAGAATCAACCTGAAGAAGATGTAGAAGTCGCCGCAGCCTTCAATCCTGGCTGACTCGTCGATTGAGACAGGGATTGCTTCCATGTTCCCTTTCAGGATCCAGATGGCCATCGGCAGATTGTATGTGATGTACAGAAGCGGAAGCGTGACCAGCCTGTTCGTCAGACCGAGGTTCGCCATATAGAGAAAGTTCGGTATGAGGAGGGCAGACGAGCCGACCGAGAGCGGGATACCGAGAACCACGCAGAAGAACAGAGCCTTCCGGAAGCGGAACCGGTAACGGTCAAATCCGTACGCGGTCAGAGCGGCAATCAATGCACCGAACACGATCGTTATCAGTGAGTTGCGGATACTGACAATCAAGGCCTGGAATAACCCGCCCTGTATTACGCGCTGATAATGCACGAGGACCGCCTGAAATCCGATAAGCCTGGGCGGAAAGGCGGCAATATCGCGAGTCGACTTGAATGACGTGAGAATTCCCCAGAATACCGGAACAATGTTCAGCACCAGGAAAAGCGTAAAGACCAGGATCTCGACGGCAATGAGTATGGTGCGGGCACGTGTCCGATTTGCTAAATTGTCCACTTCACCACCCTCAGATACACAAGGATCAATATGACGTTCAGCAGTATGACGATTGTGGCCAGCGCGCTGGCCGAACCGTACTGGTTGTAGACAAACCCCATCCGGTAGAGTTCGAGTGCAACAACGTTCGTTGCGTTTACCGGGCCTCCGCCGGTAAGCACCATGGGAACGGTTACATTGTTGATATTGCTCAACATGACGGTTATCCCGGACACCAGAAGCGGGGTCTTGATGAGCGGTAGTATGACGTGCCATACCCTGCGAAGTTGTCCGGCGCCATCAACACTTGCCGCCTCGATGAGTTCCTGAGGTACTGTCTTCAAACCAGCAAGCAGCATGACCATTGAGTAGCCGACGGTACGCCACGATATGACGAATATCAACGAACCCATGGCGGACGCTCTGTTGCGCAGGGGTTCCATGGTCTTCATCCCCACCAGAGATCCCACATAGTTGAACAATCCGAGATCACCGGCAAAGACCCATCTCCACAAGAGTGAGGCGACAACCATTGAAAGCACCCAGGGTACCAGTCCCACTATCTGTATTGCGTACGCGAAACCTCCCGAGCGGGAGTTGACCCAGTACGCAAGCAGGAATCCAATAACCATGGTTATGGAAACGGAAACCAGGCTCATGAACATCCCGCGTCCGATTGAATTCACCGTCTCGGTGCGGGAGAGAACCGCAACATAGTTTGCCAATCCGCTGAAATTCTTGATTCGCAGGAAATCCATGCGGAAAAATCCCAGGCCAAGGGCAAAGAAAATCGGAAAAATGAGAAACATGAAGATGAACAGGAAACCGGGAGCAATCATCACCGGTCCCAGATTGAGTTTTTTTCGCATAGAGGAACGTCTCTTCTAAACGGGATCGGGAGACCCCGCAGTGAGGTCTCCCGTTTCCGGATCTGCGGTTCCGGTGTTTACTTGCCCACTCTGGAATTGAAGTCTTTCTGTACAGTCTGAAGCGCCACAAGCGGATCCGTGCCGTTTGCAACGACGTCCTGCGCCGCCTTGTTCAGGTCTTCACGCCACCCCGGTATGGGAAAAGCGGTTGGTGTTGCGTAACAGTATTTGGCGAATCCCTCCGCAGTGATCCTCAGGTAATCGTTCTCGGGCCGCGAAAAGAAGTCTCCAAGCGCGCCGATGGTAGATTTCCGCATGGGAACCTGTCCGCCATCCAGAACCCACAGTTTGTCCGCCTCCGGACTCACCATGTATTCAAGGAATTTTCCGGCCTCCGCCTTGACTTTGCTCTTGGACCAGACCGCCACCGCCCAACCGGAGAAGAGTCCCTGACCAAATTCGGCCTTCCCGTCGCCCGGATAGTGGATAAGCTCAATGGAGTTCGGATCGAAGTTCGCCCCTGCACGAAGCGAGGGGATTCTAACCGACGCACCGGTAATCATTGCGTATTTTCCCGCCATGAAATCCTGATACACGTCTTCAATATTGTAGCTCACCGCACTTTCGGGCGTAATCTTGTACTGCTTTACCATCTCACTCATTCGGGTCAACGCGGCAACCATCTCTTTCGTGGTCCAGTTCGCCGTGCCGTCCGAATTGAAGATATCCTTCTGATGGGTAAGTGCGTCGTAGGTAAAAATCGGCGGATCCACCTTACCGAGACCAAAGGCCTGGCCCAGTCCGTATCGCTGGATACCGGTCGTTTCATCCTTCCCGTTCAACTTCACCGCGGCTTTTACCAGGGCATCCCAGGTGTGAAATGGAAAATCAATGTTGTATTTCTGGATCAGGTCCTTGCGGTAGACAATGGAGAAGTAGTTTCTGGAAAAGGTAATCTGATAGTGCTTGCCATTGGTCTCGCCCCAACGAAAGAATGCATCGTCTATGTCTGCAATCTGATCCTTCGACCAATTGTTCAGGAAGAGACTCTCCAGATCCTGGATGGCTCCCTGCTTAATGGCCGTCCCGAGGTCGTAGGAAATGACCCACTGGATATCGGGAGCATTCCCGGCCTGGTGAGCCGCGAAGAATTTGTTTGTCATGATATCCCACTGTTGGGGCTCCACAACCACATCTATGTTCGGATTCGCGGCCTCGAAATTGTCGATAATCTTCTTCAATGCAAGATTTCGACCGCTGGTTGCTCCCTCCGGATTTAGAAATGTCCACATCCGGACCGTCTTCGATTCCTGTGCCGAGCTTCCCGGCGCGCTGGCCGGCTGCTCCTGTTTGCCCCCCGCGAAAACCACCCCTGCTGCAAGAATGAACGTGCAGATCAGCAAGATCTTCTTCATTGGTACACCTCCCGATTCACGCATCGAATATCAATCTGCGCGGCCATTAAGGATCGCACAGTTAATTCACCACGAAACTCAGAACTCAAGGGGCTTCAAGTGGTCGGCGGACCAGCCACCCGACGGCGAAGTTGATCAATTGGCTGCAATTTTTTGGGGTAGTCTGATGAGGGCTCCCTGAGAGTACAGCACCTCCTGAAGGCGCCGCGTGTCCACATCACGGGGCTGAATACCTGCACCAGCCGCGATTGCGGCAGCAACACCGGCCGCATGACCGGTAACACAGCACGTGGCGCCGACTCGAACGGAAGCGAGGGCCTCCCGATCAACAGATATACAGCGTCCGGCGGCAAGGAGAGATCCCATGTCCTCCGGAACCAGTGTGCGATACGGTATCTGGAACGGAAGCGGCACGTACATGGCGTGATTTGCTTTTGCAGTTGCAGGATGAATATCGATCGACCAACCGCCTAATCCAATGGCGTCCGGGAACTCCGCTTCATTCCGGATATCCGCTCCACTCAGCGTGTAGATACCTTTCAGTCTACGGGTCTCCCGCACGCCAATCTGTGCGCCCGTACGCTGAATTCGCGCCTGCTCGAATCCCGGAACAGTCTCGCGAAAGTACTGTACGAGGTCCCTCGCGTCTTTTCGCCCCTGAATTTCCGCATCGGTGAGCTGCTGGTTCAATGAGGCGTCCCCGACAACACGAACGGTGTTCACCCAGGCAACATCCTTCCAGAGCCCGCCAAACCACGGACCGCCGAAGAGCGGCAAGCGGCCGCTCTTCCTGTCCTGCGTTATCCGATCGTAATCTATCTCAATATCCAGCCGGCGTGAGGCATTGTTTTTCAGTGCGTCTCCGTGCAATTCAACAGGTTCGGGCCCAATCGGTATGCAACGCGGCTCGGTGTGCGAAATCTCCGGATTCGGATGCACGTTGCCAAGATCGAACGCGAGCGTCATTGGCTGCAGCGTGTCTCCCTTGCACCAGCCCGTCCCGGACCGATAGATCACGTCTCCATTTCCGGTGCAATCAACAGTAATCTTCGCCATAACCGCCGAGCGACCCTCGACGTTTTCGAGCATGATCCCCTTCACGTTGTTCGATTCCACAATGGGATCGGCAGCAAAGGTGTGGAACACCGGAATAACGTCGGTCTCTTCAATCATTTCGTCCGCTATGAGCTTCATCCCCTCGGGGTCTGAATTCAGGACCCAACCGCTGTTGTCTTCCGCATACCCTTGTGCGGTCGCGCGCCGGAGCCAGTCTCCGCCAATTCCGTCAACACACCGGTAATACGGCTTCAGCCAGCAATTGTATCCTGCCAGCGTCAGCACGAGTCCTGCCGTCCACATTCCACCAAGAAACCCGTACCGCTCAACAAGAACCACCCGAGCACCGGCGCGCGCTGCGCCCACGGCTGCAGCGACCCCTGACGGGCCTCCGCCGACCACAAGAACGTCTGTGTCGAACCGAACCGGCACCTTTCGCGACGGCTCCGTGAACTCGCGCATCATGTCCTCCAGTGTTCGCCCTTTGTTGATTGTGAGAACATGGTAGCGTGAATTCCGGGGGCTGTCAATTTAAAATATATGTTTTATTAGGTTATTATACATTTAATTAACAGAGGTATGCCGGGATCACTCCGGCAGGGGACTCAGCTCTCCGGCCGCAGAACCCACGTCGGGGAGGAGCAAACGCTCCCCCGCCTGAACCCGGACTGGTACTGCACGGATCTCGGCCGGATTGCCCGCAACCGGGAACTTCAATTCATAATTCCCCGGTGGGACATTCCGAATCGTAAACTGACCGGCCGCATCGGTATTGCCGAGCATGCAGATGTCGCTGCTGCAGAGTTGTATGGACACATTCGGCACCCCGCGTCCCGCCGTGTCGACGATCCTCCCGGATACCACTGCGGCTGTTCGGCTCGGCGCATCGGCTGCCGGCGCAATCGGCCTCCCGGCCTCGGCGGATCCGGCGCCCCATGCAGTCGCTGAGAGTACCGCGGTTAATGCCATAGCCCGGAGAAGCAACTTCATAACAACAAGTATATCACCGGAGGCGGCGCTTCGGTGCATTGCCCCGGGGAGCCCGACGATATCACCCGTACACCGCACCCTTTCCGCGGGAGCAGAGATTCGCTATATTTTTTGTTCGGAGTACAGCATGGAAGAAGACCAAAAATCGATCCGAAGGACTGCACTGGCGGTCTCGTGTGCAAGTTCGTTCATGACACCTTACCTCGCCTCCGCGGTAAATATTGCACTCCCCTCAATCGGACAGGAGTTCCAGCTGAACGCGGTGTCTCTTGGGTGGGTAACCACCGCGTTTCTGGTAGCGGCGGCCGCCTTTCTGCTACCCTTCGGCAAACTCGGCGATATGACCGGGCGAAAGCGCATCTTTCTGATCGGTATCAGTCTCTATACGCTGTTTTCCGGACTGGCAGCATTCGCGCCAAGCGGCGGGATCCTCATTGCCATTGTTGGGCTTATCGGTATTTCCGCGGCAATGATATTCGGAACTGGAGTGGCAATCCTGACGTCCGTGTACCCGCCGACTGAACGAGGACGAGTACTCGGCATCAACGTTGCGTTCACCTACGCGGGGCTGTCTCTCGGCCCGCTTTTCGGCGGGTTTCTGACTCATCAGTTCGGATGGCGAAGCGTCTATCTCATGAATGTTCCGTTTGGCCTCTTCGCTGCCGCACTGGTTGTCTTCAAGCTCAAGGGTGAATGGCTTGGGGAGAAAGGCCACCACTTCGATGCACTGGGAGCGCTGCTCTCGATCCTTACCCTCGGGTTGCTCATATATGGGCTATCGGTACTCCCTGCTCCAACCGGTTTTGCGCTCGTGGGTGGAAGCGTTGTTGGCTTTGCGTTTTTCCTCCTGAGGGAACAGCGGGCATCGGACCCGCTCCTCTCGCTCTCTCTGTTCAGAGGCAATCGCGCGTTCGGCATGTCGAATCTCGCGGCGCTCATAAACTACAGCGCGACCTTTGCGCTGACGTTTTTCCTGAGTCTCTACCTCCAGTACATAAAGGGGCTGACTCCGGAAACCGCAGGTCTCCTCCTGATTGCCCAGCCGGTGCTTATGGTGCTCTTCTCCCCAATTGCAGGAAGGCTCTCCGACCGGTACGAACCGCGGTTGCTCGCATCTGTGGGCATGGGAATTATGACGGTCATGCTCGGTCTTCTTGCCACCATTGGAGAAGCAACACCTCTCGTTCTCATTGCCGTCGAGCTCGTCGTTGTCGGTATCGGGTACGCGTTCTTCTCCTCGCCGAACACGAACGCGGTCATGGGGTCGGTAGACCGGCGGTTCTACGGAGTGGCTTCGGCAACACTCGGCACCATGAGACTTGTCGGGCAGATGCTGAGCATGGGAATTGCAATGCTGGTCTTGAGTATCCGGGTTGGCCGTATTGCCATAACGCCGTCCGTCTATCCGCTCTTTCTCCAGAGTCTGCACATATGCTTTGCTATCTTCGCCGCACTCTGCTTTGCAGGAGTCTTTGCGTCTCTTGCACGCGGCAAACGCGAACCGGTACATCAGTAGAGGAATATCCGCTGCAATTTCTCCGGCAGTACAACAATTGGCTTCCGGAGGATTGCCGGCCGGTCCACCATTTCGTACCTTCTGATCCTGCGCAAAATTCTTGAGTTTGCGCGCCGGAAAAGAGGAAGACATGACAGGTGCATCATATACGGGGACGCCGGAACGAGCTTCACTCGATGTGAAGAAGACGGTCCCCTGGATCATATTCATTATATTCTTTGCGGTGCTGAACGAGACCGTATTCAATGTGTCAACACCCGTAATTGCGAGACAGTTTCATCTTTCGGCGTCGGGAGTCAGCTGGGTCATGACGACGTTCATCATCTTTTTTGGTGTTGGATCGGTCATCTATGGCAAGCTGTCCGATATCTTCAGTCCGAAATCGCTCATAGTTTTCGGCATCATTGTGTACAGCACCGGATCGCTCATCGGCTTCACGTTTCATTTTTCATATGCCATAGTCATTGCCGCCCGCGCAATACAGGGTGCGGGTGCTTCCGCAATTCCGGCGCTCGTTATGGTAGTTGTTGCGCGGTACATCCCATCGGATGAACGGGGCAAGGTCTTCGGTGTTATCACCGCAACAGTCGCCTTTGGAATTGGCGTCGGGCCAGTTATCGGAGGATTCGTCTCGGGAATGCTCCACTGGTCGCTTCTGTTCGCAGTTCCGCTGTTCACCCTCATTTCCATCCCGTTCTTCCGGAAGATCCTGCCGGACGAAGAACGACGTCCCGGCAAAGTCGATATACCCGGCGCGGTACTCCTTTCGGGCGGAATCGGATCGCTCATGCTCTTTCTGACATTCGCCCGGTGGTACTACCTCGTCCTTAGCCTTGCGCTTCTTGCAGGGTTCGTCGTCGACGTACTCGTTTCGAAAAATCCATTCATAGACCTGGTGCTGCTTCGCAACGGAATATTCAGAAAGCGAGTGTATGTCGGGTTCATCATATTCTCGGTTGTTACCGGGGTGCTTTTCGTCGTGCCGCTCATGCTCGCTTCCGTGCGCGGCATGACAACCGGACAGATCGGGCTGATCCTCTTCCCCGGGGCAATCATCTCCGCTCTGTTCGGTACCTACGGCGGAAACCTCGCGGATCGGAAAGGAAACGCGTTTGTCATCTCTATCGGACTGTCGCTTCTGGTGACCAGTTTCCTTGTCCTGTCCGTCGTCATAAGTCGGTCGCCCGTTGTTGTAGCGGCAACGCTGGTACTGATGTACGTTGGATTCAATTTCACCCAGACCGCCCTCATCAACAGCGTTTCTCAGACTCTCAGTGAACACGAGACCGGCATCGGCATGGGACTGTTCAACCTGGTCAGCTTTGTGTCTGCGGCCGTCGGCACGTCGCTCGTGGGCAGATACCTCGAGGGCCACTGGCTCAATTTCTTTCACAACCCGCTCGTCATGGACAGTCGTGCGTTTCCGTACAGCAACCTGTTGATTGTGTTTGCGCTGTTTATTCTGGTGGGAGCCGCAGTTTACTACCGGAGTCAGCGTGCTGCGATGAACACTTCCGAGGGTACACCGTAGGGCGCAACTACTTCACGGTACTGCACATTCCATGCGGAAGACTCCAGATAGTGTTCGAACTGTATAGGACGGCATCCCCCAACGAGCGCCGGCAGGAGCCGATACACGCCGGACCAGAGTCCGGACACGATGCGGGAGCCCGGACCAACTCCGCTCGTCAGACTGACAAAACAGACTCTCCCGCCGGGTTTGAGCACGCGGTACGCCTCGCGAAAAAGTTCGGCTATTCCATCCTCCGGCAAAAGATCCAGCACGTAGGCAGAAAGCACCCGGTCAACTGATCCGTCGGGAAGAGGGATTTGCACTCCGCCGGCGGAAAGAGAAACACTCGCGCGGCCCGCGAAAGGAAGCAGACGGTCGGACGCAAGTCCGACCATGGTCTCGCTCACATCGACTCCGTGGTATTCTGCGTCCTTTGGAAGACAATCCGACAACAGCCGGGCGGCAAGCTTCCCGGTCCCGCAGCCGAGTTCGAACACTGCTTTCGCGCTGTCGAAAGAACCGTTTTCGACCAGACGATCGATCGGTGGATCCTCGTAGAATCCCTGGCTGTCCTGTCTGGCACCGAAGCGGTCGTAGTATTTTTTCACCTGTGAGATGGAAAGAGCCATGCTCTCAGTCTACCCCACATGATCTCCCCGGAGGAAGTCCCACAGGGAAAGCTACCTCGGAGATAGTACTCCCGGGGAAAGTTGATAATATGGCGTTCGCAGACAACGGGCCGTTTTTTGCTTGCTGACCGGCCGATACGGGAGCGATCGGTCACCCTCGCGCTCCTCATGGGCGAATCCGGATGTTCGCTCTTTTCCATATCAACGCCCCTGCATCCCGATTTCGTCTTTCAGGGAGTGGTATGACATGTCGGGAAGCATGTTTCCAGGAACGAGCCGGAAGCTCGATCAGACGAAGTGAAGCTACGTGCG
>CAZKMA010000055.1:0-31831 GCA_964553615.1 uncultured Spirochaetales bacterium | reverse complement strand
AAGGGGAGCTCCTGCTTCAAAGAGGTGGTTTCATCAACACGCTTGTTGATACTTCGAAAGAAGATGTTCGATTTCCTCGTCCCGTTTCTTGTCGATGACCTTGGCCTCCGGATGGCTCTGGTACCACTCTGCAGACCACCTCATACCGAGATGGAACGGAATAGTGGCTCGGTAGGCAGGTACGAACCGCTTGATCTTGCTGTTGTCGAAGATTACGCTGTACGCCTTGTCGCCAAGTAGCTCCGCGCCGCGTTCCGGATTATGGCGGGCAATAAATTCGCTTGGCATGTGTACAATATTTGCTTCTACACCAAGGGCATGCGCAACGCTGTGGTGAATCTCGTCCCAGGTAAGCGCTTCGTCTGACGTTATCTGAAATACTTCGCCGATTGCCTGGGGATTTCCGAGAAGGCCGGTGAACCCGACGGCGAAGTCTTTCGTGTGGGTAAGTGTCCAGAGCGACTGCCCGTCGCCGTGAACAATGACGGGCTTTCCCGCGAGCATCCGGGCCGGAACGGTGAAGTCCGGCGATCCAAAGACCGTCGGAAACCAGCCAACACTGTAGGTGTGCGAGGGCCGGACAATCGTAATCGGGAAGCCGTGGTCCCGGTACTCACGAACGAGCCGTTCTTCGCAGGCAATCTTGTTCCTCGAGTACTCCCAGTAGGGATTGTGGAGAAGGGTCCCTTCTGTGATTACCTGATGGGTAACTGGTTTCTTGTATGCGGATGCCGAACTGATGAAGACAAACTGCCGGGTCCGACCGGCGAATAGTCCAATATCAGTTTCGATATGGTCCGGAGTAAAGGCAATCCAGTCTACGACTGCATCGAAGCTCATGCCCTTGAGCGCTGCGGTGACTTCAGCAGGTTTCCGGATATCTGCCTTGAGTGTAGTGACGCCCTCCGGAAGAACGACCGTTCGGTTTCCGCGGTTCAGGTGAAAGACCTCAATGCCGGCTCTTACGGCTTCGACTGTGCAATCGAGGGATAGGTTACCAGTACCACCAATAAACAATACTTTCATGGATAGACTCCTTAAGACGAGAGCTGTGTCCTTCCGCGAAGCGAACGGGCTATGGTCAGGCGATCGGCATACTCAAGGTCTCCGCCGACGGGTAATCCCAGTGCGAGGCGAGTCGTTCGTACATCCGAACTTTCAAAGAGCTTGACGAGGTATAGCGCAGTTGTGTCGCCTTCGACGGTGGGATTTGTTGCAAGAATGAGTTCCTGGATAGAACCGGATTTGACCCGCTCGAGCAGCCTGGAGATGGTGAGATCGGATGGTCCAACGCCTTCGATAGGGGAGATCACTCCCATCAGCACGTGATACATACCGCGGTATTCGCGTGTTGCTTCGAGCACCGCCACATCCTGAGGCTGTTCCACCACGCAGATTGTCTGTCGGTCCCGGCTCGTATCGGCGCATATGTCACACGGATCTACTTCGGTGTAGTTACCACACGTAGTACACGGGTGTATTCTCTCACGAACCCGCAGAATGCTCTCAGAGAAGCTCTCGCAGTATGCAATGTCGGCCCGCAGGAGGTGATAGGCTATCCGGGTTGCGCTCTTCTTTCCGATACCGGGAAGGCGGGACAGGTGGCCAATGAGCTGCTCGAGAGCATTCACTTCACATTCCCATGAATCCCGGCGGGATTCCCAATCCCCCGGTCGCCGAAGAGAGTTCGTCCCGCATCTTTTCCTTCACTTTGGTCACTGCGTCAGTGAACGCCGCGAGCATCAGGTCCTGAAGCATTTCAATATCGCTCGGGTCCACGGCTTCAGGTGATATCTTTACCGAGATGACCTGCATCTCACCGGTCATTTCGACACGGACCATGTCTCCGCCGGCTGTTCCCACGGCGCGTATGACTTTGAGCCGTTCCTGCGCCTCGGTCATCTTAGCCTGCAGACCCTGGAAGTTCTTCATCAGATCCATCGGATTAAAATTCATGCTTCAGACTCCTCTACTGGACGACCTCGCCGCGAAATACCTTCTTTGCCATCTCGACTACCGGATCCTGGTGCACGGCAGGGTCGTCATCCTGCCGCACGATCTGCACCCTCAGATGAACCTTCGTTCCAAGAACGGTGGAAGCGACACCCTGGATCTGGTCCGCTTCACGTTTTACCATGTTTGCCGGGTATGCAATCTCGAACGATACCGCAAGCTCGCCGGATTCGAGTTGCCAGAGGATTGCTTTTTCAAGATTCGACCCAAGAGTCAACTTGCTCTTCTTTACCGCCGCAATTACCGCCTGCACCTTGTCGGCGGGAAGCTGGTTCGGGACATGTGCATCAAACGATTCGTTCTCCGCAGAAGCACCGGACATATCGGAATCATAGTCGTCCGGCGGCAGATCCGTGTCCACCTCTCCATCGTCGATGTCTTTGTCTTCGGGTTCCGTCGATGCGGGGGTGTCCTCCGGAGGATTCCGCACACCGCTTTCGTGGTGCCTGTCGGCCATTTGACTCGGGTTTGCTGCCGACCGCGCCGAAAACTTGCCTTCAAGGATTTCCTGCCGCATGCGGCCAATCCCGCGGGATATTTCGGAGGCCGAGAGGTAATCGCGAAGATCGGCTAGTCGGCTCAAGACCAGTTCGAGCTCGAAGCGGGGATTGAGCGAGTATCGGATGTTACGGTAGAGGGTCAGAAGGAGTTCAATCGCCTTCTCTAGCTGTGTAGATGAGTACGCCTGGATTGCTGCTTCCGGAAGTGCGTCGATCCGGTACCCAAGGATGGATTCCTTCTGCACACCATGTTTGTGGAACAGGAGCGCACGAAAGTACTCGGCAAGCTCAATTACAAACTGCTCGATGGACACGCCCTGAGCAACGAGTTCTTCCGCGAGGCTCAAGACCTGTCCATGGTCCTGTTCCACCATTGCACCGAGTATGGTCTTCATCTGGTCCGCGCCGAGCAATCCAAGTTTTTCCCGGATCCCCTCCATGCGGATGGTGTCTTCGGAGAATGCCGCAACCTGATCAAATATGGTGTATGCGTCCCGCAGGGAACCAGCGGCCTCTCGCGCCACCCAGAACAACGCGTCTTCCTCTACACCAATTCCCAGCTCGGTTGCGGCTTCACGCAGGCATTCCATGATTCGCTCAGTCGGGATGAGACGAAAGTTGAATTGCTGACAGCGAGAACGGATGGTAGCGGGTACTTTGTGTACCTCGGTTGTCGCGAAGATAAAGATTATGTAGGGGGGCGGCTCCTCTATGGTCTTGAGCAGCGCATTGAAGGCGCTGTTCGAGAGCATGTGGACCTCGTCTATGATGTAGATCTTGTACCGGGAGCTCTGAGGTGCAAAAAGAACCTCATCCTTGATCTGGCGGACATCATTCACGGAAGTGTTGGAGGCGCCATCGATTTCAATGACATCGAGTGATGTCCCCCGGGCTATGTCGTCCGAACCCGGAAAGTCATCGCATCCATCGGCAGTAGGGCCGGACGGGCAGTTCAGCGCACGGGCCAGAACACGTGCAGCTGAAGTTTTACCAACACCGCGAGGTCCGCAGAACAGATAAGCATGGGCCATGCGATCGGTCTTGAGGGAGTTTTTCAATGTCGCAACAACGAACTCCTGACCAACAAGAGCATCGAATGTCCGAGGTCTTCGCCGTGTTGCAGTTACTTCATAGGCCATTGGCTTGCATCCGTCATCAGAAGAAAAGAAACCCCTTTAGCTCGAGCCAAGCGTACCCGCGCACACCGGCCATTCGCTTACCGCTGCTTCCTTCCGGACCTGACGGAGTTGGGCGATGTCCGATTGCGCGGAGCCTGACCTTCAACGCTAAAGGGGCCCTAGCAACCCGACGAGTCGTTTCTCGTCGGGTTGCTCTCGGAGAGAGAGGGATTCGAACCCTCGGTACCCTTGTGGGATACATACGCTTTCCAAGCGCACACCTTCGGCCACTCGGTCATCTCTCCTCTGCGTACAGTTGGGAAAAGTAGGCGGAGAGAGTGGGATTCGAACCCACGGAGCTGCAAAACAGCTCAACGGATTTCGAGTCCGCCCGATTCGACCGCTCTCGCATCTCTCCGATTGTCCCGTTGTACGGTCCGTTACTATACACGAACCATATACAAGTTTCAATCACTCTCGAAGCGTGACAGATCTTCCTGGAAAGCAGACCGGGTGACCTGTCACTTCACCGAGAAGGCGGTTTCATACAATTTCTTCAGTGTCGCCAGCTGGTTCTGGATCTGCGTCTCTGTTTCGGAGCTGACCTGAGATCGGGACTGCTGAAATTCGGATATCCGGCTTGCAAGCTGCCTTATGTCGGCTATTTTCGCTTTCAGATCGGTACGCTCGGCGTCGGTGGTTCCCTTTTCGGCCGAACGCTTTTCGAGCGCCGCAGCGGCATCGTCGAGCTTCTTCAGGTATTGAGAAGGTTGTTGATTTCCCATCGCCAGACGAAACGTGTAGGAGCTCAGTGCGAGCGTATAGGTGTGGAAATCGGCGAAGTAGGAGTCCGGGTTTTTGTAATATCTGCCTATCTCGTTCAGAAAGACCGGATCCTTTTCGAGGCCGGACTTAAGCTTCTTGTAGGTATCGGCCTGAAAGAACCCCTGTTTCTGCACCAAACCGGCATATTGAGCATAAAAGGGCGCCACATCCGTCAACGCGCGGATGTACCGATTCAGCGGGTTTTGTTACGCGCAGGATACAGCAATAATGGTCAACAACAGAAATGGCAGGATATGGCGACGTCTCATGACAATGTCCAATGGGATGCAGGGTAAGTGTGTGACCGCGGGGCCCCTGCATCTGTGCTATTTTTCCACGGCAACCTTAACGGTGCGTGTCTGGATGGAAGTCCAGCTCAGGAATATCGATATGAGCCAGTCGATAGGCCCTATCTCGGTCTTGACGTACACCTTGCTGTTGTTCGGCACTGTGGCGAGCAAGTCTTCAGTAGAATTGTTGGTTATGGGCACGAGTCCCCACAAGAGGTACCAGACCTGTTTCGACTCGTTGAATCGTACCGGCGACGGGCCACTCGCCAGCTAGATGTTCTTCCCGGCAGGTGCGT
This sequence comes from uncultured Spirochaetales bacterium, assembly GCA_964553615.1. Taxonomy (GTDB): domain Bacteria; phylum Spirochaetota; class Spirochaetia; order DSM-27196; family DATKUC01; genus DATKUC01. The sequence continues at coordinate 26,789 of CAZKMA010000055.1, read as the reverse complement.
TGACGTTCACCGTCGTGCATCCGACAACGCTGAATGCAACGATCAGGACAAGCGCATAGATGGTTAGTTTCTTCAGGGGTTCTCCCATTAATCCTCCTCCGCTGCAGAGGCCTCGCGCGATCACGGACAATTCGTCTTAACCTTAGTGGATTACCAACAGGAATTCAACAATGCCAAAAAAAGAGCCCCTCAGTGGTGAGGGGCTCACGTGTGCCCAAGAGGACTCGAACCTCCGGCCTTCAGATCCGCAATCTGACGCTCTATCCAGCTGAGCTATGGGCACAAGATTTTTCGGAGAGGGAGGGATTCGAACCCTCGGTACCCTTTAGAGGTACAACTCCTTAGCAGGGAGCCCGATTCGGCCGCTCTCGCACCTCTCCCAATCTGACTGAACGGAGAGAGTGGGATTCGAACCCACGGAGCCTTGCGGCTCAACGGTTTTCAAGACCGCCTCTTTCGACCACTCAGACATCTCTCCAGCGTTTTGCCAGAGCCTAACTATACCGACGGGAAGTGGCTTTGTCAACTTCGGCTGGAAGACCTCACTCCGTGATATTGTTCCACCGACGGGCGTCCGCTACACTTGCACCATGACCATTGTACCCGCCTCCTTCTATCGACAGGATTCGCTCACCGTCGCACGTCAGATCATCGGAAAACTCCTGGTACGAGATCTCGGTAGTATCCAGCTGATCGGACGCATTGTGGAGACCGAGGCATACAACCAGGAGGATCCCGCCTCCCATTCTTACCGGGGACTCACCCGGCGCACTGCGCCGATGTTCGAGGCGGGCGGAATCTCCTACGTCTACTTCATCTACGGCATGTATGACTGCTTCAACGTGGTTACCGATCGAGCCGGTTACGGCAGTGCAGTGCTCATACGCGCGGTCGAACCGCTTGCCGGGCTGCACATCATGTGGCGCAACCGCTTTCCCGGGCAAGACCTTCCCGATATTCCCGATAGTCTTGGTCCGGAGGAGCGTTCCATTGCCGAGGAGTCGCGCATTCTGCGACTCATCCGTCCCCTGGCGAACGGGCCGGGAAAGCTTGCACGTGCGTTTGCCATTTCCACGGAGAGGGATTCCGGACAGAGGCTGGACCGAGGCAACATTACTGTTCGGGACGACGGATTTGTTTCAGGGATTGTCGAAAAGGACGTTCGGATAGGTATATCGGTTGCGACCGAACATGAGTGGCGTTTTTTTCTTGCAGAGAGTCCGTTCGTGTCCCGTGGTCAGGGCTCGAGCAGCTCGATCAGACGATCGAGATCGTCGAGCGAAAAGTAGCTTATTTCAATCTTGCCCTTGCGGTGTGTTCCGTTCACAACGACTTTCGTCCCAAGAGCGGAGATGAGTCGTTCCTCGATCTCATGTATTTCAACTGACTTTGTTGAGCCCGGACGGGTCTGAGCGTGCCGAACGCCTTTGGTCTTCCCTGTTGAGTTCAGCACTCTGGCCTCGTTTTCGGCCTCACGGACTGAAAGACCGTCGGCAATGATGCGCCGGAACAGGGTCTGGGTGTCTTCATCCTGATCGAGCGAGAGCAGCGCTCGCGCATGACCGGCAGTCAATTCTCCCTTCACGAGTGCCTGCTGGACTTCGTCTGAGAGCCGGAGGAGCCGCAGGCTGTTTGCTATTGTAGATCGATTCTTGCCGAGTCGGGCTGCAAGATCGTCCTGGCTGGTACCGGTTCCGTCCATGAGAGCACGGTACGCCTGTGCCTCTTCAATAGGGTTCAGATTCTCCCGTTGGATATTCTCGATGAGCGCAATTTCGAGTTTTTCCTCATCCGTGAAGTGCCGGGTAATAACCGGGACATCGGCAAGTCCGGCAAGTCGTGCGGCGCGGTAGCGGCGCTCGCCGGCAATGATCATGTAGGATCCGTCGCTGCTTTCTTCGACGAGAATTGGCTGAAGAACGCCCCGGCTCCTGATGGATTCGGATAGTTCCTTCAGCGCCTCTTCGGAAAAGTTCTTTCGGGGCTGATTCGGATTGGGGTGCAGCCGCGAGATGGGCAGCGTGTTGACGCTCTGCGCAAGATGCTCGTCCTGCTCGGTCTCGAGCCCCTGCAGGAGTGCGTCTATGCCTCTTCCCAAACCACGTTTACCCACGAGCAATCACCTCTTCGGCGAGCTTCTGATAACTTTTCGCACCCACACAGTTCGGATCGTACAGGTTTATCGGAACGGCATGAGACGGCGCCTCGGACAGCCGCACGTTCCGGGGTATGATGGTCTTGAATACGCGCTTGCCGAAATAGCTTATTACTTCCTGAACAACTTCCTGAGCAAGTCGCGTTCGTGAATCAAACATGGTGAACATGATGCCACCGATATCCAGATGGCTGTTGAAGTTCTGCTGCACCCGCTTTATGCTCTGCAGCAGCTGGGTGAGCCCTTCAAGCGCGAAATATTCGCATTGCAGCGGTATGTACACAAGATCGGCAGCGGCCAGACCGTTTATTGTCAGTACACCGAGCGACGGCGGGGAATCGATAAAAATATAATCATATTCCGACCGGTGCGGTTCTATCACCTTCTTCAGAAAGAACTCGCGCTCTTTCTGATCGACCAGCTCAACGTTCGCGCCGCTCAGGTTATGGTTCGCGGCAATGATGGTAAGACCGGCTACCTTCGTGGGCTGAAGCGATTGACCGAAGTCGCAATTCCCTGTTATGAGCTCATAGACGCCGGGGCCGTCCTTCCGCGCACCGACGCTGCTCGAAAGGTTGCCCTGCGGATCGAAGTCCACGAGAAGGACCTTCTTCCCCGCCTCCGCAACATAGGCCCCGAGATTGGCAGTGCTGGTCGTTTTTCCGACGCCACCCTTCTGATTTGCGAAGACTACGATTTTGCCCATATGCTCCGCAAGTATACTCGATTCATCATCACGTGTCATGATCGAGTTGGAAGAACGGCATGCCAAAATGGTTATTCACTCCGAATCCTCTGCCGATAACTGTAGCAGGCACCGAATGATTGATGTTGTTGCGGCCCTTGTCGCGCGCGAGAATGGAGACGTCGAGTATCTGATTACGCGCAGGAATCGAACCGGCAAACGTGGCCGACTGTGGGAGTTTCCCGGTGGCAAGGTAGAGACCGGAGAAACCCACCGGCAGGCACTCATCCGGGAACTGGCTGAAGAGCTCGGTGTTGCCGCCCTGGTCGGCAATTTGCTGCTGGTCACCGAGTATGTGTATCCGGACATTACGGTCCGCCTGTGGACCTATTACGCCGAGCTCGGGACCGGGACGATCCGGCTGACCGATCATGATCAGGCGCGCTGGGTAAGGGCAGAAGAACTCGCAGCGTACGAGTTTTCGGCAGCTGATCTTCCGGTTGTCGGAATTGTTCGGAACGGCGCTGCGCGGGGTTAATGCAGACATGACGGCCGATGACGTGCGTCAGGGAAAAGTGTAGTGGAAATGTGTGGCAAAGATGTTAGATTTATAGTACGGTTGTACTATTGACACACGGGGGCCCGATCCGGGATCGGTATTATGAAAAGTGAACACGTGGATAGCAAAAAAGTTCACACGTTGACCAACAAAAAGGTCATGAAGACCTTTCCGAAGATCGAGTTGCATCGGCACCTCGAGGGCACGTTTGCGTTGGCCACGATGCACAGGATGGCAATAAAGAACGGCCTCCCGCTCCCGAAAGATTTCGCCGAGTTCAAGCGCGAAGTTCAGTTTCCGCGGGATTCCGGGCCCGACTTTCTGAAATTCCTTTCAAAATTCCGGACGGACTGGTACAGCAGTATGGACGATGTATACCAGGTGGTATACGACGCAGTGAGTGAACTGGTGAATGACGGAATCTTCTACATCGAGATGCGTTTTTCCCCTGAACATTTCGCCCTCCAGAACGGTTTCGACCGCAAGGACGTCACCCAGACTGTCATAGAAGCGTCAAACAAAGCGGCCGGTGAAAGCGGAATTGCCATCAAGTATCTTATCACCTTCAACCGGAACAAGCAGGATGCGGACCAGATGACCACGCTCTACCGCGATCTGCGAACACTCGACATACCGGATATCGTCGGGATCGACCTTGCCGGCGACGAGCTCAACTTCCCGCCTGAGTTGTTCACGAGCTTCTTCGATGTTGTAGAGAAGGACGGTGTCTACCGCAGCACAATTCATGCCGGAGAAGTTACACCGTCCACGCAGATCTGGAACGCTATCAATCTGCTTCATGCATCCCGAATTGGCCACGGAACATCGGCCAGTACCGATCAGAAGTTGCAGGTCTACCTGCGCGAACACGGAATTGCGCTGGAACAGTGTATTACCAGCAATCATCAAACCGGATCATGGGTGGATGAAGAACAGCATCCCATGGGCGAGCTGTATCACAACAGGGTTCCGGTTACCATCAATTCGGATGATCCGTTCATTCAGGATACCGATCTTACCGACGACTACATAAAGACGGTGAAGTACTTCGGCTTCACCGTGGACGATCTGGTCCGAATGAACATGACCGCCCTCGAATGCAGCTTTCTTCCCGATTCGGACAAGATGACTCTCGGACAGGAATATATCCGTCGGGTAACCGACTTTCGCACCGCCAACGACATGTAGTTCGGACGCTCCCACCACTCACTCATCGCCGGATTCAGACTCGAGCTGCAAGGCGCCTCGCGATATGTCTGCGAGACGCAGATTGCATCGATCCCGTTCCTGGAGCGGCATCTTCCCCCGTATCCGGATGTCCAATCCGAACTCTTCTTCCAGGTTCTTCGCGCCATGGTCGCGAATTATTCGCGATGCGGCATCGTAGAGATCGTAGGAAAGGACGATCCGGAACTCCGAGAAGGTGATGAACGGCTCGAGGACAAGCAAGTCGAGTGTCCTTCGCGCGCAATCTCCATACGCACGGACCAGTCCACCGGTTCCCAGCTTCGTGCCGCCGAAGTACCGCACCACCATGACCAGCACGTTCGAGATACCTCGCCCCTGTATCATGTCGAGAATCGGTTTTCCCGCAGTTCCCTTCGGTTCGCCGTCGTCGCTCAATCCTGCCGTCTGGCTGGCTCTCGGGCCGATGAGATAGGCATGGGCAACGTGAGTAGCATCGGGATACTCGGTCCTCATCCGGTCGATCAGGCCGCGCACATCTGCCGTGTTGGAGACTGGATACGCATGTCCGATGAACCGGGACTTCCGCACTTCTTGATCTGATGTTGAGTGTGTGGTTGGTATGCTCAGTCCGTCAATGGATGGATCGTTCATGTTTCACGTGAAACACTTGCCGATTCGCAGGCGTCTGGTGGTCCCCCTGCCGGGGACCACCCACGGGTTCATTCGTCGTCCGGACCGTCTTCGGTCGAAACGCCCGGTTCATCTTCGGAAAGCGAATCTTCCGAGGACATCTCCTCCTGATCAGGCAGGAGGACTTCGTCATCTTCATCAGCCTGCGTGTCCGCTTTGTCTATGCCGACAACAAAGTCCGGCTGCTCAATATCTACAATCTTGACTCCGGAGGCCTGGCGCCCGTAGGGACGAATTCCAAGAACTCCAACGCGAATGGTCTGTCCCTGAGACGTAATGACGATGATGTCGTCATCCTCACGTACCGAGAGCACTCCGGTAATCTCGCCGGTCTTCTCGTTCACCGTGGAGGCAATCTGACCCCGTGTGCCGCGTCCATGTGCGGCAAAAAGATCAAAATCCGTTCGCTTCCCATATCCGAACTCAGAGATCAGGAGCATCTGTTCTCCCTCAACGACCATCACCACACCGGCAAGCTCGTCCTCGTTTCCGAGTCGAATACCGAGAACGCCACGGCTCGCCCGGCCCATGGGTCGAACCGTCCCCTCGGTCATTCTCAAACCCGATCCCTTGCGAGTAACCAGAAGCAGATGGCTGTCTCCGGTTGTCAGCAGTGCCGTGACGATTTGATCTCCCTCATCCAGGTTTACCGCGATTATTCCGCGGGTCCGGGCATTTGAGAAGTCGGATGTCTTCACCTTCTTGACGACGCCCCTGCGGGTAGCCATGAACACGTAGGTGTCCTCGGAGAATTCCTTCAGGCAGACGACGGCAGCGATTTCCTCGTTTGCCGAAATGGCGAGAACGCTCTTGATGTGCTGTCCCCGTGCGTTCCGTGCCGCCTCGGGTATCTCGTGTACCTTCAGCCAGTATGCCTTTCCGGCACTCGTTACAAACAGAATGTAGTCATGGGTGGATCCAATAAAAATCTGCTGGACGAAATCATCTTCCTTGAGTTTCGTCGATGTTGATCCTTTCCCTCCGCGTCCCTGAAGCCGATAGGCAGAGAACGGAACGCGTTTGATGTACCCCCGATGGGAGATGAGGACAACCATGTCCTCCTTCTCAATGAGATCTTCGATATTGATGTCTTCGACCTCGTTCGGAACAATCTGAGTCCTCCGCTCGTCCCCGTACCGTTCTGCGAGACTCAGCACCTCTTCTTTCACGACATCGAGGATCTTCTGGTCGCTTGCGAGCAGCTCTTTCAACTTCCGAATGAGCTCCTGAACCTCTTTGAGTTCGTCTATGATCTTCTGCGTTTCGAGGTTCGTGAGCTTCTGCAGCCTCATGTCCAGGATAGCCTGCGCCTGGATCTCGCTCAGCCCGAAGCGGGACATCAATCCGTTTCGCGCGGCCTCAACGTTTTGCGATTGACGGATGAGCTGGATGACCTCGTCGATGTTGTCCAGTGCAATCTTCAACCCTTCGAGGATATGAGCCCGCTCTTCGGCCTTCCGGAGTTCGAACTTCGACCGCCGAACGACGACTTCATGACGGTGTTCGATATAGTGATGGATAATCTCGTGAAGGGTCAGGACCTTCGGACGACCGTGGACGAGGGCGAGCGCGTTTACGTTGAAGTTTACCTGAAGCTGCGTGTTTGCAAAAAGCTGGTTAAGCACTATCTTCGGGCTTGCGCCCTTCTTGAGCTCAATAACTACCCGCATGCCGCTGCGGTCAGATTCATTGCGAAGATCCGAGATGCCGTCTATCTTGTGATCCCGGACCAGATCTGCCATTCGCATGAGAAGCGTCGAGAGATTCACCTGATAGGGAATCTCGGTGACAATGATGACGTCGCGACCGCTCTTGGTCGATTCGATAGAGATCCGGGCGCGCACGGTAATGCGCCCGCGGCCGGTCTGGTACGCGTCCTGAATGCCCTTCCAACCGTAGATGATGCCACCGGTGGGAAAGTCCGGACCCGTCACGTGCTTCATGAGCTCTTCAATGGTAATGTCAGGATTCTCTATCTGGGCCGCGATAGCGTGCGCTGCTTCGCGGAGATTGTGCGGAGCCATGTTCGTTGCCATTCCAACGGCAATACCGCTTGCACCGTTTACCAGAAGAAATGGAAGTGCTGCCGGAAGCACGAGCGGCTCTTCCATGGAGTCATCGTAATTCGGACCGAAATCGACGGTCTCTTTCTTGATATCCGCCATCATCTCTTCGGCAAGCGCACTCATGCGTGCCTCGGTGTACCGCATTGCGGCCGGCGGATCGCCTTCTACAGAGCCAAAGTTTCCCTGTCCTTTGACGAGAGGATAACGAAGCGAAAAATCCTGCGCAAGCCGCACCAGAGCGTCGTAGACTGACAGGTCGCCGTGAGGATGATACTTACCAAGAACGTCTCCCACTATTCGTGCGGCTTTTTTTGTGGGTCGATCCGAACGCAGTCCCATTTCGCTCATCGAGTACAAAATTCTCCGATGGACCGGCTTCAGACCGTCACGCACATCGGGAAGCGCACGGGATACGATGACCGACATCGCATACGTGAGATAGGAATCCTTGATCTCGTCTTCGATCGATACGGGTATTACACGACCTCGCATGTCTGACACAGGCGTCTCCAGTAGTAGCTCTTATACGTCAAGATTCGTTACGGCAAGCGCGTTTGTCTCGATAAACTCGCGTCGGGGAGCGACCTGTTCACCCATGAGTGTGGTGAAAATCGTCTCCGCTTCTACAGCGTCCTCGAGTCGGATCTGCATGATGTTCCGCGTAGCCGGGTCCATCGTCGTGTCCCACAGCTGCTCGGGATTCATCTCTCCCAGACCCTTGTAACGCTGAATCCCCACCTTTTCCGGACTTTCGCCGATTTCGCTCAGAATTCGTTTCCGCTCGTCGTCGTTATACGCGTACCAGATCTTTTTTCCGAGCGACAGCTTGTACAGAGGCGGCATCGCTATGTACACATGACCGTTTTCGATCATTTCCTTCATGTAGCGATAGAAAAAGGTAAGAAGCAACGTGCGGATATGCGACCCGTCGACATCTGCATCCGCCATAATAATGACCTTGTGATACCGCAGCCGGGATACATCGAAATCCGGACCTGCACCGGTACCAAGCGTCGCAATAATGGGTTGCAGCTTCTCGTTACCGAGGACCTTTTCAATGCGTGTTTTCTCGACATTCAACATCTTGCCCCACAGCGGGAGAATTGCCTGAAACTGCCGATCACGCCCCTGTTTCGCACTTCCGCCGGCGGAGTCTCCTTCGACTATGTACACCTCGCACTTGGAAGGATCCCGCTCACTGCAATCGGCAAGCTTACCGGGCAGACTCGAGCTCTCGAGCATGCTCTTACGCCGGGTAAGATCCCGTGCGCGCCGTGCCGCAGACCGTGCATTCGCCGCCATGACCACTTTCTCGAGAACCGAGTTCAACTCGTCCGGATGTTCCTCGAAGTACCAGGTAAGCTGCTCATTGGTAAATGACTCGACAATACCCTTGACCTCCGAATTGCCGAGCTTTGCCTTGGTCTGCCCCTCGAACTGCGGTTCCGGCACCTTTACCGAGACGACCGCTGTGAGTCCTTCACGCACATCGTCACCGGAAAGGCTGTCTTCGAGTTTCTTCACGAACTTCGATTTCTTCAGGAAATCGTTCAGTGAGCGGGTCAACGCGGACTTGAACCCGACAAGATGCGTACCGCCCTCACGAGTGTTGATGTTGTTGGCGAAGGTGAAAATGTTCTCAATATACCCGTCGTTGTACTGGATGGCGATTTCGAGCATGACTCCATCCCGTTCACCTTCCAGATAGACGGGAAGTTTCTGTATGGTCGTCTTGTTCTTGTTCAGGTATTCAACGAACTCCCGAACACCGCCGTCGAACTTGAACGTGTGACTCTTTTCCGACGGCATCCGCGTATCGTTGAGGTTGATGGTAATTCCCTTGTTCAGGAACGCCAGCTCCCGCAGACGCCGGGAAAGGACATCGAAGCTGTAGACGGTTGTCTCGAACACCGTGCTGTCGGCAAGGAATCGCGTTATGGTCCCATGTCGATCACTCGGTCCAATTGTCTCAACCGGCGCTTCGGGAACTCCCCGTGCATAGCGTTGTCGAAAAGACTGTCCATCGCGATGGACGGTAACTTCGCACCATTCCGAAAGCGCATTGACTACCGACACGCCAACCCCGTGCAGTCCGCCGGACACCTTGTAGCTGTCCTTGTCGAACTTGCCGCCGGCATGAAGCCGCGTCATCACAATTTCCAACGCGCTGACGTTCTCCACCGGGTGGATGTCCGTCGGAATTCCCCGACCGTCATCCACGACGCAGACAACATCTCCCTTTTCTATGGTCACGGAGATTTCGGAGCAGTGTCCGGCCAGAGCTTCGTCGATGCTGTTGTCGACAACCTCGTAAACGAGGTGATGAAGTCCATCGGGACCGGTGGTTCCGATATACATGCCGGGCCGTTTGCGTACTGCATCCAGCCCCTTTAGAATTTGAATGCTTTGGGCAGAGTACTTCTGTTGCATGTTTTGTCGTTCGTTTCCTTGCGTAGCAGTGTTCAAATTATACTTACTATAAGAGGGAAAGTAAAGATGCCCGATTCTCACCAAATAATTATAGGAAGGATATTTAGATCAATTGCTCCATAAGGGCTCATACTGGCTGGTGGACATCATGAACAACTTGTGGATAACATGTGGACACCCTTTCATTAGATTCTTGTAAGGAAAAAAGTTAGCGCGACAATTCGTAATATCTCCAGTAAACCTACTCTACCGATAACAAATCGGGCAAAAATCCCTGTAATTTCGGTGCCAGATATGGTATTATCTCAGCTCGCGTGCACTGGAAACGCATTCTGTCTACTATGATCGCCCCCGCGCGTATTGTGGAAAAGTTGTGAATAAACTGAGGAATATGTGATGAGTAACGGGAGTTGGGACTATACCGTCTTCTGGAACGAGACGATGAGTCAGATCCAGACGGACCTCTCCGAACAGGAATATGCAATGTGGTTCAATCGGATGGAGTACGCCGGTGCGTCCGAGACCGAAATCATCGTGCGGGTGCCCTCCTCTTTTTACCGGGACCAGGTGAAACAGCGCTATCTACACATGATAGAGGAAAAACTCTTTGAACTATCCGGTACGCACCTTCATCTGGATTTCTCCGTAAGCAAGTCTGCCCAGGCGGCGGATCCTCAGCCGTTCAAACGAACGCACCATTCACAGAACGGCCAGACCCATGTAAGCAATCCGGCGGTCAAGCCGAAGAGATCGTCTCATCCGAACCTGAAGGACGAGTATACATTCGACAACTTCGTCATCGGGGCAAACAACTCTTTTGCTGCCAACGCATCAATGGCCATAGCAAAAAATCCGGGTACCGGATACAACCCCTGTCTCATCTACGGCGGGGTCGGTCTTGGGAAGACTCATCTTATCCAATCCATAGGCAACCAGGTGTACCACGAGTTCGACAACCTGAAGATTGTCTATGTAACGATGGAGAGTTTCACCAACGAATTCATCCAATCCATTCGTGAAAAAAAGACACACCTGTTCAAGAACAAGTATCGATATGCCGACGTTCTTCTGATTGACGACATCCACTTTCTTCAGAAAAAAACCGAAACACAGGAAGAACTCTTTCACACGTTCAACGCGCTCTACGACGCGAACAAACAGATGGTATTCACCTGTGACCGTCCGGTTTCTGAATTGAAAGAGCTGACCGACCGTCTTCGCAGCAGATTCGAGCGTGGATTGAACGTGGATCTTCAGCCACCCTCCTTCGAGACCCGATATGCCATATTAAAGAAAAAAATTGAACGGTCACGGCTGGACATACCTGAAGAGGTCATAGAACTGGTGTGCAACAACGTAACAACAAACGTTCGGGATCTTGAGGCGGCGCTCACAAAACTCATTGCTTACGCCGATCTGGTCAACAAGAACATTACTCTCGAAATAGCACAACAACAGTTAAAGGACTTCTTTGCAAGCCCGAAACAGAACAACGTAACCATAGATATCATCCAGCGTGTGGTTGCCGACTACTTCAATCTTTCGGCAAACGACTTGAAAGGGAAGAAACGGACAAAGGTCATTGCGTTTCCCCGGCAGCTTTCAATGTTCGTTGCACGGGAAATTACCGAGTTCTCAACCACGGAGGTGGGTCTCGAGTTTGGCGGCCGGGATCATACAACGGTCATGCACGCATATCAACGAATCGAAAACCGAATGAGGACGGATCCTACCCTCGAGCCGACCATTCAGTTTCTCATCCGTACCATCAAAGATCAGAGTACGAAGGGATGAACAAGTTGTGTGCACTACGGGTACAAGCTGTGGACATTAGACCAACCTGTGGACAGTGTGGAAAACCTGGTCATCCAAATGCCAATCTGTACACAGACCAAGACACACCTGCGAAAGGACTTATGGGCCTTTTCCACATATCAACATGGCTTACTACCATCATTACTAGAATTTAGCTATATTGACCTGTCTTAGAAGACAGTCGGAAGGAGCGAAAACATGAAGTTCACGTGTGAACGCGACATCATTATCCGGGAAATATCCATAGCCCAGGAAATCATCTCATCGCGAAATGCGCTTTCAATTCTGTCGAATGTTCTCCTCGAAGCGAGTGAAAACACCGTACTTATCCGCGCAACAGATTTGAAGGTTGGCTTTGAAACACGCATTCCCGCTGATGTATCCGTCTCCGGTAGCACCACAGTCTTCTGCGATAAGTTCATCGGGATCCTCAGGTCTTTGCCGGCAGGGGATATTGAGTTTGAACAGACCACAGATGGAAAGGACTCCGATTCATTCGTAATCCGACCGGTATTCAAGAAGATAGATTTTCGGTTGAAAAGCATAGCCTCCGACAAGTTTCCGGAAATTCAGACGGCATCGGACGAATTGTTTTTTGATTTTTCCCAGAAGGATTTCATGGAGATGATTTCGCAGACGGTCTTTGCGGTTTCGGACGACGAGACGCGGTACTTCATGAATGGTGTTTATCTGGAAAACAACGAAGGAAATCTCGTCATGGTTGCCACCGACGGGCGCCGGCTTTCATACATCAGCAAGCACAGCGAGAGTGCGTTGAAAGAGTTTCCGGGGATCATCGTTCCGCCGAAAGTGCTGAATCTCATTCGCAAGCTTGCATCCGGCGAAGGGACGTTTTCCGTTGCGGTAACCGAGAAGAATCTGTTCGTCAATTTCGACAATCAGAAATTGACTTCAGCACTGATTGAAGGTCAATTTCCGAATTATCGCAGAGTCATACCTGAACAGCAGCAGTATCTGGTGACTCTCAAGAAGGATGAGCTTGTCGAGGCAATAAAACGTGTTTCACTTCTGGTCGAGAAATCACGCAGGATTTATCTCACAATAGGCGACAATGCCATTGTTCTGACCTCCGAAGAGAGTGAAATAGGTCTTGCGCGAGAAGAAATTTCCTGTAAGTACGATGGACCCGAAACAACCATGGCCCTGAACTATCAGTATCTCATGGAGCCTCTCAAAGTTATAACCGATGAAGAGGTCATCCTCCGGTTTACAGAAGCGAACAAGGCAGTGAGCATGTACTCGGTTCCTGAAAGGGATTTCTTTCATATCATCATGCCGATGCAGCTTGAATAGTGTCCGACGGAGGCCTACCGGCGCGGGCCAATGAGCTACCGAAAGATCAGAGTGTTCCAGTTTCGGAACCTGCAAAACGCGGACATAGATTTAAGCGCTCCCGAAGTCTTTCTTGTCGGTGAGAATGGCCAGGGCAAAACCAATCTCATTGAAGCGATATACATGTTGAGCTACGGATCTTCCTTCCGGACAAGGAAGGACGATACGCTGATTGCAAATGGACAGAATCAGTGCGCACTTTCGGGCTGGCTCGATTCCGCCGAAACTGTGACCATTCGTATTGGAAAATCCTCTTCGCCTGCTGCAAAGCGGGAAATAAAGCTCAATGAGAAAACCATCTCAGACCGCAAGGAGCTCATCGAGCACACACCGTGCATAGTCTTCTGTCATGATGACATTGAGTTTGTCCGAGGAGCACCGGATATGCAGCGGTGGTTTTTCAACCAGACGCTGAGTCTCTTTGATCCTGCATTCATTGACCGGCTGCGTACCTACACGCGCATTCTCAAGCTCAGAAACGCGGTGCTGAAGACATGCCAGGAGGGCCTGGCCGGACAAGACGAGCTGCAGCTTCTCGACGTATACGATGCACAGCTCGCGGCACACGGTATCCGTCTCATTCAGGACCGGGTTCACGCGACCGCAGCGTTCAATGGTCCGTGCGGTGCGATATTTCGAAAGATAACGCGCATCGACCACGATCTGCTCATCCGCTATCGTCCCTCCTGGAAAGGCCCTCTCCAGAGCGATGAGATAATTGCGTCCCTGCGCAACCATCGAAAGAACGATATTCGTATGGGAACAACAACGAGCGGCCCGCATCGTGACAGGTTTCAATTTTCGGTGGATTCGCGAGATTTTACCCAGTACGCTTCCACTGGACAGCTCAGGCTGATGTCACTCATACTGCGGGTTGCACAGGCACGGTTCTATGCCGAACAGACCGGCCGAAAACCGGTACTGCTCCTGGACGATGTACTTCTGGAACTCGATCGGGATCGACGAGTTCAGTTTCTCGAGGAATTGCCCGAATACGAACAGGCGTTCTTTACGTTCCTGCCCGATGAGCAGTATTCTGCATACCGGAAGGACAACACGCTTATCTATCGGGTGAACGCAGGAGAGATTCGTCATGGAACGGTCTGAACGCGCGGGGGATGTTCTCAAGCGATTTTTCGAATATCACAATCTGGGTGCTGAAGGACAGAGGTATGTATCGTTCTTTCGGTCGTGGGAGAAGATGGCCGGAATAGATCTTGCCGCTCACTCACAGGTTTCGGATATCAGAAATCACGTGGCAATTGTCGATGTGGATCATCCGGCCTGGATGCAGGTGCTGCAGATGAAGCAGTCGAATATTCTTCGACGGATACAGGAGCACCATGCGGATCTTGAAATACGTGCCATACATATGCGTCTGATTGACCGTGCACAGTGGAACAGAACGGTGACCGCCTCTGTTCCAGCACAACCGAGTCGTGTGCCGGAGCCTGAGACGCCCAAACCCATGAATCCTCCACCAGGTGAAGCAGTTGATGCGGTGAACGACGAGAGACTGAAGTCTGCTCTTTCGCGTCTGAAGGAACAGGTTGTCGAACGTGACCGAGCGCGGGACAAGAACCGCTGAGCCAGGTCGAAACGCTGTTTGACACGAGACGCTTCGTTCCGGTATACTATTGTACCCTTGGACGCATGGCGGATCATCTCTTTCATAGCTCAATCGGTGTTTCGTGAGCATGTGCCACAGGATCTCTTATTTGAATATTACGTCCATTACAAGGAGACAGTAGATAATGAAACGCACCTATCAGCCCAGCAAGACACGCCGAAATCGGAAGTTCGGGTTTCGCGCACGTATGAAAACCAAAGGCGGACGTCTTGTCCTGAAGAGGCGCCGTGCCAAGGGTCGAATCAAACTGAGTGTGGCCGACGAAAACAAGAAGTATTGATCTCGTGGTGGCGGACTTCACGTTTCCACAACGTGAACGTTTGAAGGACTCCCGGCAGATCAGAGAGGTTTTTGCATCCCGGAAACGGTACAGTACACCGGGGATGCGACTCATCGTGGAAGCGAATGAGCTGGCTCATAACCGGGTTCTGTTTGCGCCGACACGCGGATATGGAAATGCGGTCCAGAGAAACCGTACAAAGAGAATTGGCAGAGAAATTTACCGACACATTCGCAGCCGACTCTCTGCGGGTCACGATCTGGCATTTGTCCTGTACGCAGGTGTCGATACGTTTGTGGCTCGGGAAGAACAGGTAATGGCGCTCTGCCGCAAAGCCGGTATCTTGCGACCAACAGGAGAATGAATGGATAAGAAGACACTGCTCGCGGTCGTAATATCGGTCGTGGTCATAACCCTCGGGTTTACGGTTCAAAACCTTCTTTTCCCGCCGAAAGAACAACCCGCAGCAATTTCGCAGACCCAGCAGACCCCGGCAAATGCGCCAACGGCGGGGCAATCTTCAGGTTCGGGAACTAATCAGCCACCGGTTTCAACAACGCAAACGGGAACTCCTGCTTCGCCCGGAACAGTGGTGCCGGTCAGCGAAACGGGCTTGACCCCGCATACGTACACGCTTACCACCGATCTTTTTCGGGTAACATTCACCAATCGCGGCGGAGATGTAACGGCCTTTGATCTGCTCAAACATCAGGATAATAATGTTCCGGTCGACATGGTGGACCGGGGCACGAGCAACCAGTCGGCGTTCCAGATTCGATTTGGCGGTGTGGATGCAAAGCCGGTGGAAGCCCTCTTCCACTACAAGCAGATCGACAAGAATACGGTTGAGTTCTCGCGTCAGTTTTATGTGGGAAGTCGTCCGGGAGAGACTTTTACCCTTCGGAAGAAGTATTCGTTCAAGCCCGGCGAGTATCTCATGAATCTGGAAGTCTCGGTAGAGAACAGTAAGAACGCATATCTGCCACTGAACTTCAACAACGTATCGTATACCCTGAGCTACGGTCCGCAAATCGGTCCGAAGTTCACCCATCTTGACGGTCGCAACGACTATCGGAAGTTTATCTACCTGATCAACGGGAAGAAGAAAGAGAACAGTCTCGGCGCGGACAAGACCGATGTGATAACACAGCAGGTGGACTGGGCGGCAATTGTCGGCAAATATTTCACCGTCATTGGTATTCCGGACAACGCGGGATACCACGTAACACTATCCACAAAACCCCTGCAGGGGGTACCGACCGCCGACGAGTTGTTCTTTTCACGTTCGGTCATTCAGAGCTCGAAAGTCAGCGATGTCTTTCGTTTCTATGTCGGCCCGAAGGTCCAGCGTGACCTTGACCGGTACTCCCAGGCGAGTACCAATACCTGGGGTCTGAACAATCTGAAGCTGAGCGACGTTCTGGATTCTCGTGTGCTGCTTGGATGGCTCGAGAATATTCTCAAGTTCTTTCTCCAGCTCTTCTATCGTGTTGTTCCGAACTATGGTGTGGCGATAATTCTTGTCACCATTCTGGTGAAAGTAGTGCTCTATCCGCTTACACGGAAGAGTTTCCAGTCCACCGCACGAATGCAGCAGCTTGCTCCAAAAATCGAGGAGCTGCGCAAGAAGATGAAGGACAATCCTACGAAGTTGAATCAGGAGATGGCGGCACTGTACAAGAAAGAGGGGGTAAATCCTCTCGGCGGCTGTTTGCCGATGCTGCTCCAGTTTCCAATCTTCATAGCGATGTACGGTCTTTTCAACAACCATTTCGACCTCCGTGGAGCGGTTTTCATTCCAGGCTGGATAACCGACCTGTCCGCTCCCGAATCGATCTGGCATTTTGGAAACGGGTTCCAGCTGCCTATTCTCGGATGGACGGATCTTCGGCTCCTGCCGATCATCTATGTGGCGAGCCAGATAGTCTCAAGCAAGCTGACGCAGGCCCCATCGACCGCCAGCAACAGTCAGATGAAGCTGATGATGTTTGGACTTCCGATCGTGTTCTTTTTCATTCTCTACAACGTGCCGTCAGGACTCCTGGTGTATTGGATTGTCACCAATGTTCTCAGCGCTGGACAGCAGTACTACATAACGAGAATCCGGTATCCGCATCTGCATCCGAATGCGCTGAATCAGGCAAAGAGCGGAGGGGCAAAGACCGTAACCCTGCCGCCGGCGGCCCGGCAAAAAAAGAAATCCAAGTAAAAGGTTCCGGCGAAAGCCCGCGTGGCGAAATCCCGCGGGCACGGGTCCATCCCGCGGGCACTGATCTATCGTGAAATGTATACCGGGCATGGATTACCGCTCTCATTCGTCTGAACCGGGGGACAGATATGGTAAGAGAATTTGAAGGGAAGACCGAGAAGGAGGCAATCGACACCGCAGTCGCGGACCTTGGACTGGAACGCGATGAGTTCGATGTCGAGATTGTCGAAACTCAGAAATCCGGGTTCCTGAATCTCCAGAAGAAGGTTCTGATCCGCGTTCACCTTCACGATGATCAAGGGTTTCCGAGCGGCTTTTCCGGCTCTATTGGCGGGAACATGGATCCGGAGAACGATTTCGAGCATGCTATTTGCGATTTTCTTGAGAAGCTCACGGAGAAGATGGGGTATCCGACGAATCCCCGAATAATGTACCGGGAGAACGGCAAGGTAGGCATCCGGCTCGATTCGGACAATTCGGGCATGATCATCGGCCGAAAGGGCAAGAATCTGGATGCCATCCAGCTGCTCGCTAACGTCGTTGCCGGGCGGCTCACGGAGAACGGTTTTCGGGTAATAATTGACAGCGAAAACTATCGAATGCGTCGCGAAGAAACACTGATCCGTCTGGCGCAGAAGGTCGGGGATCAGGTGAAGCGAACGAAGACGTCACGGCTGCTCGAGCCGATGAATCCGTTCGAGCGCCGGCTTATCCACACCACACTCAGCAGTATTGAAGATATCGATACCAAGAGCGAAGGTGACGGGTTGTACAAGCAGGTTCGGGTTTTCTACAAAGGATCCATGCGCTGACTTTTGATTGTGTATAAATTGTGGATAAAACGGCGCCCGATTCGTCATTGGGGCGCCGTTTTCTTGTCATACCACACAAGCGTTCCGGTGTCTGCGAAAATTTCCCGAACTTCTCCCTTTTTTCGTCGAATTTTACCCTTGACAACGCGAAATATAACCCGTTTGTGTTAAGTGTCTACGCTACATGAATTTAGTGATTTCCTTCCGGGGTTATGGACATCCTGTGGATAACTTGTGCAAAAGACGAGCATATTCCTAGGTAGTTGTGCCTACATTCGCTTTCCAGGACGTATACTTCCGTACCATGTACGCATTCCGCGAAATCATATATACTGGCCATCGATGTCTGAATCTCTCATGAGCACTCTTTTATACCCATGGCATGCCGGTCATGGCGCGCGATTCGGTGAATTCGCGGGATGGGACATGCCCATTCAGTACGACAGGGGCGCCATTGCAGAGCACCGACTGGTCCGTGGTTCAGCCGGTCTCTTCGATGTATCCCACATGGGACGATTCCTCGTCCGAGGGCCCGATTCGGGAGCATATCTCGACCATCTCTTTTCCGCGCCCATGGCGAATCTCGCGATCAACCAGTCGACCTACGCACTCATGTGTGCGGAGGATGGTGGTGTTCTCGACGATGTGTTTGTCTACCGTCTGGGTGCCGGATCGGTGATCGAGACCGGTTGCTGGATGGTTGTTGTCAATGCGGCGAATCGCAGGAAAGATCTGTCATGGATGAACTCGCATGCGGCACGGTATGACGTTACGATTGAAGACCACTCAGAGCAACTGTCAATGATTGCCTTTCAGGGTCCCAATGCAATTGCCATAACCGATATCCTGTCGGACGGTATGGCCGGTTCCCTTCCGCGTTTCGGCGCTGTCCAGTGCACGGTCAATGGTGCGCCCTGCATTCTCGGACGCACCGGGTACACCGGTGAGGATGGCGTTGAGCTTTATGCCGCGCCTTCCGTGACAGTCGGATTGTGGGAATCGCTCCTCCGGCAGGCCGAGCGGCGTGGTGTGGAAGCGGGGCCGGTGGGTCTTGCTGCGCGAGACAGTCTGCGGTTTGAACCGGGGTTTGCCCTGTACGGGCACGAGTTGAACGAGGATACCACTCCCGTAGAATCGGGGTTGAAATGGGCGTGCGATTTCGACAAGCAATTTGTCGGCAGGGATGCAATACTCCGACGTCAGGAAAGCGGGGTCAGACGGCGCCTGATTACTCTGCAATTGACCGATCGCGGGGTACCCCGGCAGGGTTGTTCCATTTACGCCACCGAAGAGAGTACCGAGACCGCGGGATTGGTGGTGTCCGGCATGTACGCGCCGACTGCGGACGGGTATTTCGCGAATGCGTTTGTAGATTCTGCGCATGCAGCGAAGGGAACAGATCTTTTTGTAGATATCCGTGGACGGCGGAAAGCAGCTATAGTAGTCAAGCGACCGATTTACCGGCCCGCTTACCGGTAGTTCGTGCGGTCGTGAAATACAATTTGAAGGGAGTGACACGATGAATTTCGATGAGTCGGTACGGTATATGAAGTCGCATGAATGGGCACGCAAAGACGGTGATCTTCTGGTTACCGGGATCTCCGACTATGCCCAGGATAGTCTCGGGGACGTCGTGTTCGTAGAACTTCCCGAGGTCGGGGCAACGCTGAAGAAGGGCGATGCGTTCGGCGTCGTGGAAAGCGTAAAGGCTGCCAGCGACGTGTTCATGCCTGCAAGCGGCGAAATCGTCGAAGTCAACAAGCAGCTCGATGACAATCCCGCAGCGGTTAACGAGGCACCTTTCGGCGAAGGCTGGCTCATCAAATTCCGGCCGTCCAATCCAGCCGAATATGATGAGCTGATGGACGGGAAGGTGTACCAGAAGTACACCGAGGACCTCGAGAAGTAGAGATTCGTCCGCACATCATGACATACGTCCAGAACACCAGTGAGGACCGGGAACGGATGCTCTCCGCACTCGGACTCCACACTACGGATCAGCTTTTTGACTCGGTTCCCGCACCCGTCCGGTTTCCCGACCTTGCGCTGCCGGATCCTCTTTCCGAGCTCGAGGCAATGCAGAAATTTTCTTCCCTTGCCGGGGAGAACCGGACCGTACCGGCCGAGCTCTCCTTCGTCGGCGGTGGCGCGTACAACCACTTCATTCCCGCAGTTGTTCCTGCGCTGTCGTCCCGTGGTGAGTTCGTAACCAGTTACACACCGTATCAACCTGAGGTGAGTCAGGGAACGCTTCAGTCCATTTTCGAATACCAGAGCATGGTGTCCGATCTCCTGGGAATGGAGGTGGTAAACGCCTCCCACTATGACGGTGCAACGGCGCTCGCGGAGGCGGTGCTCATGAGCATCCGCGCGAGCCGCGACAAGCGCCGCCGAGTGGTCTGCTCACCGGGGATCCATCCCCAGTATCAGGACGTCATCCAGACGTACTTGCAGGGGAGCTCCGGTATCAGGTTCGAGTTTCCCGGAGAGGAGGGTGACCTGCTCGGTACAGGACCGAGCGTGCAGGAGATGGCGGAACAGATCGATGATGAGACCGCCTGTATGGTTGTTCCGTATCCTGATGCTCTTGGCCGTGTTCCTGACCTTCGCGGGATCGCCGAGAAGGTGCATGAACGGGGCGCGCTTCTCGTTGTTCACACGAATCCTGCAATGCTCGGCATCTTCCGGAGTCCCGGAGAACTCGGCGCGGACATCGTGACCGCCGAGGGACAACCGCTCGGAATCCCTCTCTCCTTTGGTGGGCCCTACCTTGGACTGTTTGCCTGTACCCAGGGGCTTGTCCGGCGTATGCCGGGACGGCTGGTCGGAGAAACGGTGGATCGAGACGGCCGCAGAAGTTATGTCCTGACGCTCAGTACCAGAGAACAGCATATTCGGAGAGAGAAGGCAACGAGCAATATCTGCACAAATCAGGGACTCATGGCACTCCGTGCGGCCATTTATCTTGCCGCAATGGGAAAACAGGGCATGCGCAGAGTCTCCGAGCTCTGTTATCACCGCGCACACTATGCAGCTGACCGGATAGCGGGGCTTTCCGGATATCGGGTGGAATCTCAGGATCGTTTTTTCCATGAGTTTGTTGTTCGTACTCCGCGTCCTGCTTCGGAGATCATAGATTCTCTTGCCGCCGACGGCATTGTCCCGGGGATTGCGCTGCAAAGCCTCTATCCCGGTCGGAGCGAGGAGGCATTGTCTCACGCAATGCTTGTCTGTGTAACCGAGATGCAGAATCGGGCGGCCATAGACCGGCTCGTTGCAGCCCTTGCCTCCGGAGGAGCGAAATGAGCGCTACCGAACCCCTGATCTGGGAATATTCGAGCCGCGGACGCATTGCCATTGAGCTCCCCGCACTCGACGTGCCTGAGGCGCCGGTTCCGGAGGAGTTGATGCGCCCTTCGGACGGTCCACACGCGCTCCACCTCCCGGAAGTGGGTGAGCTCGATCTGGTCAGACATTTTACCCGTCTGTCGCAGATGAACTTCAGCATAGATACGAACTTCTACCCGCTTGGTTCATGCACCATGAAGTACAACCCGAAGATAAACGAGACAATAGCGGCATTCGAAGGATTTGCCTCGAGCCATCCGCTCATGCCCGAAAGTGCAATACAGGGCAGTCTTGCGGTCATGTGGGAGCTTCAGGAGGCGCTTCGCGCCATCAGCGGTTTTGCCGGAGTAAGTCTTCAACCGGCTGCCGGTGCTCAGGGGGAGCTTGCCGGCGTCATGATGATCCGTGCATACCACCGCAATCGTGGCGATGGGAACCGGAAACGCATGCTCATTCCCGACAGCGCCCACGGTACGAACCCCGCCTCGGTCGCAATGGCTGGATTCGAGGCAGTGCAGATACCCTCGGATAGCGAAGGCAACGTCGATCTTGACGCACTTCGATCCCTGTGTGACGAGACAGTTGCCGGGCTTATGCTGACCAATCCCAACACCCTCGGTCTGTTCGAGGCGCATATCCAGCAGGTCGTGGAAGCCATCCACGGTTGTGGCGGTCTTGTCTATGGAGACGGGGCGAATCTCAATGCCATCCTCGGCATTCTGCGTCCAGCGGATGTCGGAATCGACGTCATGCATTTCAACCTGCACAAGACATTTTCCACGCCGCACGGTGGCGGTGGACCGGGATCCGGGCCGGTTGGTGTAGCAGAACATCTCCTTCCCTACCTTCCCGGTCCGATAGTCATGCGGTCGGCCCCAACAGCCGCCTATGCGCTTGAAATGCCATTGCAGAGCATCGGCAGGATGAAGAGTTTCTACGGCAACTTCGGGATGATCCTTCGCGCCCTGGTGTACATATCAATGCATGGGGCGCAGGGTCTTCGCACGATAGCTGAGAATGCGGTTCTGAACGCGAACTATCTGAAGCATCTTATTGCCGAAGATTTCCCGGCCCGTTACCACAGGACCTGCATGCACGAGTTCGTGGTCAGCGGACACATAGTTGACGGCGTGGACACCATGGATATTGCAAAGCGCCTGCTCGACTACGGATTTCACGCTCCGACGGTCTATTTTCCCCTCATTGTAAAAGATGCAATGATGATAGAGCCGACCGAGACGGAGAGCCGCGAGCAGATAGAGGCCTTTGCCGAAGCACTGAAAGCCATTGCGCGCGAAGCGCGGGAAACCCCCGACGTGCTTCACCGTGCGCCGCTTTCGACGCCTGTTTCCCGGGTGGACGAGGTGAGAGCGGCAAAGACACCGATACTACGATACTGTCCATCCGACAGTTGATAACGAGAGAGGAGCAGAAATGAGACAGGAGCGATATCTTTTTACCTCGGAGTCCGTCGGTGAGGGACATCCGGACAAGGTGTGTGACCAGATTTCGGACGGTGTTCTGGATGCCTGCCTTACCGACGATCCGGACTCCCGGGTGGCGTGTGAGACATTCACCACAACCGGAATGGTTCTTGTCGGCGGCGAGATTACCACCAAGACCTACGTGGATGTGCAGGACATTGCGCGCGGTGTAGCGAAGAAAATTGGCTATGATCGGCCCGAATACGGTCTTGACTACGAATCCATGGCGGTCCTGAGTACCATTCACGCCCAGAGTCCGGATATTTCTCAGGGTGTTTCCGGCCAGGGTCTCTACAAGGGTGAACAGGGTGCAGGCGACCAGGGAATGATGTTCGGTTTTGCCTGCAACGAAACCCCGGAGCTCATGCCTGCTCCCATCATGTTCTCTCACAAAATTCTGATGCGTGCTTCCGAACTCAGAAAGAGCGGCACAATCCGCTGGCTCAGACCGGATTCCAAGAGCCAGGTGACCATTGAATATGAGGGGCACGTCCCGAAGCGAATCGATACGGTCGTTGTCAGCCATCAACACGATGAGGATATCGGCTACGACGAGCTTCGTGCAGAGATTGTTGCCAGAATTATCCGGCCCGTTCTCGAGCCGACCGGCTTACTGACCGACGAGACGAAGTTCTATGTAAATCCAACGGGGCGATTTGTTACCGGTGGTCCTCACGGAGACAGCGGGTTGACCGGCCGGAAGATCATTGTCGACACCTACGGCGGCATGGGACGCCACGGCGGTGGTGCGTTCAGTGGCAAAGACCCTTCGAAGGTTGATCGATCCGCCGCGTACATGGCGCGCTATGTTGCAAAAAACATCGTTGCGGCGGGTCTTGCAGAGCGATGTGAAATAGAGCTCGCCTACGCAATTGGCGTTCCGTTTCCGGTCTCGGTCATGGTGGATACATTCGGGACCGGAACCGCGCCGGAGGTAAAAATTGAAGATGCGGTAAAGAAGCTCTTCGACCTGACTCCATCCGGCATTGTTCAGACCCTCGATCTGCGCAAGCCGATCTATCAGGCGACTGCGGCATACGGGCACTTCGGCCGCGACAACTTCTCCTGGGAACGGACCGATATGGCAGACGCGCTCAGGAAGGCGGTCGGCTGAGAGGCAGGAGTTTGAGAGGCGAGACCGTGAACCCCGGCACCATGCTTGCAGCAATGCTCAGCGCCGCATGGAGCGCAGGGAGCCGCGTTCTCGCCGTCTACGCTACCGATTTCTCAGTCTCCAGGAAATCAGACTCGAGTCCGGTAACCCTCGCCGACCAGGAAGCCGAATCCGCAATCATCTCCTCCCTGGCCGACCGATTTCCCGAAATTCCCGCAATAAGTGAAGAGACTCGCCTCCCCCCGTACGAACGGCGGAGTCAATATGAGCGGTACTGGCTCGTCGATCCCCTGGACGGCACCCGAGAGTTCGTGAAGCGCAATGGAGAGTTCACCGTGAACATTGCGCTCATGGTCAATAATCGACCGGTGCTCGGGGTAATCTACGCTCCGGTTCCCGGTGTCTGGTACTGCGGTGGCCCCGATTCAGGTGTCTGGTCTTTTACCACCGTGCACTCGGTCCGTGAACCGGATTGGCCGTCGAGTATAGCTCCGGAAAGACGGCTGTCCCGCCGCGACGCATCATCCGGGGCGGCGGTTGAACGTCCGCAGACGCTCGTTGCAGCCGTAAGCCGTTCCCACGAGAGCGAGCGGGCGCAGGCGGTTTTCAATCGCGTGCGAGAAGCCGGCATTGAGCTCAGGACAATACCCAGGGGAAGCTCGCTCAAGTTCGGCATGGTGGCCGACAGTACCGCCGACTGTTACCTTCGGTACGGTAGAACAATGGAATGGGACACGGCGGCAGGAGAAGCGGTTGTCCGTGGCGCTGGATGTGCGGTTCTGCGCATTGAAGATCTCCTTCCGCTTGCATACAACAAGAAAGATCTTTCGAATCCCGGCTTTGTTGTCTTCTCACCGATTGCCGGACGGATCCTTGAATCAGCGCTCTTTCCGGACAGGCGCGCGAACGGACAATTCGGGCAGAGGCAATGATTCGGCTGAGATTACCCATTTTCCCGGACGGTGCCCACGGACTGCGCCAGCGCGTCGTCGGTATCGGGCTCTTACTCGTATCCCTGAATGTCGTGGTGTGGGCGGTGGCGCTCATCGTGTTCAGAGGGTTTCCGCTCCTAATCGGGACGTCGGTTATTGCCTACACATTCGGGCTCCGGCACGCGGTGGATGCCGACCACATTGCCGCGATAGACAACGTAACGCGGAAGCTCATGCAGCAGGGGAAACGGCCAACAACCGTTGGTCTGTTTTTTTCTCTCGGTCACTCAACCATAGTTGTCCTTGCGTCTGTGGCCATTGCCATTACAGCCACTGCTATCCGCAGGAACTTTCCCGAACTCGAACGCATCGGCAGCATGGTCGGCACCCTGGTGTCCGCCGGGTTCCTCTTTCTGATTGCTCTTCTCAATATCTTCATCCTCCGTGAAGTCTTTGGAACGTTTCGCCGGGTAATGGACGGCAACGCCTACGACGAGGATGGAATGGAGCACCTGCTGGGCCGGAGAGGGATTCTCACGCGGTTCTTCCATCCACTCTTCCGCCTTATAAGCAGCAGCTGGCACATGTATCCGCTCGGATTCCTGTTCGGTCTGGGATTCGACACGGCCACCGAGGTCGGTCTCCTTGGTCTGACGGCAGCGGAGGCAACAAAAGGGCTCCCGATCTGGTCGATCCTTGTTTTTCCGGCGCTCTTCACGGCAGGAATGGCGTTGGTGGACACTGCCGATGGAGTGCTCATGCTTGCTGCCTACGGTTGGGCGTATGTGAAGCCGCTTCGGAAACTCTACTACAACATCACCATCACCCTGATTTCGGTGCTTGTTGCCCTGCTGGTGGGCGGCGTCGAATTGTTCGATGTAATCGGGAGCAGGCTCCAACTTGAAGGTTGGTTCTGGAAGGGTGTCGGGCGGATTGGCGGCAACTTCGGCATGGTCGGCTACTTCATACTCGGCATCTTCATTGTAAGCTGGACGGTTTCCACCATTGTCTACAAAGTTCGAAAATTTGATGATGCGGAGCCAGGCGGGACGGAGCCGGGAAGCGAGTCGTAAAGTATCAATAACCGTGTTGATAATACCAGTTCATTGAAGCGGCCGGAGACACCCCGCAATTCCGGTTCTGCCGCCGTCTCGGGCGACAGAACCGGTCCGTGGGGCGCGGAGTCATTTGTCTGCTATGAAGGCAAGAGAGTTAGTGGAATGACAGTCAGGCCTTCGGAGCCCGCGATGCAAAGGTAGACGACACCTGACGCATCAGAGACGATCGAGATGGAGTTTGGAATCCCCAGAGTAACCGCCGGAGCCGGATAGGAGAACGCATTGACCACATTTCCATCGAAGGAGGTGCCCACGATCAGATTGTTGCTCAATGCCGCGTAGAGAGCTTCACCGGATCCGGTATCAACTATTGCAGCCACTTTCCTGAACGGATGACCGGAGGTCAGGGGCAGGGGTGCCGATGTGACCGTGAGCGTGTTTCCCGAACCGAGGAGTAAGGCTACGGAGTTAACGGGAGCAGTGTAAACGCCGTTGACAGTTCCAAGGTAGAGGTCCGTCGGAGAATTCACGTTGTCGAGTCCAACACTTGTCACGAACATGTTCTTGCCGCTATTCAGTACGCGGACAAATGCCCCGGTCTGGCGAATGTAGGAAAGGTTCGGGTTCGCGGCCAGGAGTGGGTCGATGCCTAATGCAAAGACACCCGCTCCGGAAGCGAAACACGCGAACGGGCTGTAGTTACCGCCCTGGAAGATGGTGAGATCGAGTACCGGCTGGACGACCGTGCCGTCTGTCATGTCTATAGTGAACCAGCTGGAAGGAGGACCGCCAGTCGCAGGAATGGTTCCTCCGCCGAAACCGCCGGGGGTACGGTAAAAAACGGTGCCGCCATTTGCGGTAATATTGCCAATAATGCCAGATTGGATGATATTTCCACTCGGACCGTTAGGGTCAACGGGGGTGGTGGGCCACGAACCCGCCTGAAGTATCCCGGTCGAAGTGTTGACCCAGGTATCGCTG
>CAZKMA010000054.1:0-32290 GCA_964553615.1 uncultured Spirochaetales bacterium | reverse complement strand
CGCGACCCCTGTCGCGAAGTCGGTCGCGAAGCCGGTCGCAGCCTCCGGCACTCGAACCTGATAGTCCGTTCATGGCTGAAACCTCACACCGACAAAAATGGCCGGAAACTCGATGATTCCCCACGAGAGCACGTGAAACTTCCATGCGGAATCCTGAGACACCTGAGAGGCTGCAAGCACGGCGTCCGAACTGAAAAAGACACGCGAAACAAGGGCAAAGAGGCCGCGTATGCGGTACTCCGGAAGAATTTCGGTACCGACCACCAGCTCCCCGCCGCCGGGCAGGATTGGATCTATGCCGAAATACTGAGAGGTCGTGACAACGCGAAGAACCCCGGAGGCGGTGAGGAACGGACGAAACGTTCCCTTCCAGACTCCGGTCGACCCGGTAAGGTAGGTTCCGAGTCCGAGAGACACGTAGGTTACACCGGAGGAGGCAAAGAGGCTCGGTCCACCGTTGTTGTTGTTATTGAAGCTGAGCGGTACCATTCCGACAAGATAGGTTTCAATGCCGAGCTGAGCGTAGAGAGATTCGGGAATAATCTGATAATCTGTCCAGATTGCCGGGAAACTGAAGTCAGTCAGGGAAAAATCAAACGAAAACGGCGATTTCTGCTGCAGGTCAGCCGGAACCGTGACCGGAGACTGGCTTACGCGCACGGGGATCTCCTTCGGATAGGATCCCGGTCGTTCCACCGTGAATTGATATGCTCCGGGCGCGGGAACGGTCAGATCCGCACTGTTTCCGGACATCTGAAACTGCATATCCGGATGATTCCGCTCGCGGATGAAGGTGCCCGGCTTTCCGACAAAGGTAATGTTTACCGTAACTTCACGGGCCTTCAGCCGCTCCTTCAGCACGGAGTCAAGACGCGTCCACAATCCGCCTGAAAGGTTGCGGTACCGGGAATCCAGAGCGGTCCTGTAGCTCGCGGAAACCGCGCCGCCTGCTACGAGCAGATCGCTGAACTCATACGCTACGGTAAGCGATGCCGGGGTCCCGCTCAGGCTGACTGAGAGCCACGAATCTGCGCTCTCTGCAAGTGCACGGTTGCTGCGCGACTGGCTGTTTCCCGGAATTGTTGGAAACTTACCATCCAGGGCGTTCCCATGCTGACGGGCAAACTCTATGATTTCCGCCTTCGGTGCCACGCGGCGCACCTCCTGCAGCAGAGACTGATAGAGCAGTATTTTTGCCTGGGCTTCGGCATTCAGCGCAGAAGGATCGAAGAAAAGCGCGAGTTTCCGCGGTTGCGACGCGGCGGAAGTCTGGGCCTGAGCGGTAAGGGCTCCTGCAATGACCACACCGAAGACAAGCAGTGCTATTGGTCGAGCGATTCTTTCTACCACCACGGCTTCATCCTGTACAGCGTGGCGCGCGCGGGGTCGTACAGGTAGACGACCGATCCGTCCGGACTGGCCGCAATCTGAAGATCGTGGGAGTTCCGCGGGAACTCTAAAGTGCTGCTTGCACCACTCCCGTCTATTGCATGGTAGACGAGCTCGTGTTCCTGGGTCTCCAGGAGACCATCCCGGAAGGGGGCAAAGGTGGTGGAATAGTTCTGCTGTGACGACACCGAGAACACCGTATAGTTGTCAACAAGCGGCGTGGAGGGTGTGCCGGCAAGAGTCGTTTCCGGGATCTGGAGCATGTATGTTGTTGCACTGTCGTTCAGAACGAGCGATATTTCTCCGGCGGATCTGTCCTCCAGAAGACTGATAATGTTGAAATTTACCGAGGTGGCCGACACCTGGGACGGAACGCTCGTTTGCGGCGACCACTTTCCCGGGGGCGGGGAATAGCTGTACGGAGTGTTCGACAGCATTTCGCCTGATGTACCGCCAATGGAAAGAATATGAAAGGTGGACGCGTCGAGAAACCCGAGCTGATCCGCGCCAAAGGGGTTTCCGGAAAATGCAATGGGCTGCGGACTGATGGTTGGGGCGGTTGGATCGAAATACATGGTGCCCACGGTGAAGGCACCGCTCGGGTCGACCGAATGAAATCGGCCGAATCCTGGATTGGAGCCTGAGTAACGCACATTCATATTTTCATCAAGGATGACCAGGTGATTCACCGCATCCTGCGGATACTGCAGGAGATAGATGAATGAACGGGTCCCGTCGGTTGTAAACTCGAGCCGGGAGGAGGTTCCGGGGGTCTCGGCGAGTGCGACGCCGCCAAGAACGGCACGTTGTTCTATGAATCCCGCCGCGTTCGAATAGGGCGACATCTGAAAGAACGCACACCCTGAAACGGAGAGGGCAAGAAGGACAATTGTGGTCGCAGCAGACGCGTTTCGCATGGATGGCGCTACCATTTAAAACCCACCCCTGCGGTGATCGGTGGAAAGTTCGGCGTTCCCATGACCCCGGGGCTGAGAAATGCGCCGTTCGTGTCCAGCACAAACCTGAGATTGATTCGCACATACGCAAACAGGCGCCGAAACGTGAAATCCACCGTAGGATTTACGAAACTGACGTAGAAATCGGAAAGCGACCCGGTTCCGCCCGGAAGAAATGTTGAAATTGCTCCCATCCCGTAGGACATGGAAAGGCGCACAAACTTTCGTGGACCCTGGAGAAGATAGGTGCCGACGGTCATTGAGTTGTCTGCATGGACGAGGGTGCCGCCGCCTGCCACGGCGGGAGGTTGCGCGGATACATACGCCGCATAGGAAACGTAGACCCAGTCAGGAACGAGGTAAAACCGCATGTTGAGACCTCCTCCTTCGGCAAAGCCGGTAGTCCACAGAAGCCCGGCAACGAAATGCGTCCGGGGCCACATCCGTTCGAGCGAGGCCTCGTCGTTCGGTGCTGAAACTCGCACGGTGGAGTTCTGGGTAAGATACCCGGTCTTCCGCACTTCAAGCGTAACCGTAGAACCCACCGGGACCTGCAACTTTTCAGTCACCAGTTTGCCATTCCGAACGGTGCCCAGATAATCCCCCCCGGGCAGGTACACCGACGCCCCATCGTCGGGGCTTTTCAATGTAAGGGTGCGAAGCAACTTCGTCTCCCCCGCATACTCCTTCGCAAGATTCGCGGCAACCCAGGTACGGACTTTGGCTGCCAGGTCCGAAGCAACGCCGTTAATAACATTGTACAGCGAAAGATCAATGTTCCCCGTGGCAATTGAACCGGTTACCAGCTGTTTCGTGTGGGTATCGTAGGCAGAAAGCTGAATGACCAGGCGCCCGCCGGCAGTTGAACAGGTTCCATACACGAGGAGCCGCGCTTCAAGTCGTGCGGTCTCCGCCCAGAGTTCCGCAAAGTCCGGCTTTACCGCAGCATCCTTCACGACAAACCCTGCGCTGCCAAGACCAATTCTCACACTTTCGGTAATAACGGGGGCGTATTGCGTGAGCGGGTCAGATTCGTTTGTGGTGGACGACCCAGCTGAGGCAGCCTTGTCATCCGGTCCGGATGCCCGCAACGGCACGATAGGAACCAGTGCAATGGTCTCCTTCACCGGGGATTGCGCCAGCGCGGGCTCCGCCATCAGGATGACGAATGCCGCAACGGCGAAACAGACGAAAACATGGAGCCGGGACCGAGGGGTTTGTTCGAATCGTCGCCTGCTGACACTGTTCATCGACCCTACTTTGTCTGCATGATCTCGACACCGGTCCAGCTTGCAGGCGGTGGCGTGCTCTCGTACGCCAGACATCGCTGCCGCATCATGGACGCCACGAAATCATCCGGATCTGCATCCAGGACGTCTTCGAACAACTCCCGCGCACGCTTGAACTCGCGCTCGTGGTAGGATTCCATTGCGCGGTTATGGACGTTCCATACCTTGTCTTCCAGCTCCGTCAGAGACTTCTTTACCGTGTAGATTCTGACGCCGCGTGTTTTTCCTTTTACCGCCACCGTGTCGAGATATCTCCAGGGAACATCGTCCTTTATCTTCATCTGGAGGCTTTCGGAAATCAGGATCTCCTGATGATATGTCTTGGTCAGACCCTCAAGGCGTGAGGCGAGATTCACCATGTCACCGATGACCGTGTAGTCCATTTTCTTTTCCGTGCCGATATTCCCGACTGTCACAAGCCCGTAGTTTATGCCGACACCTATGCGGAACTCAGGCTTCCCGGAAGCAATCTGCTCACGGTTGAATACCTTTACCGCCTCGCTCATCTGGATTCCAGCCAGAACGGACTGATGGGCGTCATCCTCGTGCCGCACCGGAGCGCCGAAAAACGCCATGATGGCATCGCCTATGTATTTATCGACAATGCCGCCGTGCGCCATGATGATATCGACCATGACGGAGAAGTAGCGGTTCAACGAGTTGACCAGGTCATCGGGACGCATACCCTCCGAAATTGTGGTAAAGCTGCGGATATCGGAGAACAGCACCGAGAGAACCCGGTTATCTCCAACCAGCATTGATTCCGGATTGCGAAAGAACTGGTCTATGAGCTCCTGAGGAACGTACTTCTGGAATATATTCCGGACCTTCGACTCCTTCTTCTGTGCAAGAACGGCCTTGAAGGCGTAACTCTTGATCTGGTTGTATGCGCGCTCGAGCTCGCCCACCATAATGTTGAAGGTATGCGCGAGCGTGCCGGTCTCATCGTGGTATTCCACGGGAACCCGCTCGGTCAGGTCGCTCGAACTTATTATTTCCCGCATGGTGCTGATGACCTTGCGCAGCGGGGTTGTCAGATGCCTGGCAAAAAGAATGAGAAGCAGCAGAGCCGCCGCGGCGGAGCCGAGGACAATATAGAGGGTGGTGTAAGTAATGCTGTTGACGTCTTTGTAGAATGTGTTGCGCTCTTCGGTCAGCACAAAATACCACTGAAACGGCGCAAAATAGAATCCCCGCCCAACCCGCGGTATTCCGTCTATGACCGGGTTTATGAGACCCGATGGCCGGGTTGCATAGAGTTTTGCGAGTTCCGCTTGCTCACCGGGCTTGAGATTCATCGGCTTTGTGCTGGTGGTCACCGTTCCGTCTTTGCGTACGGCAAAGATAAGCTCGGTGGGACTCCGCACAATGCTCGCGGCAAAGGTCGTGACCCCGGCCTGAGACGCCTGCACCATTTCCGGCCGGTCGGTAAGGTTGTTCTGGACAAGCAGATTCCACTGACTTTCGGCGTACTTCTGCAGCTCAGACGCCTTGAAGTCGAGGAACTCACGCGCTATCCGCGTTACCCCTGTCGATGCAACAAAATAACTTGCCGCCCCGGTTAGGACAATCGTGGCTATCATGATGGGAAGGACAACCATCACGATTTTGGCCCGTATGCTCATGCTGGCAATACTATCGTATATCTGGCGAAAAGACAATAAATGGAGTTTTCTTTGCCGATGGAATGGATGAGGAGGTGTATGATAAAATAAGTCAGGTACGGCATCTTCGTTCGATCAGCAGTCTACCATTTTCGGAGGGTGCGCCGTGGAAGAACGGAGAAAAAACCGAAAAGTCCTGAGCAAGGCCGATGAAGCCTTTCTTCAGCGGATTCGGGTACTGTACAAATCCCATGCCGGCGGGAACAAGAAGATGCGCGTAACACAACTTCGCAGCATCCTTGGAATCCGGGACGGCTATCTGGCGCGCCGCATCTTCTCCCAATTCTCCCCGGACGGCCGGACGACAATCAGTGAGGAATCCTTTCTCAAGACGGTCATTGATCTTGTGCTCTCAAGTGACACAAAAAAACTTGATTTCATTTTTCGACTCCACGATACAAACAACGACGGATCCATCAGCCGCCCGGAGCTGGTGCGGATGCTCGACGCATCGCTGCGACAGAATCAGATAGTCGTTTCTCCACAGGAGCGGAAACGACTCGCCGGCTCGCTGTTCCGCGCAGCAGACCAGGACAGAAACCGCCGCATCTCACTCGCTGAGTTTAAAACGCTGCTTCGAAGATTTCCGGAAGTTCGCAAGGAGATGGTGCAGAGCATTTCCTCATGGTTCGGCGCCGACGAGCAGGGGAATGACCGGAAATCCGCCAGGCGCAGCAATCCGTTCCGCATTGCGTACCGCTTCCTGTTTCACGTCCTTCCGCAGTACGCGTTGAAGTACATTTGGGTCCTGCTCTATGTGGCGGCCAACGCATTCCTGTTCTATCGTGCACAGCAGCAGTATGCCCAGGCGGGCGCGAACGTCTACATTCAGATTGCTCGCGGGGCAGGAGCCTGCCTGAATCTGAACGGCGCGCTCATTCTGGTCCCGATGATGAGAACCCTCCTGAGCGCGATACGACGGACTCCCTTTCACTGGTTGCTTCCGCTCGATCAGAACGTAGAGATTCATCGCGTCGTGGGAGAGGTGATGTTTCTCTTTGCCCTGCTCCACACGGGTGCGCACTTGTTCAACTACTCCACCCTTTCGGTCCCGATTCCTGCCAGTCTGTTCGGCACCGCGGCCGGTCTGTCCGGCGTTGTTCTGCTGGGGATCTTTCTTCTTATGTGGATATTCTCCCGAACACGAACACGACGGAAGGGGCGATTCGAACTCTTCTACTACACTCATCTGCTCTACCTCGGCTGGTTCGCCGCCTTTCTTGTGCACGGACGCTCTTTCTGGAAATGGGCGCTCATTCCGCTCATCGGATTCGGCGTGGAACTGGTATACAAGCAGCTCCTGCGCCGTAACCTCAGTTACATTGCGGATGCGAAGGTTCTGCCGGCCGGGGTTACCGCCCTATCGCTCCATCGTCCTCCCGGATTCACCTTCCAGGCGGGCGATTACGTGTTCCTGAGGATTCCCAGCATCAGCAGATTCGAGTGGCATCCGTTTACCATAAGCAGCGGACCGGAGGATGAGAGCGCACTGAGAGTTCACGTGCGAAGCCTGGGAGACTGGACTCGGAACCTCCATAAGACGATGTCGGGGCTCAAGAAGGGGCAGCGCAACATACCGGCAGTGTTCATGGGGCCATACGGTACACCGAGTAACCGGATATTCCGGTCGAAGAATGTCGTGCTTGTCGGAGCAGGAATCGGGGTAACTCCGTTCGCCTCCATTCTGCAGAGCATTGCACATCAGGCACAGAGCGGAGAGAAGATGACGCTCGAAAAGGTCTACTTCTTCTGGCTGAACCGCGGACAGCGCTCATTCGAGTGGTTTTCCGAACTTCTGGAGCGGCTTGAGCAACTCAACCTGAAGAAACTTCTCGAAATCCACATCTATATGACTGATGCGAAGATCAACGCGGTTACCGGCCTTGCAAAGATCGGAATGGAGCTCCGGCGAAAACAGACCCGGAAAGACCTGACAACCGGGCTCCAGTCCCGGACGAATTTCGGGCGACCGGATTGGGATGCTATCTTTGCCGGCATTTCAAAAAAGCACGGCTCCGGTTCCTTGAACGTTTTCTTCTGCGGACCGACACCGCTCGCACGCTCGGTGCATCAGGCGGCAACGCGGTTCGGTTTCCGCTTCCGAAAGGAGAATTTCTAGGAGAGCCGCTATTCCTTCTTCCGCTCAGGCTTCGGCGGGCCATCCTCCGCGTCCGGGACGTTCGCCTCTGTGGCCGTTCCGTTCGCTGCCGCGGCAACCGCCGCTCCAGCGCGCAGTCCAAGCGCTTGGTCAAGCACACCGGAGATGAGATCGTTCTTCCCTTTGTCTATGGCGTTGGGATGAATTGCGGAGATGGGTTCATGGCGTCCACCGGCCCCGGTTATAACGGAGACACTCTTCACTGGAAAATACTGCAGGGTTTCAGCGAACGGAGCAATGAGACGTTCAAAGTTTTCAATAATGTAGGCATCCTGACCGGCACCACCGGACTTCCCCACAATTGAAAGGGTCTGCTTCAGTTGATCAATTTCCGCCTGTGCGCGCCCGAGCATGCGTGCGGCGTTTGCGCGCGCGGCAAGGATCATACGCTCCTTCTCGGCAAGCGCCGGGGTGGTCAACTCGGCATCGTACTTGCGGGCAAGCATCTCTATGCCCTGACGCTCGGCCTCGGTCTGGCGCCGGATACCCGCAACCCGCGCATCCGCCCCCCGCGTTGCCTGTTCCACTCCAACTGCCTGTCGCTGCGTCTCGGTCTGAACTCCGACACGCGTTTCGGCGGTAAGGTTCTGCAGTTCGTTTTCCAGCGCCCGAACCTGCACTTCCGCACGCCGCGCTTCCTGCTGCTCTGTCGCTGCAGCCATTGCCTCGGCCCGCGCCTGGCGTGCCCGGGTCTCCGCTGCCGCTGTCTGGACGCGCTTCAGGAGCGCAATGTACAGATCCGGCTCGGTGACACCATCCAGCCGATGGTCGTCGACGTCCGCAATGTTCATTGTCGTTATTTCGAGTCCGATATTCTCGAGATCCGTCTTGCAGACGTTTATCATCTTGGCAACAAGCGTATCCTTGTCCTTCATGACCTGTTCGGCGGTAATGGAGGCGATGGAATCGCGCAGGTGCCCTTCAATAATGTCACTCGCAACCTTGCGCAGTTCGGTAGTGTTCTCCGCAAGCGAAAGAACCCGGGTCACCGCGCGGACGCGGCCCGCTTCATTCGACGCAATGGCAAAACTCACGGTAGCCTTCACGTTCAGGGGAACGACCCCTGCCGCAATTGCAGAATCCACGGTCACTTCAATGGTGTGGGGAGTAAGGTTGAGCTTTGCAAACTTATTGAGAAGCGGAATGACAAAAGCTCGTCCCCCACTCAAGGAGCGGAACCCCTTCTTTGAACCTTTCCCGGAAACAATACCGAGCTCGTTTCCTCCGACAATCTTCATCTTGGTCAGGATCTGGATGATCACGGTCACCAGAATAAGACCAATAATGGTAGCTGCGAATACAATCATTTCACTGCCTCCTGTCGGGCACGCTCGGCGAGACGTTCACGCACTTCAGAGCTGCTGACAAAGTCCCGGATATCCACGCCGAGGGAACTGGTGAAATGCGCAAGAAAGTCACCGAAGGCTGCAGGCCCGCGGTTCACTGCACCGCTGAACCCCTCTTCCTCACCCATCATGACCAGCGAGTCCACATTCAGACCCGCGGCGTACTTCCTGAACGCGTCAAACAGATGGGGTAACTGCTGCTGGAAGAACAACACGAGCTTTCCCGTCTGCCCCGACTCCTGAAGCATTTCGACCTTCTGGCGAAGTATATCGTTCCGTGTGGATTCTATGATGTTCACCGCTTCCTTTTCGCCGCTCGCAATGATCTCCGCCGCCTTCTCCTCCGCCTGGGCTTTCAGAGTTACTCCCGTCTGATTCTTCAATTTCTGCAGCTCGACCAGCTGCTCCTGGACCCGGCTCTCTCCCCGGTTCTGTGCCTCTTCGATGGAGTGTTCGGCCTCCAGGCGTGCGCGCTCAATGGCACCCTGGGATTCACGCCGATACACTTCCAGTTTTTCCTGGGCGGTCAGGATCTTCTCATCGGCCTGATTCTTCGAGACGGTCTTTCTGCGCCCTGCATCGCTCTCCGCCTTGTCGGCAATTGCGCGCAGCCGCGCTTCTTCGATCTCCACCTGCTGTCGTTTCTCGGCAAGTGTCTTCTGCGCAAGGTTCGCTATGTAGTTGGATGTGTCCCAGATTTTCTGCAGGCTGACCGAGACTACCCGCATGCCGAAACTCGAGAGGTCCGAATCTATGTCCTTCAGAAGCTCTGCGCGGAACTGGGCGCGCTCCCCCTGATCGATCGCGGCCGATGCGTCGGCTTCGGTCTCGTCATCGTAACTTTCCGCCATGCCGATTGCCTGAAGCGGAGTCGCTTTGTTGAGCGCACCGCGAAAGTTGCCGATCAGAGTCTGCTGAATCTGCGCTCGGATCTGTTCTCGATCCTTTCCCATCAACCGCTCGACTGCGGAGTAGAGCATGCCGTCGTCGTCATCGTCGATACCAACGCAGGCGGTTGCATCCGCACCTACGGTGATACCATTGGCGGAGTTGACCCCCTCCACGCGAACATTGATTGGATAGACGCCGATATCCAGTGTCTGTACCGACTGGAAATAGGGGACTTTCAAAGTACGACCCCGTTCAACGCTGAACCCGAACGTACGACCGTTATGCACCCGTTTTCGTCCAGTAATTACAAGAATCTGATCCGGAAGGGTCACCTTGATTATGGACCGAAGCACGGAGATGAGGAGGATAAATACCGCCACACCGACTGCTCCGCCGATGACCCCTCCGCCTCCTGACTGAAATATGCTCTGCAAGATATCCATGAGCACTCCTTCGCGCCTTGTGGCTCCCGGCCCTATTCCTCCGGCTCCACGTACACGCATTCGTCGCTGATATCGGTGACCCTCACTTGAGTCCCGACCCGAATTGTGGCTCCCGAAC
Organism: uncultured Spirochaetales bacterium; assembly: GCA_964553615.1. Classification (GTDB taxonomy): domain Bacteria; phylum Spirochaetota; class Spirochaetia; order DSM-27196; family DATKUC01; genus DATKUC01. The sequence continues at coordinate 22,036 of CAZKMA010000054.1, read as the reverse complement.
CAACGGCACGTGCAAATCGCTCGACGTATACATCCCCGAGTTTGATGCGCACCCTGCCAAGTTCACCACTTCCAATGGAAACGGTCACAATGCCTCGCTCCATGAGCAGCTCGCTCGTCTCGATGTCGGAGTTCAGCTCGCGGCGCATGAATCTGCGCACCGCGCGAGTTCCGACAAGCGCCAGAGCGCCCATCGGAATACTCCAGAACAGTGAGTTGAGACCGCTCCCGGTTGTTGCAAGAGCAAACCAGCCGACCGGACCGAAGCCGAGGCAAAAGAAAATAATGTTTCTCATAACGGAAAGGAGCGTGAGAATGGGGTTCCGTTTTTCCGAGCGGTCATGCCCGAGGACCGAACCTTCGTCGTCTGAATGTACGATATCCTCATTTCCGAAATCCTCATGGCCGGAATCGGCCTCGATCTGTCCGGCATCGTCACCGCTCCCGTCGTGTTCCGATCCACCTTCATGGCCTCCGACAAGCCCGATGAGGTCGAAGAAAGTTATCCCTACCCCAAGAATTGTGGCACCTATGTAAATCGAGAACAGCCATTCCATATCTGCCCCTTGCGCTCATAGTAGAACAATCCGACACAATATGCACGACGCATGGTACACCGATCACTACGGTACACCTTCCACTACGGTGATTTTGGTTATTTATTCATCCGCAGAGCGGTATATTTCACTCAAGGGGGATTCCATGACAACATTCTTCCTGTTCGGATCCTATTCGCGAGAGTCTATTGTAGGCATCGATGCCCGGCGAACAAAGAAGGCAGAAGAGATCATAGAAGGCTTCGGCGGAAAACTGCGCTCGGTATATGCACTTCTGGGAACCCCGGATCTGGTGTTCATTGTGGATCTCCCGGGAATACAGGAGGCAATGCAGGCCTCCGTTGCAATTACCCGGTCCACCGGTGTAATGCTGACCACCGCACCGGCAATTCCGGTTGCAGACTTCGACCGGATAACACGGGATTCCTCGGTGTAGGCATTCCTCTATTACAAATCTGTAACGTCTGGGAAAGTTCCCGGAAAGGTTTCCTTCGTATTGTAGTGACAGTGAAGAGTTCGAGGAGGAAACTATGAAAATACGAGAAATCTTAGGCGAACGGAGACTTTTCTATACCAATCTTGTGCTCATCGTTCTGCTGCTTGGTGTAGCACTGCCGATTATTAATATTGTCGCCCACCATGCGGCGACCGCAAATTCCGGATCAGGGAATTCACAGGCAGTCACAACCGGCGCTGATAATGGCGGATTCAAGGCCCTTCCGGCAAAGTTCAATCTCGGTACCATGCAGAACTCGTTCCGCAACGTGGTTTCACAGGTTCTGCCGACCGTGGTCGAAGTAAATGTGGTAGACGTTGTGCAACAGCAATCCGGCGGATACTCGTCGCCGTTCGACTTCCTGTTCGGGGGCCAGCAGCAACCGCAGGCCCGGAAACAGTACGGACTGGGATCCGGCGTCATCGTGAAACAGACCGGAAATACGGTGTATGTCCTGACGAATAATCACGTGGCAGGCAACGCATCAACAATCAGCGTGAAACTCTCCGATGGACGACATTTTAAGGCCACCCTGGTGGGAAAGGATCCGAACAGAGACCTGGCGGTAATCAAATTTCAGACAAATCAGAAAGTTCCGGTCGCCACCCTCGGCAATTCGACCGACATTGCACCGGGAGACTGGGTACTTGCCATTGGTAACCCTCTCGGCTACCAGTCAACCGTCACGGCAGGCATTGTAAGTGCGCTCGACCGGCAGGCTGCACCGAACTCCGGCCTCGGCGTATACACCGATTACATCCAGACCGACGCAGCAATCAACCCCGGAAACTCAGGTGGTGCGCTCGTAAACATGCAGGGACAGGTGGTCGGCATCAATACATGGATTGCATCCAAGTCCGGTGGCAGCATCGGTATCGGGTTTGCAATTCCGATCAACATTGCCCACAAGGTCATGAATGATCTCATCAACACCGGACATGTCGCCTACGGTTGGACCGGCGTAAACGTGGGGGATCCTCCGCAGGCCGTGACCGACAGCATGGGTCTGTCCAGCACACCGGGAGCCTTTGTCTATGACGTGTACAAGAACTCCCCGGCCTACCGGGCAGGGCTGCTTCCCGGCGACTACGTAACGAAGGTGAACGGGTCGAAGGTGACCGACACCTCGGAGCTGCTCTACACCATTGCGAACCTGAATCCGGGAGCGACCGTGGACTTCACCCTGATCCGCCAGGGGAGAATGATGAACGTGAACGTGACCATTGGAAAACGGGCGGAAGGCCAGAATATGGCCAATGAAGTTTCACTGATGTGGCCAGGGTTGGCGGTACTTCCGCTCACACCGGACATCCAGAATCAGGTTGGTCTGCCCAGCGGTGTCGGGAAGGTCATAATCTCCTCGGTAGAGAACGGAAGCCGCTCGGCGCATGCTGGATTTCAGCCCGGCGATGTCATCCAGGCGATCAACGGTCGCACGATCAATAATCTGAAGGACTTCTATGCGGCGATAGACAGCTCGAACACTTCCCATTTCGAGTTCAAGATCTTTCGGCAGGGAGCTCAGCTCCTTGTCGGGTTGAACAAGGCGTAACACGCCGGAAACGTGCCCTCCCAGGCCGTCCGAAACTCTGTACAGGGTTTCTGGACGGCCTTTCTTTTGCGCCGAAAAAGCTCGACATACTCGCGGGTTGAGGCGGTTTCCACTGATTCGAACCACGGTGAATGGGCTGTCGACTCCAACGCGAATCCGTAGTATGGTAGGTGGGGTCCGCCGGAGGAGGTGGAATATTGATCTGGATCATCGTGGTCGTCGTAGCCATCCTGCTGACTGTTCTACCGCTCCTTATACCGAAGACCGATACACGGAACCTGCCTTTTCCGGAATCGCTTGCGGATGAGGACAGCCAATTTCTGGAAATAAACGGAATTTCGATACATTACAAAGATTTTCCTGCAGACGAAACGGGGCAGAATTCGCCCGGAAAATCGTTTCTCCTGCTCCACGGCTTCGGCTCCAGCATGTTCTCTTTTCGGGAGATCATTCCGGCGCTCCGGCAGTTCGGCCGCGTTATCCTCTTTGACCGCCCCGGCGCCGGCCTGAGCGGTCGACCTGTCGGCCACGAGCTGGCCGCGTACAATCCGTACTCCCCGGCAGCTCAGCAGGAATTGACAACTCAGATAATGGACGCACTCGGAATTGAACGAACTACGCTTGTTGCCCACTCTGCTGGAGGGCCGCTCGCGGTAGAGGCGGCGTACAACCATCCCTACCGGGTGGATGCGCTGGTTCTGCTGAGCCCGTCTCTGTACACAAGCATGGCGCTTCCGTCGGTGTTGCGCTTTCTTCTTCGTTCTCCGCAGATGGCCCATCTTGGTCCCGCGCTGATCCGTGCAACACTCTCTGCAGCCGAGGATGCACCCGGCAGAATAATGAAGATGGCATGGCACGATTCGTCCAAAATACCCATTGAAGCTATCCGGGAAGCAAGTCGCAATACCCGGGTACGCAACTGGGACCGCAGCCTTTGGGAGTTTACGCTGGTGAGTGCACCAACCCGTGCCGCACAGCACATTACACAGTTGCGGCTACCGGTGGTAGTGGTTGCGGGAGACAATGACCGTGTAGTTCCTCTGGAAAGCCACGAGCGGCTGGTGGAGGAGCTTCCTGGAGCCAGACTGGTGGTGGTTGCGCACTCGGGCCACAATCCGCAGGAGGAGCAGTCAAGGGAGACCGCAGGCGCGCTCATCGAGTTTCTGAAAGAACACCTCGTCGAAGCACCTCAGATCTGACCATTATCCGGGTCCGGAAAGTGATTACGCAGTTCAGTCATGGTGAGTACCACGCCGTAGAATTCCGAGTCCATGTCGATGAAACGGGAAAGGTTGCTCCCCGACTCCGCACGAATAGCGGGCCACTGCGGTGGGGAAGAAATGTAACGGCCGTCTCGGTCTCTCATGTGCCGTCGGTCTGAACAGAACTCCCTGCGAAACGTGTCTGCCGCTAAAACACGGAAGCGCGGCAGATATTGCTCCGGCACATCAGAGGAAAATGTAGAATTGAGATAGACGGCCGCATTGCACGGCAGCGCGAGCGTTGTGTCGAGATCCCAGACACAAGGTCGGGGATTCGCCGTAATCAGGACAACATGGTAGTCCCAGATGACAACTCCATCCGGGCGGCTTCTCTGGGCAAGCATTGCAACCCTGCCGCTCTGGTTGGAGATGAAGACAACCCATTTCCGCACGGCCTGGACTGCCGGGTGCGCCAGTAGATGAAAGATGTTCTCTTCACAATAGTTTTCTGTATAGAGAAACTCGTCCCTGTTCATATCTGCCGTCAAGTGTACCGATCCTTCGGCCCAGTTTCCACGTTTTCCATTGTCAGATGCGGCGCAAACGATTAAGCTACCCGTTGAAGGAGAAACCATGGCCAAACGCGTACTCGTTACCGGAGCGAACACAGGCATTGGAAAAGCCACCGCAATGGCGCTTGCCAGACAGGGGATGGAGGTAATCCTCGGATGCCGGAGCCGGGAACGCGGAAACGCTGCCCGGGAAGAGATTGTCAGCGAAACGGGGAATGAGGCAGTTCATCTCATGATCCTCGATCTGGCATCCCTGGAGTCCGTCCGCAATTTCGCCCGGGAAGTCAATCAACGGTTCGATCGACTCGACGTTCTCCTGAACAACGCGGGTATCACCACAGTCGAGCGGGAAACGAGCGTCGACGGATACGAGAAGGTTTTTGCCGTGAATCATCTTGGACCGTTTCTCCTGACGAATCTCCTGCTGGACCTGCTGAAGTCCTCCGCGCCATCGCGTATAGTCAACGTTGCCTCCAGCGTCCACAAGAATGCACGCCTGCATCTCGATGATCTGCAGCTCGAAAACGAATGGAACGGCCGAAGAGCCTACAACAATTCGAAGTACATGAATGTCCTCTTCACCTACGAACTTGCCCGCAGACTGACCGATCTCGGAGTAACTGCAAACTGCCTTAACCCCGGCCTGGTGAACTCGGAGTTCTTCCGAGCATACAAGCGTCTTCCGTTCATGCTGAAAGTGGTTATGAAGTTCATTGGCAAGACGCCCGAAGAGGGCGCGAAAACCCCGATCTACCTTGCAAGCTCCGACGATGTGAAGAACGTGAGCGGGAGATACTTTCAGGACAGAAAACCAATAGACTCAGCCCCCGGAACCTACGACCCGGATGCGTCCCGCACACTCTGGGAGCTCTCCGCGGGGATAACCGGTCTCGTCAACAATAACTTCGACAACTAGCCGAGTTGCGGGTCAGGAAACAGGGTTCGTCGGAACACTGCCGTCCGTCTTGAAAAACTCAAGAGCCTCTACCACCCCGGAAGCGAGTCCATCGCTCTCCCGGTTGACACCGACTATGCGCTGAACCGCCTCGTTTATCTGGGTCATTGCCGCGCTGATCTCGCTCACCGCACCGTCCACCTGCTGATTCAACTCATTCAGATTTCCAACCGCAGTCAGGATTTCTCTATTGCCGGCCTTCATTTCGGCGGAACCTGTCCTGACCGATGCGGCTATTTCAGCCATTTCGGTAAGCGAGTTCATGACAGTCTTTGAATGGGATGCCTGATTTCTCATTGACTCGACAAATCTGCCCACAAGAGTCCGCACAAAATCTACGCGGTTCAGGACGTTATCAAATGAGATTCCGCTCTCCTCGGAAGCTGTCACCGCATGCTCAATGCGGGATGCGAGGCCCTTGAGGTTCTCCTTGATCCGAAGGGAGTGCATGGATGAACTCTCGGCGAGTTTTCGGATTTCGTCCGCAACCACCGAAAAACCTTTTCCTGCGGTTCCGGCATGCGCCGCCTCGATTGCCGCGTTCATGGCAAGCAGATTTGTCTGCGCCGCGACATTCGCAATGAGGACATTTGCCTCCCCGAGGTGGTCGGAGGACTCGGCGGCCTCTCCTACAATACGAATGACCTCCCTGAGCTGGTCCTTGCCGCGTTTTGATACATCGGTCAGTTCATCCACATGCCCCTCCGCTGTTCCGGAGAGTTCCAGAAGGGACGAGCCGTCTTCAACCAACTCGTCAACCGAGCGAGAGGACCGGTCGATGTGCTCCGTTTCCTTTTGTACAACCTCATCCAGGGATGCAATGTTACGCGCGAGCTGCTCGACCGCCGCCGAAGTCTCGGTTACATTTGCGCTCTGCGCGGCAACCTGTACACGGGTGTTTTGAAGGCTTGCGTCTATTTGCCGTATCGCGGAGGCGACTTCTTCAAGATCGGCTGAAAGCTGCTCCCGCCCGGACCGGAGGTCCGCGAGGCTCCGGTGTACCTGCCCTACTCGTCCTCCGATATTCCGCAGATAGCTGTTGAAAGACTCGACGAGCTCCCCAAGCTCATCCCGAGTCTCCCTTGTCGCGAAGTGCGTAAGGTCGCCGTTCATACCCGTCTGTATTGCAGCGGCAAAACGTCGTATTGGATTAATGAAGAAGGCTCCCAGAAGAATTACATCCGCAACAGCAACCAGCCCGCAAAAAAGCCCCGCAACAATGTTCATGGGCAGGGTCCCGAGAAGCAGGTGGCGTCCCGTGCTCGATACGGTATCCAATACGAGGTTGGTGACGACCATGAACAGCGCAACACCAAAGACGAGGCCAATGATGTTCACCGTGAGCTTCGACTTGAGCCGGAGAAACCGAAGATCGTCCCGCAGCGGAAGAAATACGGAAGCATGCTCGATTGCCAGAACCCCTGCATTGAACAGGAAAGACGAGACAATGAACTGAAAGGAGGCCATCATGAGGAACATGTATCCGAGCGCGAAGGGAAAGTTGGTACCGGACGCGAAATAGGCGAATAACGGAGCAGCAATGATATGAACGACCGAGGCAAGCAGGAGGACCCGCGGCAGGGCGTTGACCCTGCCCTGAGCGCGACGTACCGCAGATACTCCAGCCTCTTCGGTCAGCGCCGCTGCGGCGGAAAGTCTCCAGATGTAGACAATCCCCAGCGCGACAAAAACGATCTGGTAGATGATCATTGAAGGATTCACGATAATGCGAACCAATTCTTCAAAGGAAAGAAATCCGGAAAGGACTGCATACGGTCCTAACAAAAGGATAGGGAAAAAAACCAGTCCCAGCAGGATCAGCACGCTCCGGGCGCGAAAAATCGTTTTTGTCATATTATGGCCACCCGATCTACAGACTTTTGAAAGAGCATAATGTATTGCTGGATATCCTGCAACATTTCGTTTCTTGAGAGAGACCCATCTTCAGATCGTTGACTTCCGCTCAGCCTCGTGGTAGTGTGCCGAAAACCATGACAGTCCTGCTGATAATCGTTGCACGTATTGCTCCTGTCTTTCTGGTAATGGGAGTCGGATTTGCCGCATTTTCCTTCCGCTGGATCGATGAACCATTTGTTCGTACGGCAAACGTAATTACCTATCGCATAGCACTTCCGAGTCTCATTTTCCTGAGCGTGCTGCATGCGAATTTCCGGGCCGGACTTCCGCTATTGGAAATTGCCGCCTTCACCGCCGGGCTTGTCGGGGCCACCCTTCTCGCGTACCTGGTCTCCGCTCTTGTCGGCCTCTCCCGAGCCCGACGTGCATCGTTTGTCCAGGGTTCGATCCGAGGCAATCTGGCCATTATAGGACTTGCGGTCTTCCAGCAAATCCTGGGAGAAAAATCGCTCCCGCAGGCGGCAGTCTATCTTGCTTTTTTCATGCTCGTTCACAATCTGATTGGCATTGCAGTTCTTACGGACGCGCAGGCGCAAGATCGGAAGAATACAAGCCTGCCCGTCCAGCTTCTTCGCACGCTCTGGACTTCGCTGACAAACCCGCTCATGATTGCCATTTACCTTGGTGCAGCCGGCTCTCTTCTTCGGATCAGTCTCCCTGCCACAATCAAAGACACCCTGGAATATCTGCGCCAACTCGCGCTTCCGCTCGCACTCCTCGGAGTCGGCGCATCGCTTCGAGTCTACTATCGGGAAAAGCACTTGCCACTTGCAGCGGGGGCAACACTGATCAAGCTCATTGCCATGCCCGCAATAGCAACGGCCGTAGGACTGTTGCTCCGGATACCAACCGTGCCCCTTCTCATGGTTGCAGTCTTCGCCGGATCGCCTGCGGCAATCGCCACCTTCTCGCTCGCCGACGGGATGGGCGCGGACCGCGATACCGCAGGAAGCATTATCCTTACGACCCATGTAATCTGTATAGCAACGATAGCCATACTCATTGCACTCATCCGCGGAGGCATTGCCTGATTGGTGCCATTATCCGATACCTGCATGAGATTCCGACTCGCATTTGAGAGGTCCCTGATAATGGCATCGTTCATCTTCTGAGTACAGCGAGTAATATCATTGTTGTTTGCGGCAACCACCTGGCTGACCTGGGCCGACCGACAGGTCCGCCGGCGGAGCTGCGGTTTGCCTCACCGGCTCTGAAACTCAGACCCAATGTCCGAGCAGGCGTCTGTTATCGAACCAGTCTGCCGGTGGCCTGTTGCCAGGTGTCTATGATTCGATCGTAGAACGGAAAGTCCTCGCTTCTTTCGAGTTGTCCGTTTTCGTCCAGCCAGTGAATAGTACGGCGGACACCGTCTACCCAGGGAATTGTAACTTGAAATCCCAGATCCTCGTGCGCCGCTCGGTTATCGAAGAGATTGTTGTAGTTGAAATTCAGTTCGCACAGGGCAGCCTCCTCGGGCGCCATTCGAACCAGAAGTTCGGTGGGAATGTGGACGAATTGAGGAGCCCGCGCTCCAATGGCCTCAGCTATCCCCGAATGATAACCTTCCCATGTCATCCACTCTTCGCCGGCAACATGGTATGCTCGGCCTTCTGCCTTCCTGTTGCCAATAGCCCCGACAAAAGCCCCGGCGACATCGTCTCGATGGCACGTTGGCCAGAAGGAGGTCCCGTTTCCGTGTACGATGATGCTCTGACCTTTTTTCAAGCGATCTACATGGTAGTTGCCCTTTCCGAGGGCATGCAGCAGATTATTCCCGCCTTCACCGTAAGTGTGACCCGGACGGATAGTCGTAACAACAAGTTCACCGCGCTCATGAGCCGCGAATAGTGCCTCTTCGCTCTTGGCCTTGTTGTATGCGTACGCGAATCTCGGGGATGGTCGCCGTTCGACTGCTTCAGTTATGGGATAGATCGCAGCCGGCTTGGTATAGACATCGACCGTGCTGCAGAAGATGTATTGTCCGGTACGACCCTTGAATGCACGAATAGCAGTCTCGGCCTCTTCAGGCAAATAGCATATCATATCGATTACGCAGTCAAACGTGCCTGCTTCTTCCATCTGCGCGATGAATTGCGATGAAGCTTTGCGGTCGCCGGTAATAGTAGTGTAGTTTCCCTCGACCAGTGAGGGGCGCTGTCCTCGATTGTAGAGGACCAGCTCATCACCGCGTTCGATCAGAAGGCGAGTGATACCCGTACTAATGATTCCGGTGCCGCCAATAATGAGTACTCGCATTGGTCTTCTTACTCCTTCATTCGATGGCTTTCGTACAGTCAGAAAATTCACCGGGATTGAACCCGGATTTGAAGGAAACGCTTTCAATTGCGTCCGACACTGGCTCGCATGGTACCGGCTATCGTGGGAATGGACAAGGTTGCCGCGGAGGGACTCTCACCGTGGTCTCGCGGAACGGAAAATTGACATGCCGGCTTCTTCGTGTTAACGTCAGAATCGGAACCAAAAACGCAGGTATTCGAAAGGAATGGAAAAATAATGCAAATACGAAGCGGCGAAGTTGAGATGTGGGACTACTTCGAGATGGCGACCCGGGCGACAAGCCAGAAGAATCCGTTCACCGAGGTAACCTTTCGTTGCAGGTTTGCACACGGAACAACGGTACGAGATGTCGACGGCTTCTTTGATGGGGACGACACCTACAGAGTACGTTTTATGCCTGAGGAGATCGGAGATTGGCACTTTCGGACAGAGAGCAACCTCGATCATCTTCACGGTCTCGAAGGAAAATTTGTGTGCCACTCTCCGGCGAATCCCGCGCGGAACCACGGACCCGTTCGCGTGCACGATTCCACGAACTTTGTCTACGCCGACGGTGTGCCGTACTGGCCAGTGGGGACGACCTGTTATGTCTGGAACCATCAGGGACCGGTGCTCGAAACGCAGACCCTGAGCACCCTGAAGAAAGCACCGTTCAACAAGATTCGGATGTGCGTTTTTCCGAAGCGATATCGTTACAACTACAATGAGCCGGAATCCTACCCATTCGAGGGGGGACTTACGGGCGACTGGGATGTCTCGATGCGCGACAGCTATCATTCGAGAAAGCCGCTCGCTGAGTGGAACTACGATCAGCTCAACCCCGAATACTTCCGCAAGCTGGAAAGCCGCATTCTCGACCTGCAAGAGATAGGCATTGAGGCAGACCTTATTCTCTTTCACCCTTACGATTTTGGCGCATGGGGGTTCGATCAGATCCCGAAGCAGGTTAATCTGCGAGTTCTGACCTACCTTGTCGCGCGTCTCGCAGCGTTTCGTAACGTCTGGTGGTCACTGGCGAACGAATTTGACCTGATGCAGAACATCACGATGGAAGACTGGCACGACTACTTCAAACATGTTCAGTCGCACGACCCGTACGGCCATCTCCGTTCAATCCACAACTGTCGTACCCAGTACGATCACTCGTTGCCGTGGGTCACGCACGCGTCGGTCCAAAGCAGTAATCTGCCCGCGATGGAGGAATCGATCAGCATTCTGCAGAAGCCTGTCATCTACGATGAGTGCTGCTACGAGGGTGATATTGAGATGAGCTGGGGCGACATAACCGCAGAAGAGATGGTACACCGTTTCTGGCTGGGATTTGCCCGCGGCGGCTATGTCGGCCACGGGGAAACGTACTTGAACCCTGATGAGATCCTCTGGTGGGCGAAGGGGGGGAAGCTTGTCGGAAAGAGTCCGGAGCGCATTTCTTTTCTGAGAAAACTTCTCGAGGAGTCGGGGGTACCCGGGTTGAAGCCGGTACCGGGTGCGGACCGATCCTTCATGCAGGGCGGTCATGACGGCATGTGTCGGTGGCGTGACGACTTCTATCTCATCTACTTCGGTGACCGGCAAGGGGTGAAGCGCGTGTTCGACATGGGAGATTATCGGTATGATGTTGACGTTATAGATACATGGAACATGACGGTGGAATCGGTCGGTACGTTTACCGGAAAGTGTGAGGTACCGCTTCCGCGCAAGCCACGTGTCGCCCTTCGTCTCGTAAAGGAAACGGACGGATAGTCGTTCATCGGATGGGTTACGTACTCCTTCCCTGGCTATTGGATTATTGAGCATCAAGATAGCGAGGGTGGCGAGTGCGGCCGTAAACGATCGGTCCGATAACAAACAGTCTCAAGGAGAAAAATCAATGATCTACAACAACTACAGGTTCGCTGTACCGCAGGAAAAGATAGTACGGGTTATAACAGACACCGACACCAAGAACGAGGCTGACGACCAGTTTGCGGTCGTTCACGCGCTTCTGAGCCCGAAATTTGACAACAGAGGATTCATTGCAGCACATTTTGGCAACCGGAGGACTGATAATTCCGTGCTGGAAAGCTACGACGAGCTTAATACCGTGTTTGCCAAAATGCGTATTCCTCCGACGGACCTGATAGTGAAGGGCGGGGAACATGCTCTCGAGAGCGAAACCGAGCCCGTAGAATCTGAAGGTGCGCAATTGATTATTAGAGAGGCTTTCGCCGACGATCCACGCCCGCTGTTCGTCACGTTTCTTGGGCCCCTCACCGACCTTGCGAGTGCCTATCTCATGGAACCCAGGATTGCAGACCGGTTGACCGCCATTTGGATAGGAGGGGGAGAATATCCCGCGGGCGGCAGAGAGTTCAACCTGAGCAACGACATCAACGCTGCAAACATTGTTATGAAGTCTCCAATCCCGCTGTGGCAAGTCCCGCGGAACGTATATATGCAGGTCCGGGTGTCCCTGGCCGAACTGGAACACAGGGTCCGGCCATATGGAGAGATCGGCAGGTACCTGTGTGACCAACTGAATGAACACGCCAACACTCCCGAGGGCGCCCGTCCGCAGATCCGGACAGGCGAGGTCTGGATGCTTGGGGACTCGCCTTCGGTCGGGTTGATTCTGTGTGGGCAGGATTACGACTTCGACTGGGTTCCAGCTCCGGAATTCTCACGGGATATGGCGTATGTCCATACCGAAAGAAACAGGCCCATACGAGTTTACCGTTCCGTCGATACTCGGTTTATCATGGAAGATTTCTATGCCAAGATTGCGCTGTTTGCCGCAGCGTCGCAGGGCTGAACACGCAACAGGTTCAGTTCCTTCGCCTGAGCCAGATCACACCTGTCGCAGGAATTGTCGGCTTTCTCATCTTTCGGAATAGAGAACCATTCATTCGCCGGTCTGAGCGGGTGAAAAGTAATCAGGTGAGTCCCGCCGACACGTTCCCGTAATCCGAAGGCCATTGATTCGATGATAGCGTATTCTTGATCAGTCTTAATGTTCTGATGGCCTCCCAGAATCCAGACGATGGCGTTATCCCGAGAACGAGCTCCGATGTGGCGAAACCAGTCTTCATCAGGCCGAGCAGGATCGAGATTCATCACCTTTGATTGCCATTGTACCATCAACTGCCTTTGACGAATCGGTCGGGGAAGTTTGCCATAGAGCCATGCAAGAAACCGCGCACAACGAGTTTTTCTTGGTTGTGATTGGTTACGAACACTTTCTTTTTTCTTGACTTTCCCAGAATATAGGCTACAATAGGTCGTAACAAACAAATTAGGAGGCGTGAACTGTGACTAAGTTGCTTTCGAAATCCTGCTGTTTTTCTTCTCGTATCCCTGGTACTCAGGGAAGCGAAAAGAGAACAATCAGGCGACTGTTGTCGGTCGTTGCTGTTCTACTGCTTTTGAGCTCCGGCATCGCGTTTGCGAACGGCAGCAGTGAATCGAGTACGAAATCGTCTGCACCCCAGGGCAAGCAGGTGCTACGGGTTCAGGCGTTGTCCTGGATTCTCGGGAAGTTTCCGATGAAAGAGGCAGCGGCCGATTTCATGAAAAATCACCCCAATGTAACGGTAGAAGTTAGCGGGAACCCTGACGGGAATCTGAATAACTACATGTTGAACTGGTCCGCCGGGAATATCGACGTGGACCTTGGGGTTGGCGGGTCAATCGACGTGGTTGCCAAGCTTGGAGAAAAGGGACTGCTGCAGCCGTGGAATAGCTTCTACACGGGCGAGTTCAAGAAGAGCGCCTTTCTGTCGCAGCCGCTCGAAATTGCCCAGAAGGGTGGCGAATATTATGCGTTCCCGTTCATGGTAGAGGGTATGGCCCTCGAAGCAAACAAGAAGATGCTGCAACAGGCTGGCCTGATGTCATCCAGCGGCACGCTGACGACACCGCTCGACTCGCTGGATGCCCTTTACACCTACGCGAAGAAACTGACCCAAGGAACGGGGGACGTGAAGAAGGTCTACGGTTTCTCCTGGTGCTTCACCAATTTCATGCTACCCCAGTTGCTTACCGCGGTAAATGATCTGGGCGGACAGCCGTACAAGGCGGATGGTACGCCGAACTTTGAGTCGCCCCAAATGGTTCAGGTCCTTTCGTTCCTGAAGAAGGTCACGATGGACGGTTATGGTTCCAAGGCGACCATCACGGACACCAATGCAGGCAGGTCCGGTCTGAAGGCCGGGACAGTTGCATTGATCTTCGAGGCGGCATCACGTGCAACCGAAGCAGAGGCATCGATAGGCAAGGATGCAATTATGCTTCCGTTCCCGGGAATGCAGAAGCACGGTTCATACATCTTCGCGCATTACGTGTACATTCCGAAGGGATCAAAGGTTGGTGACCTTGCCCGGCAGTTTGTGAAGGAGGAAATCCTGAGCCAGAGCTTCGCGGCATATGGCGCCAACAAGTTCGGGAAACTTCCAATTCTGAAGGCAAACTACAAAGGCCTCAATGCGGACTTCAGCGAAGTACAGAAATGGCTTGCAAACCCGGGAACCATCGGAGACAAGCCGTATGTCGAATCGGCGAAGCTCAACACCCTGATCGGCAAAGTCGAGCAACAGCTCGTGACTTCCGACATGACACCGCAACAGGCTGCGGACGAACTGAGCAAGGGTGCATCGCAGTTCAACCTCACTGTTGTTCACTAGCCTGTTTCCTTGAGGATTCAGCCGGCGCGAGGCTGCTTTGGGCTCGCGCCGGTAATCCAATGTAGCAAAGTCAGAACGTACCGTACGGGAGGAAGGAGAGCTTGAAGAATAGTTCAGTGCGCTCATGGAAACGCAACAATCTGGTCGGGTGGGGTTTCGTAGCGCCGGCAGTGTCGTTCCTGCTGGTGTTCATGGTGTATCCGATACTCCGGACGTTCTACCTGAGTTTTACGAAATACAACTTTGTGTACGATGCGAAACCGAAATCAGTGGGTCTCGGAAGTTATGCGGCATTGTTCAGCAATTCAGACTTCCTGCGCTCGATCGCCAACACGTTCTATTTTGCCCTGGTGTACATCGTGCTGGTCTTTGTTCTCGGACTGCTGATTGGCCTCCTGCTGTCCAATAGGCGGCTTTTCTCGAGCGATATTGCAAAGGTCGTAGTGTTTATTCCGATGGTTATCCCGGTTTCCATGTCGTCGTTCATGTTTCTTTTCATGCTCGACCCGCAGTACGGTCTCGTGAACGGGTTTCTCAAGGACTATCTGCATCTGTCGGGTTTGGTACGTGACTGGATGAACAATACGTCCACAGCCCTGAACGTTATTATTGTTGTCACCTTGTGGCAGGGAATCGGATTCATCAGTCTTCTTTTCCTGGCCGGAATCCAGTCGGTCCCGGAGTCCATGAACGAAGCTGCGATAATCGACGGCGCAGGGCCCATCCGGAGGGTTGTCTCCGTGCTGCTGCCCAACCTGAAGCCGACCTATCAGGTAGTCGGAATTCTCGCAATCATCAGTTCCATCAAGCTATTCGCACAGGTGGTCGCCATGACAGGGACCGCAAACGTCCAGACGGCAGGCGGACCAGCAAACTCGACACTGACGATGTACGTTGAAACGTGGAAGACGGGGTTCGGCAACTACGATATGGGACTGGCTTCGGCGATGGGTTACTTCATGTCGGCCGTGGTACTGGTCTTATTTGGACTGAATTTCCTTATTAATCGGACCGAGAGGGAATAGAAATGCCGAGCCGCAGAACAACAACGCTTGTAATCGTGGACATTCTTGTATTGGTACTCACCGTTGTATTCATCATTCCGCTTCTGGAGACCATAGTCACTTCAATCAAGCCGGATACTGAGATCTTCCGTAGTCCAATATTACTCTTCCCGCAGCACGCTACACTGGTAAATTATACGAACGTATTCCAGCGCCTCGGGACCGCGTTTTTCGCACTATTTCGAAACAGTGTCGTAGTAACCGGCAGTTCCGTTATTCTCATTATTGTTTTGTCCTCCCTTGCGGCATATGGGTTGTCGAGGATCGATTTCTTCGGCAAGCGACTCATAATCTTCTTCGTTTCTCTGATCATCTCGATACCGCTCATCATTACGGTAATACCGATCTTCATGATGGAAACTCATTTTCATCTGATAAACACGTGGATGGGACTTATCCTGCCGTACACTGCCGTCTACATGCCGGTTCCACTCTTTATTCTCTATGCGACCTTCATGAAGATCCCGACCACAATAGAGGAATCCGCCTATCTCGACGGGGCGAATCGGCTGACGATATTCACGCGCCTGTTTCTGCCATTGGGGCGAGCAGGGCTCGTCTCTGCGGTGATCATCTCGTTCATCAATTGTTGGGGCGAGTTTCTCTTTGCGCTGACACTGACGTCCAACCTGAAATCCACTACGCTGTCAATCGGGATTCTCCTGGTGAACTATGAAGAGCAATCCTGGTCAATGGGAATAATGTCTGCTGTAATGATCCTCTCGGTAATCATTCCGCTTACGCTCTACCTCATTCTCCGGCGGCACTTCGTCGAGGGGTTGCTTGCGGGATCGATCAAGGGGTAACGCCGCAGTCAAATCCTGCGCGTCGTTACACCGGTAAACTCGCAACGGTTCTTGCCGTAGTTCGGGGGGAGGATAGGTATGTATACGCTGGATAAACTAGAGATCAAGCCGCCGGCCCTCGGAGTGCATTGGTTCGAACAGAGCGCCTTCGCCGTGAAAAGCGCCGACGGCAGGATCGTTTTTGTCGATCCGTACTTCCCGTCGGAGCGTCCAAAGGAGCGCTTCCTTCGCCCGCAGCCTCCGGTTGATCCTGCATCTGTCCATCCCGACCTCGTCCTGTTGACCCACGACCACCAAGATCACACCAACCCCGAAACGATTGCGGCCATCGCCGTCCATTCGAGGGAGACGGTTTTCGTTGGACCGCCGGAGTCGATAGCTCGCATTTGCAATGAGTCCGCGGTTCCGGAAGAACGGACGCGCATCATCTCGGCCGGTGAGTCGCTTAGACTATTCGGCGCATCCGTTCATGCGGTGTACTCGAAGCCGCCGGAGGGAGACCCCCACGCGGGGATCGATGTGCCCAACACGACACACCTTGGGTACGTGGTCGAGATCGGTGGCCGGCGGCTCTATTTCACCGGGGATCCGATCAATACGATTGCAGATTTACCCACGCTTACGGAGCCCGTGCGTTCACTCGAGCCCGAGATCGCTTTCATCACAAGCCACCCCACCGAAGGCGAGTTTCCCTTCTTCGAGGGGGCCCGCCGACTCGCCGAGCGAATCGGTGCGACGACCGCCGTTCCCTCGCACTACCAGTGCTTCGCCAGGCGTACCTACGATCCACAGGATTTCGCTCGCGCCTTCGCGGGTTCGAAAGTCAAGGTGACCGTCATTCCGTGGAACGAGGCGGTCGTCGTATGGCAACAGCTACGCCTTGAGAATTGACCCGAGCACTGGATACAGTGTGGGGACATTCCGCGGTCTCGGGGAGTTATTGCCAGGCGGCACTGCCGTCCGGCCGAGTGAGAAACGCTCGGTGCCACGGTTTGAACGGGTATCTGGACAACGCGTCCTCATTGAGGTCAATGCCGAGCCCTGGTTTCTCGGGGAGCTCCAGATATCCATCGACCAGTTTGAGGGGCTCATCGACCACTGCCCGACGGTCCGGGTCGTCGTCCGGCAGATACTCCAATATGAGAAAATTGGGGATACTCGCGGCCACTTGTACATTCACTGCTGTGGCAATAGGCCCGCAGGGATTGTGCGGGGCTACGTTTACGTAGTGCGCCTCGGCCATTGCAGCGATCTTCTTCGTCTCGATAACACCCGTAAGGCACATATCCGGCTGGACTATGTCTATGGCCTCCTGTTCCAGGAGCAGGCGGAATTGATGTTTGGTATATAGCGCCTCACCCGTCGCCAGGGGCGTCTCCGTCCTGCGGCTGAGTTTCGCAAAGCCACTGAAATGCTCGGGCCTCAGTGCCTCCTCCACGAACATGGGTCGATAAGGAGCAACCATATTGCACAGTTCCAGGGCCCTGGTTGGCTCAAAAACTCGAGCGTGGGGGTCGAGGGCCAGATCAACGCCATCACCAATAGCCTCTCGCACGGCAGACACTCGCGCCTCGACCTCTCGCAGGACGAGGTTCCACGGAAGATCAACAAAGTTGCGCGGCAACGGATTCATCTTGAGGGCTGAAAAGTGATACTTGTCCAGTAGTTTTCGGGCTTCCTCTGCCCGTTCTTCCGGTGAGTCAGACCGTACCCATCCATAAACGCGTATCTTGTTTCGGCAACCTCCTCCCAACAGCCGGTAGACGGGCAACCCGGCGGCTTTACCACTGATATCCCAGAGGGCGTGTTCGATGCCGCTGATGGCCGCAGCTGTGATCATTCCGACAGGAAAACGAGAGCCTATGGTCATCTGTTGCCAGAGCGATTCAACGTCGCGTGGGTCGCGGCCGATCAACCACTGCTCAAAATCCTTGATGACTTCTACCGTTGCCTTGTCCGGCCCGCAGGAGTACGCTTCCCCAACACCGTAGATGCCTTCATCGGTATGAACTTTCACGAAGGGCCAGTTTCGATGGCCAATGTTGACCAGGAATGGGTCAATGCGTGTGATCTTCATGTTTTGCTCCTCCCCTATCGAGGTATTCCGGCGCTCTTGCCTCCATCGATGGCAAGCACGGTACCCGTGATCATACTGGCCTCATCGGAACTGAGAAACAGAACCGCTGAGGCTATTTCCTCCGGTGTTATCATCCTTCCATTCGCCGCCACCAGTGGCGCAGCGGACATCAATTCCGCGATGCGAGCTTCCGGGTCCTCTTCCCTACTCAAGCTCCGTTCCATCTTCTCCGTCATAACGGGACCGGGAGCAACGGCATTGACGCGAATTTTGTCCGGGGCGTGACCAAACGCCATAGACTTGGTGAGCATGATCAACCCTGCCTTGGCCGCACAATAGGACGGTGCTGTAGCGCGAGCGACAAGTCCGGCGTTCGAAGAGTTGTTGATGATTACACCGCCACCTTGTTGGCGCATCCGTGGAACGGCGGCCCTGCTCATCAGGAATGCACCCTTCAGGTTGCTGTCAAGGCAGGTGTCCCAATCCGCTTCCGAAAGTTGGTCAACGTGGCCAAACGCACATTCTCCGGCATTGTTGAACAGAATGTCTATCCTGCCCGACCGGCGATCAATCTCCTCGAACAAACCATCCACCTGATTTGAGTCACGTACGTCAACCTTGAAGAACCTCACCTGATTCTGAACCGTGCTCAATTCACCTGCCACCCGTTCGCCCTGCTCCGCATCGAGCCCGCCAATGAAAATGGTCGCCCCTTCACGCGCGAAAGCGGCCGCGGTGGCCTTGCCAATGCCCGATTCGCCGCCAGTAATGATAACAACTCTGTCTCTGAATCTGCCTGTCATTGCCGCCACTCCTCTCCGGAAAAAACTTCACACATGATCTCGCTATCCCACCTATTCAACATTGCTGATTCGGCCGAGGTCGCCGTCTCTTGCACCGGTGAGGATCGGCCCCATGTATTCATCGACCATCTCTGCGGTAAGAGGTACGGGCATATTTTGCAGCTTCATTGCAAGCTGTGGGTTCTTCGCGGCTTTCAGCGCTCGATTGATGTGACCGTCGGTGAACCCGTCGACGTCAGCCAGTCGGGTTGGGAATCCGATTCGCCCTGCAAGCTCGAACATCCCTGCCGCGACCGCTTCTGCGAGGTCACGTTTCGACAGGTTTTCCAGGTTCGACTTGATAAGGCCGGCCTTCTGATAAATGCTGCCAACAAGGCGAAGCGGCGCTTCTATCGCGGGCGCGAAGAAAACGGTGTAGTATGGTTCCATCATCGCGCACGCGCGACCATGGCTCAGGACATCCACAAGCGAAAAGCTCGTCAGGTGTGGTCCGTTCGTTCCCCCGAGCATTATCGCGTAGGCACCGAGGTCGGTTGCAAGGCAGAGCGCATCTCGTGCTGCAGTGTCTCCAGGCTCGGCGATGGCTCTCGGGAGATTTTCGACAACCAGTCCAATACCCGCTTGCGCTACCTCTGCAATGTGGTTGTACTGTGGTTTTCCAACCGAACCGAACAGAACCTCAATGCAGTGGGCTATTCCGTCGAGTGCGCCGTCCATCGTGAGCGCCCTGGGCGCTCCATAGGTTACCGAATAGTCGAAAAGGGGATACTCCGGTACCACCGCGTCATCTACTATCAGCTTCTTCTGCCCCGATTGAGTATCCGTGATGTTCGAGTATTTTGTGAGATGGGCGCCCGAGCTCGCTGCTGTCTGAATTGCAACGTGAGGCGCGAGCGACTTCTGACTCGATGCGAGGCCCTGACTGACCAGCCCGGTCCCGAAGTAGTCTTCAATGTCTCCACCGAGTTGTCGGAGCACCTCCGCCGCCTTTGCGGCATCGATTGTGCTCCCCCCACCGAAACTCACAATTACTTCGGGCTCACTCCGCGTTAACGCCTCCGTAATTCGCAAGAGGTCTTCTCGAGGCGCATTGGGACTCGCGCCGGGGATTTCGTCGAGAATCTCGACTCCCGCCCGGTGAATGGAATTGCGAATTTCGTCGATGAAAGGCTCACTATCGGGGAATGAACCTCGGATCAGGAGCGCTTTCTGTCCGGCTTGAGAAACAATGCTCCCTACCCTTTGCAGAACTCCGCTACCGTGTGGGTACTTCTCTTGTTTGAACTCCTGGAGCAGTTTCTCGGCAGATTGAATATAGTCCATACTTGTCTCCTCTTACGCGAGGACTCCAATTTCAATGAGGATCCTCTTGAGTTCAGATTTTTCTTCATCTGACATCGGTCTGATGGGAGCGAGGCAGGGGCCTGCCTCTATTCCGAGCAAAGAGAGGCTTTCCTTGATTACTGTCGGGAAGGAGCCGAGCCCAAAGGCTAATCTGAGAGGCGCCAGGCGATACTGGGCCGCCAGTGAACCCGCAATGTCGCCGGCAACGTATTTATCGTAGATCTCGGCGACTAATGCGGGTGCAACGTTTCCACATGAAGCGATGGCGCCGGAACCCCCATAGCAGAGACAGGCGTGAATCAGCGTATCCCTACCCGCGAGCACGTGAAAGTTGTTCGCCTTTGTTCGTCTGATGTACTCGCTGGTAAGCGTAAAATCTCCACTTGAGTCTTTGACCCCGACGACATTCGGGATGGTGGCAAGCCGTTCGACGGTAGAGGCGTCGATCGTGACTCCTGTCCGGGGTTTGTTGTTGTAGAGAACCACGGGAAGGGAGGTTTCATGAGCAATTATCTCAAAGTGTTTTGTCAGCTCGTCCTGACTCGGACTTATGAACATCGGAGTAAGGACCGACACGGCGTCTACGCCTGCCGCCTCGGCCCTCCGGTTGAGCGCAATGACATCCCGAGTAGTAATCGCGCCCGTCCCTGCATAGACCGGTACTCGCCCTTTTGTCTCGTCAACCGCGATCTCAAAGCATCGCTGTTTTTCGTCCGGTGACAGCCCGTAGAACTCTCCTGTCGTACCAACGACAAAAATACCGTGTGCTCCTCCCTTAATGACGTGGTCGATGAGTCTCCTCAACGCCGGCTCATTTATCTCTTCCTTTTCCGTAAGCGGTGTAACCAGTGCGGGAATTGTTCCCTTCGGTTCAAACGTCATGCTATTCTCCTTCCAAATCCTTGTTTCGCGTCTTCACGGCACCACTGCCAATCGTGCTCACTATGTGGATTCATGGATCGGTTCTTCCTGCATTGCAAGAACGTGAAGTGCAGAGCGTCGTATGTGTTGCACGGTGAGCGACTCGGCCAGGTCGCCGTCTCGCTTTCGAAGCGCATCGAGAATTTTCTTGTGTTCCTCGATTCCGTTTTGCATCTCGGTCGTCTCTTTCAAGGCAAACCGACGGAACGTAATATCGAAAGAGCGGAGTACCTCGGTCTGATGTCGCAAGTAGGAACTTCGCGCGGCGGAGTTTATTAACCCGTGGAATGTGGTGTTCAGAACGCCAATGCGATCTATGCGTCCCTGACCAACGCATTCGTCTACCTCTGCAATGATCTCCTCGAGGCGTTGAATCTCTTCGTCGGTGATTAGCTGCGCGGCAAGATTTGCTGCGACTCCCTCCAAAGCGGAACGCACAAAGGCTGTGCTCTTCATGTTCTGCCTTGAGAAATCCGAGATCAAGGTTCCGCTTCGGGGGTGTGAGATAACAAGCCCTTCGGCCTTCAAGATCTTGAAAGCCTCCTTAACCGGGGTCGTACTCACCTTGAGAGCATCGCTGACCTCACGAACGCTCACACGCTGGCCGGGGCTTAGTTGCCCATCAAGAATAGCGTTGCGAATCGCATCCGCCACCCGTTCCGAGATTGGTAGCGGGATATCCATTTCGCTGAGCATGTTCCCCCCCACTTCGCTGTAAGAGTACCTCACTTGAAATCTGGCATCCCAGATACCAGATGATAAACAGGAGGGAAAAATCTGTCAACAAGCGGTGTAAAATATCCGACCATTCGATG
>CAZKMA010000053.1:29413-32343 GCA_964553615.1 uncultured Spirochaetales bacterium | reverse complement strand
AATCAGCAGGGGCGTGCGGTAGCCCGCGGGATATACCTGATACGAGTTGTTGCCGGTGGTATCGATGAGTATCGGAAGGTGCTCGTGGTGCGGTAGAAAGCGGTCGGTCCGGCACGAAGCCGACGGCAGGGAGCCGACGGCACCCTGCCGGAAGCAAAAAAAGAGCCGCCCGATTGGGCGGCCCAGTTGCGTTCCACGGTCCGGGTGTCGATGATCGCCGCACATGGCGTGCCGATCTGGCCCGGGCCCCCGCAGTTAAAGGACTTCCATGACTTCCTTTGCGTGATCTGCAGGTTTTACGTTCGGGAAAACCTTCAGAACTTTTCCACGCTCATCGATGACGAAGGTTGAACGGAGGATTCCCTCGTACGCCTTTCCGTACATCTTCTTTTCTCCCCACGCGCCGAATGCCCGAATAGCGACTTTTTCAGGATCGCTGAGAAGAAAGAAGGGAAGTTCATATTTTGACTTGAACTTGGCGTGGGATGCTTCGCCGTCGGCGCTTATCCCGATGACAACCGCACCCTTCGCAAGAATGGTGTCGTAGTTGTCCCGAAACCCGCACGCCTCGGTTGTACACCCCGGCGTATCGTCCTTCGGGTAAAAATAGACCACGACTTTCTTGCCAAGGAACTGGGACAGACTGATTTCAGTACCGCTATCATCTTTCAGTGTAAAGGATGGTGCGTTTTCGCCCTCGTTCAGCACATCAATCTCCTTTGTTTGGCCGGTCGCGATTTTCCAGAATAGTGCGGAAGAATGATTCTGCCTGCTTGCGGGCATAATCAACACTCTCGCTGATATTATGGACCGCCTGCGTAAGCGGATCCTGGGATTTGCCCCAGTCTTCCCTGTACTGGTTTGCCGCATCATCGAAGTCTTTGCGGATATCTTCTTCCTCCGCGTCGGTCCGCCGGCGGAATTCACCGCCTACAATGCGCTCGTACGCTCCGCCTTCGGCCCAACCCTTGATCTCGGTCAGTCGAAGAACCGGAAAGGGATGGCTCTGCCCGAAGAGATTCAGGAATTTGTAGACACCGTCCAGCAGATCACCGCTTCCATCGTACTCTTCAGCCTGCTTGAAGAATTCGTCGATGTTCATCTGTTCGACATTCCGGCCACCGGCAAGCTTCATGAGGGTGGTGTAGGAAACCTGCGGATCCTGGACGACCAGAAGCCCCGCGCGATCCGCGGAAAGTTCGCTCTTCCTGTCCCACTCTTTGAGAGCACCAATTATCGCAAGGACTGCAAGCTGTCCGAGAGGAAGGTTCAAGAGCCCGAGCGTTGCATTCGTCAGGAACCAGAGCAGCGTCTTGTACAGGACATGCCCGCTCAGAATGTGCCCGACTTCGTGGCTGATGACTGCCAGGAGCTCATCGTCCGAAAGCGAGTCGAGTAGACCGCTGTTGATGGTGATGAATGGCTTCTGAACACCGACCGCGCCCGCGTTCAGTACCGGTGTCTGGGTAATGTACAGTTCCGGGGTTTCACGCGCGTCCAGGACTGCGCACGCTTCCTCGAGGAGGTGATATACGCGGGGGAATTGTTTTTCCGAGACGCGCACCGAGGATGCAAGAAAGATCAGCCGAACCGCTTTTTCGCTGGTTAGTCCGACAAAGAACTTTACTATGTCGTCAAAACCGGGAATTCGTTTGAGAGCACCAAGAGCCGCACGGTCGGCCGGGTGTTCCCATTCGCGGGGACTGATATCGACAAAATACTTCTTTGTCTTGTCCGTCATACTTCAATTGTACGAAATAGACCGGCATACGGCAACAGGAAAATGCGACCGTGCAGATGGATGTGTATGCACGCCACCACTAGAGCGTGGATATTGTCCGCCGCGGCGGTCCCCGTTACCATGGAATCATGTCCGGACCTATCGTATCCGTCATTATTCCGGTGCACGACCGCATTGAACTGCTCATGCAGGCGGTTGCTTCTGTTCGCGCCCAGACTTACCAGGCGTTCGAGCTCATAGTTGTGGACGACGGTTCACGCGTGCCTGTCGCGAGTTTTTTGCCGAAGCCGGAAGGTATTCCGCCGGAACCGGCAAAAATTGTCCGCATTGAGCATTGTGGCCTTCCGGGGCAGGTGCGGAACGAAGGCGCTCGTCGTGCGCGCGGACGCTTCCTTGCGTTTCTCGATTCGGATGACCTGTGGCTGACCGAGAAGCTTTTCCGGCAGGTTGAGTGGCACCTCGGGCATCCGGAGATTCCCATATCCCATACGCGCGAGATTTGGATTCGCGGAGAACGGGAGATCAGCCAGAAAGGTCAGCGGCATCGCCGGGCGGGGGATATCTTCACCGATGCGCTCAAAAAATGCATCATCGGTCCCTCAACGACTATGATTGAGCGGTCACTTTTCGAATCGGTCGGAGGGTTTCGCGACGATCTTGAAATTGCGGAAGATTACGAGTTGTGGCTCAGGATTACCGACCGCTTCCCTGTCGGGTACATCGACGAGGCGTTGACGGTCAAGCGCGCCGGACATAGTCAATTGAGCGAAAAATACGGACAGATCGAAAACTTCAGGATAGCTGCATTGCAGCGTCTGGTAGACCGGGAGATTTTCACCGTGGCGCACCGGCCGGAGGCACGGGAGGAGCTTTCGCGCAAGTGTGCCATCTATGCGGCCGGGTGCAGGAAACGTGGCAGAACCGAAGATGCGGCTCACTACGAAAGCCTTGCGCGCGTCTATCGGTGATGGGTGTAATCCAGCGTGTTGACGGTTGAGCGCGTGCGCACTACAGTCATCCTCATGATAGTCTTCTCTGCGTTCAGAATCCGCGCCGGCTTCGCGGTTGTCTTCCTGGTGCTGATCCTGCTCCTGCAAGCGTGCAGTGCCCGGCAGGAGGTGAGTCTCTCTCTCGATGGGTCGGGTACCGCAGCTGTTCGCATTACTCTCAGCCCCATACTGGTCTCCTA
>CAZKMA010000053.1:0-29313 GCA_964553615.1 uncultured Spirochaetales bacterium | reverse complement strand
CGCCGCCGTTGGCGGAAACGCCGCCGCTGGTGGGGCCATTTTTGATACCGCCGCAATTCGGACCGCATTCTCCCACTATCCCGACATGACGCTCGTGTCGGCACAGGCGCCGAATCCGGATACGCTTGAACTCGAGGTCAAGTTTTCGGATGTTTCCCGGGTATTCTCGTCACTCAAGGGCGGGTCTGAATCCGTTTCCGCAGGTCAGTTCGCAACGTTCACGAAGTCGGGCAATACACGGACTATCACGGTGCGTGTTGATCGTTCGGATATTTCCGCAATCCTCGGGCTCACTCCTCTGTCCGGATCGGTGGCAGCGAACGTACTTCTCCCGCCGAAAGACTACCCGATGACCGCCGAGGAGTACGTCTCGTACCTCTCCTGGGCGCTGGCCGACTACGCAAAGAACGGAGACGTCAAACCGATTATTCGCAATGCGTCAATTGAGGTGACCGTTCGTGTCGCGGGGACTGTGATTTCTCAGACCGGTGGCACGCTGCAGGGGAACAGTGTCCGCTTTTCTCTTCCGGTGGTAAAGCTCGTGACTGCGGAGAAGCCTGCAACCTATTCGGTTACTTTCCGGTAGTACGCGCTGCCGGACTCATCCTTCGATCACTTTCACGAAGTACGTTCGGCGCCTCGGGCCGTCGTACTCGCAGAAGAAGATACCCTGCCAGGTGCCGAGGATCGGTTCCCCTCCCGAGACTATCAGCGAGATCGATGGCCCGGTGAGTGTGGTCTTTATGTGCGAATCCGAGTTCCCCTCGGCGTGTGTGTACTCGTTGCCTTCCGGAACCATGTCTGCAAGCTGGACAAGGAGATCCCGAACTACCGAGGGATCGGCATGCTCATTTATCGTCACCGCGGCCGTGGTATGCGGAACATACACCAGACAGATCCCTTCGCTGATGCCTGAATCACGAACGGTGGCCCGCACCGTGTTGGTAATGTCGATATACTCCGCCCTTCGGGACGTCTTGATTGACTGTACGCTGTACTTTTTCATATCGTCTTCCACTATACGGCGGGAGTGGATTTCTGGGAAGAACGGGGACGCACCTGCGCTGAAGCCGGTGCGTCCTCCGCGGGTTCCGGGCGGAGGACGCCCTTCCGATTTCGCTTACCAGCGACCGATTTCGCTTACCAGCGACCGATTTCGCTTACCAGCGACCGGTCCTGACCACCTGCGGCCGCGGCAGCCCTTCCAGTGCAACCAGTGATCGTGCCAGTTCCTCGTCCGTAGGTGCATAGTCTTTGAGTTTTCCCTGAAAGTACGCGTCGTACCCGGCAAGGTCCATCAATCCATGTCCGCTCAGATTGAAAATTATGACCTTCTCCTTGCCTTCTTCTTTTGCCTTCTTTGCTTCCTGTATTGCGGCGGCAACGGCGTGGCTGGTTTCCGGCGCAACGATAAGGCCCTCCGTGCGGGCAAACATGACGGCAGCTTCGTAGCATTCGAGCTGGTGAATGGACCGGGGCGCGATAAGCCCTTCAACTGCAGCCTGACACACGAGCGGCGCCATTCCATGGTATCGCAGTCCGCCGGCGTGGATGGGCGGCGGAATGAAGTCATGTCCGAGCGAGTGCATGGCCAGGAGCGGCGTCATCTTGGCCTTGTCGCCGTGGTCGTACACAAAATCCGCACGCGTGAGTGTGGGGCAGGATGCCGGTTCTACCGGGATGATATCTATGTCGGCTCCATTGATCTTGTCGTTGATAAACGGAAACGAGAGGCCGGCAAAGTTGCTGCCGCCGCCTGCACACCCGATAACAACGTCCGGATTCTTTATCCCGGCCATTGCGAGCTGTTTCTTCGCTTCCAGGCCGATGATGGTCTGATGCAGCATGACATGATTGAGCACACTCCCCAGGGAGTATCGGGTCTGGCCGCTGCTGTCCGTCACCGCCTGTTCCACCGCTTCAGAAATTGCGATGCCGAGGCTTCCCGGAGTGTCTGGGTCTTCGGCGAGCACCTGACGGCCTGCCGCCGTCTCCGTGCTCGGACTGGCAACGCAGTTTGCGCCCCAGGTCTGCATCATCAGTTTGCGGAACGGCTTCTGTTCGAAACTGATTCGCACCATGAATACCTTGCACTCAATGCCGAGGAGCGAGCATGCAAACGCAAGCGCGCTTCCCCACTGGCCTGCACCGGTTTCAGTGGTCAGTCTGCGAATGCCGAATTGCTTGTTGTACCACGCCTGGGCAACCGCCGTGTTGGGTTTGTGACTGCCTGCAGGAGAGACGCTTTCGTTCTTGAAGAAGATCTTTGCCGGCGTACCGAGTGCCTTTTCCAGAGCGGTTGCCCGATGGAGCGGGGAGGGTCGCCAGCGGGAAAGAATCGAAAGGACCTCCTCCGGGATGTCTATCCAGCGTTCCTGGCTCATTTCCTGTTCGATCAGGTTGTCGGGAAAGACCGGGCGGAGGGCTTCAGGTGTGACCGGATTGCCGTCCGGTCCGAGCGGGGGCTGAAGCGGGCTGGGGAGATCAGCGGCAAGGTTATACCACTGACGCGGAATGTCGTCGGGTCCGAGCACGTAGCGCGTTGTCATGAACTGCTCCTTGGTATGTATTCTTGAATTATCGCCTTCAGAGAAGAACCGGGTTTTTTCAGCTCTCGGCTGCCCCGGGTAATCTTGCACAGACTCATGCCAAGCTCTTCAGCTATGCGGCGCTGACTCAGCCCACTATCAAGAAGTTTCACCAGTTCCCAACGTCCGGCAACCTCGTTGACCTCCGCCCTGGTCAGAAGCTGGCGCAGCAGTTGTTCCATCAGATCCGGTTGCTCGATAGTAGATAGTACACGGCAGAACTCTTTGAAGTTCGCAACGAGTTCTGCACTATTGCGCTCGGGAGCACGTTTTTGATGCGTAGTTGATCGTCCGGTTCCGCGGCTCGTTTCAGCCATGATGCGACTCCCTGCGTTTCTTCTTGTAGAAACGAGGACAGTCTACTCTACGGATTGGCACTGGTCAAGCGAAGTTTTTCGGATGCTCAGGCAATTGCGTGGGAAGGGTCGGTGGCCGGGATCTCCGCGGATTCCCGGGGTGCACGTCCCTGGCGACGCATTCTGTCCTGCTCGCTGAGCGCTCCCTGTTTCTTGACGTTAAAATCGTGAAGGATGAGATCCAGTTCAGATTCCGAGAAATCGGGCCAGTTCGACGCGCTCACGCTCAGGTCTGCGAAGGCGGCCTGCCACAGCATGAAGTTGCTGATGCGAGTCTCGTTACCGCTGCGAACAAGCAGGTCGATGTCGGGCAGCGGGTAGCTCATCAGATTCCGGCCAATTGCCTCGGCGGTCACGGATGCGGGCTCGCCGGCAATCGACTTCCGCAGTGAAGCTTCCTCCACCGCGTGGTTGACCGCATGAAGGATATCGAGCTTTCCGCCGTAGTTGAACGCCAGACAGAAATTTGCGCGGGTATTGTCTTTTGTAAGATCCGCACCATAGTCGATTACTTTGAGCACACGGTCTTCGAGTCCATCCCGGAGCCCGGCATGGATGAGACGTACTCCCAGGCGGTGCATCCGGGCAATGAAGGAAGGGCCATGCTTGACTACCGCATCCATGATTCCATGAATTTCCTTGGATTCTCGTTTCCAGTTCTCGGTTGACCAGAGGAATGCCGAAATGTTCGGAAGGTTTCGTGCAACACACCACTCTACGACGGTCTGTGTCTTGTACAGGCCGGCAATATGGCCGGCAGTTCGTGGAAGTCCCCGCTGTTTTGCCCATCTGCCGTTTCCGTCGCAGATGAACGCGATGTGATTTACTCCGGACATTGCTTGAGCTCCTGGATAGATTTATCGGATTGCGTGCGCATGCCATGCCGCGCTTCAGCGACTTCCTTTGCCTGACCACGGACCGCCCGTTGGGCCTCTGCCACGATCTGCTCGAGCTCTTCGACGTATCTGCTGAACTGATCGAGCCCTGCCGATGTTACCTGGATGGTCGTGTTGGGGATTCCGCCGCGGAACCGCTTTTCCATACTCACAAGACCAACTTCGGCAAGCTTATGAAGGTGGCGGCTCAGGTTCCCGTCCGTCAGTTTACATAAGTCGCGAAGTTCGGTGAACGCAACTCCGGAGGCGTTCGCCGCAAGTACCGTCATAATTGAAAGCCGGGATCGTTCATGGAAGATCGGGTCCAGCGACTGATTCTTCTTCATCGTTCTTTCCGTGGCAATGCTACCCGCATAATGGCGGCAGTTGCGAGGTGGCCAATCGCGAATGCGAGGCCCATCCCCAGCGCAAGCATTGCAACACTGTGAGGCGGCCATATCCCGAGCCCGATTGACACGAGAAGATACCATCCGCCGGACATTGAGACCAGGCGCGGCAGGTACGGTTGCATTGCGAAGATGGAGAGCCCGAACGCCGCGCACCATCCGGCCGGGAGGTAGGGTGTAAGCTGCGGAGCAACCTGATATGCAATCGCGGTACCGACCACCGCAACCACAACGAAGGGCGCGAACTGACGTGCTACACCGCGCGCGACCGACCGAATTACCGAGAAACGGCTTCTCAGTGACGGTACGAATACGAACACAACCGTAAGGATGACAATGATCGATGCGAGTGCCATCCACTGCGTTGAAGCCGCTTCCAGCGTGGGGGCCACACCGAGAAGGCCCTGTGCAACCGCAAGGACTGCCGCAAGCGCTGCAACGCTTGCAAGGAACACCGGTCTATATCCGGTGAAGATTACCGAGCGTGAAAGCTGATGGCGAATTTCCTGTACACTCTCAAATGCGGATTCAAGATCCATGAAATCAGTGTACCTCAGTAGCTTTGCCGTGTAAAGTACTTTGTATCTGGTTAAATTAGTCGTGTTCGACCACTGGTATTACTTTATATCAATGGATAATCTTCACGAGTTCCGAGAAAAAGTCACCTTGAAATATCAGTTGTACAACGGCCTTTTTCTGACCCTCCCATTCGAGGAGGTGCGGGCTGCAGGCATCCTGCTGCCGGTCTTTGCCGATTACTGCAAGACACAACTTTCGCGGAATCGGTCGCCCGCGGATATTGTCACTGATTTTTTCTCCGAGCGGTCAATAGCAGACAAACGACTCCCGGAGGGTGTTCATGCCGAGGCCGCCAGTTTCGACGAGATGGCGGCCGTTCTTTTCAGATTCATGCAGTTCGTCGAGCGACAGGTTGTGCTGTTTGATGCGCTCGAGGATGCTTCCTACGGTGCAATACGCGACCTCGACGGCCCAGGGTCGCTTCGGGAGCTGTTTTCGAAGGTTGAAGCGGAGAGCTCGCTCGAAGTTTTCCGACATCACCTTGCGGACTTCAATGTTCGGATTGTTCTGACCGCTCACCCTACACAGTTCTACCCGGACGAGGTACTGACCATACTCACCGATCTCTCGTCGGCAATCGCCGAGAACGACCTGAAGAGCGTGAGCGATCTCCTGCTCCAGATGGGGAAGACCCGATTCAAGAACAAGGAACGGCCCACACCTCTGGATGAGGCTGAGAGTCTTCTCTACTTCATGGAACACACCTTCTACGAGGCCATCCCGGAAATTCACCACCGGCTCGTGGACTTTGCATTCGATCCGGACGATGCGGCGACTCCGGAACCGGAATCCCTCAGTCTTCCACCTCCAATCAGCCTCGGATTCTGGCCCGGAGGGGACCGGGACGGAAACCCGTTCGTAACCGCGGAGCTTACAATCGAGATTGGACGTCTGCTTAGATCGCGTATTCTTGCCCTGTATCTGGATGACATCGTGCGGTTGCGACGCCGTCTGACCTTTGAAGGAGTCATGGAGCGAATAGATACGGTCCACATCCGGCTCCGAACCACTCTCTATCCGTATGATGTGGTGAACAAGGACAGTCTGGAGGAGCCAACTTACTGTGAAGATGTGGAAGACATGGGCTACGCCGATGTACGTGAGTTTCTCAATGATCTCATCGAAATCCGTTCGGAAATGGTCAGAAACCATCAGGGTCTCTTCATCGACCAGGTGGATCGACTTATCTACAAGGTGAGTATCTTCGGTTTCCACTTTGCGACAATGGATATCCGTCAGGATTCCCGTGTTCACGGCAGGCTGGTGGAGGAGTTGATCGCGCTCCTGTCCAACTACGCCGGTGGGAGTCCATCCGACAAACTGTACACGGAGATGGACCCCGAAGAACGAATGGAAGTGGTCGAATCCCTTGCAGCGCTCTTTCCACTTTCACGGAATATCGCCGAAGAGCTCCCCGCCGGTATCAGCCGCGAGACGATACTCTCGCTCCAGGCAGCACTGCGGATTCAACGTCTGAATGGTGAACGGGGAATCCACCGGTATATAATTTCCAATACCAGAAATGCCGCCAATGTGCTCGAAGTCTGGCTGCTCGCTCAGTGTGCGGGATGGTCGAACAATTCGCTTACGCTGGATATCGTGCCGCTTTTCGAAACGATTGATGATCTGCACAATGCCGAGGCGGTCATGGACAGCCTCTACTCGCTTCCGGTGTACCGACGCCATCTCGAAGCACGCGGAGATGTTCAGACAATCATGGTCGGATTCTCGGACGGCACGAAGGACGGTGGTTACGTTTCTGCCAACTGGGAGATCTATCGCGCGAAACGGCGTCTTACATCGGTCAGCCGAAAACACGGAATCCGGGTTATTTTTTTCGACGGCCGTGGAGGTCCCCCGGCACGGGGAGGCGGAAACACGCATCGCTTTTACCGGTCCCTCGGGAAGGGCATTGAAAGCCGCCAGATCCAGATAACGGTGCAGGGCCAGACAATCAGTTCGAAGTACGGGACGGCGACATCCACGCGGCACAATCTCGAACAACTATTCAGTTCGGGAATTCACAATACGATCTTTCCGGACGACAACTACGAGCTCACCGAGCACGATGTTGCGGTCATGGACGAGCTTTCGGCGGTCAGTAACGACGCGTACATGAGATTGAAGAGCCATCCGCTGTTTGTCCGCTATCTCGTTGAAATGACTCCGCTGACCTACTACGGTCAGGCAAACATCAGCTCTCGTCCAAGCAGTCGGAATCAGAGCGATGAACTCAAACTGGAAGATTTACGGGCCATACCCTTCGTTGGTTCCTGGAGCCAGATGAAGCAGAATGTTCCCGGGTACTACGGTCTGGGAACCGGTATCCATCTCTTTGTGCGACAGGGCCGGGAAGACGAGCTTGTTCGCCTCTACCGGAATTCTCTCTTCTTCCGAACCCTTGTTGAAAACGCATCGCAGAGTCTTACCAAGACGAACTTCTCGCTGACAAACTACATTAAGGATGATCCGGAGTTCGGTGAGTTCTGGATGATGATCTACCAGGAGGCACGGCTCACCATAGACGGCATTCGCCGAATCTCCGGACAGGACGAACTGCTCGAGGGCGATCGGGTTACGCGGGAATCAATCGGACTGAGGGAAGAGATGGTTGTTCCAACGCAGGTCATCCAGCAATTCGCTCTCGGTTCAATCCGCAAGATCCTGCGCGAATCGGAGCCCGGCAGTCAGCCGGAAGATTCCGGAAACGGGGCGGGCAGTCCACCGCCGTCACAGGATTTGTACGGATCCGTGTATCCGGTTCATTCGAGAGCTCGCGCGGCGTCAACACGGGCGGTGGAAGATGTGCAGCCGGAGCAGTTGTCCGAGGCGAGCAGCGGGCGGCTTGTGGTTCTGCAGAAGATGGTGATAAAGAGCCTGGCAGCTTCGATCAATGCAAGCAGAAATGCCGTGTAGCCGATCATGATGGATTCGGAAGCCGCCACCCCGGTCCGGGCAGTATTGTTCGATTTTGACGGCACCCTGACCAGTCCGGGCAAGTTTGATTTTAACGCTCTCAGGTCCGAGATGGGGTTCCCGCCGGGAGTTTCAATACTTGATCATCTGGCGTCGCTCGGCCCCGGAGGGGAGCGCGAACGGGCCGAACGCATTCTGGAAGATGCAGAAGCCCGGGTGGCCGCCGAGTCGATCCCACGCCCGGGCGCCGAAGATTACATCCAGGAACTTCGGGCGCGCGGTGTACATATCGGCATCATTACCCGGAACAGCAGGCGGTCGGTCCTTCGCGCACTCGAGAACTTCCTCCGTCTCGAGGCAAGGGATTTCGAGATCATCGTATCCCGCGATGATAGTGTCCGGTACAAACCGCATCCTGACGGGGTGTTCCTGGCCGCAGAGACCTTTGGCGTGAGCTCCCGGGAGATCGCAGTGGTCGGTGACTTCCGGTATGACATGGAGGCCGCACGCGCGGCGGGTTCACTTGCAGTGTTCATAGGTTCAGGGGCGGCTCCGGACTGTGATGTCCTGGTCGAAGATATTGCGGCATTGCGTCAAGCACTGGATCCGATCCTGAGCCTTCCAAACGGCAAGATTCCGAATCATCTTCTGTCCCGGTATTTCCTCCGTTTTGATTCCGCGGATCCTCATGTGCTGGTTCGTCCCGGCGTCGGGGAGGATACTGCCGCCATATCCGTGGCGCAGGACGAGCTCATTGTGGTGAAGAGTGATCCGATAACATTCCCTTCCACGGGTGCGGCACGGGATGCAGTGGTAATTAACGCGAATGACATTGCTACCTCCGGCGCAGATCCTCGCTGGTTTCAGTGCACGCTGCTCTTTGCTCCCGGCACCGCTCCGTTCCAGGTGGATGAGGAGCTCGCCGAATTGGATGGCGCCCTTCGCCGCATCGGTATCTCGCTGACCGGTGGACACACCGAGATAACCGACGCGGTTACCCGGACCGTTGTGAGCGGGACCCTCATCGGAACGCTCGGGAGGAGTTCCCTGCTCGAGAAGCGGAGGATTGATGCCGGCTCAGTCATTCTTATGACCGGTACCGCCGGCATTGAAGGTACCGCAATCCTCTGCTCCGAGTTTCGTGCCCAACTTGCTGAAGGGGGGATGCGGGAGGATGAACTCAGTGGTGGACTCCTGTTCAGGGAGCGTCTTGGTATCGTCAACGCCGCGCGGATTGCCCGGGAGTTACCTGGCGTTGCCGCAATGCATGATGTTACCGAAGGTGGGGTTGCCGGCGCTGTCCGGGAACTTTCAATTGCTGCCGGACGGCGGATTCGGGTGAACTTCGGTGCGGTTGCCGTTGCCCCCGTCACCGCGACTGCCGCGAAAATTCTGGGCTTCAATCCGCTCGGATTGATTGGATCCGGTTCTCTCCTTATCGTCTGCGCAGCCGGCACAGTGCCGGAGCTCGAGCAGGCGCTCCGTGAGGGCGGAGAGACCGTGTCCGCTATCGGTACCGTGGAAGACCTGCTCCCGACTGCGGATGACTCATCCTCAGTTCTGGCTGAATGGAACGGCAGACCGATGAAGTTTCCCGACTTCCCGGTGGACGAGCTTGCGCGTCTGCACGCGTTATCCGGTCGTACGAATCAGACCTGAATCAGACCTGAATCAGAACGCTTCGAATTGGCCGTTGAATGAGACTCAAATAAACGGGCGCTATGGAGCGGTCCATGTCACCGTAACTGTGGTAATGGGAGATTCACTGCCACGAAGGACCGCCATTGCCTTGTATGTCGCGGTAAAAGCATCCGCTGAAAAGACATAGGTGCCATCGCAGATATCTGATTTCCAGAAGTTTTTGGGCGACGGATCCGTTCCGTCTTTCGTAAGGTAGACCGTGGCGCCAAGATAATTGCAGGTAAGGGAGAGTCGGCCTTTCGCGTTACCGTCTCCCCCGACGGGCAGGGAAATCGAAGCGCCAGGCGCAACATTCGAGCCGTTAACCACAAACTGAGGTGCGTTGACGACCGGGCTTCCTTCGTCTTTCCAGTTTACAATCACTGTGGAGACTGGAGCGGGCGCGCCTTTGCTCAAGCCCTCGTCAATTGCAGCTATCCGGTAGGTTCGCGTTTTCTGATCGAGAGACGAGATGAAGCGGCCGGACTCTCCTGGTTTGAAAAGTGCCCAATGGTTGTCGGCGGTCGGTACCGT
Source organism: uncultured Spirochaetales bacterium (assembly GCA_964553615.1). Classification (GTDB taxonomy): domain Bacteria; phylum Spirochaetota; class Spirochaetia; order DSM-27196; family DATKUC01; genus DATKUC01. Next base: position 19,378 of record CAZKMA010000053.1, on the reverse strand, counting down.
TCCGTCTATCGTCACATAGATAGTCGCCTTCGGATCCTGAGCGTGCGGATACAGCCGTCCTCCCGGTGGAGAACCGGTGGGGAGGGAAATCGATGAGTCGTTCGCGAACGGTTTTCCTTGATCATCTGCAAAATAGACCTGCTGCGGAGCGGGTTGTGCGGTAACGGCAGCGGATCCTCCTGCTTTGGGTGTGCTGGAGGCGGCAGACTGGGCACTCTTCGACGCGGCGGCGTCTGCACTCGTTGATGATCCGGTCTGTGTTGCACAGCCGACAAGGAGCAGCACAACAACGGTCACAAAAGATCCAAGTGTGGTGAGGCGTCGAAATTCCATACCCTCCTCCCTTTAGTGTGCCAGTATACACCGATTTTAGTATCTTTCTCAGCCTGGAGGTCCTATGGAAGTGCGGGATGTCGAAAAACAGCGTCAGGAAATACTCGAGGAGATCGAAGAATATCAGCGGGAAAAAGAGCGCATCAAGAACGTGCTCGGGAAGGTTGGTGGAACCGCGTATTCACGATTGGACATGGTCATCAACATAGTCTTTCTCGTCGGTGTAATGACGCTTTTCATTCTGGGGCTGACCATACACTTGCTGCCTACCTATCTTTCTCTCGAGGTCGGCGTGCTCCTCGTTTCAATCAAGATTGTCTGGATGATGTACAGCCAGCACAAGTTCAACCATTTCCAGTTCTGGATCCTTCATTCACTGGAATTTCGCCTGAACGATATCTCCGCCCGGTTGAAAGAAATTGAGAAGCGCTCTGAAGTGTAACGAAGCGTGTTGATAGGAAACGTGCCGGGATTCGCGCTCAGACACGGAAACGAACCTCCCCTCTGTCCTGCCAAGAGGAGCCCTGCATGGCCAGCAAGCCTCCATGGTCCAGCCAGGGGGATTATCAACACGGTTGTTGATACACGGTAGGCTATCCGTTCAGCACGCGGTATACCGCTGAAAAATCAAGGTCTCCAAGGCCGTCTCTTACCGCACTTCCGAACAGCTCTTTGACGGTGTTTGTGGTGGGGAGCGATATCCCGTTCTCAAATGCTTCCAGGGCGGCAAGGTGAAGGTCCTTTCTCATGAGCCGGAGCGGAAACTCGACTTCGTAGTGGTTACTCTCCACCTTCTGTCGCTTTGCGGCAAGGAACGGAGCGGTAACTGCACTGCCTATCAGTGAATCCGCGACTTTTGCTTCCGGAATGCCGAGTGCCTGGCCAAGTGCCATCGCTTCGCTGAAGGCGGCCATGGCGTTTGCAAGCATGAGGTTCGTCACCATCTTCATTGATGTTCCCATGCTCACCTTGCCGGCGTGGACAATCTTTTTCCCCATGAGCTCGAGAAGTGGACGAACTCTCTCAATGTTTTTCTCGTCGCCACCAACAAGAATTGTCAGTTCGCCTTTCTCTGCCGGAAGGCGCGATCCTGCGACGGGTGCATCAACGAGGGCTACTCCGTGTGCCCTGGCTTTCTCATCCATTTCGCGGGTAAAGGCGGGGTTTACTGTGCTGCAGTCCACCCAGATTGTCCCGGAACTCATTGCGCCCAGAAACCCGTCGGCACCCAGGGCCGCTGAGCGCACGGCATTGGGGTCGGCCAGCATAGTAATAACCACATCCTGTCCAGCTGCGGCTGCGGCCGGCGTTTTCGCGATAGAAGCACCCTGTCCCTTCAGTCCATCTGCTTTCGCTGTCGTCCGATTATAGGCTGTCAGCTCGTGTCCGCCTGCCAGGATATTCGCGGCCATGCGACTGCCCATTATTCCGAGACCAATAAAACCAACTTTCATCAATTGCTCCTGTCAATCACGATCTCTGTCGTCGCGGGAACGCCCACCGCGCGGTCCGCGTACGTGGACATCGACTCCACCGAAGAATGCAAGCCCGTCAACGATAACCCGCGGTGCGTTGTCGAAGCGTCGGGATCGGCGTGGACGGGAAAAGCCTCCGAAGATGCCGATCCCCCGCACTTCTACATTCACGCCTTCGGGCACGATGACATCCGTCCCACCGAAGACCGACAATGCATGGATGTGGGTATCTCCCGGGGGAAGATGAGCGTCCCGAAGATCTATTCGCGCTCCCCCGAAGACAGAGAGTGAGTTTACTGTTTCCGGTACATCCCACTCTCCGGTCAGGTCCGATCCGGCGAATATGGCGACCACCGATCGGGTTGTCCCCGGTTCGAGTCGGCTGGGTTCGAGCGAACGCCCGGCGGTGTCGGGCTGACCCGGTGCAGCCCCTCCGCGCCGGAGGGCGGGAGCAGTTATCCTGTTGATCAGCCCCTGACTGTCCGGCAGGTCAAGCACGACCGAAATCAGTGCGTTTATCTGCTGGGCCCCGTTTGCCTGATCAACCCGTCGCTCGAACTCTGTCTCGTCGATGACGTCACGTGAATACTGGGTCGACAGATACTCGATAACTTCGTCCCGCGCGTCCTGATAAAGTTCGTCACCCGCCATAATGTCCCCCGTGTCCGTCATTTAACAATGGAACACTCCGATATTCAAGAGCAACCGGATGGTGAGCAACGTTGGTGCGTGCAACAAGTGCGGCGGCTCCTAGATGAGTCCTTCGATTCTCCTGTCGAGCGCGGCTTGATCTGCGGTGAATGAAGCGAGTCCGGCAAGATTCAGAAGGCTGTCCACCGCAACCTGATGACGCGTAACGTGGTTTTTCCAGGTAGCGTGAACGGGAATTTTCCCATCTTTTCCGATTTTCTCGTGTTCCTCCGGAGTCAAACGGGGAAACAGTTCCCCTATTCCTGCGCGGTGTGCGTGGTCCGCGAGCTCCCTTCCCGTTGCCGGTGGCTTCCGGTCAATTTCCCGCGCAAAGCGTAACACGTCCTCTCCGACGTCCCACAGCGCCTCAATCCGTACCTCGGTGGGATCCACGTTGTCCTTCAATGCAATTTCGTATTCCCGTGCGGTATTGTCAGCAAAATCCGGCTTGAGCTCATCGTGCCCCTGTTTTGCCACCTTTGTCGGAATAGTGAAGACGTCCAGACCCGCCAGAAGGCTGAGTTGTTCTCCGCTTCTCAGGCTTGCGGCGATCTGTTTCGTTGGTTCCTGATTTGTCCGGCCCGCTTCCTTTACCAGCCGCTGACTTGCGATTGTTGCCTTCTCGCCAATGAGGTCACCGCTTCCCAGTCCGTTATCGGCGACATAGGCATTGAGCCGCCCAAGGAACACGTTCACGTAATTCGGCTTGGCAATGATGGTTGCCAGCACATTCTGACGCGCAGAGAACTCCAACGTGAAGTTTATCCGAATGCCGAGCTCTCTGAGCTTGCGCGCTCCCAGCAGACCGGTCGCGGTGAAGGGGACTTTCACTATGAAGTGGTCGGGGCAGATCTCGTGGAACCGCTTTCCGTACGCCACAATGCCGTCCAGGTCATCTGCAAGGTTCGTGTGAAGCTCAACACTCACGTCGCCACCAAACTCCTGGACAAGCCGCAGTCCATGCCGCGCGTTGAGAATGAAGGCTATCTCCATAATCCGCTGGTCCGTGGTCATTTTGGGAAGTATATCATTCGCTTTCTTGATAAAGTCGTCGTAGATGCCCTTCTGGATTTCGCGGTTCAGGAGTGTATTGTTCGTGGTCAGGGCGGTCATTTCGGACGTCCATATCCGCCCGGCCTCGTCGATGTCGCCGGTGTCGAGCCAGATTTCGGTTCCTGTGCCGTGTAATGCCGTCCAGAACGGATCGGTCGAGGATTTTCGTGGTGCTTTCGTCAGGTCAATACCGTCCAGAACGAAGTCTCTCAAGCTGCCGGTTTTCCGGCCTGTATCACTGCTCATAATTCGTACTCCTCTCCTTTCCAATATACGAAAAACACACGCATCGTGGAGTGGAGCAGCGATTATTGCAGGGGAATGTATTCCCACCGGTCGCGACCGTTCTGTTTTGCACGGTAGAGTGCGCGATCGGCTTCGTTCAGATACTGTTCGAAGGTGAGAGCTGGCGTCTTCCGACGTTTCCCGGGGCGATTGGTGATTCCGATGCTTACGGTTATGTGTCGTTCTTTCGCCGGAAGTTCGATTCCCCTCACTGCATCCTGCACACGTTCGGCAATTCGGATCGCATCCTGTTTTCGTGTTGCAGGAAGGAGGATCACGAACTCCTCGCCTCCGTAGCGGCCCACTATGTCCGAGGCCCGAAGAACGTCCATGCACGCACGGGCGATCTGCACCAGTACTGCGTCTCCCACGACGTGCCCGAAGTCATCGTTCACCAGTTTGAAGTGATCGACATCGAGCATGAGGAGTGCAAGGTCATTCGCGTTTCGTCGTTCATTTGCCAGTATCTCCTCGGCCTGCTGGGAGAAGGACCGACGTGTTTGTACTCCGGTCAGCGAATCGGTCTGCGCCAGTCGTCGTGTTTCCTCGTACAACCGTGCGTTGAACAGTGCGACCGCGACGTGGTCGGCAAGCGAGAGAGCGAGGCGTAGATGATCGCGAGTAAAAAACTCGGTTTCCCCTGTCTCGAATTGCATAAGACCGATCGTTCTGGCCTGAACAACGAGCGGTATTCCCATCCATGCACCGCCGCGGGTCGGGACGCGGGCAGCAAAATCCGGGTACTCTGCGGTCAGGTCGGAGAGAATACACGGCTCGCCCCGCTCAATGATCCTGGCGTGCGGGCTGTCGCCAGGAATCGGAATATTGTATCCGAGTATTGTATCAGGATCTTCCCAGCCCTTTCCCCCGATAATCTTGAGCCCGGTGTCGGTGAGAAGCTGGACCGTTGCGGTTTCGCAGGGGACCACGCGCAGCGTCTGATCGAGGATCAGTGAAACTGCTTCCTGGATATCCAGAGAGGACGCGACAATGGCTCCCGCAATCCGGAGCGTTTCCGCCTCCTGTGCCCGCTGCTCAGCCTCTCTCTTGGCCTCGGTGAGTGCATGCTCTGATTCTTTTTGAGAGGTAATATCCAGATCGGTTCCGACATACCATTCGGGGTTTCCGTCATCATCCCAGCTCACCACCTTCCCGCGGCTGAGGATCCATCGAACTTCTCCCGTCCCCGTGTGAATGCGGTATTCCTGCTCGAACGAGTCGGTGTGTCCATTCTTGATTGCCTCTTCGGCGGCGACCACGCGGTCGCGATCTTCCGGATCCACAATTTCGTGCCAGAACTCGCCGTCCATGTCACCGGGAAGATACCCCCAGAAACGCCACAAAGCGTTTGCAAAGCCGGACTGATCGAGGAAGTTTCGTGTGAAAATGCCGAGTTCCGACAGCACCTGCCGGACATCGTCGTCCGCGATGGGCTCGTTGTACAGTCGTTTTTTCATTTGCATAACCGCGGGTCCCGGTAATTATAGTACATTCCGGAGTGAAAACAAGGAGTTTTGTCGAATCATTTCCGTTCATGATATATTCGCCTTAGATGAATGTATTTGATGAGGTTATCCGATGCTTTGGTGAGCTTGCGCGGATTCCGCGCTGTTCGTCGGACGAAGGACCCGTTCGAAGGTGGCTGAACGAGTGGGCCGCAGCGCATAGTCTGCGCAGCACTCAGGACGGCGCGGGAAACGTGCGAGTGGACGTACCCGCATCCGCCGGGAGAGAACTCGAGAGCGGGCTCATACTCCAGGCCCATCAGGACATGGTCTGTGTGGCGCGCAATGGTATTTCGCACGACTTTGCCCGCGCCGGGATCTCCTTCGAGCGGGATGGGGACTGGCTGGTCGCCCGGGACACCACACTCGGTGCAGACGACGGTGCGGGCATCGCACTTATACTCGGCGTGTGTGGGAACGGTCTGGTGTCGAACCCTCCACTCGAGCTCCTGTTCACCTCGAACGAAGAATCCGGAATGAGCGGCGCTCGTGGGCTCACTGCAGATTTTCTGCGCGGTCGAAGGTTGCTCAATCTCGATTCCGAGCAGGAGGGATCTCTCACGGTGGGATGCGCGGGAATCCGTCTGCTGGATGTAACCCTTCCGGCGGATCGCTCTTCCCGAGTGGGAAAGGGCGCGGATGCGGTACTGGCGACGGTGCGGTTAGATGGACTGCGCGGCGGCCATTCTGCTGTGGATATCCACCGCGGTCAGGCCAACGCGAATACCCTGCTTGCTCGCCTCGTGAAGTATCTGCCCGCAAGAGTCGGGGCGGATGTTGTGAGCTGGAAGTCGGGCAGTGCGCCCAACATGATTCCCCGCACCGGCGAATTGCTGTTCGCGGTTCCTGCGGGCGAGTTCGAGCGGTTCCGCGAATTGACGGATGCCGCCGCGGCACGATTCCGTGCTGAGTACGGTGCTACGGACCCTGACTTGAGCCTTACCTGCGATGTGGATTCCGAACCGAAGCGTACGCGAGCACCGGTAACCGCCGCGACTCTTCAGCGGATGGGCGGACTGATTCTTGCGCTTCCCCATGGGGTCATGAAGATATTCGATCCTCCGGACGCAGGATCGGTTCGATCTTCGGTAAACCTTGCACAGGTTGAACTCGCGGATCGGGAGCTGAAGGTTGGCTTGAGTCTTCGAGGCGCCACGAAGGAAGACGCGGACGAGGCGCAGAAGCAGGTAGAAGCAGTGGTGGGTCTTGCCGGGGGCAAATGTACAACCTCCGGTGAATATCTCCCCTGGCGCGGAAAAGAGGGATCGGTCGTTCGCGCGCGAGCGATTCACGCATATCGGAAGGCGTTCCGGGCCCCCATACGCGAAGAAATTGCCCACGGCGTTCTTGAATGCGGTGTTATTTCAGACAGGATTCCCGATATGGATATGGTCTCGATTGGCCCGACGATTGAAAATGCACATTCGCCCGGGGAACGGCTCTCGGTGTCTTCGCTTGAACGCGTGGCTCGTTTTCTGGTGGAGTTCATTCGGCTGCCGGAACATTCCGCGGCGCACTCCCGCACACATTAGATTCTTACGCCGTGGGCCGATGCAATATATGGGAGCCAATGAACAGGACGAGCAGCACGGCAAGCACAACGAACAAATAGACCGGAATTGCCTCGAGTCCGTGCGCCTTCGCAACAACACCTGCAAGCGATGGGAGCACCGCGCCGCCAAGACCCGCCCCCGCAATCTGCATGCCGATCGTATTCGAGTGGTGCCGCTCATCTACACGCCTTCGGGTATCAGACATCATTCCGGGAAAGACCGGTGCAATCACAAACCCGGTCACGGCAATGCCGACCACCGTTGGCACGGGTCCGAGGTTCAGCCAGACCAGAAGCACGCCGACTGCGGCAAGCGCAATGGACCCGCCGACAAGCCGTTGCAGCCCGATGCGTCCTCCGAATATGCCGGCCAGGATCCGGCCAATGGTGAAGCTTGCCCAGTAGCCCCCGGTAATGACGCCGGCGAGCGTTGGGTTTATGCCGCGCGACTCGGTGAGGAGAGTGTAGGCCCACGTCCCGAGCCCCAGCTCCGCCCCGGTGTACGTAAAGAACAGCATCATGCCAACGAGGGAGGGTAGATGCAGAATACTTCTCATTATGGAAGTTTCTGATGCACTCACAGTCACCGGTGCCGTTACCGAGGGATGTTTGCCGTGCTCCCACAGTTTTCGCGTGGAGAGAAACGCGACGGCAAGCAGCAACTGAGCGCCCGACACGATTCGGTATCCAGGCTGCCAGCGGCCCATCAATCCGAGCACCGTCGTCATGATTGCCGGTCCCATCGTGATTCCCACGCCGAAGCTCGCATGCAGCCACTGCATGAGCCGCTCGCTGTGGTTTCGAGCAATGTAATTGTTGAGCCCCGCATCAATTGCGCCGGCGCCCGCGCCCCCGAGCAGGGCAAATGAGACGAAGACCCACCAGTTCGGTGCAATGCTATAGACCCCGAGTGCAATTCCGGTCGCGGCACAACTTGCCGCCAGCAATGTGCCCAGACCGAGAATTCGGACGAGTGCACCGCTGAAAAAGCTCGATGTCATGTACCCGACCGTTCCGAAAATCAGGAACAGGCCGAGTGCGTCCAGCGGCAAACCGAAACTGCGACGGATACTTGGCCATGCAACACCAAGAAGCCCGTCAGGGAGTCCAAGCGAGATAAAGGCGATGAACGAGAGTACGATCAGGGCATTCCGTTTGTTCTTCATTGGTTTCTCCGAACCGTACACGGGTGCGGAGCCCGGTGTCAACGCAGACATGGCGATTGGCTTCATTGGTGAAGCGGGCGGTCAAATGGACGCGGTCGGCCGAACGGGCAAGGGAACCCGTGCAGGTGTACCGGATAGCGTGGTGTGATTTCCCAAACCACCGTCCTTTTACGAGTTTTTCCTATCGATATCTCTTGACCGAAAAACACCACAGGCTATAATGGATTCATACGAGAATCAGACGGGAACGGCTTTCTCCTGCAGCGCCGGATTCTACCGCAGCAGACGGCCTTCCAAATATGAGGCAGGGACATCCCACCTGCAGCGTAATCCCTCGCTCTATGTGAGCAGCGAAGGGACTGCGGCTGCCCTTGGAAATCGGCGTGCCCGCACAGTTACCCTGCCGCTCTATGCCGGAGCAACACAGTTGTGCATCAGCAATGGCCTTCCGTACTACTGCCCTCGAAAATATCTTTCTCCTCCTGGACAGCAGACACAGGTCCGCGTTTTCGCGGCCCAGATGGACCGCTCGAACATATTCAACACCATAGAATCAGGAGGACTAATGTGAGTTATCGCCTGAGCTTCCACAGAATGGACGAGCTTCTGGAGAACCTGAAGGACAGATACGATATCTTTGCCCCCGTACGGTTTACTAAACGTGGCCGCTACTCGGATACCGACCTTGTCCGGTACGCACGGATAGGATCGGTCCGCGATATTGTGCACAGCGAGAAGAGCGACTTTTCGCCGAAAGAGATCGTTCATCCCATCACCCAGACCATGTTTCACTATACCGAGTTCGAATATCTCGAAAGCAAGGCGGGCGAAAAGGACATCCTTCTCTTCGTGCGTCCCTGCGACATTCACGGTATTCAGAGGCTGGACACCGTGTTTCTCCGAAACGGAGGAAACAAGGACTTCTACTATCAGCGTCTCCGGGAAAAGGTGAAGTACGTGCTCATGGAGTGCAGTGCAGGCTGGGATAGCTGCTTCTGTGTTTCCATGGGAACAAACCGGACGGACGATTACAGCCTGGCAGTGCGCTTTGGAGATGAGGAGCTGCGGCTGGAGGTGAAAGATCCGTCGTTCCAGGAGCTCTTTTCCGGTGAGGAGGAAGTCCAGTTCTCGCCGGAGTTTATCAGCCGGAACGAACAGACGGTAACCCTTCCGGCCATCGATAGCCCGGAACTTCTTCGCAAGGCGCACGAACTTGATATGTGGAAGAGCTACAACGCGCGTTGCCAGAGCTGCGGCGCCTGTACCGCAGCCTGCATAAGCTGCAGCTGTTTTACCACCTCCGATGTGACCTACAGCGAAAACGGAAAGGCGGGGGAAAGACGCCGGGTGTGGGCAAGCTGCCTCCATCCGGGGTTCACGGAGATGGCAGGTGGCCACAGTTTCCGGAGCACTGCCGGCGACAGGATGAGGTTCCGGACTCTCCATAAGGTCTACGATTTCGACACCCGCTTTGGCGAAGGGCAAATGTGTGTAGGCTGTGGACGCTGCACTGACCGTTGTCCGCAGCTGATCTCCTTTCCTGCCACCATCAACCGGCTGGCGAACGAAGTTGCGCGGCTCAAGAACGAAGCGACCGTTGTCGCGGAGGTGAATGCATGAGCGCGAATATCTTTCAACCGGATCCCTACCGGATTGCCGATGTCATTCACGAAACGGATCTCGAGTACACCTTCCGGGTGGAGGCGAACCTACCGGTCGACCACGGCCAGTTCTTCCAGCTATCGCTTCCGCAAATCGGAGAGGCTCCCATTTCGGTAAGTGGGATAGGGGAGAATTGGCTCGAGTTTACCATCCGGAGAGTGGGAACGCTGACCAATCGGGTCCTGGCCTTACAGCCCGGCGACAAGCTCTTCATGCGCGGGCCGTACGGCACCTCCTTCCCCGTGGCAGAGTTCCGGAATAAGCATCTGGTGGTCATTGCCGGAGGAACCGGTGTATCCCCGGTGCGGAGCTTGCTGAAGCACTTCTACGAGCATACGGAGGAGGTGACGGCGCTCCATCTCATAGCCGGTTTCAAGGACCAGCACAGCATTCTCTTTGCGGAGGAGCTGGCCGCGTTCAGCAGCCGCTTTCATACGATCTACACCCTGGACAAAGAGAAGGTAGAAGGCTTCGAGACCGGTCTTGTGACCGAGCACATTGCCAGGATTCCGTTCAAAGAGTTTTCCGACTACAACGTTGTCATTGTCGGTCCACCGGTCATGATGCACTACGCCGCAGTGGAGTGTCTGCACAATGGCGTTCCGGATGAAAAGATCTGGGTCTCTTTCGAGCGGAAGATGTCCTGTGCCGTCGGCAAGTGCGGTCACTGCAAGATAAACGAGACCTACGTCTGCCTGGAAGGACCGGTATTCAACTATCGCAGAGCACACGATCTGCTCGATTAGCGGGGGAGGCACACCATGAATCACGACATTGATATCAAGAAAGCGCAGGTCAACTGTTTTCGCCAATCCAAAGTTCCCGGAGAGTTCATGCTCCAGATGCGTGCGCCCGGCGGTGTAGTCGAGGCGAAATACCTTTCATCCGTACAGCACATTGCACAGACATGGGGGAATGGGGACCTGCACCTGGGCATGCGGCAAACGTTCTCCATTCCCGGCATCAAATACGAGCACATCGATGCGGTCAACGCGTATCTGCACGAGTACATCCAGGAGGTAGAGGTCGCCACCTGTGATGTCGGGATGAGTGTGAATGGCCAGGGCTACCCCACAATTGGGGCGCGTAACATTATGGCCTGCATTGGAAACTCTCACTGCATCAAGGCAAACGTCGATACCACGAGCCTGGCCCGGAAGCTCGAAAAGCTCGTTTTTCCGAGCCACTATCACATCAAGTTGGCCATAGCGGGCTGTCCGAATGACTGCGCCAAAGCCCACTTCAACGACTTCGGCATCATCGGCACCGCAAAAATGGAGTACGACTCCGATCGCTGCATTGCCTGCGAGAAGTGTGTTGAAGCGTGTGCAAGCCACGCAACCCGCGTGCTGTCCCTGGAGAAGGGAAAGATCGTCAAGGACACCTGCTGCTGTGTCGGTTGCGGCGAGTGCGCTACCGTCTGCCCGACGGGCGCATGGACGAGAAACCCGACGAAGTTCTACCGTGTCGTCATCGGCGGAAGATCGGGAAAGCAGTATCCGCGCATCGGCAAGATATTCCTGAACTGGGTTACCGAGGAGGTCATCCTTGCGGTCATCGGAAACTGGCAGAAGTTCTCCGCCGAGGTCCTGGAGCATAAGCCGCGCTACCTGCACGGCGGGCATCTCATCGACATGGCCGGGTACAAGAAGTTCAAGGAGATGATCCTGAACGGCGTGAAGCTCAACCCGGAAGCGGAGGTGGCGGAGAACCTCTACTGGACTGAAACCGAATACCGGGCAAACATCCACGTAAAACCGGTGTGCAGCGTGAAGTAGGCAGTCCCATGAATCTATATCCGGTGAATCTGAATCTGCGCGGACGGAAGGTCCTGCTCGTTGGAGGAGGCCAGGTTGCGTGCCGCAAGCTCGAAGGACTTGTGCTCGCGGAGGCGGATGTCACCCTGGTAAGTCCGTCACTTGCATTGGAGACCGCCGCTTATGTTGAAGCGTCGGGCGTGCACTATAGAAGACGAAAGTTCCGGGCGGAAGATGCTGCAGGCTGCTATCTGGTCATTGCTGCTACTGACAGTGACGAGGTGAATAGCTCAGTGAGCCGCCACGCGCGACAGGCCGGTGCCATTGTCAACGTGGTGGACGGGCCTGAGCTTTCGGACTTTACGCTGCCGGCGACGGTCAGGAGGGGGAATCTCCTTCTGACCGCATCCACCGGCGGAACCCTTCCTGCGTTTTCCCGGCTCCTGCGCGAACGGCTCGAGCATTCTTTCGGAGAGGAGTACGCCGTGTACCTCGAACTCGCCGAGGCGCTCAGGCCCATCATCAAAAGGTGCGTGCCCGATCCCGCTCGACGGCGAGAGATATTCTTCCGGCTTGCCGATTTCGATCTGGCAGAGCTTTCCGCAGAAAATCCAGCGCTCTTCCGGCGGAAGCTCGGCGAGATCCTGCCGGCGCAGGTGCTGGACGAGCTCGGCGGACTACCGGTTTCCGGTGCCGCGCCCGGCCACTCCCGCGAAAGCCGAAGGACGGGTGAGAGGTGAGCGGCAAAGTGTATCTGGTTGGAGCCGGGCCCGGCGATCCTGATCTCCTGACCGTGAAGGGACTTCGGCTCATCCGAGCGGCGGACGTCATTCTCTATGATCATCTTGCAAACGACATACTCCTTTCGGAGGCGCGACAGGATGCAGAGCTCGTCTACGTCGGCAAGGAGAGCGGCCACCACCACAAGCGACAGGAGACCATCAACGATCTTCTGAAAACATACGTCATGCGGGGTTGCATGGTTCTCCGCCTGAAGGGGGGCGATCCCTTCGTCTTTGGGCGGGGCGGAGAAGAGGCGCTGGAGCTCGCCCGGGAGCACATCCCCTTCGAGATCGTACCCGGCGTTACTTCCGCAATTGCGGTGCCCGCCTACGCCGGCATACCGCTTACCGAAAGAATGATCAGCTCTTCGGTTGCCATCGTGACGGGTCACGAGGACCCGGCAAAAGAGTCGAGCGCGGTGGACTGGGCCCGCCTTGCATTCGCCGTGGACACTCTGGTCATCCTTATGGGGCTCAGCCGGCTCGATCAGATTGCAGAAAAGCTACTTGCGGCGGGAAAGGCGCCGGAAACCCCGGCGGCTGTTATCCGATGGGGAACGCGGAGTGAACAGAAGACGGTAACGGGAAAGCTACGTGATATTGCCGGAATCGTTCGATCGGCACGCCTTGAACCCCCTGCGATCATTGTGGTCGGCAACGTAGTGAACCTTCGAGAGAATCTCGACTGGTTTGAGCCGAACCGGTTCTCCGACAGGACGGTTGCGGTTATCCGTCCTGGTGACACCCCCTCCGTCTGTCGTGCGTGAACTGCTGCAGCTTTCGGCATTTCGTTGACAGCTGGAATTTCCGCCCATATAATGGCTGATCGTCGACTCCGGGAGGCAGTGTGGAAGACAAGGCACAGGATTGCGCGCGACCGAACATTCTCCTTATCGCCACCGACCACCTCCGCTCGGATTGGTTGGGATGTAACGGCAATTCCCGTGTCATGACTCCGCAGATCGACCAGCTGGCACGACAAGGCGTTACCTTTCAGGCGGCCTTCAGCGAATGTCCGGTTTGCGTGCCGGCGCGGCGCGTGCTCATGACCGGAAAAAATCCGCATCATATCAACATGCTCGAAAACCGCGATGAGCAGCCCTTTCCGGAGGGGCCGAAGCTTGCGGAGGTCATGACCGGTTCGGGGTATCAGAGCTTCGCCGCGGGGAAGCTTCATACCCATCCGCAGCGAAACCGCATCGGCTTCGAAGAGGTGCTTCTCAACGAGGAGGGGCGTCATCAGGGTGGATTGCTTCGTGACGATTACGAGGCATTCGTCGCGGCGCACGGGTACGCGGACATGCTTTACTCCCACGGGCTCGGCAACAATCAGTACGCCTTGCGAATGAGTCCCCTTCCGACGGAGTTCACCTCGACTCATTGGACCGCCCAGGGCGCAATGGATTTCCTCGACCGGCGCGATCCGACTCGTCCCTTCTTCCTCTTTGTCTCCTTCGACAAACCGCATCCCCCGATTACTCCGCCGGCGGAGTTCTACGAGCTCTACCGGGATGTGGTCTTTCCCGACCCGGTCATGGGCGACTGGGCGCGGACCCATGCGCCGGCAGAGATCGTCCGCAAGCGGTTGAAGCACGAGTGGGAGGCGGTCCAGAAGAACCCGGCATTCGTTCAGCAGGTCCTTCGCGGGGTAGCGGCGATGGTCACGCATATCGACAGCGAGATCGGTAACGTGCTTGGCCATGTGCGGGAGCTCGGGCTTCTCGACAACACGGCGATCATCTTCATCAGTGATCACGGGGACAACCTCTTCGACCATGGGAACTTCGAAAAGAGGGATTTTTACCGAGGTTCGGCGAACATCCCCTATATTCTGCGACCTCCGAAACATTGGGTCGAGTCGGGGAGATCGCAGTACGGAGTTGTTGACCGTCATAGTCCGGTCGGGCTTCAGGACGTAATGCCGACGATCCTCGACATCGCAGGCATTGCGCCGCCCGATACCATGGACGGGACGAGTCTGACCGGTTTTCTCTCCGGCAACGCGCCACCTTTCAGGGAGTTCACACTCGGTGCCTGCGAAGGCTCGTATTGCATCAATGACGGGCACCACAAGTATCTTTGGTTTGCGGAGGGAGGTATCGAACAGCTGTTCGACCTTGCGACTGACCCGAACGATTTGCATGACCTTTCCGATACTCCGGAGGGCAAGCCGGTCTGCGAAACCTTGAGGACCTCACTTGTCTCCGCGCTTGAGAGTATGGATGACGAGCACGCCCGCGAGGGCCGGCTCGTGTCCCATCCTGCTGAGATCGACGAAACCGCTCTTCGGGCCGAGAAGGCCTGGAATAACCGCGGGCGGCACCAGTAGACAGCAAAAGGAGACAGTTGGTCATACCCGGGCGCACTTCCGAATTGGTGTGACGGGTGCCGCGCGGCGCGTGGGCGGAGGCCAATCACACTCACTTCGAACCGAAACCCGTATTTCGCGTGAAATAACCCAGGAGTTCTGTTACCGGTATTGTGCGCAAGGCGCTCACACAGACTGGTGCGTGATCGACGTGCATCTCTCTCGTTCGACCGTTCAGTGTGCGGGTACGCCGCCAAGACGGAGGGAAATGGCTCTTGCCACTTCTCGAACGGCGGCCTCGCGGCCGGCACGAACCGTCTCCTCATGGTCTCCAGCTGCCAGAAAGGCTACGCTGACCGCCGCGACCGGTTCACCCAGGAAGTTGAAGACGGGGCTCGCGACGGCTCGAATGCCCTCGACAAACTCTTCTTCGTCATATGCAATGCCGCTCTCGCGGACCTCACTCAGTGTGGAACGAAGCTTTGCCGGGTCGGTAATGGTGTTCGGGGTGAATCGCTGGAGATTTGAGCCTATGACCGCCTCTCGATACGCTTCCGGAAGGAACGCCAGCAACGCTTTGCTTGCTGCCCCCGCATGGATCGGAAAATCTTCACCCACCGTGACCGCAATCCGGAACTTCGAAGAACTCTCCACGCAGGCAACTACTTCGACGAGGTTTCCTTTTACAACACTCAGCTTGACGGTCTCTCCGAGCTGTCGAGACAGATCCGAAAGGTAAGGGTTTGCAACCGCTGTCAGATCAACCTGGCTGAGAACTCCCTTTGCAAGATGGATCAGCATCGGACCCAGAGTGTACGCATGACCATCCTGGGTTGTCTGAAGATATCCCGAATCATTCAGGAACCCGACAATCCGGTAGGCCGTGCTCTTCGGAATATGCACAAGACGGCAGATCTCGTTCAGGGACATTCCGGCCGGATTGTCGGCAAGAAGTCTCAGGATCTGGTCCATCCGATCCAGCGCCGGGACCAGGGACCTCCGCCGGCCCCTGCTAGAGGATGCCATACTTTTCAAATGCTTCTGTCGCTGAAATCCCGGACTCGATATCGGTTCGTACAAGCTTTTCTCCCCTGGCTTTTTCGAGGGATTTCGCTATTACCTCTTCCTCGACTTCACGCGGAATAACGACTACTCCGTCGCTGTCGCCAAAGAGAAGATCGCCCGGTCGAACCAGAACACCTTGAATCTCGATAGAAATGCGAAAATCCGCCACCTTCATACGTGGAGCCGAGTCCTGCGCCCACGCTCCGCAGCTGAAGACTGGAAAGTCCTGCTCGAGTACCTGCGGTGTATCCCGGTGAAAGCCGTCCACTATCGCTCCGGCTGCGCCTCGTTTTTTGGCTGTAGCCGTAAGGATTTCGCCCCACGCCGCGCAGTTATACAGCGCGCCGGCTGCCACATAGATTTCTCCAGGCTGCAGATCATCCAATGCCTGAGTCATCAACCCAAACGGGCTCTCCTGTTTTCCGAAAACGCTCATCATGAGGACCGGCATTGCCCGACCGGCAATTTTCATGTGGGTCTCAATGGGCTTGATTCTCTGCGGCAGGAATTGGTGGAGAAAGCCCAGAGCATCCAGTATGTCTCCGACCACCGGTGTGTACAGCGTGTTTTTCATTACTGTGAAGGTTCTTTCGTCGGCAGACTGCTGCATGTGTTTTCCTCTCTCCTCTTGATTTGAACAGGCTGGTATCGATTCGCGTCCTTACCGGCTCCTACGGCTCATTCCATAAACTGTCGGGGATCACCTACGATAGAATTTGACCATAGCATGTCGATATTGCGCCGTCAAGAATCATATATGGGATAAGAGTTGAAAACAGCCAAAAATGGAAACACAGGTGAGAATAGTTCATGCAAAGCACGAATGTGTGCCACTAATGGTAATCGTTGACAGGCTATCTCAAGCACTCTATAATGCTGGTGGTTCACATTCGACCCCTGTCCGAGACCTCCACGTGCGAGTTTTTGATGGATTTTCCGAAATGGATGAAGGCAGCGCACGTGATCCGTGAATCCTGTCGGCGCCGCATCGGAGCATTCATCCGGAAGAGGTTATAAGGATTCTTGTGTCTCCGTAGGAGGAGTGATCTGAAGATGGACCGCACTAAAGTCGCCTTCTCACTGGACGCGAAAGACAACGTTGTTACACTTCTTGAATCTGTTGATGCCGGAAATGTTGTCCATGTTCGAGGTGCAACGGCGAGCACCGAGGTCGTGGCATCCGAACATATCGAATCCACGCACAAGATCGCCGTTCGACGAATCGCCGCCGGCGCACCCGTCACAAAGTACGGAGTCAGCATTGGCCACGCGACGACGGAGATCACGGCCGGTTCGTGGGTCCACCTTCACAATCTCGCCAGCAACTACGACGAACGCTCCTCCACGCTCGACAACGTGACCGGTGCAGCTACGGATACCGTATATGAATAAGACTGCGCCGAGGGATACTCCCGACACCTGGACGGCCTATCACCGGGCCGACGGCTCGAAAGGCATAAGAAATATCGTTCTTGTCGTCTATACGGTAGAGTGCGCCAGCCATGTCGCGCACAAGATCGCCGAGGGCGAGACCGACGTTCAAGTCATCGGTTTCCCCGGTTGCTATGATAATCAGTACGCGGTGACTCTCTTGCTCTCGCTTGCGCGCCATCCAAATGTCGGAGCCGTACTCGCGGTTGGACTCGGCTGTGAGTATACGCGTCCTCAGAAGATAGGCGAAGTTGTTGCTGCATCCGGCCGTCTGGCCGAATGGTTCTACATACAGGACAAGGGCGGTACAACATCGAGCATCGCGTACGGCAAGGGTCTCGTACGGAGTATGACACGACGGCTCCGGGCGGAGACCGTGCGAGTCCCGATGACGTTCTCCGAACTCGTCGTAGGCAGCGAATGCGGCGGATCCGACGCCACTTCCGGCCTTGCCTCAAACCCGTTAGTTGGTGCTTTTTCCGATATGTTGGTGGATGCGGGAGGGACCGCTATCTGGGAGGAGACTGTCGAGATGGTCGGGCTGAAGTCGGTTCTCGTTGGCCGTGCCGCCTGCCCGGCTGCTGCCGGAGAAATAGCTGCCGCCTATGACAAGATGGAGAAGTACTGCGGCGAAGTTCGGCAATACTCCGTCTCTCCCGGCAACTTTGCCGGCGGGCTTACGACGATCGAAGAGAAAAGTCTCGGGTCCTACGTGAAAAGCGGGACGCGCCCGATTCAAGGTGTCATCCGCGTTGCGCAGCGGCCACCCTCTCCGGGGCTCTGGCTGCTTGACAGCGTGCCGGATCCGCACTTCATGCAGTTTGGCTACACAAATCCGAATGACACCGAAGGACTCATGGATCTGATGTCGGCGGGTGCGCACATTCTGTTCTACACCACCGGACGAGGGTCCTGCACGGGAAGCCCGATTTCTCCGACCATCAAGATCACCGGAAACAGCGACACGTTCGCAAAACTCGAGGATGACATGGATTTTGATGCAGGCAGAATCCTTTCAGGCAGAATCACGATGGAGCACGCTGCGGCTGAGCTCAAGGATCTTGTGATACGGACTGCGGCCGGCCAGAAGAGCAAACCGGAACGGCTTGGTCACCGTGAGTATTTCATCATGTACAAACACCAGAGTACCCCCTCGCTATCAGAGGGATGTCGTGCGTAATTGAAGGAATGGCGATGGAACTCAGTCTGGATGGAAAGGTTGCTGTTGTCACCGGCGGCGGAAGCGGTCTTGGGTTTGCCATGGCGCAGGCCATGGTTGAGGCCGGCGCTCAGGTGGTTGTCGTTGGGCGGCGGGAGAGTGTACTCCGCGAAGCCTGTGATCGGATCGGAGCGGGAGCGTCGTGGGTTGCTGCCGATATTTCGCGCACCGAGGACGTAGACCGGGTCCTGAAAACCCACGTGTACGGCGCCTATGCCGTGACCAGAGGGTTTGTTCCTGCAATGATACGCCGCGGGGTATCCGTGTAAACGGTATCGCTCCGGGGTGGATAGACACCGACATGCTGCACAAGGCAATCGACGACGATCCGGAACGACGGAACCGGATCCTGTCCCGAACTCCAATGGGACGATTCGGCCAACCAGCAGATATCGCGAACGCCGCGTTGTTTCTGTGCTCGGAAGCCGCCTCCTTTGTTACCGGAGTAATCCTCCCGGTGGATGGCGGCGCATTAGTCGGATTCTGACCACGAACCCCTGCGGCAGGAAAGCCTGTCCTCAGGGGCACATGAAGGTGACCGGTTCACCGACTCAGTAAACACCTGCCGACAATTGGTGGGCAGCTACCCACCAATTATCAGACGTGCCTGTTTCTCGTATCGAGTGAAAAGCTCATCGAGATCGAGGTATTCCGGACAATCATTGAAGAACGAGTGCATTCGGTTGTTGAAGTTCGCGTACCAATGTTTCGGCAGATTGTTCTTCCGGATAACGGCCCCAACAATGCTTCCCGCCGTTGCACCGGTGCAGTCGTTGTCCATGCCCATCGCAACCGTCTCGCCAATTACCCTTGTGAAGTCTCTGTTGCCAATACAGATCCCCAACACGGTGAAACAGGCGTTGTTGATCGCGTGTCCTTGAAACATACCGGGATATCGCCGCCGCACTGCGTCTGCGGCGTCCTGAAATCCACGAATTTCCGGTGCCGTGGCCAGACACCAGCGAACAGCATCCGCGAACAGGCTGTCTTTCGGGATCTCGTTGAGACCGGCTTTCAGAGCTTCTACCGGGTCATCCAGAACAAAAGCTGCGGAGAGCGCTGCGGCGAAAAACATTTCGCCATAGACGCCGTTTC
>CAZKMA010000052.1:14860-32458 GCA_964553615.1 uncultured Spirochaetales bacterium | reverse complement strand
CTGGCATCTGGGCCAAGGCAACTGTAGCGACCGGTGCAACCGTTGAACTCGGTGCTGAATACGATCTCGGGACCGCAGCGCAGGCCGACGTCGCCCGCAGCGAATATCACAACCAGCTCATCGGACCGGGTGGTGCATTGACCCCGCAGTCGAACAACCTTATCAAGGCATACGTCGACTTCGTCTGGAGCTTCTAGTTCCATCGCCTGTTAAGGCAAAGGCGGCCACCCTCAGGGGTGGCCGTTTTTTTTGCAGGAGGAAATGAGCCAATGTTTCAGCGATATTTTTCCGTTGTGGCGGGGGCGGCCCTGACCTGCCTCATTCTGGCCGGCTGCGCCACGGTTCCGAAAGTAACAGATCCGTCCGGTGTGGACATCTCGGTGAAGGCCATGAACCTGTATTCGGTGCGCACCTACTACGGCACCAACGCGACCGGGGATTACAACCCGTTTATTCCTTTCGGCGGCCTGATTACGCGTCAGGACAAAGACTACGTGGTGCTTCGTATCCACATTGCAGCGGCACGGGACGCTGTGGTTTCGGTAAACCGTATTCTTGCCGAGGATGCATCGGGCGCGCGGGTTGCGGAGTGGTACACCTGGCCCCGTTTCAAACGGTATATCGAATCGTGGCAGTACGGTGGGAGGCAGCAGCAGCAGCTTGTAGACCGCGCAATGCGTGCCTATCTCCCCTCGAACACCGTCAAGGTGGGGCCTGGAACGCGGAACTATGTGGTGGTGCTTATTGGTAACCGTCCGATGCCCTCTCCGGTCACGGTGGTCGCGAACATCAGTGTCGACGGCGGAGCACCTCGTATCTTCCGGTTCGAAGCGGAAAAGTTGAAATAGCAGCCGATATCTGAAAGTCCTGTTTGAATCGCCACCGCCGCTCTCCTGTAGTACCGGTCAGGAGGAACGCATGAACAATCTGAACTCAATTCTGGTGGAAGGAAACCTTACGCGGGATCCTGTTCTTTCGGCAACACCGAAGGGAACGAGCGTCTGTACCTTTGCCGTAGCATCCAACCGTTACTACCGCACAAACGACGAAACGCAGCAGGAGGTCTCTTTCTTCGACATCGAGACGTGGGCCCGGCTCGCGGAGGCGTGCGGAAACACGTTGAAGAAGGGGCGCGGCGTTCGCGTGGTTGGTCGTTTGAAACAGGATCGGTGGGTGGACCCGGAAGGCAAGACGCGGTCGAAGCTGAAGATTGTCGCCGAACACGTCGAGTTCAAGCCGGAATTCCGGAAGGTTGCCGGGAACAGTGGAGACGAGGTCGAGGCAGTGGAGTCGGATGCTGAGATCGGCGTTGCGGCAGATGGCGCGGAGGCCGGAAAGGAAGAGGTCCTGACGTTCTGAATTCGGATTCGCCCCGGCAGCACGAAGCCGGGGCGAATGTCGCCGGGCTCCTTCCCGTGAGACAGCGCGGCGTCTTCACTTCGAACGCCGGCTCGCGCGCCGCGCCGTCGCACGGCATGTCCGAACCGTCAGTGCGGTGGTGAGCTTGCGCGTCGACAGGAGCCCGAGAGCGCGCCAGTTGACGTTGCCGCGTCAAATGAGAATTGCTTTTTGGTCGATGTTTCTATTGACAGTAACACTGCGCTTCGGTATCATCCTCCTGAAATGAGCATGAAAAGCAGAGCAGAATCCATACGCCAGCTCGTCGAATGGTGGTCCTGGACGATGTCCGGGACCTGAACGTCTGCACGTTCTGCGGGTCCCATTGCGGGATCCGGCAAGTGCCGTGCCGAAGGCCCCGGGGAAACCATCTGCGGGACATGCGGCACGGCTTTTTTGTGCCCGAACATGGCGAATTGAACTGCTCTAGAAGGAGGCGTGAATGGCGCGAAAGGACACGATAGTAAAGATCCTCCCTGGAGATCGTTTTACTCCCTACGGGCTTGCCCGCAAGCTCAATGCGCGCGCGGTGCTGGAATCCTCATCCTTCCAGCGAGGACGCGAGCGGTACTCGGTCATCCTTGCACGGGAGGCGTTCAGGGTCGAGCAGCGGGACGGGGACATCGTCATTATCAGCGACAGGGGAAGCGAGAAGACAGGCACGGGCGCACGGGACATCCTGGACGTGCTCACCGCCCTTGCCGACCAGCACGGTGCGCTTCACCAGGATTTTCCGTTTCCGGCGGGCGGAATAGGGTATCTTGGCTACGAGTTTGCCCGATTCTGCGATTCCGTCAGCTTCAGGGAGAAGAAAGACACCCTTTCGCTTCCGGATGCCTCCTTTCTCTTCGGCCATGTATTTGTCATCTTCGATCACTACACGGACGCGATCTATCTGATCGGGATCAACTATGACGAACATGAAGTGGACCTGAATGCGGCGGTTTCGGAGGTGGAAGAACGGCTTCTGGACATGGACTTCAACTATATGAACGCCGACGCGCAGAGTTACCCTGCCGAATATATCACCGAAAAGGACGATCGGGCCGCCTACATGGCGGGTGTAGACCGGGTTCGCGAAGAGATTGTGGCAGGGAACCTCCTGCAGGCAGTTCTTTCCCGCAGGGTGGAGCTTAAGAGCGAGATCCCGGCGCTGGAGGCGTACCGCAGACTCAGGTCGGCGAATCCATCGCCCTATCTTTTCTACCTCGATTTCGGCGATTATCAGCTCTTCGGTTCATCGCCTGAGATGCTGGTCAAGGTGAAAGACGGGCGTGCAGTGGTTCGGCCCATCGCCGGGACGCGGCCGCGCGGGGCAACCCGTCCGGAGGACCGCGGACTCGAACACGAGCTCCTTGCCGACGAGAAGGAGCGCGCCGAGCACCTCATGCTGGTGGATCTTGCCCGAAACGACCTTGGACGTGTCTGTGAACCGGGCAGCGTGGAGGTTACCGCTTCCATGATCGTTGAACGCTACTCACATGTCATGCACATTGTGTCTCAGGTGGAGGGAAACCTGCCGGGCGGCCAGGGTGGCGCGGATGCAGTGCGCGCGACCTTCCCTGCGGGCACGGTAAGCGGCGCGCCGAAGATCCGCGCCATGCAGGTGCTGGACGGGCTTGAAAACGTGCGCAGGAGCTTCTACGCGGGCCTTGTGGGCTATGTTGAGCCGGGAGGCGACCTGGATACCTGTATTACCATCCGGACGGCCCTGAAGCGCGGGAACACGATAGTTCTCCAGGCCGGCGCCGGCATTGTCTATGATTCGGATCCGAAGCGGGAGTATCAGGAGACACAGGAGAAGCTCGCCGCGCTGGCAGACGCGGTGGGGCTGAAACTGGACGGCGTAAAGGGGGCAAAAGCATGATCCTGCTCATAGATAACTACGATAGTTTCACCTACAACCTGTATCAGTATCTGCGGGAGATTACTCCCGAAGAGGTTCGTGTTGTTCGCAACGACAGGATAACCCTGGAAGAGATACGGTCCGCGGCGCCGCACGCAATAGTAATCTCTCCGGGGCCGGGGAGACCGGAGGATGCGGGCATCTCAGTTGCGTGCATCCGGGAATTTGCTCCCACCATTCCCATATTGGGAGTGTGCCTGGGCCATCAGGCAATCGGCGCCGCCTTCGGAGGGACAATCGTACAGGCAAAGCGGATTGTCCACGGCAAGGTGGAAGCCATAGCGCACGACGGCCGCGGAATATTCCGCTCAATCGAGAATCCCGCACGGTTTACCCGCTACCACTCCCTGGTGGTAGCAGAAGAGGGACTTCCTGCCGAGCTCGAGGTGAGCGCGCGGAGCGCGGACGGCGATATCATGGGGTTCCGCCACCGCACGCTTCCCATCGAAGGCGTTCAGTTTCACCCCGAATCGATAGCAAGCGATCACGGGAAGAAAATCCTTTCGAACTTCCTCAAGTACAAGCGGGAACCATTTGTGGCAAAGACTGTTCTTTCCCGCATGATCGACCGGGAGGATATGACTATCGACGAAGCCGAGAACTTCATGGAGGAACTGACCGAAGGGAACGTTACCCCCATCCAGATAGCCTCGTTTCTGGTTGCGCTCAATGCAAAGGGCATAAAGCCGCAGGAGATAGCAGGCTGTGCCCGCGTCCTGCAGCGCAAGCGTGTTCCCATAACCTCCACAGTGCC
This sequence comes from uncultured Spirochaetales bacterium, assembly GCA_964553615.1. GTDB lineage: Bacteria > Spirochaetota > Spirochaetia > DSM-27196 > DATKUC01 > DATKUC01. The sequence continues at coordinate 28,400 of CAZKMA010000052.1, read as the reverse complement.
CGCGCTCGACACGTGCGGGACCGGAGGCGACGGAGTCGGATCCTTCAACATCTCCTCGATGGCCGCGCTCGTTGCCGCTGCCTGCGGCGCCCGGGTTGCCAAGCACGGCAACCGGGCGGTGAGCTCCCGAAGCGGCAGCGCCGACTTCTACCGGGCCCTGGGCATCAACGTTGAGCTTGCACCGGCGCAGACCGAGGCCCTTCTCGAGCGGGCGGACTTTGCCTTTCTCTTTGCGCCCCTCTACCACGGGGCAATGAAGCATGCTGCCCAGCCGAGGCGCGAGCTCGGCATCAAGACCATCATGAATCTGCTCGGACCGCTGTCAAATCCTGCAGGTGCCCGATTTCAGCTGATCGGCGTCTACGATGAGGCGTTGTGCGAGCCGGTCGCCCGTGCTGCGCGGCTTCTCGGCATCCAGCGTGCAATGGTCGTGCACGGTCAGGATGGCATAGACGAAATATCGATCTCGGCGCCGACCCGCATTGTCTCGTTCGACGGCGATGGTCCGCTCGACTCATCGCTCATCGAGCCGGGCTCCTATGGTCTTTCGGGGTACCGGCTCTCGGATCTGGAGGGCGGCGATCCTGCAGACAACGCCGAGATGGCATGGGAAATGGCACGCGGAAAGGGGAAACCGGCACTTCGGGACTCGGTTCAACTGAATGCAGCAGCGGCGCTCACCGTATACGGGGTAACTGAAGACATTGCTGCCGGTCTTGTCCGGGTGAAAGAGGCGTTCGAAGACGGACGCGTGCTTGCAAAGATGGAGGAGACAATCCGTCTGAGCAATGAGCTTGCCTATCAGGAAGCGGGCTGAGGTTGCCGATGGACGACATACTTCAGAAGATAGCCGCCGAGCGACGGGCCAGGATAGGAGAGCTCGGGCATACGCTTGGGGTTCCGGTACCGGAGAAGCGTGAGCACGCACTGGTGCCTTTCGGCCGCGATCCCTTCGTAATCTGTGAAATTAAACGAAAGTCACCGTCCCGGGGAAATATCGATGCCGACCTTGATCCGCGGGAGCAGGCCCGGCGATATGTCGAGAACGGCGTGCGCACCATCTCCGTCCTGACCGAAGAGGGTCATTTTGGAGGCTCGCTTGCCGATCTCATGCAGGTGAAGGCGGCGTATCCGCAGGTGGCCGTTCTTCGGAAGGACTTTCTCCTGGATGTCGAAGACATCGACATCTCCTATCGGGCGGGAGCGGACGCCGTGCTCCTCATTGCCGCGCTCCTTCCGCCGGAATTGCTGTCGGCTCTCCATGCTCGTGCGCGCTCTCTGGGAATGGCGGCGCTGGTGGAGGTGCATACGGAAGCGGAGGTGGATGCCATACGGGCACTTTCGCCCGAACTGGTCGGGGTGAACAGCCGCGACCTCACAACGTTCCGCGTGGACCGGCTCCTTCCGGTTCGGCTGCGGCCGCGCATCGACTGGCCGTGCCGGACAGTCTTCGAGTCCGGCATTTCAGACCGGCAGGATGTATCCCTTGCAGTTCATGCCGGATACGACGGCGTGCTTGTCGGTGAGGCGGTTGTACGCAGACCACAGTCGGTATCCGAGATCCTCGATGCCCGGCAACACCCGGATGAAACCGGGGCATTCTGGAGGCGTCTTTTCCAGCCGTCCACGGGTCCGGAGGGCAGCGCGCCGCTACGGCCCATCATAAAGATCTGCGGTCTGACGCAGGAGGCGGATGTCCGTGCCGCGGACGAACTGGGTGCGGATCTCCTCGGCTTTATCCTTGCGGATTCACCCCGCCGGGCCGATATTTCGTTTCTCCGGGCACTTCCCGCAACCCGGGCACTCAAAGTAGGGGTTGTCGTTCTCGATGGCCATGCGGCGAATCTCGATCCACGCATCCGGGATCTTCTTTCCGACGGATTTCTGGATGCGTTGCAGCTCCATGGCGACGAGAGCCCCGAGGCGTGCCGGGCGCTCGGCCTGCCCTACTACAAGGCCCTTCGACTGGCAGATGCCGGGAACGCGGCCCGGATTGCAGACTACGGCTCTCCGCGTGTTCTTGTGGACGCGTTCTCGTCGAAGGCGTACGGCGGAACGGGAAAACGGCTGGATGAGGCAATTGTCGCTGCCGCGGCGCAGGTTGCACCGCTCTGGCTTGCCGGAGGGCTGAGCGCGGACAACGTGCGGGCGGTGGTCGAATCATTCAGGCCCGAACTTGTTGACGCTTCGAGCAGACTGGAATCCGCTCCAGGGAAGAAGGATCATACCCTTCTTTCGCGCTTCTTTTCGGAAATAGAGGCTACCCGGCAGTCCCAGAGGAACAATCAATGAAAGACAGGCAGAACAGCACCGGATTCTTCGGCCAATTCGGCGGGAGATATGTTGCGGAGATTCTCCGCGCGCCGCTCGACGAGCTGGATGCGGCGTTTCGGGACGCCATGGCGGACGACCGCTTTCGTTCGGAGCTTGCGGCGCTCGGCGAGCAGTATATCGGACGCCCGACACCCCTTCTGCACGCGGAAAACATATCCCGAAGACTCGGCGGCGCACAGATCTACATAAAACTCGAAGGGCTCGCCAATACCGGAGCCCACAAGATCAACAACGCTCTCGGACAGGCCCTGCTCGCCAGACGGATGGGCAAGAAACGGATCATAGCAGAGACGGGGGCCGGCCAGCACGGTGTTGCCACGGCGGCTGTGTGCGCGAAACTCGGCCTGCCGTGCCGGGTCTACATGGGGGAGGTGGACATCCGCCGCCAGCGGCCGAATGTCTTCTGGATGGAGATGTTCGGTGCCGAGGTGAGCCCGGTTTCGAGCGGTTCCCGGACGTTGAAGGACGCGGTGAACGAGGCGCTCCGCGACTGGTCCGGCACCTTCGCTGAGACCCACTACCTGCTCGGTTCAGCTCTCGGGCCTTCGCCCTTTCCTGATATGGTCCGTGAGTTCCAGTCGGTGATAGGCCGTGAAGTTGCCGAACAGGTTGCTGCGCGAGGGCTCGATGTCGCGGCAATGATTGCCTGTGTGGGCGGCGGATCGAATGCAATCGGTTTTTTCTCCCCGTTCATCGAACAGCATGAGCCGCGGCTCATCGGCGTGGAGGCGGGCGGTCGCGGCACCGATCGAGGTGATCATGCGGCGCGCATGAATGGCCTCGGACGTCCGGGAATCGTGCAAGGCTACAAGAGTCTCTTCCTGCTCGATGAAGATGGACAGGTGCAGCAGACGCACTCGGTCTCCGCCGGACTCGATTATCCGGGAATTGGCCCGCAGCTTGCGCACCTCGGTTCCGAAGGCCGGGTGGAATTCACCCGGGCGAGCGACGAGGAGGCCATCGATGCAGTCAGGACGTTTGCTCGGGAGGAAGGGGTCATCTTTGCCCTGGAGTCGGCACACGCCGGTGCGCAGGCGCTGAAGGTTGCCCCCGGGTTACCTCCGGAAAAGGCAATTATTGTAAATATGTCCGGCAGAGGGGACAAGGACCTGTTCATAGTGGCTGCAGAGCTCGACAGGCGCGACCCGAACCATGTATGGAAGCATTTTCTGGAAGAGGAGGCGCGCTCGCTATGAAAGCACGCATCATGGCGCACATGGTGGCGCACTACCCGAACGCGCAGGCGTCTCTCTCCGTCGGGAAGGCTCTCCTGGACGCGGGTGTCGCGTATGTGGAGGTTCAGTTCCCGTTCTCCGACCCCACCGCAGACGGTCCAACCATCCAGTCGGCATGTACGGAGGCGCTTGCCTCCGGTTTCAGGGTGCATGAAGGATTTCGGCTCGTCTCCGAACTCTGCCGGTACCGGGACGAGCAGGGGCTGGATGCCCGCGTGGTAATCATGAGCTACGCGAGCCTGGTCTACGCTCCCGGTGTCGCGTGGTTCTGCGAGCGCAGCAGCGAGGCGGGCGCATTCGGGCTCATAGTGCCCGATTTGCCGCTGGATAGCGATGAGGGGCTCTTCGCCGAGGGTGCGGCTCATGGTGTCGAGATTATTCCGGTCATCGTTCCGTCCATGTCCGCCGATCGGCGAACGCTTCTTGCCGAACGCTCGCCGAACTATGTCTACGCGGCGCTGAGAAGCGGCATTACCGGAACGTACACGCAGATCGGCCAGGAAAATGTCGCATTTCTGGACAGCCTGAAGCCGCTTCACGCGCAGGTGCTTGCCGGTTTTGGAATCCGGGAGAAGGCGCAGGTGGACGCGCTCATGCCCCACGTGCACGCAGTTGTCGTCGGCTCTGCTATCGTTTCCGTCATTGCACAGAGCGGCCCGGCGGAGACGTCGGATGCGGTCTTCCGGCTGGTTTCTTCCCTGGTGGAATAGCCGGAACAATTGACGGAGCGGCGTGAAAACAGCAATACTCTATTGGGGAGAGACAAATGAGCAAAGAAGTTGTCATAACTGAGGCGAATTTCGACGCTGAAGTAGTTAATTCGAGTGTGCCGGTACTCATCGATTTCTGGGCGGAGTGGTGTATGCCGTGCAAGATGATAGCTCCCGCGCTTGAAGATCTTGCGGGCGTGTACGACGGAAAGATCAAGATAGGAAAGCTCAATGTGGACGAGGAACCGGACATAGCCGCGCGGTACAACATTGTGAGTATTCCAACCCTCCTCCTGTTCAAGGACGGGGAGATAGTCAAACAGCATGTGGGAGCCGCTCCGAAACCTGCCCTGGAAGGTATCTTCAAAGAGTTCGTATAGCGGCGTGAACGCCGTGCCCATTATTCATACACGTCGTCCCGGTTCGGAAGACCGAAGGTCGACCCACGGGTTGGGACGACGTGCCAGTCCGCCTTTCCGTCGGTATCTTCAGACCCCGAGCTGCGGCAGTTGGACCGCGTGGAGGTGGAATCCGAAGGGTCCACCGCATCCTCCGGTCGGGCCTGCTCCAACTCGGTTGACCATCCGCCGAGAGACACGATTTCATCGACCCTGTTCATCATGGTGGTGCTGCCGAACCCGCGATATCGGTCATCTGAATCCGATGTCCGATTGCTGTAGATTACCGCGTCCAGGAGTTCACCTCCCGGTACGCGCAGCAGCGAGAGCACCCCATTGTTCCCGGAAAGCCCGCCTCCGTCCGGCAGCCAGAAATCCCATGCCGTAGTGCTTGAATCAAGACCGCCGGAGGCGCTCGGGTCCGCTGTTTCATCGACCTCTTCCGGAATGCCCTCGGGCTTGCAGTGTACCAGGGCGAACTGTCCGGCGACCACATCCACGTCGGGAAGCACTATTCTTGCGTTCCAGTCTTCCGGCGAACCGTCTGCCAGGCAGACACCCGCAAGGTTTCCATCGCCCAGGATTGCAAGCTCAACGATATCCGGATGGGTGCTCGTGCCATTGGTGATGAACTCATTGATGAGAAGGCACGGCACATCGGGGTTGAACCCGTACACGGGCACGATGAACCCGAGACTGTTGCCCCGCTCATCCTGTGCCACCGCCTCGATCAGGTACCGGGATCCCCGTTTCATGTCTTCTGCAAGTTCGATGAGGACAACCTGCGACGCAAGGGTTCCTGTCGTTGCCTCGACAAACGGCGAGAGGAACATCCGGTCTGCGGGAATTGTCGCAGGCTCATCGAAGGTGAGCTCGATGGTTCGAGCGGATGTTGCAACTATTCCCGCAAGCTGAGGCGGTCTGAGATCCCCGATGGCCGCACTGCGGATGTCCGGAAGCGGAGCACAGGACACGAGTGCCATGATGAAAAAGGGGAGCAAAAGCGGGATACCTCCGGCACCTTTTCTGAATTGGGACATGGGGTTTGTGGGCATCTGTAACGTCCTCCATTGGTTCCTACCAGGAATTTTGCCCGGTGCTTCAACCCTGCCCGTACTTTACCCCCGGATGCGCATGGTATATACTTTTCTCCACACCCATAAAGGACTCTCGATGGCGCAAAACGTTCTTTTTGAAAAATATGGTCAGACGGTCGAATCCGGGAAGGTCATCTTCCGCGAAAATGATGAAGGACAGCAGATGTTTATCATCCAGGACGGAACCGTCAGAATTACCAAGACAATTGATGGGCAGGAGCATATCCTGGCGGAACTGACGAAGGGTGATTTCTTTGGCGAAATGGCAATTGTGACGCGCGTTCGCCGGACTGCCACCGCAACCGCCGTCGGATCCGTACAACTCCTTACCTTCGATCGTGCAGGGTTCCAGGGCATGATAGAGAAGAATGCCCGCATCGGATTGAACATCATTGACAAGCTGTGCCGCCGGCTTCAACACGCAAATGACCAGATCGAACAGCTCTTCCAGCGGAACGAGCGAGGGCTTGTCGCAATGAGCCTCTACACACGTTTCGTCGAGAAGGGAGGCGACGAGCCTTTTCTTACCCTCGATAAGACGGTGGAAGAACTCTCATCCACTATCGGAATGCCGCCGAATGTGGTAGTTGGACACATGAACAAACTTGCTGAAGCTGGTATTCTGGCGCTGCACGGGAATGCAATCCGGCTGCAGGACAGGAGCAAGCTCACGCGTCTTGCCGAACGCCTGCCCACACGCAGATAAATCGGAATGTGGCCGAGGGAGGATATTCTTCCCGCTCCGTGATATTCTCGGGCAAGAGAGTGAGAGGTATTTTCTATGTGTGGAATCATCGGTTATTGCGGTCCGAAACCCGCCGCGCCTATACTTGTGGAAGGACTCCGGAGACTCGAATATCGCGGCTACGACTCATCGGGAATCTGCGTCACCGAAAACGGAAACCTCCATGTCATCAAGAAGAAGGGGAAGATCGCGGAGCTGCGAAAGCACGTTCCCGAAGGGCTCGCCGGAACCTACGGCATAGGCCACACCCGTTGGGCCACCCACGGCGAAGTGAACGATCTGAACGCTCATCCCCATCTGGATGAACACGGTGAAATCTCCATAGTTCACAATGGCATCATCGAGAACTTCGCCTCATTGAGGGAAAAGCTCGAGGATGAAGGGCGCGTGTTCCGGACTCAGACGGATTCTGAAGTCATTGCCTATCTGATATCCGACCTGTACGAGGGAGATCTGGAACGGGCGGTAAAGCAGGCTGTGCAGCTGCTGAAAGGTACCTACGGCATAGTCTGCATGCACAAGAACGAGCCCGGTCTTCTGGTGGGCGCTCGGAACGGCTCGCCTCTCGTGCTCGGGATCGGCGACGATGAAATGTTCCTGGCAAGCGATGTGACCGCAGTGATAGCCCACACCAAGCAGGTAGTCTACCTTGAAGACGGCGAAGTTGTGGCAGTCCGCGCGGACGGGTTTCACACGACCGATGTGCGGGATCGCTCCATCGACAAGAAGGTGGATTTCATAAGCTGGGAGCTGGAGGAGATAGAGAAGGAAGGGTTCGACCACTTCATGCAGAAGGAGATCTTCGAACAGCCGCAATCCATCCTTCGTGCAATACAGGGCCGGATCGAGACCGAATATGGTACCGCCAAACTGGGCGGTCTCAACATGACCAAGCAGGAACTGCAGTCAATTGAGCGGGTCAAGATAGTGGCGGCCGGGACATCCTATCACGCGGCTCTATTGGCCACGTATCTGCTCGAAAACGTTGCCCGCATTCCCTGTACCGCCGAGCTAGCCTCCGAGCTTCGCTATCGCAACCCAATTGTGGAACGGAACACCGTTTACTTCGCGGTCAGCCAGTCCGGGGAGACCGCCGATACGTTGTACGCGATGCGTGAGCTCCAGCGCAAGGGAGCGCGGGTTCTCGGCATATGCAACGTGGTCGGATCGACTATCCCCCGGGAATCGGACGGCGGCGTGTACATTCACTCCGGCCCGGAGATTGCGGTTGCGTCGACGAAGGCTTTCACCAGTCAGATGACCGCCTTCTACCTGTTTACGCTGCTCATGGCGCGTATGCGGCACATGTCTCACCAGCAGGGCCTGGAGTTCATTCGTCAGCTCGAGACGGTACCCGAGCTGGTCGGTGCCACGCTGGATAAGGCGAGTGAATTGCAGCAGCTTGCGGTGAAGTACTCCCATGCTCAGGATTTTCTCTTTCTCGGCCGTGGGATGAACTATCCGGTTGCTCTGGAGGGTGCGCTCAAGCTCAAAGAGATTTCCTACATCCATGCGGAAGGTTACAGCGCGGCAGAGATAAAGCACGGTCCCATTGCACTCATAAATGAAGAAACGCCCAGCCTGTTCCTCGTACCCGACGACGGGCTTCGGGAGAAGGTCATCAGCACCATCAAAGAGGTCAAGGCTCGTCGCGGCAAGGTAATTGCCCTCTGTGTCGAGGGAGACACGGAGGTCATCGACATAGCCGACGATGTGTTCACGGTCCCCCGTGCCTCCGAGATCATCTACCCCTACCTCATGGTGGTTCCGCTACAGCTTCTTGCCTACTATTCGGCGTTGAATCTGGGCAGAGACGTCGATCAGCCGAGAAATCTCGCCAAGAGCGTCACGGTCGAGTGAACCCGGCCGTCGGTGCTGAGGAAACTGAACTCCGACCCCATCTGAACTACAATCGTCCCGGGCGGACGGTGCGCTGCACCGCGGCGCTCGCAGCGGCACTTGTCTGCCTGGTGGCACTGAGCGTCTCGTGCGTGCGGCCGCCGGCCAGGGCTGTTGCGACTGCCGCAGCCGCGCCTGTCGCAGACGCGCCTGTCGCAGACGCCGGAACGGCAATTGATGCGGGAAAGTCGCGAATTATCGCCGCCGCTCCGCGAGCAGAGCTCCTCGACGGCCCTTTTCTGTCACATGGTCTTCCGTTCATTGGGCCGAACGTTCTTCCGTACTGGTACGCGGACTACCGGCTGCCGGGTGAAACAAGAGCACGCGTCTATTTTGTGTCGGATACCGTATCGAAGCAATCGGGCTGGGTTCCGCATACGTGTGGCAACTATGCGCTGCTTGAGTTTTCCACGAAGTTTTCCGACGGGAATAAAACGACCGATTACTTTTACGACAACCTTCCCCAGTGGTCGCTGCTGTTTCAGTTCACCGGTGCCATTCCCGACCCGTGTCCTTTTGTGTCCGAGTTCATCGGTCAGTTCAATTTCTTCTATACCGCGCTGTATAAGCAACAGGCGTACGGACCAACCGACACCATTCCCTTCCCCGCGATTATCACGCTTCCATGAGTGTCGGTGCCGGACAATCCGGGAGCCGGGGGCTACTGGCCTTTCGGTAGGCCGTCCTGTTGAGGAGCTGAGCTTGATTGTGCCGGCGCGGCAGGCGTCTGCAGGAGGCCTGGATCGGTTTTGGGATCCAACTTAAGGTGGGTGTCCACTTCTTTCAGGATCATCCGGGAAAGCACTTCGGGCCATTGTGGCAGCTTGGAAGCATTCGCACCTTCGTATTTCTTGAGAAGGGCCTCAAATCCGGACTTTGCAACCGTGTACTCCTTCAGCCTGAAGTGGATGAACGCTATCTCATAATCCGCGGCCGCAATGTTCGCCTCGTCGTTCGGATACCGCTTCTCGAAAGTCCGATAGTAGAAGAGTGCTGCTTTCCAGTTGTCGCTGTCCGCCGCTTCCTGCGCACGCTGAAAGAACTCAGCCTGCGTGAGTCCCTCCGGTGCCTGCGTCGGTACTGTCTGACAACCGGCAAGCAGAATACTGAGAGTTGCCGCCGTAATTCCGAGAAGGGTAAGTATCTGCGTTCTGCGTACAGTCTTTGTCATCAATGATGTCCTATCGTACAAGGGTCTTGCCAAGACTATACCGAATGGGAAGTGTATCTGTCCAGTCGGGGCTAATCGTAGACTTCGTCGTGTATGGGAAGAGATTTCTTCAATTCCCGTATGAAATCCCGCGCATCACCCATTGGTTCGTAGGTATCGCAGTCGTCCATTGAGCGCCGTGCAACGGTAAAGAACTTGTACATCTTCTCGTCACCCAGCTTTTTGCGCCATTTTCCGGCGTCGCAGCGGACACGGAGCGCATACTTGCCGCTCTCGTCTACCTGTTCGGGAATTACCTTGCAGTGCACGCAGTTCGCACAATATATCTTTGTGCGAGGAAACCTGTCCTCAGGTTCACCGCAAAGATGAGCAGGCCGACTCCCGACAATGGATTTCTCCTTGGATTGTGCAGTGCGCATAATACCATCATCGTATTTTTCGGCACAATAGTTTAGGGCTAGCTATACGCTTTCCAAGCGTAGGGTTATGCGTGTACACTCCTGCCCATGATTGCCACATTGGTCAATGCCGCAGCGGTACTCGTTGGTTCTCTGATCGGAGTATTTCTGAATACCCGAATAAAGGACGACTTCAAGAACATCGTCTACACTGCGATCGGAATTGTGTCGCTGATCATCGGCATTTCGATGACCCTGAAGTCACAGAGGATCATCTACCTGGCACTGTCACTGGTTATCGGGGGACTTCTCGGCAACTGGTGGAATATCGAGGGGGGAATTCTCCGGTTGGGAGATTTTCTCAAGCGACGATTCGGCAGGGGAGACGATGATCACGATTTCGCCTACGCCTTCCTTACCTCTTCGGTTCTCTTCTGCGTGGGTGCCATGACCATTGTCGGGGCATTCAAGGCGGGTGCGGAAGGGAACTATGAACTCATCTTCACGAAGTCCGTCATGGATGGTTTCATGTCGATTATGCTGGCGGCGGCAATGGGAATAGGAGTAATGTTCTCCTTTGTGACGATTCTCGTGTACCAGGGTGGATTGACGCTGCTGGCAACGCTGATCAAACCGCTTGTCACGCCGCTGGTCCTTTCCGAGCTGACCGGTGTGGGCGGCGCACTGGTCATCATGATCGGAATAAACCTCTTGAGTCTTCGATCAATAAAGACTGCGAACTTCATTCCGAGCCTGATTGTCATCCTCGGGTTCGTCGCAATTGATCCGGTTCTTGCACATCTGGGAATCTGATGTCGCCGTCCGGGTTCAGGATCCCCACTTCATGAAACCCGGAATGAATGGATGGACGAGGTTCTCGTGTTTCGGGAGAATACGCACCGTGTATCCCTGGCGTCCCGTTGCCTGGCACTTCACTGTCAGCGAATAGTGATAAAGGGCGTCCTTGCCCTCCGCATTCTTTTGCGGACTCCCCGCTGCAGCCATCTCCTTGCGTTCAGCGTCCACAAACTCGCCCTGAGAGTTTATTGTTCCGAAATACAGTTCTACGGCAACGTCGTCCGGCGTAAGGCTGCCGAGATTCACCGTGGCATCCAGCGTGAGCTGATCTCCAACTTTCAACATCGGTGTCTGGCTGCTTCCCGACCGGATTTCCGTGACTTCCACCTCTGCCCATGAACCGGCGAGCCGGTCAATGTAAGCGGCCGTCGTGCGTGCCGTCTTGTAGTTGTCTGCGGAAAACACCGTACTGTTGTTCAATGCAGGGCGATAGAACATTTCGGTATATTCAAGGAGCATGCGATGGCTCGAGAAGTCTTTTCCGATGAATCGCATTGAATCCTTCATCCGTTTGATCCACTCTCTCGGAAGGCTGTCCTGTGCCCGGTCGTAGTAGGCGGGAATAATCTCGCGTTCAAGCAGATCGAAGAGCGCTTTCGTCTCAATCTCGTCCTGCACCTCTTCGTCGTCGTACACTTCGCCGCTGCCAATTGCCCATCCGACTTCAGAACGATACCCCTCTGCCCACCAACCGTCCAGCACCGAACAGTTCAACACGCCGTTAATGGCTGCCTTCATTCCACTCGTCCCGCTTGCTTCGAGCGGCCGCCGCGGAGTGTTCATCCACAAGTCGCTGCCGGACACCAGGTATTTCGCCATGGTAATGTCGTAGTTTTCGAGGAATACGATCTTGCTGCGAATTTCCGGTTGACTGGCGAAATGAACGATATCTCTTATGAGGTTCTTTCCCGGCATGTCATTCGGATGCGCTTTTCCGGCAAAGATGATCTGGATCGGTCTTTCGGGATCGGTCAGCAGCTTCTTCAGCCGCTCGGAGTCTCGAAAGAGCAGTGTTGCGCGTTTGTAGGTTGCGAAGCGACGGGCAAAAGAGATGGTGAGCGTGTAGGGCGAAAGTACTTCACTCGCGTGGGCAAGCTGCGCTCCGCTCACTCCCCGTGCTTCGAGCTGCTGCTTGAGCCTGTCGCGCACGAATGCCACGAGCCGCTCCTTCCGACGCTCATGCGTCCTCCACAACTCTTCATCCGAAACGCGATCAATGCGGTCCCAGATATCCAGATACGTTGGGTCTTCGGAAAAGCGCGGCCCGAAATAGCGATCGAGAAGGTCGAGCATGTCGTGCGATACCCAGTGCCGGCAATGGACCCCGTTGGTAATGTGAGTAATGGGAATTTCGTCGCCCGGGACTCCCGGCCAGACGGCCTGCCACATCCGGCGGGAAACCTCTCCATGCAGATCGCTCACTCCGTTGTTGTAGGCGGAAAGTTTCAGCGCAAGGACCGTCATGCAGAACGGCTCCTGGGAATCTTCCGGGTACTCTCTTCCGAGCGCCAGAAACTGCTCCCAGCCCATACCCGTTCCGTCGTTCAGGCTGTGGAAGTACTTCTGGATGAGTTCTATGCCGAATCGTTCATTCCCGGCAGGAACCGGGGTGTGTGTTGTGAAGATGTTTGTGGGCCATAGGGACTGGATGGCCTCGGAAACGCTCATCTTGTGTCCCGTTACCATCTCCCGGATGCGCTCAAGACCCAGGAACGCGGAATGGCCTTCGTTCATGTGCGTGACTGCCGGATCGTATCCGAGCGCGCGAAGTGCCCGAATGCCGCCGATGCCGAGCAGGATTTCCTGACGAATACGCGTCTCCCGGTTGCCACCGTACAGCTGCGCAGTGATTTGCCTCATCTCTTCGTTGTTCTCAGGAATGTTCGTATCCAGGAGGTAGAGCGATGTTCTGCCGATTCTGACCTCCCAGATCGCGGCGGTAACGACTGCCTCGGCCATCTGGATGGTAATCTTGATCGGATCGCCCTGTTCAGTTGTGCACTGTCTGACCGGCATGTTGTACCAGTCGTTTTCCGGGTAGGATTCCTGCTGGAATCCGTCCGCGTTCAGATACTGTTTGAAGTACCCCTGTCGGTACAGGAGCCCGACTCCCACCAGTGGAAGGCCAAGGTCCGATGCGGTCTTCATGTGGTCGCCGGACAGCATGCCGAGGCCGCCCGAATAGATGGGAAGACTTACGTCCAGCCCGTATTCCATGGAAAAATAGGCAACCACCTTCTTGCCAATCGGTTCCTTGTACCAGGTTTCCCCGTTCACATATCGCTTGAATGCGTCATATACGGTATTCAGCGAGGAGACGAATGAATCGTCGTTCGCTATCTCTTCGTACCGCTCCTGGGAAACCATGCCCAGAAGCCGTGCCGGGTTCTGGTTGCACTGCATCCATGCATCGTAGTCGAGCCGGATGAACAGACCGACGGCATCGAAGTTCCAGCTGATCCACATGTTGTGGGCCAGTTCGTCGAGTGGTTTCAGAGGTGCCGGAATGTCCGGTTGAACGGTGAAGGTGAGCAGTTTCATGGATTTTCCTCGCTTCGCATTCTTGCTACACGATACTGGGGCCCCGATGCGCTGTCAATGTGGCATCGGAGCACGTCTGACAGCGGTCAGCAGACGTCCGACCGCTGTCGTCAGACGGTTGTTGCGCTCAGCCGATGCGTTCTTCGTGTTCGTC
>CAZKMA010000052.1:3246-14760 GCA_964553615.1 uncultured Spirochaetales bacterium | reverse complement strand
GACCGCTGTCGTCAGACGGTTGTTGCGCTCAGCCGATGCGTTCTTCGTGTTCGTCGATGATGCTGATTATGGAGCTCCCGGGCTGAACTTCCTTAAGGTCGTTGATTTTCCGCATTGCGTCCATGAGGTCACGTTCACGTGCCGGGTGAACGGTAATTACCACTGGCACCGTGCGTGACGGGCGCACGCCGCTGCCGTTCTCCAGCCCCTCGTTTTGAAGGACAGACGCTATGCTGATACTGTGGGACCCGAAAATCGAGGCAATCTGTGCCAGCACGCCGGGTGTATCCTCTACCAGCAGACGCAGATAGAACTTGTTGACTATCTCCTCCGGTGGCACCATCCTGCCGGGTTCCGTAAGGTCCGGCCACATGCCGGGATATTCAAAGGTATGCTGGTACGACCCGGTCGCGAGCGAGATGATGTCTGCGACAACTGCCGAACCTGTTGGCCGGCCGCCCGCACCTCTTCCATAGTACATGGTGTGGCCCGTTGCGTGGCCGTATACGCTTATTGCGTTGAACGGTCCGGACACCCAGGAGAGCGGGTGATCATGCGAGATGAAAACCGGGCGAACCCGCAGGCAGTAGCCGTTATCCAACCGCTGTGCAATGGCCAGCAGTTTGATGACGTATCCGAGTCCCATGCCGTACTTGACATCTTCCAGGCGGAGATTGTCTATGCCTTCCACGCGGATCTTCTCAAATTCAAACCGTTTCCCGAACGCCAGAGATGCCATTATTGCAATTTTGTGAGCGGAATCCCCGCCGGTCACGTCCAGCGTCGGATCCGCTTCGGCAAGCCCGGACTTCTGGGCATCCGAGAGAGCCGTTTCGTAGCTCACGCCTTTCTCTATCATCTCAGTCAGGATGTAGTTGCAGGTGCCGTTCACGATGCCGTAGACCGCATCCACCCTGTTGGCAATCAGACCGTCGCAGATAGCGCGGATAATCGGGATGCCGCCGCCGCAACTTGCCTCGAATGCAAGTGCGACCCCGTGCTGGCGCGCAAGGGCGAAGAGCTCCGTGCCGTGATGCGCAAGCAACGCCTTATTGGCGGTTACCACGTGCTTCCCGGCAGTAAGTGAGCGCCTGGTGAATTCCCGGGCAATGGTTGTTCCACCAACCAATTCGACTACTATCCGGACATCCGAGTCCTGGAGAGCCACATCGAGATCGGTTGTGTAGGTTGATTCAGGAATGCCAAGCTCGCGTGCATGGGTGAAATCCTTGTCCACCACATACCGGAGATCCAGATCTACGCCGGTGCGCGCTCTGAGATATTCCCGGTCCTGAATGAGGATGCGTCCGGTTGATCCGCCCACTGTGCCGCACCCGATAAGCGCTATTCCAATCGATTTCGATGTACTCGTATCCATAGGCTGCTTTTTGCTCCGGGTTCATCCTATGAATCCCCCTTTACGCTGTCAAGTAACGCAGGTAGACTCTCACCCCATGATTACCTATCAGGTGGTTCTCTTCGATGCAGATGGGACTCTTATGGACTTTCGACGTGCAGAGGAATATGCATTGCGGAGGGCCTTCGAGGCGCTTTCCCTCCCTTACGACGAGGATCGATATGTGCCGGTGTACCGCGAGGTGAATGAGCGGCTGTGGAACGGGTTCGAACGTGGTGAGATCAGCTCCGCCCAGCTCGAGACCGATCGGTTTTCCGAATTTCTAAAATCTGTTGGCATACGTGCAGATGGCGCGCAGTTTGGCGCGCGTTATCTCGAGGCTCTCGGAAATGCCGATTTCCTGATAGACGGGGCCCTGGAGGCGGTCGGTGCTCTCTCGGAATACTGCAGGATGAGCGTGGTTACCAACGGTCTTTCGCGGGTTCAGAACTCACGCTTTGCTCGAAGCGAGCTCCGCCGCTATTTCGACAGAATCATCATCTCCGACGAGATTGGATCCCGGAAGCCGGAACCGCAGATATTTGAGATCGCGATGAAAGCGTATCCGGGAGTGAATCGAGAAGAGGTTTTGATGGTAGGTGACAGTTTGAAGTCGGATATTGCCGGTGGAATGGCGTACGGGGTTCACACCTGCTGGTTCAATCCGGCCGGCATGAAGAGAACGGGGGACGATGTGGTTCCTGATTTCGAAATCCGAGATCTTGCCGATCTTCTGCCTCTGTTGCATCAGAAATGAATCTCAGCTATATTTTGTGGTGAACGTTCCGATTTATCATATCGCCCTGGCACCGTCGGGATCTCCCAGAGGTATCTCTCATGCTTTTTGAATTGGGTTTCATACTGCAGAAACTCTATGGGCCGTTCCGTCTCCTGTCGTCCCACCTCGCACTTATAATTGCGGGGACTTCCGCGAGCTTTGTCCTGACCCTGATCTTGTTGCCGCGTTTCTACGAACGTCTTCCGCACGACCGGGGACGAGAGTTTGCGGCTGAGGGACACGTTGCCAAGGGCAAGCCGACCGGTGCCGGAATTGTCTTCATCACGATCTTCACCATTGTGTCGCTGTTCGTTGTGCCTCTGGGCTGGCAGCAGGTCGCCATCCTTGTGCTGACCTATATTGCAATGATTTCCGGCTACATAGACGACCGAAGCGAAAACTCATGGGGAGAGTACGTCAAAGGACTGATGGATCTCATCATCGCGGTGCTGGCATCCCTGGTACTTCTCAGCACCGGAACACGGATGTGGCTACCGTTCACGGCGCAGGTTTTTCATCTGGCGCCCTGGGTCTTCGTACCTGTCGCTACAATTGTTATCTGGTTTTCCATCAATTCCACGAACTGTACCGACGGCGTGGACGGCCTTTCCAGCACGCTTGTTATTCTTGGGCTCATCAGTCTCGGTATCTTCCACTATTTCGTCATTGGACATATCGACATTTCCCATTACCTGTTGCTCCCGCATTATGAGGATTCGCCGCGCTGGGCCATAATGGCGTTTGTCATGGTTGGGAGTATTGCCGGGTATCTCTGGTACAACGCGCACCCGAGCGAAGTCCTCATGGGCGATGCCGGCTCTCGCGCTCTCGGATTCTTCATCGGCGTCCTCGTCATCAACACCGGGAACCCGTTTCTCATCCTCATTGTCAGCACGGTTATTCTGGTAAACGGCGGTGCCGGCCTGGTGAAGGTGGCGTTGCTGCGATTCTTCAAGATACGGATCTTTCACACAATCCGGTTTCCGCTGCATGACCACTTCCGGATTACCCGCAAATGGTCGAACGCCCAGGTGCTTATCAGATTTGCACTGGTTCAAATTCTCATTACCATAATTCTCTTCGGCCTTTTCATGAAAGTCAGGTAGCGATGAGCTCCGACCGTCTGTTCGCCTCGCGGGAGCGGTGTAGCGTGGGGGCTCACATCATGATAAGCTTGACCCATGCTCACACTTTCCTGTCAACAACTCCTGGCCTCAGATCCATCGTATGACCTCTTCCCTGAGGGGCGCACGGTCTCTTCCGACCTTCTCCTCCGTGGTTTGTATACGCCGCTTCCCGTTGCGTACGAGGACGGAAGAGATCCCCGCGTAACGCTCATATGGGGCTGGAACCTGGTCCGGGAAGCGGTGGCACGCGGCATTCAGGAACTTTTCGTTGTCCCGAATGCATGCGACTCCGAGGATTCTCTTCTCATTGCCCTTGCAATTGAAAACCGGCCGGACGGCTACACCATGAGCGAGCGGGCGGCAATCTATGCGCGCGCGACATCAGACGGACTGACCGGCGGGGCTCTTGATCGCATTGGACTGGCGGTGGCTACCGACGGATCGTTCGCCTCGGTAGCAGCACGGTATCTGGCACTCTCGCCGCTCATGCGAGAGGCAGTGGACGGAAAGCTGCTGGATCTGAAGAGCGCAGAGTATGCAGAACGGCTCCCCGCATCCCTGGCAACGGAGCTGCTCGGGAGTGCATGCTTCGGAAGACTGAGTTTCAGCCGGCGTCGTGTTGCCGCCCGGCTCCTGTGTGAAATAGCCGTTCGTGAGCCGGAGCAGGCACCGGGAATCCTCTCCTCTGCTCTGGAACAGGATGCTCCCGATCAATACCTTTCCGCGCGACGGTATCCCGACTTGAGCGCAATGCGCAGGCAATTCGACGAGATCAGCGAATCCGTGCGCAGACGGTCAGGCGTCCGGTTGCACGCGCCCGAATACTTCGAGGGAGCCGATTTCAGGATTGAGTTTACCATCCGTAGTTGCACGGACCTCGACGCCCGTCGCGACGGGCTGGGGCTCCTGGAGGAGCATTGCGATGAGCTTTTCTCGCTTCTTCGATAGACTCTTTCAGCGGGTGTACGTCGAGCAGGGAGCCAGCGGACTTCCGGCTGTCGGACGATGCAGGGAAGCGCTGCCCGACCTCCCGTGGACCGTGGTGGAAGATCAGGATCTGGTCCCTGTCGAACATCGGAATCGGTCAACGCTCTTTCTCGGGCTGCCGCGCGGCAAAGTGTTTGGATCCTGTCCGGGAACCCACGGACACATCTGCTGCAACTACACCACCATTGATCTCTATCTTGGCTGCACTCTCGGGTGTACCTACTGCATTATGCAGAGTTATCTGAACTTCGCACCGGTAACTGTCTATGTGGACCCGCAGCCGGGAATAGATGCGGTTATTGCGGCTGCGCAAGCGAATCCGGGCCGCACTCTGCGCGTCGGCACCGGAGAGGTGGGGGACAGTCTCCTGCTGGACCCGATTTTCCGGCTCTCGGAAGTGTACATCAATGCTTTTGCCCCGTATCCGAATATAGTATTCGAAATGAAGACGAAGACCGATACGGTAGATCACCTTCTGGGTGTCCGCGACAAGGGGAATGCGGTCGTTGGTTTCTCGCTGAGTGCCGAGACTGCAGCGGCAGCAGAAGACGGACAATCTGCCTCGATAGACGAACGGCTTGCAGCTGCACGAAAAGTAGCGGATGCCGGGTACGGATTGGCGTTCCACTTCGATCCGATTATCCGCTTCGAGGGGTGGGCCGGAGAGATCGAAGCGCTGACTGCAAAACTGCGCAGCTTCGCTCACGACAGAATTGCGTGGATCAGCATGGGTACCGTCCGGTATCCGCCGGAACTGCGCGACCACATGACTGTCAGACCGTTCTTCTTCGACGAGTTTGTCCCCTGTCGGGATGGGAAATATCGGTATGTGCAGCGTGAACGGATAAAACTGTACCGGCATCTGAACGAACAGCTTTCAAAGGTCGTGAATGCGCCGATATACTTGTGTATGGAGAGTGCAACCGTATGGCAGGCCGTTTTCCAGAGTCTGCCGGGCAAGGGCCGGGACGGGGTCAGGGCAATATTCGCGCCTCTGGAGGCGGTTCGCGGTCGCAGGGGCGGGTGATGGGCGGGAGAACTCTGCTCGTGACGGCCGCAGTGGCGGCGTTGTCGCTCTTCCCCGGAGCATTTTATGCGTCGGCCGACACCGTAGGAAATATCAGCTCCATTCAGGGGCAGGTGTCACTTTCTCGCGGCAACCAGATACATTCGAATGACCTGAGTATAGGCTTTTCCCTGCAGAACTTCGATCAGATTACGACTGGCGGCGACGGAATTGTCCAGGTTCAGCTTGACCCTGCAAGCGGCCTGGACGGCACGCTTACCGTGCAACCCGGAACAACCGTCTCTATTGAAATCAGTGCTGCCAACGAGGGCAGGCAGGCAGCCCTCGAGCTCATGAGCGGCATGATCACGGTGAAAATAACGGATTCCGCAGCTTCCCTGCCGTTCGCCGTTCGTACCAACGCAGCGGTCATGAAAGTTCGCGGTGCGGAGTTCGACGTAGCAACGACTATTGCCGGCGATATGCTGGTTTCGGTGAAGGCAGGAACTGTTGTCTGCGAAGATGAAACGGGCGCTGTACTCTACGCTGAACCGGAGCGGGCGGTGGAGCAGCTCTTCGGTGGAGGGTTTCGTACACGCGTCATTCAGACCGGAAAGGCCGACGCATTCCGCATTGAATGGATGAAGCAGCGTCTCCTGACGTTTCAAAAAGCCGCATCTCAAACGGCGAATATCTCCGTGATCCGATATCGCAGGGAGAAACCCCAATTCGACAGCGCGTACGCAGCACTCATGGGACAGCGCGAAATCATTGACCGGTGGCTGAGCGAAGACCGCAGCGGCGCGCCTGCCCCGCAGCCGGTGGCTGCCGGCGAGATGAGCAGGATCTCTCCGGATCTGGATGCATTACGCCGTATCGCCTTCTATTTCTCACGGTCGTTCTACCGCGTCAAGGCACTCGAACAGTATTACCAGAGCGCGACACGCTGGAAGAACACGCAGGATGTCAAGTTCAATCGTTTTTTTGCAGAATTCGATAACGAGAAGGGGAAAATTGCGGACAGGCTGCAGACGGTTCGGTACATCACCCGAATGTATGCAGAACGGGGCGGGGAGCTGCCGCTTTCAGCGTTGCCCCCGGTTCCTCAGGGGACGGATGCAGCCATTCTTCCCTAGAAGAGGGTCACGGTGCCGGACTCTGCCCCGGCTTCCACTTCGAACCCTGCAATCTGGCCCGCTTTCTTCTTGTGGGTGAAGATGGTAAACCGTGCAATGATTGACTGGAGCTTCTGATTCCCGATCTCCCAACTGTCCACACCCTTTTCCTTCATGAGTGGTTCCATCTCTTTTCGCGTCATTTGCTTGATCTCATCCAGTTTGCCGCGGATGTCCTGTACGTCGGAGACCAGGATCTCCAGCCTGCCGAGATCCTGTGAAGTTGAATCGAAGAGGGTAAGGAAGCTCCCGGTGAAGAGTGAAAATCCGGAAATTGTGTCCGTGAGTGTGTTCTTCTCCTGAAAAAGCTGGTCATACATCGACCGGATGCTCTTTTCAAATTGACTCACAAACGTTTCTTCTTCCTGGAACACTTTCCGGAACTCGGATACCGTGGAGCTTATCGTCTTTATGAACGCCTTGATGGAATCCAGAGATTCAGCGACGTCCTTTTCAATTCGATCGGTAAGCGCGGTCATCTCGTCCACCGTTCCCGACATTTTCTGCAGGACCGCCTGCTTTACCACTTCTATGCGTGATGCAATATCTATGCTGTGAAATCGGTTGATGACAATCGAGAAGGACTTGAAGTCTTCCTCCAGCTTGGCAACTTCTTTCATGAGGCTTCGGGACCGATCCGCAAGTTGCTGCTTCATGGTCAATGAGCGGGAAAGATCTCCAAGCAGCTCACGAAGAACAGTAGTCGAACTGTCGAACAGCACAGTAAGAGAAGTCGTATCTTTCGTCTCCGCGGTCTGGGCCTTGGAAAGCGCCGAGGTCACGAAACTGCTGCGCTCCTGTTCGAGTTCAGTGATTGTGGAGCGCGCCCGGGAAACATTGGTCCGGAACACGGAGATGCTTCTCTCGATTTTTTCCGCTACGTCCTCAAGCAGTACATGGCCGAGTTCCGGCAGTTGCTGGTAAAAAGCGAGCTCATCCAGACGTTCTTCTGTTGTCTCGAAGGTAGATGCAGCCGAGAGCTCTCGAAGAGCCAGAATAACATGATCCACCGACTGTTTGATGATATCCTGGAGTTGTATCTCTTCCATTACCAGGTGCAGTGGTTCACGGATCTGCGAGGATTGTTCGCTGATGTGTGTAAGCACGGAATTGGTGCGCTGGACCCCTTCCCGAAAGGCCTGAAAGCTCTGATCCAACCTGTCACGCAGCTCACCGAAGAGCCGCTCCTGGAATTTCTTGAGCCCGGCAAGAGATTCGCGGAAATCATGAAACACGCGAAGCAGTTGCTCTCCACGCCGTGTAATTTCGTCGGTGAGCGAGATGGTTCTGCTGGAGAGCCGCTTCAGCTCTTCGGTGATGTATGAGAATGCACGCCCGGCGCTTCCCGCCTTCAATGCGACAGTCATTGCGTTCAAGGAGATGAGCTCCATCTCTATGGAGTCTTCCTTGATCCGGCCTATCACCTCATCCAGTGAAGACAGCTTATGGATGCCCTGATCCAGAGCCGCGAAGAGCTGTTCGTCCTGTCGGTGCATCTTCTGGAATGTTTCCGAACCGGATTCTATCAGTCGCCGTGTATCGGCTACCAGGGTATCGATTCCAGTTATCTGCTTCCGGTTATCCGCGTCGATGCGGCTGCTCCGTTGCACGTTGGTGGCCATAGCACGGGAGTTGCTGAAACTCCTGTCCATTTCGGAGAGGAGGAGGGGAAACTGGCGAGCCAGATTGAGGTAGATCTCCTCGGTGTGGGCTATCAGTCTCTGCAGAGCCGCAATTAGTTCATCTCGAAGGTCGGTGCTCAATGTTTCCATGGGACAAGTGTTTGCTCCAAAATATCAAAAAAAAAGCCGGGGTGCAACCCCGGCTTCTTCCTAACGGAAACCAACCCTCCACGCCCGGTGGGCGTTGCGCTTGCCCCGGACTGGCAGCGAACAACCTCCACGTCCAGAAGTCCCGGGGCAAATTACCCAGTTTGTTACTGAGCTACGCGCTGTTTTTCCTGTTCGGACATGATAGCTTCTTCGGTCTCGCCGTCGAACCACATTGCCCGAGTCTGATCGGAGGTCAGATACACCGTGTCGCCGGTCTTGAACTCGAGTGTCGGTGGAACACGCGCAACGATCTGGTGGCCGCCCGTGTTCAGGTACAGATGAGTTTCCGCACCGAGTGGCTCCACAATCTCAACCGTGGTCGTAAGCGTCAGTTCGCTCGACTTTTCTGAATAGTGCAGGTCTTCCGGACGAACTCCGAAGGTACACGTCTTTCCGACGAGCGGTCGCAGAAGCTCGGACTTCTTGTCAACCAGGAACTTGAAATTCCCTTCGTCCGCGTAAATCTTCCCGCCCTCTTCGGTAATTTTAACATTCATGAAGTTCATTGGAGGTGAACCGATGAATCCCGCGACGAACCGGTTTACCGGCACGTTGTACAGAGTGAGAGGATCTCCGATCTGCTGAATTACACCATCTTTCATGACGACGATCTTGTCTCCCATGGTCATTGCTTCGACCTGGTCATGGGTAACATAGAGCATGGTCGCCTGCAGTCGGTTATGAAGAGCCGAAATTTCCGTTCTCATCTGAACGCGAAGTTTCGCATCGAGGTTCGAAAGCGGCTCATCGAAGAGGAACACCTTCGGATGACGGACAATTGCACGACCGACCGCAACACGTTGTCGCTGACCGCCGGAAAGCGCCTTCGGCTTTCTTTCGAGCAATTCTTCAATATCGAGGATGCGCGCCGCGTCGTCCACGCGCTGCTTGATTTCCTCTTTCGGAAACTTGCGGATCTTCAGACCGAACGCCATATTGTCGTACACCGTCATGTGCGGGTACAAGGCGTAGTTCTGAAACACCATCGCGATATCACGATCTTTCGGCGGAACATCGTTTACGAGTCTACCGTCAATGAGAAGTTCGCCGCTCGTAATGTCTTCAAGTCCGGCGACCATTCGGAGTGTTGTCGTCTTTCCGCATCCGGACGGACCGACAAGAACCACGAACTCCTTATCCTGTACGGTGATGTTTGCGTTTTTCACCGCCTGGACATTGCCTTCGTAGACTTTAGAGAGCGACTTGAGTTCAACTGTTGCCATGGCTACCTCCAACAGAGATATTATATTATCAATCCATCCTAAAGCACATACCGGGGGTTGTCAACGAGAAAATGGGAACCGATCAGGTCCCTGGCGGTGTCAGTCCCCCTGTTGCAGGAGCCAGGACTTGATCCGATCCGTCAGGCTGACGGTAGATTCCGGGTTTTCCGCCATTTTTTCCAGCCACGGCTTCACCACCTGTTCCTTGATGCTGCTCCAGTTGCGCGGAAGCGGTGGAGGAAACAGCAGGTCGAAATTCTTTGGTACATGACCGAGGAGTTGCGGATAGTGTTTCGGCAGTTCCATCTCGTTCACGACCGGCATTGGGGAAAACCCGCCCGCGATTCCGAACGAGGTGAGTTGTTTTATCTGGCTTTCGTCCAGGAGTTGTGCCTGTGTTTTTTCCTCAAAGTACCACCGCAGAAATGCTTCCGCCGGACGACGGTGCCTCGCACG
Source organism: uncultured Spirochaetales bacterium (assembly GCA_964553615.1). Classification (GTDB taxonomy): domain Bacteria; phylum Spirochaetota; class Spirochaetia; order DSM-27196; family DATKUC01; genus DATKUC01. Next base: position 4,780 of record CAZKMA010000052.1, on the reverse strand, counting down.
GCCGGGAATTCCGGCGAACAACATGTTTTCGATGACCGGCACGCGCTCTTTGCTGGCGATCCACCGGAAATCGAGCTGTTGACGCTTGTTCTCGCCCATTTGGAAAAAAGATGCGGCGTCGGTGTATGTAAATTGAACACGCTGATTCTCCAGGAGCACCCATGAAGGCTCATAGAGGTACCGGTCCGTGAACGCGGTGTCTGCCGCAAATCCGTCGTTGTTTTCTTTAATCCAGGTCCGAATCGAGTCCAGCGCACGTGTCAGGTTTGCATCGTCCCAGATCGGTTTACCGTTTCCGTCCTGGTGGAAGTTTGCACCCTGCAGCAACGCGTAATCGTACAGGAAACTGCCGCTCCATCGCGGTGAGAAGCCCACCCGGACAAGCGTGCCGTCTCTGGTTTGATTGTACTTCTTCGCCAGCTCCTTCAATTCCGTGAGGGTCACGAAGAAACTCCCCTTGTCCGGCGGAATTGCGCCCCTGAGAAACATCACTGCCGGAAGATTGAACGAAACCGGAAGGAGCATCTGGTTTCCGGCCCAGCTCCCCGCCTTGAGCGCGCCCGGATAGAATAGTGCCGGCGAAATTCTGGTTGGACCCATGAGCCCGTTCAGCGACGAGAGCGCCTTGCGCGTTCGATCGTTTCGCAGATATTCACCGACTACGATGTCGGGTTGAGTGTTTGCCGAAGCAAGATCGACCGCCGGGTCGGATTTGTAGACGAGCATGACCCGATAGGTGTTCTGGTGTGCGTTAAACGCTTCAACGTACGCTGCAAATTCGGGCTGATTTGTCCACAGAACCGCGGTATTCTGATCGGGCGAACTGCATCCGGTCAGGCAGATTGCAAAAAACACGGTACCTGCAAGAAGTACCGTCATTGTGGCCCTGGCAGCTTTGTTCATATCGCCTCACTCTACGAGAGACCAAATGGGCTGTCAATAACACCGCAGGGTTGGTATAATTACCTGATCTCGGAGTTGCCGCGGATGGCCGAAGGGACAATCAGAAAAGGAGTAAGGCAAAGGTATGCAGATTAAGGACAGTGTGGTCATCTCCCTCATAGATCAGATATCCGACCACTACAAACGCAATTTGAACAATCGGTTCCTCCGACCTGCACTCATTCGAATGCAACTGGATTCACACAGCTGGGAAATGATTGAGGGAATAACGGAAAAGTCAGAATACTACCAGCTTCAGGGGTTTCACCCCGACGAGCTTTATGACCGAATTCTTGCGCTTGCCGAGTTCGTGTATCATGCCCGCAGGGATGTGGCCCCGAACCTGAGAGGCCTCCTTTCTCCGGCGTCTGCAGTGCGCGGCGCTCTGTCGTCGACAAACGAGCGAGTGCTTCGAGACATGTCGGTGAACAACTTCCAGTCGAACCTGTCCGTCCTCGCGGACCTGGTGAACAAGCTCTACACGACAGTAATCGAATTAGACGACAAATCGGCCGGCGGAAAGACTCCCGTTCACAAGACTATTCCGAAGCTCAAGGAACTGGGCAGATTTCTCGTTCCCCGATAAACCGAA
>CAZKMA010000052.1:0-3146 GCA_964553615.1 uncultured Spirochaetales bacterium | reverse complement strand
GCGGTCAATCCGCTGCGGCGGCGACCCGCTCCGCGGCGGCGAACACCTCGTCAAAGAGATCGTTCAGATTTTCTACGTCGATACTGGCAAAGGCAATACGAAGGTATTTGTCCTGGATTGAGATTACTCCAATACCACCCTTCAGCAGTTCCTGCCGGACGGCATCGGCCCCTACGCCGTGGCACTTGAAGCTCATGAAGTAGCCGGAATTGAACGGCAATGGTTCAAGAAGTTGTCTGTCATCCTCTCGGCGCGAGCCGCCCGGTTTCCGTGCCTCCAGAATTGAGCGCACCTTCCGGTATCGCTCGTTGAGCACCTGGAATTCCGCCCGCTTCTCCTCCCTGTACGTGGGGCTCTTCATAACGCGGACGAGAAGATTCTGAGCAAGTCCGGATGAGTTCGATATGGTCGAACGGATGGCTCCCATGATCTTCTTCTCAATGGCTGCGTAGTGATCGTCCGAAAGCCCTCGCGATGCAACGGTCATGAATCCGACGCGGAAGCCCCACACGAATTCCTCCTTCGTCGCGCCGTCCACTTTGACCGCAAGGACGCGTTCGTGACAGTCGGCAAGTCGTGAAAAGATGGACTCGGTACAGGTGCCCGCCTCATAGAAGAGGCCGAAGTACGCATCATCCGAAATGACCAGAACGTCGGTACCGCGATCTGCCTCGGCCGTGATTATATTCACGATTTCATCCACTTCTTCGGTTGTCGGTGAGTAGCCGGTTGGATTGTTCGGGAAGTTGAGAAGAAGGGCGACTCGTCCGTTCGAGCTGTTTGCGCGCAGTACGTCCCGCAGCGAAGCGGTATTCAATCCGCCCTCAGCGGTGAAAAAGGGAAAGCTCACGACCCTTCCCCCCTTCTGCTCTTCAAAAATCAACCGGTAGTTGCCCCAGAACATGTCCGGGATTACCACGACATCGCCGGCATCGAAGAACAGACTTGCCGCCTGGTAGATTCCGTTCGTCAGACCGGGAGTCACGATAGGACGGAGTATTTTTTTTCCGCTCAACCCAGGGTTCTTTACGGTCATTTCGCGCTGCCAGAGGTCCCGCAATTCCGGAATGCCTGCCGTGGGTGCGTACGCGACCGCTTCCTTCGCACTCAGGTCCGAAAGCAGCCTATGGAGAGCAGGAAGAATGACCGGATGTCCGTGCGAATAGGCCATCCCGACAGTCGCGTTGAACCGGGACGCCTTCCGGTCGGCCTCCGCCGATTGTGCAACAATTCCCTTCGGAAAGTAGATACGCTTTCCAAAGTCGGAGAACAGTCTGCCGACAACAGTATCGGCGAGCACCTCGTTGAGCTCTGTGGCAAGGGTATTCATAACAGCAGCATATCTGAGTGTACCGCTTCGATTCAAGGCGTTTGGCTCACGTGCTTATCTTGGTTTTTTGACCTCAGTGTGAGATAATTTCCTATTGTGCGTTCGGTGGGATGAGCGCCCGGTAAAAAAGGTGGGAAAAATGAACAAATTGCGTTTGTTTGCGATCGTGGTTGGTGCAGCGCTCGTGCTTTCGAGTTGCCTGCAGGTCAAGACGACGATCAACGTCAATAAAGATGGGACTGGAACCATTGACCAGACCTTTCTCATGAAGAGTGAGATGATCGACATGATGTCCGGTTTGAGCTCCATGGGCAACTCTTCGGACTCCGAATCCTCCGGGGAGAAGAACTCCAAAGAGTTCTCCCTCTACGATGAGAAGCAGATTCGAGAAGATGCCGCCAAGATGGGTCCCGGAGTTACGGTAGTGCGCTCGGAACCGGTCACCACCGACTGGGGGAAGGGATACCATGCGGTGTACGCGTTCGACGATATCTCCAAGATACAGGTCAATCAGAACCCGGGGGACAATCTGCCGTCTCAGATGGGGCAGGGGGAGAAGAGTCTCAGCCAGGAACCGGACTTTCTGAGGTTTAACCTGAAGAAGGGGAATCCGGCGGTGCTTACGGTCAATATGCCGCAGCCGCCCCAGAACAAAAACGACGGGAAGTCGGCAGAAGGCGATGCGAAGGCGAAGATGAGCGACCAGGATATTGCAATGTTCACCCAGTTCTACGCCGACATGCGTATTTCGGTGGATTTGAAGTTCAATGGTACCATTGTGGGTACGAATGCGGCCTATCGGGACGGGAACTCGATCTCGCTGATGGACTTTCAGTTCGGCGCGCTGCTGAAGAATCCGCAGTTCGTTCAGATGATGAAAGATGGAAAGAGCGCAGAAATGAACAACTTCCAGAATCTGGCAACAAAGTTCCCGGGTTTGAAGATCGAGCCGAAGCGGGTTGTAGAGGTCAGGTTCAGGTAGGTCGAATTTCGGTGGTTCAGACAAAATGGTCAGATTGACAACTCTATACAAATTTCTTACGATTGGCCTATGATGAAACAGGGCCCGGGCACGGCACGAAGTACGTCCGGCCAGGCAGCCACACACACCGAACCGGGGCTCTTCGAGCGGCTGGTATTGCTTTTCGTGGGCGGGAACGATCCCGAGCGGGAGAAGCGGCGGCTCCTCAAACAGGTTGTAAAGAGCCTCAAGAAGCAGAAATTCAAGTTCTATCGCGCGAAGGGCGAGGAGGCTCTTCCCGGCCTCGCGCGGTTTTTTCTCGAGATCTACAAGATTACCGGGCCGGCACGAAACATGATCGCGAATGCGGAGAGTTCGACTGCGCTCAAGTCGACCGTTGTGGAAGCATTTCTCTCCGAAGAGCAGCGGGAGTCACTGGCGAGCTTCGATGAGGAAGCCATCCGCCGGCGTTCCGAAGAGTTGCCGCCAAAGGAACTTGCGAGCCAGCTCAAAGAATCCATGGTCAGGTTTTTTGGTGGATTTGAATCGCGTGTGGTCAAAGAGATCAACGCCGTGTACGCGGCTGTTCAGTCATTTGTGCGTTTTGCCAGCTACGATTACTACTTTGTGCTCAGGAAGTTCGATTCATCTCTGCAGGAAAACGATTTCGGAGCAGCCGGAAAGTTCGAGACGATCAGCGCCGGGTACGTTACCGATGACCTGAAGGATTTCCTCGACGTCAGTTTCCCGATGGACCGGGATGCGAGCTGGGATCAGGTGTTTGACATTCTGAAGGTGTATCGTGGCATCGACGTGGTTTCTCGCCCGGCGTGGAAGAAAATGCTCTCATTACTG
>CAZKMA010000051.1:26047-32836 GCA_964553615.1 uncultured Spirochaetales bacterium | reverse complement strand
CGCGCGCTTCTGGGTCGATGTGGGCGACTATATTCCCGGCAAGGGATTCTGCTTCAACGAAGTAACGGGTCCGAATGAGTATACCGCGCTGGTAAATAACAACGCCTACACCAATCTCATGGCGCGAGAAAATCTTCGGTATGCCGCGCACACCATGGAGATGCTGAAACAGCAGTTTCCGGCTGAATATAGCCGAATCGTGGACAAGACGCATTTCCACGAACAGGAGATCGGAGACTGGAAGGCGACCGCAGAGCGCATCTACATTCCGTACAACCGCGAGCTCGGCCTCTATCCACAGGATGACTCCTTTTTCGACAAGGCAGTGTGGGATTTTGACGGCACTCCGGCGGACAATTATCCGCTCCTGCTCTACTACCACCCGCTCACGATCTACCGATATCAGATCCTGAAGCAGCCCGACCTCATCCTCGGCATGTTTCTGCAGGGCAACCTCTTCTCCCAGGAAGAAAAGCGGAGGAACTTCGACTACTACGATGCTCTTACAACCGGGGATTCTTCGCTCTCCCCCTGCATTCAGGCGATTTCCGCATCGGAGGTTGGCTACGTAGAGCTGGCGTACGAGTACTTCATGAAGACCTCGCGAATGGATCTGGACGATATCAACGGAAACGTGCGGGACGGCGTCCATACTGCGGCAATGGCCGGAAGCTGGCTTTCGCTGGTATATGGCTTTGCGGGAATGCGCGATTTTAATGGAATTGTGACGTTCAATCCCCATCTCCCCGGGGAGTGGACGCGCCTGTCGTTCAGGCTCATTGTTCGCGGCTCTCTCTTCAACGTCGATATCTCCCAGACCGAGACGCGGTATGAACTTCTGGAAGGTCCTCCACTGACCGTTTACCATGGCGAAACAGAGGTGAGTCTCGATCACGGCACGCCCGTGACCTGCCCGGTAGCGCTGCGGCGCAGAGGCCAGGCGCCGGCACACGAGCGGAACGGTCACGGAAAACCGATAGGCCTCCGGAGACATTCGTCGGCAGGAAAAAGCGCCTGAAGCGCCCCGCCAGGATCCGTGTAAGTAGGGTTGATGTACGGACCCACCCATACGCGGAAAACCTGCGTAATTCTCTCGACCTGTTTCCTCCTGGCGTTCATTGTTCCATTCCGATGGTGCTCAGCGGATCCGGTTGCCGGCGAAATGGCAGCTCTACCTTCGGCGTCATCAGACGCGGAGGAAGATATCCCACCGGTCGGTATCGACCAGGACGACCCATTCTCTTCGATGGAGGAGGATGCGCTTCGGGAACCCGTGCTGCGGGACACGGGCCAGGGGGAGGTATTGACCGTGGCCGGCACGGACGAACGGCTCGAGGTCCGAGCCCGCCACGCATCCGATCCGCTGGATGCAGTGGTCTGCGCGGGCAGGCGAATGGCGCCGGGGAGCGGATCGGAGATCGAGCGGGTCGAGCAGCGGTACCTTTTCTTCGGGCTTCGAACGCCCTGGTTCAGCGCCGGTCGTCTGACGGAACCGTTTCTCTATCGTCTTGCTGCGAACTCTCTCACGACTGCAGCAAATCTTGATCGGCGTTCCCTCGAACAACCATTTCCCGTCGTCTCGGCCCTGCCTTCCTTTTCCACAACGGAAGCCGTTATAAATCGTGTCGTAGCCCATCCGTTCGGAGATCCTGCAGTCCTGTGGGTTGGCGGAAATGCGGGCGAACAGGAGGCAGGACTTCATCTTCGCATCCAGCCGGCAGAAGAACTTGCTTTCGAAGCACTCGGTTTGTTCCATCATCCATCGGTTTCCGGGACGTTCTCCTCCGGGGATGTCTGGTTCCCTGACTCAGAACTGGATCCGATCGGCGATGGTGCTTCGCTCGCCGCGAGTCTCTGGTATCGGGGCAGGCGGACAACCGTCGTATCGGCAATCATCGCGTCCGGCGGACTGCTCTGGCCGCCCGGTGCAGCATGGATCGCTCAGACTCAGTTCCAGAATACGAGCACGCGAATCCGGGTGCGGACGGCGTGGGCAACCGCGGATTTTCGCTCCATTCGGAACGGTCTGCCGGCAGTTTCCGAAGTTACCGATGCACTCCTTGATCTCGGCATTGACAGGAATGTGGGTGGACGCGTGTCCGCTGCACACACGTTGTTCCGGCCGGAACCGGTTCCGAATGCGTATGTCCCGGACCGGTTCACCGGTACGGCATCAGTTCATCTGGGCCCGGACTACGCCCGGATAGGGTCGGAGTTCACATCCCGAACCGACCGGAGCGCCGAAGGAGAGTGTCAGACAGAACGTCGGTTCAAGGTGTCGGGCCTGCTCGGGAATTCCGGCTGGCCTGTGGCGCTTGAGGCCTCGTGGCGGTTATACCGGGTGGAGGATCGGCATGACCGGACAGTCGTCCGGGTTGCTCTCCGGACATCTGCAGGATGTCTCTCCGTGGTAATTGCACCGGCGCTCGAACTGAAACCGGAGAAGCCGGGACGTCTCGAAGGAGCGGCAATCATCGGCCTTGTGCTCGACCGGATCGAGTGCCGATTGTCCATTCAGACACGTCACCCCATTGACGTGGGAGGTACCGATGGTGAGATACCGATGGTTGCGACGTTCTCTCTGCGGTCACGGTGAAGCCGGGGAACCCGAAGCGATCAGTCCCACTCGCCCACGAGGAGGACTTCCGGTTCGAGCAGAATACCTCGTTGTGTGTACACATCCTGCTGAATCAGGTCCATGAGGGCCTTGATGTCGCGTGCGGTTGCGGACCCGGAATTGACGATGATATTTGCGTGCAGATCCGAGATATGGGCGCCGCCGATACTGCGGCCGCGCATCCCGATGCTGTCGATGATCTGTCCCGATGGCGCACCGAACAGGCGATTATTCTTGAAGACGGAGCCGGCGCACGGAGCCGAGAAATGCCCCTTGCGTTCCCGGTCCGAGCGGATTTCATTCATCGTCGACCAGAGCTCGTCCCGGTTCCCGGGGCGGAGCGAAAATCCGACTTCCAGGATGACCGTACTTCTATTCTGAAACGGAGATACCTTGTACTCCCAATCCTCCGGCTGAGGAAGGTAGCGATGAAATTGCTGCTGTTCATCTATGTAGTCCACGTACGAGAGAATCTCTGCGATGGACGAGCCGTAACACCGTGCATTCATCCACACCGCTCCGCCCACGGTTCCCGGCATCGAATAGATGAAATCCAGGCCGGCCAGGCTGTTGTCCGCGGCAGCAGCGCTTGCATCACTCACCGGCAATCCGGATCCGGTAGCAAAGAGGATACTTGTCTCTGGATCCGTTGTCTCTGTCTGCCTCTCCACGTGCAGCGTGTTGAGTCCGCTCATGTCCAGGACTATCCCGCGGATTCCGCTGTCGCTTACCAGGATGTTGGCACCGCCGCCCAGAACGAATACCGGTAATTCGCACTCGGCAGCCGCTTCACGCACCTGGATTACGTCCTGAACCGTTGACGGTCGAATATAACAGTCGGCCGGACCTCCCACACGGAACGTTGAATGGCCGGCCATCGGTTCATTCCAAACAAGCGTGCCCGAAATATTGATCTTTCTCTCGAATTTCCGTAGTGTGAGTTCCACGTATCTATCTTACCGGGAAATATGCTCGTGTTCTACGGAACCTCTCGCCGCGCATGCTTGAGTCTATAGACACAACACAAAGGAGTTATCGGGTGCTGCGCCTGTACAACACGTTGGGAAGGACCATAGAGGAGTTTACGCCGATATCCGATGACCGGGTTGGCCTGTACACGTGTGGTCCGACCGTGTACAACTTCGCGCACATCGGGAATCTGCGATCCTATCTCTTTGAAGACATACTTCGTCGCGCGCTCGAGTACCTCGGTTTTCGTGTCAGCCACGTCATGAATGTCACCGACGTCGGACACCTCACCGACGATGCCGACGAAGGTGAAGACAAGATGCTCAGGAGCGCGCGTGAGAAAGGCATGTCGGTGTGGGACATCGCAAACCACTATACCGATGCGTTCTTTGCGGACCTCGAGCTGCTCAATGTTCGACGTCCGACAATTGTCTGCAAGGCAACAGAGCACATACCGGACATGATCAACATGATCAAGCGAATCGAGGCGAATGGATTCACCTATATGGCGGGTGGTAACGTCTATTTCGACGTTTCGCGCTTCCCTGAATACGGCAAGATGGCCCTTCTGGACAGGGCGGAGTTGAAGTCCGGTGCACGGATAGAGGTGGATCCAAACAAGAAGAACCCGCGGGACTTCGTTCTCTGGTTCACGAAGTCAAAGTTCGGCAGGCAGGCCATGGTATGGGATTCTCCCTGGGGAGAAGGGTATCCGGGCTGGCACATCGAATGCTCTGCCATGAGCACGCGTTACCTGGGTGAACAATTCGATATCCATTGTGGTGGGGTGGATCACATACCCGTCCATCATACCAACGAGATTGCCCAGACTGAAGCGGCCACCGGTAAGAAATGGGTCAATTACTGGATACATGGCGAATTTCTTATCCTGGACGATGGCAAGATGGCCAAGTCGAAGGGCAAGTTTATTACTCTTCAATCCCTCATGGATGAGGGGTATGAACCGCTCGACTACCGTTACTTCAACCTCAACGCCCACTATCGGACTCAACTTCAATTCACATTTGAAAGTCTGGCTGGGGCCCGAAGCGCCCGCGGTCGACTCATGGACCGAGTGGCCGACATTATGGACGCAGCAGACGAGCCGACGCGAGCGGAGGTTGAACTGCTTGCAGATTCCGGAACCGAAAGACTTGACCGGGATTTCAGGAGTGCGGCCGATCACGTTGCCGCATTTCGTGAACATCTTTCAGAGGACCTGAACGCCCCCCGCTGCCTTGCTGATCTGTGGGGGCTGGTGAAAGACGAAACCGTGTCCCCACGCGATGCGCTTCTTGCGCTTGTCGACATTGATCGGGTACTGGGGATTCGTATTATTCGTGAGGGAGGGGCACGTCTTCGATCCCGGAAGCCGGAGAGGCTCGAGCAGGAGCTTCTCGACCTCATAGAAAAGCGAGAAGAGGCACGGAAAAACCGCAATTTTCAAACGGCGGACCAAATCCGTGATATGCTGAAGGGTCGGGGTATCATCGTGGAAGACAGCGCCGATGGTCCCAAGTGGAGGAAGCTGTAGAGTTCTTGTAACTCGACGGCTTCAGTGTTGTTTACGGTATGGATCGGAAAAAGAAAGAGAACAGGGGCGACTTCAAATCAGTCTATGAGACCGTTTTCCCGATCATTATTCGCATCGTCTACCGGATCACCAATGACATGGACATTGCCGAAGAGGTGTGCCAGGAGGCGTTTATCCGATACTACGAACGCCAGGACACCATTCCAAACGCCGAACAGGCGAAATATTGGCTCATTCGGGTCAGCAAGAATCTGGCGCTCAACCACGAAAAGCGAAAAGGAAGGGAACGGAAAGCGTATGAGCGTGTTTTCCGTGAGCCCAAACCGAATCAGGACACTGGGGAAACTCTCGTGCTCAAACAGGAAGCATCAGAGACCGTTCAGCAGGCACTCACGGCACTTCCTGAGAACCTGAGGATGGTATTGATACTGAAGGAGTACAGCAATTTGAACTACAAGGAAATTGCTACAATCCTCGGAATCAGCGAGGGAAATGTGAAAGTCCGCGTGTTTCGCGCCCGCGAACGTCTTTCGGAAATCATGGAACAAGGGGGAACTTATGTCCCCTGACAAAGAGTTCATGTCCGCCTACCTCGATGGAGAGATCCCGTCTCCGTGGAAGGAACGGTTCGATGAGACGGTTGCAGACAATCCTGAATGTCGGGAAACATTGGCACGACATCGCCTGGTTCATGAGGTGCTCCAGAACATTCCGGAGCCGGATTTCGAAGAATCGATGGACCGTTCCTGGGCCGCTGTGTGCGAGGGGATTTCAGACGCGACTGGCTCCGACAGGAAAGCGATTGAGACCGAGCTTTCACAACCGGTGTACCGTGGACGACGCAATCGGAACGTCGTCTCTGTCTGGCGGCGCCGAATAGCGGTGCCCGTGCCGATGGTCGCCGCCGCCGCTGCCCTGGTGGTTTTCCTCGCAACGTTTGTTATTGTCCGTTTTATGGGATCGCAGAGAACGGACCTGCAACAGGCTGCAATGGCGCAAACGCTGGATGGCCTGAAGGTTACCGTCAACGTCAAAGATGTCGAGCAGTTGCTCGATATCCTCAACGGCCAGAACAAGATCCGGGAGGTAAACATACAGCTTCCGGAGCCGCATCAGTTCAGACTGATCGGCGAACCGCTTCTTCTGCGAGCCTCAGACAACCCAGGGGGCTTGCGCTGATGAGACGAACAGTGTCAGTTGCTCTCTTCCTGCTTGCCGCAATGGCGTCGGGTGCATATGCACTGGATGTTGAGCAGGCGCTGGCGCTACTTATGGACAAGGCACTTTCGGTGCACATTACCGCCCGTGTTACCGAAAACGGGAAACAGACAATATGGAACATGGACCTGTCGGAAGTGACCATCTCCGGCCGGGCGGTAACCGTCAAGCTGAACGGAAGCAATATTGTCGTGGTTGCGCAATTCACCCCGTATCGGGAAACTGGTTCTCATGTTCTTCTGGTTGCTCAAGGGCAGACGTGGATTACCTCACCGGTAGATAAGGAGGTGAAGTATGCCACATCGTTCAAGAGCATGCCGATAAACCTTGGAGAAAAGGTGCTGTTCTATCCCCTGGGAGTCAATCTGCACACCACGAAGTACGGCAATATCAACATCGAACTGGAGATACGGGTGGTACCCTACGCGAAAGACGCGTCCGCGAAAGACGC
>CAZKMA010000051.1:22839-25947 GCA_964553615.1 uncultured Spirochaetales bacterium | reverse complement strand
GTCCGCGAAAGACGCACCCAAAAAAGATGGGTCTGGAAAGGGTGAGTCTTCAAATGTCGGGACAGGGAAGGATGGGCCCACCCAGGGGACTGCAGGCACGGGTGAGTCCGGAGGCACCTCCGCATACCCGAATTCGGCATCAGGCAGTTTGAAAATCGAAAAAAGTCCGGCAAAAGAGTAACCCCAGTGAGCGACGGTCCAATTTTCTCTCGATCTCCAATCATTCCCATCATTGCACTTGTTCTGCTCACCGGTGCTCTGTACACGAGTGTTCGTCTGACAAACCAGGGGCCGTCGATCCGGGCTATTTCGCCGTCGGTCGCGTACCCCGGCGACGAGCTCGTCATTACCGGATCCCATTTCGGAAAGCACCGTGATCGAAGTCATGTGAGTATTGCCGGGGTGGTTCCCACATCATCTTCGTACCAGGAATGGTCCGACGGACGGATAAGTGTGGCTATACCGGAGAAGGTGACCTCCGGGCTGGTGTATGTGGTGACCGGGAAGGGACAGAGTGATGGTGTTCTTTTCACAAACAAACAGAATATCCCGACGGTCGTTTCTCAGGCCGCGCGACCGGGACAACCGTATATCCAGTCCATAGATCCGACCAGCGGGCCGCCGGGAACGTTGATCACCATCACCGGACGCAACTTCGGTATCAACCGGGGAAACGGGACGGTGACGTTCCCGTGGGTAGCGGTATACGGTACCGACGCATCCAGTCCCGAACCGCGGAACACCGTGGTCGCGGCATCCGCGCGTGACTTTGATTACGTCGGCTGGTCGGACCAGGAGATTACGGTTCGTATACCGGATGGCGCGGTGTCCGGGAATGTGATCGTCACGAACGACAAGGGTTCCAGCAACGCAACTTATCTCGAGGTATCCCAGGTCGTTGGAACAAAAACATTCCGCGACAGACGATCCTATGCCGTGCATTATGGTGTAGACGTAAGTAATGTAGAGCTGGATGCTTCCAAACCAGCGGGAAATTCGCTCTACCTCTGGCTGCCCCGGATCCAGAATACCCCCGACCAGCGGGACATTCAGATCCTCGCGCGAAACCGTGAACCAATGTTCGACGACGTAGACGGGCTCATGCTCTATCGGCTGGATAATCTTGAGCCTGGCAAGAGTGAGTCCATATCCGAGTCCTATATTTTTGATCGTTTTGCCGTGGAGACGACCATCGTACCCGCGCGCGTTCCGGTGCGGTACGACGAGAATACGGAACTCTACAAGGTGTACACTGCGCATTCTCCCGGAGTCCCTTCGGATGTTGAATCAATTCGTGCAACCGCCCGCGCGGTAGTCGGCTACGCAAGAAATCCCTACACTCGTGCGCGGATGATTTATGATTATCTCCTGAATCGTTTGAAATATGATCCGAAAATCCAGGATCCCGTGCAGGCGCTCGAAAAGAAAGCAGGAGACGATGTTGCCTACGCGTCGCTCATGACCGCGATGCTCAGAAGCCTCGGAATACCGGCCCGCATTGTCTCCGGTCACATCGTAGACGACAATCAGCACGCGGTTCCTCATCGATGGCTCGAGTTTTACATCCAGAGTTTCGGCTGGGTCCCGGTGGACCCATCTCTTCCGGACGGAGCACTCGCAGGGAATTTCAAGCTCCCGGACAACTCGGTCGAATACTACTTTGGAAACCTGGATAATCGCCATATCACGTTTTCGCGCGGGCTGCTGGAAGCAAAGAGAATGGATCCGAATGGTCGCCCCATCCTGAGCGATAACGCGTTTGCCCGGGAGTCGCTGAGTGAAGAAGCCACCGGGAATCTCAAGTCGTACAGAACCACCTGGGGCAGGCTCATCATTATCGGCGTTTACTGATACAATAGTTCAGACAAAAGACCATCAGGAGTGACTCATGATAGCGACAGAGATCCGGAAAGGTGTCTTCGGAATCGGCGTCAACGATCGTACCACCGACCTTTTCGAAGGACTTTGGCCAATCAGTCAGGAAGGGGTAACATATAACTCATACGTTATCCGGGACGAGAAAAACGTCATTATAGATCTGACAAAGGAGTTCAAGACCGACACACTCCTTGATCAGGTATCCCAGATTGTAGAACTTTCAAGGCTCGACTACGCGGTCGTCAATCACATGGAACCCGATCACACCGGCGCTTTGAAAACGCTTCTCCGAATGGTCCCGGACATCACCATCCTCTGCACACCAAAGGCAAAACCGATGCTTGAGAACTACTACGGGATTACGCGAAACGTTCGCGCTGTAGAAGATGGCGAGCAACTGAATATCGGATCGCGGACGCTTACCTTCTACCATGCCCCATTCGTTCACTGGCCGGAGACAATGGTAACGTGGGATCCCTCAACGAACGTTCTGTTTTCGTGCGATGCGTTTGGTGGCTATGGAGCACTCCCCGGGGCAATGTTCGATGACGAGTGTACCGACATTGAGTTCTATGTACGGGAGTCGCTGCGATACTACACGAATATTGTCGCCAAGTTTTCAAAGCCGGTGCTGACTGCGATCGGCAAGCTCAGCGTTCTTCCGATAGAAGTCATTGCCCCGTCCCATGGGCTCATATGGCGGAAGGACCCGGGCCGCATTATCTCTCTGTACGAGACCTGGGCGCGTTACGCCGAGGGGGACAACGAGCCGGGCATTACGCTGCTCTACGGATCGATGTACGGGAACACCGAGACGGTGATGAACTCCGTTGCAAAAGGAATTGCCGCCGAAAGCGTACCCGTCAACGTTTTCGACGTTGCACGCACCCATACCAGCTATATCCTCCCCTCGCTCTGGGTGAATGCGGGGGTCATCATCGGTGCTCCCACGTACGAGGGAAGTCTGTACCCGGAAATGGTGCATAAACTGACCGAAGCCGGCATAAAGCGCGTTATAAACAAGAAGGCAGCCTATTTCGGCAGCTGGGGATGGAGCGGCGGTGCAGTCCGCGAGGTGAAGCGGCTCATCGAGCCGTTGAAGTGGGATCTCGTGGAGACGCTGGAATTCGCCGGAGGGCCCACCGAAGATGATTTGAACAAGGCGGTGGAATTCGGAAGCCGGTTTGCCCGGCTCGTGAAGAAAGGTGACTGAGCGCCGGTGACCGGGGG
>CAZKMA010000051.1:0-22739 GCA_964553615.1 uncultured Spirochaetales bacterium | reverse complement strand
CGCCCGGCGAATAATCCCGCCCGCGTTCCGTCAACACGCTCATTGATACTTCAAGAATGGCACATCAGATAACGGAGTTCGTCTGTTCAGACGGGAGCTCGGCGGCGTCCCATTCTACCACATCGGTGCCTGATGGACGCTCTTCCTGCTTGTCCTCAATCTGTTCAACCGAAAAAGTGTCCAGAATCTCGTTCAGTGCATCCATACGCTCTCGGCTTTCGCCGGTCTTTGCACTGATGTCCACCAGAGACTCGAGGATTTCCTTGACTCCAAGGTCGATTTCGTCCATCCCTCTGGCAACCCCGGACGAGATGTCTCGAACCTCGCGCATGGCGTTCTGGATCTCTTTTGCCCCTCCGTCCATTGAGACCGACCGCTCCTGGATGCTGTTGGTAATTTCCGCAATATCATTGGTTGCCCGCAATATCTCCTGACTGCCGGAGGAGAGCTCGTCCATGTTGCTCGATATCTCGGTCATCGCGGATGCGAAATCCCGTACGACCTGACTGACGTTCTCAAAGCTTCGGTAACTCAGATCGCTCGATTCAAGCGCGTCTCGAATCTTTTCGGTAATTGACTTCAATGACTGGTCAATACGTGCGGCGTTCTCGCCCGTGGATTCTGCGAGCTTACGAATCTCTTCCGCAACAACGGCGAAACCTTTCCCCGCTTCACCTGCATGGGCACTTTCGATTGCGGCGTTCATTGAAAGGAGATTGGTCTGCTCGGAAACGTTGTTGATAATCTCTGTGATTTCCAGAATATCGTCGATCTCCCGGGTTATCGATTTGATGAGATCGTTGGTGGCTCCGATCTTTTCTCCACCCTGGCGAATTACCTCAGTAAGTTCGTCCGCACGATGCTTTCTATCAACGGAGAGGCGCGCGACGCTTTGCACCGAAGCGTTCATCTGCTCAATTGACGATGAGGTGTTGTTGATCGATTCCGACTGCTTGGAGATGTCGACGGTGAGGTCGCTGATACCGCCGCCGATATTCACGATTGCGTCTGTTGTGGTAACAACGTTTCGGTCAAGACGGATGAATTGATTCTTGATGGACTCGATATTCTTCGTTATCTGATTTAGCGCCGCGGCGGACTCCGTGGACCCCGATGATATGGTATCCTTCAGCTCGTCGACCTTGACCGTAGCACCGCGAACCGTGCCGAAAAAGTCGGACAGGACGTCGATCATGCTGTTGATGTGCCCTCCGAGCTTTCCAATTTCGTCTCGCGATCGGTCGCGGCTGCGGACAGTCATATCCTTGACCGCAACACGGCCCATGACGGTTTCCAGCCCCATCACACGGCGCGAGAGGCTGCGGCTGAAGATCATCATGAAGACTACGCTGAATATAATGACCAGAATGCTGACGCCGATTGCCAGCGACATATTGCGAACCGTGCTTGCACGGTTCTGCGCCTCTATCTTTGCAGAGAGGCCGCCAAGGATCTTGACTATGAATTCGGCTCCGGCGCTCTGAGCCGAATCGGCTACGGACTCGAGATCGTATATATCCATGGCGAGAGCGCCGAGACTCACCTTGTTCTGCTGCGCGGCGGCTTCCATCCGGAGAATGCCACGTTTCGCCCCGAGTGATGTAGTATCTGCCTTGATGATGTTGTCCATGGACACAGCGACCTTGTCGAAATTGGGTTTCACGAGGGTCCATACCTTCCCGGCACTTACAACTTCTTTCTGAAGCTCTGGACCAATAAGTTTGAGGGCGGGGTGATTCTGGAGACCCTGGAAAGCGGTCTTGAAAGATTTGAGCGCATCTTCGTACCCGGTTTCTGCGTCCGCGAGCGATCCCGAGGTGGTAAGGATATTCTGTGTTGCGCCGTTCAAACGGTACATGCCGCCGACAACTGCTGCGGCCTGGAGACTCAACCCGTTCAATTGGACGGTGGTGGCTGCCGAATATACCAGCAAAGCAGCCGCGGCGATAAATCCGATCACTACCGTGAGCAGTGCGGCGTTAAGCTTTCCTGTTATTTTCATCTATGTCCTCCGAAAGGGTTCATCGGCGCGGTGTGAAATGTAGTCTAACGTGAATCAGGAGGTATTGCAATAAATTATGGCAAATAGATCAATCATGTCCGAAACGTAAAAAGCATTCTCCGTTGACACTGAATCTCCTTTCCCCTATGCTCCTGACTGGAAACACAACCGTTCCGGGAGCACATTCCATGGGCACACTCGAAAAATTCGACCCCGAAGTATCTGCCGCAATTGGGCAGGAAGACCGCCGGCAGCACGAGAAGCTCGAGCTGATTGCGAGTGAAAACTTTGCAAGTTCAGCAGTACTCGAGGCGGCCGGCACGCTGCTTACGAACAAGTATGCGGAAGGCTATCCCGGTGCGCGCTACTACGGTGGGTGTGAATTCGTAGATATTGTCGAAAATCTTGCGCGCGACCGAGCAAAGAAGCTCTTCTCCGCCGATTACGTGAACGTGCAGCCGCATTCCGGTTCAACTGCGAACATGGCGGTATACTTTACCGTGTTGAAACCGGGGGACACCATTCTCGGTATGGATCTGTCCCACGGCGGGCACCTTACCCACGGGGCCGCGGTTAATTTCTCCGGGCAGCTCTATCATGTAGAGAAATACGGTGTGTCCCGGGAGACCGAGCAGATCGATTACGACGAACTTGCCGCAATTGCCCGTCGGGTCAATCCGAAGCTTATTGTTGCCGGCGCTTCCGCGTACTCACGGATTATTGATTTTCCACGATTCCGCCAAATTGCCGATGAGGTAGGAGCGTTTCTGGTAACAGACATGGCCCACATCGCCGGGCTCGTTGCCACGGGAGTGCACCCCTCTCCGGTTCCGTATTCCCACTTTACCACGACTACTACCCATAAGACATTGCGCGGTCCTCGCGGAGGAATGATTCTCATCGGCAAGGACGGGCCAAACAGCCTGGGTGTGACAGCCGCGAAGTCCGGTCGTACGAAAAACTTCTCCGAGCTCGTGGATTCGGCGGTCATGCCCGGAGTCCAGGGCGGCCCGCTCATGCACATCATTGCCGCGAAAGCTGTTGCATTCAAGGAAGCACTCGAACCTGCTTTCGGCGCATACCAGCGGCAGATCGTTGCAAATGCCAGGGAACTCTCCCGGGTGCTCACGGCGGGAGGCGTTCGCATCGTCTCCGGGGGCACCGATAATCACCTCATGCTTGCAGATGTCACGCCGTTCGGGCTCTCCGGTAAGGAAGCCGAAAAGCTTCTGGATGCGGCCAATATCACTGTGAACAAGAATGGAATTCCTTTTGACACCAAGAGCCCGCTCGTGACCTCGGGAATCCGTGTTGGTACTCCCGCGGTAACCACACGAGGAATGAAGGAACCGGAAATGCAGCAGATCGGGCAGTTCATTCTTGACGTGCTGAAGAGCGGAGGAAATGACGGCACCATTGCCGGCATTCGAGAAAAGGTCGCATCATTCTGCACCGGGTACCCACTTCACGCCTGAACCACGCGAATGACGCTAATTGACAACGGGTATTGCGGCTTTTATACTTATGAAGTCTGTGTTGTAACGGTCTATCAATCCGGGGGAAACAGGCCGATATAGATAAAAGTCATGATTACCAACGCCGGAATTAACTGGGAAGAGGCATGAGCAATCCGTTACAGCTGTCATTCGTAAACTTCAACAAAGGTGCCTATATCATTGTTGAAGGAAAACAGAACGCGGATAACTTCTACATAATCCGGTCCGGAAAGGTCAGGATCAGTAAAGAAGTGGAAGTCGTGGAAGAGGAGGGTGGCAGTATCCTGTCTCCTGGAGACTTCTTCGGCGTCGTATCCACTATGAGCTCTCACAGCCACATAGAAACCGCCCAGGCACTGACCGATGTATCGCTCATATCCGTCCATCGCGACCAGTACCCGCTTCTTATCGAGCGCAACACTCCGGTTGCCATGAAGATAATTGAGAGTTTTTCCCGTCGTATGCGCTATCTCGACGATGCGCTCACCAAGATCACCCTCAAGAAGGCCGCGGAGCCGGATCTGAATCATCTGTTCGAGGTGGGCGAATATTACGCCCGGCAGAGCCAGTACAACCTTGCGCTGTACGCCTACTATCAGTATGTCAAACTCGTTCCCCAGGGTTCCAGTATCCAAACGGCGAAAGAGCGGGTAGTAAAGATCAAGCGGTACGCAAATGCAGTGCACCTTGACGGAACAGACAGCAACTTCACGCGTACGTACCCGAAGGACTCAATGATCTTTGCAGAATCAATGCCTGGCCGCGAACTGTATATCATCCAGAAAGGCAGTGTAAAGATCACCAAGATCGTGAACGATACCGAAGTGCTCCTTGCTGTGCTGAAGGCGGGCGACATATTCGGGGAAATGTCACTCATCGAGAACAAACCACGGTCCGCCTCGGCAATTGCCTACGAAGATGCCACGCTCCTGGCAGTGAATAAGGAAAATTTCGCCCGCATGGTTATCAGCCAGCCTCAGATCATTGCCCGGCTGACAACGCTTCTTGCAGAAAGGATCTGGTTCATCTACAAACAGCTTGCCAACACGCTGCTTACGGACAACGTTGGCAGACTGTACGACGCACTCCTCATCCAGCTCGAGCGCGTTCGTGTTACCATACGTTCCGGTGAGTCCTACACATTCGATTTTGGAATTCGAGAACTCATCAATCTCATCGGATTACCCCTGACTGAAGGAAATGTTGCGGTGCGCGATCTGTTGAAGAACTCCAAGATAAAGGCGATGGAGAACCACATATTCGTCGCGGATGTCGAAGAGGTCGAAAAACAGGCCAAGTACTACCGCAAGATGCAGAAGATAGACAGAGCACGCCGCGAACAAAGACACGTCCAGTAAAAGTGCGAAGAGTACCAACCAGGCAGATTGCGCAGAACGCAGGTGGTTCGCGGCATATCGGCGTGGGTAGCTGCAGTTGCAGAGCCCTTTTGTCCACTTCTCCGCATGGTGATTCGTATTCTACTGCCACAGGCACACTCTCCGCGGACATGAATACATCACGTCTTGCCACATTCTCTCCTGAGTCGACTCTGTGGTCGACGGTCACACTATCTCCGATATTGACGACCTCGACAACTTCAATCGTTCGTGCCACGATGGTCGCCAGGGAGCGGTAGTCATGGCGAAACGAAGTACGATACTGGGTAACCCGAAATGCTCCTTCGACCTGACGGGAATCCGATCTGTGGTGGTGCGCCGTTTTGCGGACTCCTCGGTAACGGATGCCCCTTTCCGCATTATCACTGACGGCGGAACAATCGCATCTATAGTTGGGATCCTCTCCGCATTCCCGCGCACGGGAATCGACGCGAAGACTATCGATGCCGCGGATGAAAGAATTGAGGC
Source organism: uncultured Spirochaetales bacterium (assembly GCA_964553615.1). GTDB lineage: Bacteria > Spirochaetota > Spirochaetia > DSM-27196 > DATKUC01 > DATKUC01. The sequence continues at coordinate 17,376 of CAZKMA010000051.1, read as the reverse complement.
CGACTTTTTCCGGCCGGGCAGCGATGGATCTGTCTCGCGGATCGAGCTCTTGGGCGGCAGAGTGCGCAGTCCAGACGGCGATTTCCTCGGACCTGAGGAGAATGGGCAGGAGGAACTTCGGTTGCTGCTCCTGTCGAAGAGGCCCGAACCCCGCTATGCGTTCAAAATTGCCGGCGCAACGCTCATCCGGATTAACGATTACGATCACGCTGTTTCCCTGACGGATGGCTCTGCGCCCGACCGTTGGGGGGAGATTGACGATCCGGTGACAATCGCCGAGGCGATTGCACTTCTCAGTGAGATGCCGGAAAAAGGTGAGATATTCGCAAGTCTCACCGGCCAGATACCACTGACAGAGGTCTTTTTCAACGTCCCAGGGGAGGAACAGGAGCTGCGGATCAGCTTCTACGGGCAGGCGTTAAGGGCACTTGACGGTTCGTTCTTTGCCGAGCCTTCCGCGCGAGCGAAACAGAAGGAGCTTATCGAGCTTCTGCGTGCAGCGCTTGCGTCGCATTGAACTGTGGTGCCCCCGCTCCTGGACGGGCGTCCGATTTGACGGCGTCACGTTGTTTCAAGCCGTTTGGTAGCAATGCCTGTCTTCTCCTGCTTCAATGCGTCGAGGCTCCTTCCTTGAACAGGACGGAGATGACGCGTTGATCTTCGCCAACTTTCACCAGTACGATGAACACTTATGGAATCGTGACGCTGCGTCGCCGGTCCGACATGGCGATTCAGTTGACCTCATCATTTTCCCATGTATCGCATTGGTGCGACGAACAAGGAGTGTCTGTCATGCGGATACACGACGAAAGCCCGGATCGACTCACATTGATAGAGCCCAACACCGGCCACAAGATGTTCTTTGGTCTCGTAGCCGTCGGCTTTGGCATCGGTACGGTCGGGATTGCGATATCCGGTGACGCGCCGCTTGCTGCGGCAGCGATTCCGGCGGTGATTTCCCTTGGTGGCATAGCTGGCCTTTGGTACGGTGGCAAGCCAGATGTGACGACCTTCGATCGCGGCGCTAACCAGCTGCGGACGGTAACCCATAGTGGGTCGTTCTCCGAACCCGAGTCTACGGAGTACCGGCTCTCCGATTTCACCGCTGTCACGATTGAGGCAAACCGTGCCGGAAGTCGCACGACCTACGGGATATTCCTTACGTATCCCGACGGGGAACCGGTGCAGATCGGCATGTCAGAGCGTCCGAGACGCAAGATGGAACAACGCATGGAGCAGATTGCTTCCTTTCTCGGAATCCCGACTGCGAATTGAAGATAGTCCTGATTACTGGCGGCACGATCAGCCTTGTCCCGGGAATGCCACTCATTCTATTTCTGCTTATTGTAAGTCTATTTTCGTTATGCATAGACATTGCCGGAAACTTTCGCACTCTCCCTGCGACTTCCTGGCAGAACTTGCGCACCAGATTGAAGATGAGCCGGGAGAGGTCTTTGAATAGTTGTCGGTCGTAACTGAAAAAACCGTAAGGCCTTCGGAGAAGCATGGCCGACTACCGGATAGTCCCGATGGATTCCTCCAGCGGTGTGCCATGGCCTCCAGTATATTCTGGTTTCGTCACATAATTGGCACGTCGTGGCCCGATCGAAAAAACTCCCGGGCGCAGGCCGGCCCACTTCCTTAACCTTTCACCCTGACCGGCCTCGTCGTCCACGCGTGGAGGAACGCTGGCGGGCCCGTCAGTTCCCCGGCTGCCCGTAGTATGCGTGCTTCCCGTGCTTTCGTTCGAAGTGTTTTTCGACGAGCGCGGACGGAGCCGCCTTGACCTGGGCATTCAGATTTCGGGTGTGCAGTGCCATGCGCGCCACTTCTTCAAGAATGATCGCGTTATGGGCGGCTTCAAGCGCATCGGTGCCCCAGGCAAACGGTCCGTGATGTGCCACAAGCACCCCTGGGGTGTGCACGGGATTGATCCCGTCCTGACGGAATCGCTCCACAATTACGTCACCGGTTTTCTCTTCGTATCCCTCTTCGATCTCCGATTGAGCGAGCAGGCGAGTCAGCGGTATGTCGCCGTGAAAGCTGTCTGCGTGTGTTGTACCGAGGCACGGGATCCGCATTCCCGCCTGTGCCCAACAGGTAGCGAAATGAGAGTGGGTGTGAACGATTCCGCCGACGTCTGAGAAGTCCCGGTATAGCACGAGGTGTGTCGGAGTGTCCGAAGAGGGTCGGAGCGTCCCTTCGACCACCTTCCCTGTCTCCAGCGAGACGATGACCATGCTTGCCGGCGAGAGGTGGTCATAATCGACGCCGCTCGGTTTGATGGCCATGACGCCGAGATCCCGGTCCACCTGACTTGCGTTTCCCCATGTCAGGATTACCAGTCCCGAGTCTCTCACCAACATGTTTGCTTCGTACGCCGATTCTCGAATTGCACTGTAATGATTGGTCGCCACGGCCGTCCTCCGTCTGCTACTTACCGGCTCGAACTCGATCCTTGATATTCAGAAGTTCTTTCATGACGTGATAGTCGCTTCCGGTGCTTTCTGTGCCGTCTTTCACGGATGCACCCCGCGGCAGGCCGAAGTTGTTGTGAAGTTGCATGTACAGTCGGTAGAGTTCCTCGTAGATGGCGACATTCGCCGGAATGGGATGAAACTCCTGATCCAGTGTTCCCGTCATGGAATCCATTGCCTCTTCGAAGGTATCCCAGCCTCCTGCCTGCTTGCCTGCCACGACCGCTCCCGCTATTGCCGAGCCGAGAGCGCTCGTTTGCGCGCTGCGCGATATCTTGATTGGCCGCGCCATTACGTCGGCATATATCTGCATGACCAGCGGATTCTTGACGGAGATGCCGCCGCAGTTGATGATCTGTTTCACCTTCTGGCCGTAGGACTCGAGCCGTTCCATGATGGCTCGTGAACCAAATGCGGTTGCCTCGATGAGTGCGCGGTAGGTTTCTGCGGGAGTGGTGTACAGTGTCAGCCCGACTATCATTCCGGTCAGACGCTGGTCCCCGATTATTGTCCGGTTGCCATTGTGCCAGTCCAGCACGAGCAGTCCACTTTCTCCGGGCAGAAGTTTCTCTGCGCCTTTTGTGAGTTCCGCGTGAGAACCAAGGTCTTTTCCGCCGGGCTCAATCCGGTTTACGAACCAGTTGAAGATGTCGCCGACCGCCGATTGTCCGGCCTCGATGCCATGGTAATCGGGGAGAATTGCTTCAGGAACAATGCCGGTGACACCCGGGATGTCGGGCATCGTCTTCTTGAGCGGGATGGCCATGAGGTCACAAGTGGAGGTTCCAATGATCTTGACCAGGTCTCCTTCCTGAATCCCGGCTCCGATTCCGCCCGTATGGGCATCGAACGCGCCAACCGCAACCGGTATTCCCGCGGGTAAGCCGGTGCGCCTGGCCCATTCGTCGGTCAGTGCGCCCGCCGTATCGTGAACGTTGTACGCGACATTCGGCAGAGGCTTTCGCGCCTGTTCCAGTTTCGGATCCAGTTGCTTCAGAAAATCGACATCCGGATAACCACCCCAGGACGTGTGAAACATTGCCTTGTGGCCTGCTGCGCAGATGCCGCGTTTGAGCAGTTTGGGATCTTCGGTCCCGGTCAGGAACGCCGGAACCCAGTCGGTTGTCTCGACCCAGGTATACGTAGCGTCAAAGACCTCCGGTGCCGTTCGTGCACAGTGGAGCAACTTGGACCAGTACCATTCCGACGAGTAGGACTCTCCACATTTCGCGAGATATTCCGGTCGGATCTTTGCCGCGAGCGCGGTTATCTCCACCGCCTCTCGATGAGCGGTATGATCTTTCCACAGCCACGCATATGCGGCCGGATTGTCTTTGAATCGACTGTCAAACGCAACCGGCTTCCCGTTCCTGTCCACCGGGAGCGGCGTTGATCCGGTTGTGTCTACTCCAATGCCGATAACCGCGTCCGCCGTGAAAGAGGGGTCGTTCTTCCCTGCGTCTGCAATGGCGCCTCGGATTACCGCTTCACATCCGTCAATGTAGTCCTGCGGATGATGGCGCGCGAGGTTGGTGTCCCGCGAGTCGATGATGACCCCGGACTCTCCGTGTGCGTAATTCCAGACGCTTGTTCCTATTTCCGAACCATTCTTCGCGTTCACAATGATTGCACGTACAGAGTTCGTTCCGTAGTCGAGTCCGATGACATAGGTCATGATCATTCTCCTTTGGTACACCATGTGCAGACAGGGGTAGATTATCACGGAGATACGGGATAGGCAACTTCCCCATGCCTGATCGAGGACGTTCGTTCCCGCGGCCTTTTGTTGACCAGGGTCCGCCGGCGTGTATAATGTCCGCAAGGTATGCCTACAGCATGTACCAGAAGCAGACCAAGCATGGGATCATCGAAGAGTGGGTGAGGGAGCAAATACGGTCCGCGCATCTCGCACCGGGCGAGCAACTTCCTTCGGAGAGCGATCTGGGACAACAATTCACCGTATCCCGGAACTCTGTTCGCCACGCGTTGTCCAATCTCGCGAGTGACGGCTGGATATCCACCCGGAAGGGAGTAGGAAGCTTCTGCTCGCGCAGGCCGAGTATCGACTCGCGCGCGAACGCGAGGTGGTCAATCACCTGCGGAGAAAAGGGGTCGACGGCATCATCGCGGAGCCGGTAAACTCCGGCCACGGGACAACGAATTCCGATCTTTTTCGGGAGCTTGCCGACGACGGCGTGCCGGTAGTATTGGTGAACAACTATTTCCCGGGAGAGAGCTTCCCGTCGGTCGCACTCGACGATCCTGCGTGTGGAAGCGGCAAGAGCGAGACTCGAAGCGGCGGGAGTCGGAATACCGCCAGAATGGACGGTCCGGTTTCAGGGGCAGAGCGTGCTGAGCGGGGCAGCAGGTGCCGCGCGCCGCTTCTTCGCCGGTGCAGGAAAGTATGTGCCGAGTGCATTCATCTGCACGAGCGACGCCGAGGCGCTTCATCTCATTCAGGCGGCGGGGACCCATTTGAAACGCTGATCGGCCCTCAATTGATTGTGCGAAAATCGGTACGATATCTTACCAAGGAGTCTTTATGAAGAACATGTTGCACCTTGTGCACTCTGATGGTTGCTCGCCCGGTAAAGCGGTAGAGCTCGGTATCCGGGAAATTCTCCTCGGCGAGGGTGCACTCGGTGAACTTCCGGCGTTGCTGGAACGACTGTCTGAGGCAGCTGTCTGGAAGCGCGGTCATGTGGCGGTCCTGTGCGATGAACATACGCGGAAGGCTGCGGGCAATGCGGTTGTGGAATCGCTTTCGGCCGGCGGAGTCCGGCACACACTCTGTGAGCTTCATCCGGAGGAGGAGGGAGATCTCGTGCCGAATGAGCAGGCCATAGGCGCGGCGCTCGTTGCAGTTCCGGAGGATGTCGATCTTCTTGTGTCGGTTGGATCCGGAACGATCACGGACCTGACCCGATATATTGCATTCAGGCTCAATCTGCCCTTTGTTGCCATACCTACCGCCCCATCGGTGGACGGGTTCACCTCCTCGGTTGCGCCGCTTATCCTTGGCGGGATAAAGACCACGCTCGAAACCGCCGCTCCCGTTGCGGTCCTGGCGGATTCAAAAGTCCTCTCGGCCGCTCCTCCGCGGCTGCTGAGCGCAGGGATCGGTGATCTTGCGGGGAAACTCATAGCCCGATCGGACTGGCTGCTTTCAAATATCGTAAACGACGAGCCCCGGTGCGACTACATCATCGATCTGGTAGACGGCTACGTGCGTGGTACTCTGGCGCTGGATGTGAAGGCCACCGCCACAATTCAGGGTGCCGAGAGACTCTTCGAGGGGCTGGTTGTCTCCGGTCTCGGTATTACCCTGGTCGGAACTTCACGCCCGGCTTCAGGAGCGGAGCATCATATCTCCCACTTCCTTGAAATGCAGCACGAACGGGGTAACGCCCCTCGGCTCTACCACGGGGAAAGCGTCGCCGTCGGCACCTACCTGGTCAGCATGCTTTATCACCGTCTCGTATCCCGCCCGGTTGAGGAACTTGCGCAGTCCCTCGAAGCGGCGCTCGAAGAGGAGAGTCGTAATGGAAAGAGCCGGGCGGAGGAACGTGTCGCGCTGATCAGAAAGCTGTTCGGTCCGAGCGGCGATCTGCTCGTTGACCGGTACCTGAACAGCCGGCCGGATGCCGCACGGAGACGCATGGTTGTCGAAAAGCTTCGGCACAGGTGGGACGAGTTTTCCGCGTCGATATTGAAGAACCTTCCCCGTCCGGAGCAAATTGCTGGTGCCTTTGTGCGTACGGGAGTGCCGTACGATCCGGTGAAACTCGGTATCAGGATGGATATTGTGCATTCTGCGCTTCTGTGCGCCAAGGAAGTCCGCACCCGCTATTCCGTTCTTTCGCTCCTCGATGAGCTGGGAATACTGGAAACTGAGGCTCATTCAGTTATCCAGCTCCTCGGTTACCGACCGGAATAGTCCGGGCAGGGTCGTGGCAGTGCGCGGCACGGATCCCTGGCAGCGCACTGCCGATGTCCTCTTCCGCCTGGCAACTCGTCTTCTTGCCGGTAGGTGGATTTTCCGGTACTATTCCCTTCACCGGAACACGATCAATGGGAGCTCACGCATGAAGGCTATTGAACTGGACAAATCCTACAACCCGAAGGAGTTCGCAGACCGCATCTACGACATGTGGATGGAGGGGGACTACTTTTCCCCGGATAACCCGCGTGTAGAAAAAGGTAAGCCGCAATTCGTCATAGTCATTCCTCCTCCCAACGTAACCGGAGTACTGCATCTTGGCCACGGTTTGAACAACAGCCTTCAGGACATACTCATCCGTTACCACCGGATGCTCGGTGAGCCCACTCTCTGGGTTCCCGGCACCGATCATGCGGGAATTGCCACCCAGAACGTCGTCGAAAAACGGCTGCGAAAGCAGGGGCTGAGCAGACATTCACTTGGGCGGGAAAAATTCATAGAGGAGACCTGGCGGGTCAAAGAAGAGCACCACACAATAATCAAGCGGCAGCTGATGAAGATCGGGTCCTCCTGCGACTGGAGCCGGGAACGTTTCACAATGGACGAAGGACTCTCCCGCGCGGTTCGGGAAGTGTTCGTCCGTCTGTATGAAAAAGATCTCGTATACCGGGGGAAATATCTCGTGAACTGGTGCCCCTCCTGTGGAACCGCCCTCTCCGACGACGAGGTCGAGTACCGTGAGGTTCACGGCAGGATGTATCACTATCGATATCCGATTTCGGACGGAAGCGGCCAGTTCATCCAGGTGGCCACGACACGCCCGGAAACCATGCTCGGAGACACGGCCGTTGCCGTACATCCGGACGATGATCGATACCGCGGACTCGTTGGGCGAATGGTAAAGCTGCCTCTTACCGAAAGAGAAATTCCAATCATTGCCGATTCCTACGTGGACATGACCTTTGGAACGGGCGCGGTCAAAGTGACTCCTGCTCACGATCCGAACGACAGGGAGATGGGTATCCGGCACGACCTTGAGGTCATAAACATTCTCAATCCGGATGCAACGCTCAACGAGAATGTTCCGGAGCCGTACCGCGGTCTTCCTGTGAAAGAGGCGCGGAAACGCGTTGTTGCCGATCTGGACAGTGCCGGTCTCTTTGTCGAGGCAAAGGACCACATGCACCAGGTGGGCCACTGTTATCGCTGTGGCACCGTCATAGAGCCCTACCTTTCCGAGCAATGGTTTGTGAGGATGCGTCCGCTCGCGGAAAAGGCGCTTCAGGCGTGGCGAAGCGGCGAGGTAGTCTTCTATCCGCGGCGATGGGAAAATACCTACACCCATTGGCTTGAAGGAATTCACGACTGGTGCATCAGCCGCCAGCTCTGGTGGGGGCACCGGATTCCGGTCTGGTACTGTGATGAATGCGGCGAGGTAATCGTTGATCGTGACGATCCCAGCTCATGCCCGAAATGCGGGGCGGGTTCTCTGCGGCAGGACCCGGACGTCCTCGACACGTGGTTCAGTTCCTGGCTCTGGCCCTTTTCGACTCTTGGATGGCCCGACAATACCGAGGATCTTGAGCGATTCTTTCCAACCACAACGCTGGTCACCGCCTACGACATCATTTTCTTCTGGGTTGCCCGGATGATCATGTCCAGCATGGAGTTCATGGGGCGCGCCCCCTTCCGAGACATCTACATTACCAGTCTCATCCGCGACAAACAGGGACGGAAGATGTCCAAGAGCCTCGGAAACGGGATCGACCCGCTGGAAGTGGTTGACCGTTTCGGCGCGGACGCGCTCAAGTTTACCTTGAGCTTTCTTTCTGCCCAGGGACAGGACATCCTGATAGAAATGGAGAGTTTCAGTCTCGGAAGCCGTTTCTGCAACAAGATATGGAATGCGACGCGATATCTGCTCATGAATCTGGAGGACAGGACATTCCTTCAGCGCGATCAGATCGAGATGAAGGACATTGATCACTGGATCTACCACCGGCTCAACGATGCAGCCGCATCCGTTCACCGTGCAATGGCGAGCTATCGGTACGACGATGCGAGCAGGGCATGCTACGAGTATTTCTGGAACGACTTTTGCGACTGGTACGTAGAGGCGACCAAACTCTCGCTCTACAGTGAAGACGAGCACGAGAAGGACCGTGCAATATCACTTCTCATGTACGTTCTGGAGGAGAGCCTCCGGCTGCTGCACCCGTTCCTTCCTTTCCTTACCGAAGAGATCTACCAGAAACTGCCCGATTTTCTGCCCGTCATCCAGGCGGAAACCGACGCGACTGCGCACGCTGGAACGTCGACGACCTGTCCCGACCGCCCTGCCAGCATCATGGTCTCTCACTATCCGCTGGTGGATGCGGCGCGGGAAAACGGCGAAGTTGCGGCTCGTTTCTCGTCGCTTCAGGAGCTTGTACGACTTGTGCGGACCATGCGCAGCGAGTTCACCATTCCGCCCTCGCAGAAGGTCAGGTTCCACGTAAAGACGGATTCAGGTTTCGACGGGGCCCGGTTTTTCAATGAGCATGTCGACCTCATCCGGCTGCTCACATCGGCGTCCGAGGTTACCCTGGGGTCGGCGAAGCCGGCATCGGAGGGGGCAATTCCCGCAGTCGGTGTCGGGTTTGAGGTTTATGTTTTTGTGCGCGAGGTCATCGATGTCCAGACGGAAATTGCGAAACTTACGCGGGATATCGAAAAGACTACCGTCGCGCTCAACGGCACGCTCAAGAAGCTCGGGAATCCCGGCTTCGTCTCCAAGGCCGATGATTCGATTGTCGCAAAAGAGCGCGAGAAGAAGGACGAACTCGAACGCCGGATATCCAAGATGAAAGACTACATTCGCGAGCTCCAGGACTGACAATTGTTGACAGATGACCCCAATGGGCTATCATTGTAAAGACGGAGGTACGTATGGTTCTATCTCGACGGTTTTTCAATGCGTCCCATGGGGCAGTTCTTGGGATTCTTGCTCTCGCGCTTATCACAGGACTGTCAGGATGTTCATCCTTGAGCAGCGCTGTCGGACGCGCGATGGGCAATTCGATGGGAAACGCCGCGGCAAGTTCAATGGAGGGTCCGCTCCAGCAGGCCCAGTTCAGCGTTGTCTATTCCCAGGTGTTCTTTCTCGGCGGATTCGGGGATGACAACAGCAAAGCCAAGGTCGGGAGATTGCTCGAGTGGCAGATTGAGAGCACCGACAAGAACGGAACCGAAACCTTCAACGCCAGTCGTGCGCTTCTTTCGAAAGAACCGGATGGTTCGCAATGGTGGTATCTCGCGTATCGTGCGAAGAAAGATGATCTGCAGTATGCGGTGAAGCTGGACAAGGACTTCAATCCTCTGCTCCTGCGCTACCGGGATCAGAATACGGGAGCGATCAAGGAAGTGAAGTACGATCAGGCCGAAGCGCAGCAGGGAAAGGACCAGATGCAGGGGAATCAGTCCTCGTCGACGCGGTCGGACGGAAATGCGCAGGTGGTAAACGATCCGAGCGAATATGCCAAGTTGGTGAAAGGGCAGGAGACAATTACCGTTGGCGCCGGCACCTTCAGGACCGACAAGCTCGTGGATACCTACACAGATCCGAACGATGCGAATAAATCCTATGAATACACCTGGTGGGTCAGCAAGGACGTGCCCGGCGTGGTGAAGTACAACTGGGTCAATAAGCAGGATGGTAGCACGATGAAGGGCGAACTCGTGAAGTTACAGGACGGTTTTACCTCGCCGCTCATGCCGTAAGGACCGTTATCCGCACGATTGCAGGCCGGCGTTCGTGCGCGCCGGCCTTTTTGTATGTTGTCAGTCTGCCGTCTGCGCAGCCATAACCAGCATCTGAAGCCGATTCTCTATATTTCCCCAGCTGATATCCGGGTCGTAGTCCAGTGCAAGCACCTGTATTGTGGGAAACATCTGTTTCAATGTCTTTATCATTCCTCTGCCCGTTACATGGTTGGGCATGCACCCGAATGGATTGAGAATTACAAAAGAGCGTGTGCCCTCTTTTGCCATCTGGATGATCTCGGCGGGCATGAGCCATCCCTCGCCTATGAGATAGCTCTTGTCAATGATCCCGTCCACATTCCGGTGCACGTCCTCGAAGCTGTGCCGGGGACGGAGGTTCCTGAATCCTCCAAGAATTTCTTCCACCTTCTCTTTTGCCATCTCGAACGCCTTCTCTTTTGCTGCTGCAACGAGGCGTGCAATAACCGGGGTCGGGTGCATCCCGCGGGAAGCCATTGAGAGCTCAACAATATCTTTCTTCCGGAAGAAGTCGACTACTCCCGGGAGTATGGTTTCCATTCCGTGATGTTCAAGATACCGCTGCACGCGGCCGTTTGCCGTCTCGTGGTAATTCATCAGGATCTCCCCGACTATGCCGACACGCGGGCGACGGATGCTGCGGTTCACCGAAACTGCGTTGAAACTGTCGACTGCCCGGGCGAACTCCCGGTACGCGGAGCGAAAGGATCTGCTCAATGCAGTTGTACACCGCTCCAGCGACTGGCTGAAGACCCGATCGGTCTCTCCGCTTTCAATCTCGTACGGTCTCGTCGTCTGCCGCATCTCCTCGAGGCCGTCCGCAATGGTCATGCCAACGAGCATGTCGATGTGAAAGACCGGGTTGATCCTGGCACCCGGGTGGATCTTCTTGGTGTCTTTCCCGGTCGTAATAATGGGCACCTGCGGAAAACCCGCATCATCGAGGGCCTTGCGGGCCAGGGCTGTGTACTGACCTGCACGGCAGGCCACGCAATTCTTTGCAAGAGCAAGGGCCGCATGATCCGCATTGACCTGTCCGGACTTCAGTGCACGAAGCATCTCTCCGATATTCACCTGCGCCGGAAAACAGACATCGTTGTGGACATAGCGCTTCCCCAGTGCAATTGCCTCACTATCGGCAATGGGCAGATCCTTCGCCAGAAAGCCTACCTTCCGAAGCTCGCTTGCCGCCATGAAGGAGAACGCGGAGGAAAGTACCGGAGCGTAGATTGTCCGTCGCTTCACGTCCCTATGAGTGAACCGGACGGCGAACGGATCTTTCATCTGCTGTGGGGGTATTCCGGGCGCACGGTGAAAAAGCTCCCGTGCCTTCTTCCGCCGGAGACGAACAGTCTCCACGAAGGAGCGGACACGGATTGACAGCGGTCCGGCGGCTTCTCCTTCGTCCAGTTTCAGAACCAGCGGTACTTTGTCCGAGGTCTCCTGCAGAATGCGTTCAATCTCGTCCGAGAGGATCGCATCGTGCCCGCAACCGAAGCTTACTATTTGCACGAGCTCGAGATTCGGTGTTTTTGCAACAAACTGGGCCGCTGCGATCATTCGTGTGTGAAACGGATTGAACGACTCGAGGCGACTCTGCGTTACGTCCTGATACTGCAGATCCACCAGCGATTCCAGGTTCAGAACCGGAATCCCGAGCTGTGTAAAGATCCCCGAGAGTCCATGGTTGACGAGCTCGTCAGCATGGTAAGGCCGCCCTGCAAGTACTACCGCAAATGACTCGTCGCTCTCTGCAGAACGTCTGTCGATGTCTGCGAGAACACGGCGTCCGCGCTCTCTGATGGTGCGGAGAAAGGCGTCCTGGGCCGTCTGAGCCTTCGCCACCGCCCGGCGGACCATTGCGCGATGCTTTCCTTCGCTTCCGGTCGAGACCGTCGAAAGCAGCTGAAGTGCGTATTGCATTGTCTGCCGGCGCGCGAGCCGCCTGTTGAAGAAATGGAACGCAGGCGTATCCATCGGGATTCCGTACCGTTCAAGCGTCTCTTCACTCTTGGCGGCGACCATGGGATAACCCTGCACGATGGGACAGGTTTCGGCGCCTTCCGCCTTTCTGTTTTCCGGCGGCACCCGAATCATCATTGGGAGGAATATCCGATCGACACCACGATTCACCAGGTCAAGCACATGCCCGTGTACGAGTTTTGCGGGAAAGCAGACGGTATCGCTTGCAACGCCTCCAAGGCCGGTCTCGAACATGCGGTGCGTGCTTTTCCCGGAAAGTTGTACCGAAAAGCCGAGCGACTCAAAGAGCGTTCGCCAGTATGGAAGGCTGCGGTAGAACTCGAGCACGCGCGGAATTCCCACGGTAAACCCTGTCCCGGGGAGGACAGTGTCCATGGCGGTGGTCTTTGCCGCAGACGGTGTGGACTGAGCATCGCCGTCTCCCGCGACCAGAAGTTTCGCGTACGTCTTCATCATGTCCGCGGGGCCGTGCGACTGCCTCCTGCGTGAACTTTGCGTTTGCTTCTCGTTCAACTCCAGGCCGGGGAGAACTCCATCCAGCGAATTGCCGCGCTCGCACTGGTTTCCTGTTACGTGATAGGCTGCTCCGCTGCTGCCGGGAAAGGTTACCACCGTCCGGGAACAGTTGTTCGTGCACGCCGAGCACACTATTCCCGGATGCCGCTCGTACCGAAACGTCTCGAGCGAGTCCAATCCAATGAAGGAAGAGGTAGTGGGGTTTTCCAGTGCCCACTCCCTGGCAATGAGTGCGGCGCCGATTGCCCCCATCTCTCCGGCGTAGGGCGGACAGTAGACCTCGTGGCCGACGTACTCTTCCATTGCCCGAAGGACGGCATGATTGCGAAATGTCCCGCCCTGCACGACGATCCTTTTCCCGAGGCGATCCAGATTGGAAGTTCGGATGACCTTGGTGAACACGTTCTCGATGACCGAGCGGCAGAGTCCCGCCAGAATGTCTTCCCTGCTCTTGCCGTTTTTCTGCTCGGTAATTATCGAAGAGTTCATGAAAACCGTACATCGCGAACCGAGTCGCGATGGCATGGCGGACTCGAACGCGAGCGGCGCAATGCGATCCACCGGCACCCCGAGAGAGTTCGCATAGGTTTCGATGAACGAACCGCAACCCGCCGAGCACGCCTCGTTCAGCACGATGTTCGTAATGATGCCATCTCGTATCTCGATGGCCTTCATGTCCTGTCCCCCGATGTCGAGTACGAAACTGACGTCCGGCACATAGTGGGAAGCCGCACGTGCATGGGCAACAGTCTCCACCTGATGCGTATCCGCGCCGAATGCGGCGGCGAAAAGCATTTCACCGTAACCGGTGGTCGCTGCCGCACGGACATCGAGTCTGATTCCGGCGGAACGAAACTCATTCCTCATTACAATCAGCGCATCGCGCGTCATCCCGAGCGCGTCGCCCCCATTTGCCGAGTAGAATCTGTACAGTACTTCGAGGTCTTCGTCCAGGAGAACGAATTTTGTGGTTGTGGATCCTGCGTCTATGCCAAGGAAGCACCGGATCTCTCTCCCGGACAGCGCTTCCTGCAGAATCGGATGGGTCGAGGGACGTGCTCCGGAATGCCGCATCCGAAAACGCTGCTCTTCATCCCGAGAGGCAAAGAACGGTGGATTCGGTTGCTGCTTCACCGAATGGTGCTCAGGGTTACCGCCGTCCCTGGCGCAGACGACACCCGGGTCGGTTGCAGACACGAGAGCGCTCGGGCCGCGATAGACAGAAGGCTTGTTCTTGAACAGCGTGCCGATGCTCAACGCCGCTCCACGCGCCACGAAAATCTCCGGACGGTCCGGGACCACGGTCTGCCCGGCACCGAGTGAGAGTCGCTCCTGAAAAACACCCACAAGAGATGGGTTAAACGTGAGCGGACCGCCCGCGAACAGAACGGGTGGCTCGAAGCGAAGACCCTGGGCCAGTCCGCCAATAGTCTGCTTCGCGATTGCGTGAAAGGAAGAAATTGCAATGTCCTCTGCGGCTGCTCCACGGTGGAGCAGAGGCTGGATATCGGTCTTTGCAAAGACCCCGCACCTGCCTGAAATGTCGTACCGGGGTACACCGCGCGCGGCAAGACTGTCAAACTCTTCTATCGGTACCCGGAGAAGCTCCGCGATCTGGTCTATGAAAGCGCCGGTACCACCCGCGCAGCTCCCATTCATGCGCATCTCGTGAGGAACCAGGCGCATCCCGTCGTCCGCATCTGATTCTCTCAGAAGGATTACCTTTGCATCCTGTCCACCAAGCTCGATGACACTCCGCACATTCTCTCCGGAGGCGGTAACGGCAATCGATGTGGCAACCACCTCCTGTACATAGAATGCGCCGAGTCGCTCGGCAATGTCCCGTCCCCCGGAACCGCACACGGCTACGCGAATGTGTGTATTCGGGAACTGTGACTCAATGTCCTTGAGAAGCATAAGGACGGTGGCGCACTGATCGGCGTTGTGGCGGAGATAGTTGCTGGAGACCAGTCTGGCGGAATCCGGATCTATCACGGCAACTTTCACCGTGGTAGACCCTACATCGAGGCCAACCCACGCTTCGGTAAGATCCATGAGTGTTCCCTTTATCTGTTGAGCGGCTCGATCAGTATAACAGGGGTCGATGGCGATGATCAATTGTCCCTTCATGTGTAGACGAAATGCGCCGGAGCGTAGGATATTTGCGTATGCATGAAAAACGATTTCGGGGCGATGCTGCACGGTTGCGATCGCCCGAGCGCATCTCTCGATTATCAGTGGACGATGTGATTGCGCGGGCGGTCCAGGGGCTTGTCGATCGAAACCCGAATAAACACGAGGCAGAGTCCGGGAGCGTTCTCGATATCGGGACCGGATCCGGGCTCTTCGCAGAGCGGTTTGCAGCGCTCGGGTTCTCAGTCTCGGGTGTCGATGCCGACCCTGCAATGGCAGCGCTCGCGAAGGAGCACGTTCCTGCCGGCAATTTCGTGTCGGCCGTTGCCGAGTCACTTCCGTTTGACGACGATATGTTCGATCTGGTATTCATGGGTTTCGTGTTGCACGAAACCGACGCTCCGCTGGATGCGCTCACAGAAGCCGCGCGGACCAGCCACGGCGGCGTCGCCGTTCTCGAGTGGCCATACCGCGAGGAGGAGTTCGGTCCTCCACTCGAACATCGCCTTGCCCGCGACACCGTGCTGGACTGGTTCACGCAGGTTGGGCTGGAGGATGGGGAGATGACTGCGTTCGATCACGTCGTGTTGTACACGGCGAAGACACGGCGCTCGTAGGACGTGAGCACCGAATTGCCGTCGTCGACGGTTGGGCGGCGACTGGCGCTCAGTAGCGCCGCCGGACTGCGCAAAGCGCTTACCACTTCCGTCTGGCTGATCAGGATCATGGTGCCGGTATCGTTTGCCGTGTTTCTGCTCCAGTACTTCGGCATCCTGCAGATCGTGTCCCGCTCATTGAACCCGCTTTTCGCGGTCATCGGACTTCCCGGCGCAGCCGCACTCGCAAGCGTTACGGCCATGCTCCTGAATATCTACTCCGCAATTGCGGTCATCGGAACATTGACTCTCACCGCACGTCAGATATCTATCCTTGCGGTACTCTGTCTTGTTGCTCACAATCTGATCGTGGAGACAGCCGTGCAGAGACGGACCGGCACGCATCCTGTTCGGATGCTCGCCCTGCGGATTGGCGGGGGACTTTTACTCGCGTTTGTGCTGAATCTTGTGCTGCCCGGTGCGCGCGGCGTGGATGGTGGTGAAGCAATTGCCGCCGGACCGGTTTCGACGACAGATGCATTCTCGCCATTCCTCCCCTCGCTGGCGGACTGGGGAGCGGGTGCGCTGTTCACGGTAGTCCGCGTTGTTCTCATTGTCACAGTTCTCATGGTCGGGCAGAGACTGCTCGACGAGTTTGGTGTGACGCGATTGCTCGCAAGGTACGCAGGCCCGGTCGTGCAGGTTTTCGGCCTTCCAAAAAATACAGCCTTCCTCTGGATCGTGGCCAACACCCTCGGACTTGCCTACGGAGGGGCCGTCATGATCGGGGAGAAGGAGGCAGGAGCGCTCCCGCGTGAAGACGCGGATTTGCTGAACCACCACCTCGGAGTTTCTCATTCCCTGCTGGAGGACACGCTTCTCTTCGTTGCTATTGGTGTGGGCGTCGGCGTTCTCATTCTTCCACGCCTTGCGCTTGCCTTCGCGGCGGTGTGGATACATCGCGGAGAGCTCATGCTCAGACGCAGGTCCCGGACCTGAGTACCCACTTCGGGATGAGATTTCACTTGTCGAAGGTCATAATGTAGTCGGCAATCTGATCGGTACCATTCCGGATAGGACTGGAGAGCACGTGACGGGTAATCTCCGTGAGCTTCTCCGGATTGTCGATAAGCCACTTCACCCGTTCGCCAACCGCATCCGGGCGGGGGAGGTAGTAACCGAGTCTGTTCTGGACAACGTATTCCATGTTCCCGCGCTCCTGCCCGTAGATATATTTCGTTACGATGAGCGGCTTGCCGAGAATCAACGCCTCGAGCACCGTTGCGGGGCCGGCCTTGGTAATGACAAGGTCTGCCATATTCATGAGCTCGTACATGAAGTCCACGAAACCATAGACCCGTGTAACATGGCCGGGGAACCGCGCCGCGACGCGTTCGGCCGCGCGCTTGAGCTCCCGGTTCTTGCCGCAGACAAATGCGATTTCCACGTCGACCTCACGCTTTCGGATTGCCTTCACGTAGTCGATTCCGCGCGCGATGCCTTCGCCGCCGCTGGTGATCAGGATGAGCTTCTTGCCGGGCGTGAAACCGTACTCCGCCTTCAACTCCAGGATCCGGTCATGGTCCAGAATCTTGTTGTATTTCCTGTTCAGGACGGGGGGCAGAATCTTGATCATGCTGGGTGGGTAGCCGTAGCGGGTGTGCGCTGCATGTTTTGCCATGCCGGAGAAAACGACCACCCGCATGAATTGGAGGAAGAACCACATAGGGTGAATCGTGAACGGATCGGTAACAATCGTGAGTGCGGGAATTCTTCGTTTGGTTCGCCGGAAGAAACGGGCGATTGAGCGGACCAGCAGAAAGTGGACCACAACGATGCGTGTTATCTGTTTTTCTTCAATGAATCTCCGGATATGCTTCCAGCTATGATTTGTCATCGGTGCGGTCTGAAGATGCATGACCCACTGCATGCGCGTAAATTCGTACACACC
>CAZKMA010000050.1:0-33267 GCA_964553615.1 uncultured Spirochaetales bacterium | reverse complement strand
CATTTCCGCCCCGCAGCGGAGCAGAAAATCCATGTCGCCGGTAACATCGACATACTTCCGGACTGCATAGACAATGTCGGCGTTGATGTGGAACTGGGCGGTACCGGCGGGGAAATAGGCGGAAGCCTCTTCCCCGTTGATCGTGCGCCACGGATAGAGGGCACCTTTCAGATTGAGCTCTCGTGCACGGTCCCGCGCCTTGTCCAGAATATTGTACCGGTATTCAAGCAGATGACGCGCAATGCTGGGATTCGTGTACATGAAAAGCGGCAGGGCGTAGATCTCGGTATCCCAGAAGTAGTGTCCTTCGTACCCTTCACCGGTCAGGCCCTTTGCCGCGATGTTGGTCCGACTGTTCCGACCGGCTGCCTGGAGCACGTGAAAGATGTTAAAACGGATGCTCTGCTGCAGCCGCTCGTCCCCCTCTATAACGACGTCGGAAGAGCGCCAGAACCCTGCCAGGAACGCCTCCTGCTCGGCAACAAGGCGTTTGAACCCCGCAGCCCGCACGCTCTTGAGTTCGCGCATTGCATGAGTTCCAAGTGTCTTGGGGGCAGAGGCGATTGAGCTGTAATACGCAAGATACTTCGTCAACGCTACCGTCGAGCCAACGTCCGCGCTGATCTGAAACCGGTGACTCACCTCCTGAGTCGAGGAGTGTCGGAAGGTCGCGTAATGGCAGCCGGTCTCGATCTCGTTGGCCATGCCACAGAGGACAGTGAACCGGGTATTGCGTGTCGTGTGGCGGAATGTCCCGTATACCTCGTCGATCTTTCGTGACGACGGGATGAGCGAGTTCTGCCGCATGGAAGGCCCAACTCGCGGATCGTCATGTCCAAGCTGAGCCTTCACCTTGGCAACCAGCCCCGAAATAATAGTGAGAATGGCCGGCTGGTCTTCCATCCGGCACGACCAGCGGATTGCAGCCACGTGTTCACGAACAAATGAGACGACACGCTCGCTCTCTATGGTTATGACTTTGCCCGCGGGAGATTGCCAGGTAAGCTCGCGCTTCAGACACCCCCGTTTCATGTCGAGATATCTGCGATACTTCAATATCGAGCCGGTGCTCATGTCCAGCGGATCATCGTCCACATACAGCTGGATCATGCTCCCTTCAGTGACATTCAGCATTCTCTGCCTGTTTTTTGCAAATCCGTAGGCGTTTTCGCCATAAATTATCGGCTCGGTCTCGTAGAAACCATTCAGATACGTGCCGTGATGGTATACGCTTCGGCCTTCCTCGAACGTACCGCGGATACCGAGATAACCGTTGGAAAGCGCGAAGAGCGATTCACGGGCTGCCACTTCGGACGGATCAAATACTTCTTCAACAATACGAAAACCGAAAGGCGCAAACGTACCACTGTCTCCCTGATTCACATAATTACCCTATTAAGTACTTTATCCCGGTTTCTGGCCTACAGCCGCCGGCAGCTCGATCGAACAGAAATTCGCGTTGGGAGTATCGTCTGGTGAACACTGGCTCCCGGAATCACCGATTTGGTTCCAGTTGTTCCGGAACGGCGCCCGGCAACGGCAATGAGCTGAGCGACCAGCCCTGCAGCGATGGATCCTAACCCGGCGGCGGGCAGGTTCATGGTTGTAAGCGGAGGATTGAGATACCGTGACAGATAGTCGTCATCGAAACCGACAATTGAAATATCACCCGGTATGTTCAGGTCCATATCCCGAGCCGCCCGGTACGCACCGTATGCAATGAGGTCGTTGCCGGCAAAAACGGCCGTAGGAGGGTTCTCCAATGCAAGCAGCTCCTGCATAGCAATGTACCCGCTCTCCTCGGTAAAGTCAGCAATTCGTACGTACTCCGGGTTGTAGGACAAGTGCGATCGTTCGATGGCAGATCGAAAGCCCGACAACCTCTCACGCGCCGCGTGGAATACGATAGGTGCATGCACGATCATGCCAATAGACTCGTGACCAAGCGAAATAACGTGCATTGCCATCTCTTCGGCGGCCGTATGGTTGTCTATATCCACCTGATAGATCGCGCTGTCCGCGAGTGTGCCGACAATTACCAGCGGAAAGTCCGCCTCCTTCAGTTTTCGGATTCCTTCATCATTTTCATGTGCATTCAGCAGGACAACTCCGTCGAGCTCATGCCGGAGGGCAATTTCCAGGTAGTCGGATTCAGCCAGGCGAAGCGGCTCCAGGACAAGACTGTGCCGCTTCCGATTCAGCACCTGACTCATGCCTTCAATCAACCGAATAACGTAACTGTCCGATATTACACTTTGAGACTGGCAGATGAAAAGTCCTATAGCCTTGTCCCGAATCATGGCAAGACGACGCGCATTGATGTTCGGTTCGTATCCGAGCGTGTTTGCCACTTCCAGTACCCGCTGTCGCGTCTCCTCGGAGATCGTCTTTCCGGGAGTGTTGTTGAGTACGAATGAAACGGTCGTCCTGGACACACCAGCTTTCCTGGCAACGTCCGAAGACGAAATTCTGCGTCGTTGCATGCTCACCTTATCCTATTGCCCAGTACCTATCAGAAAAGCCGTTCTTTTTCTACCGGTACGACTGAAAAACTTGCCGTCTGCGCACTGTTCCATTCCTCGCTCTGTGTCTGCCCGACGAGCCCGAAGGTCCGGAAGAATAGAAACACGAGCGGCCGGAACATCGGGATGAGATGTGGCGACGAATGCACGATAACCACCGCCCTTCGCAATTCACCCCGCCCCGGGGTCCATGAATCACCTTCAGCACCGCGCGTTACTAACATACAATTTTACCGTGCCGGCGGCGAATGCGCAAGCAGAAAAACGGTCGGCACCGCAATGCCGTCCCGACATTGACCGTAGTTGCCGGTCAAAGAGTGGCGCACACTTCCTATCAACACGCTCGGTTATACTTCACACGGTTTTGCCCTTCATGGCGTATCCTCCCTCCCGCAAAGGTGCCCGGATGCGAGCCGTGACGTCCCGGAAACCCGAAGCCGGCTTCACTGAGGTGAGAGAAACTGGTAGTATCCGCAAAAGGCACAGGAAACAATACACAAGGATCATGACACCGAAAGCAAAAACTGGTGGGCAGAACAGAGGAAATGACGGATCGGACACGCAATACGCCGGACCGAATCATGCCCGCCGGCCGTCGAACCGCTACCCCTATCAGTTCTTCCAGCGCATTTTCTCGCCACGCGATGAATTGCGGCCTCAGCGGTGGAACTGGGACCTGCTTACCAGACGCATAGACAACTCGATCATTCGCTCAGCCAGGGAGCCGCTCAATCCACCTCGGATTGTCGGTCTGCGGTACTTCCTTCTCGATGGATTGCTCAGTTCGTTCAGCGAAAACCTTGCGGTGAACTTTGTGCCGTTGTTCGCGCTGGCGTTCGGGGCAACAAATGCCGAAATCGGGATTATGACCGCCGCGGCCAACTTTCTCGGCACTGTGGCCCTCTTCCCGGGAGCGGCGTCAGCCGAACAGACGAGAAGCAAGAAACGCGTGGTGCTATGGGCCAGCGGAGGCGCGGGCCGCGTGCTGTTTCTGATGTTCAGTCTGGTCCCGCTTCTTGTCCTTCCCGCGAAGATTGCAGTGTGGCTCATCATTGCAATAAACGCGCTTCGGTCCTTCGCCAACAATTACAGCAACCCGCCCTGGACGGAACTCGTTGCCGATCTGGTACCCGTCTCAATGCGCGGGCGCTATTTCACGAGCCGCGGGCAACTCATGGGACTCGCCGCACTCACGGCAGCACCGATTGGGGGCTGGCTGATTCGGCACCTCAATACCGGGCACTCCCATCTTCATCTCGGCTATCAGATGGTTTTTCTCACCGCATTCGCCTTCGGCGCCGCATCCACACTCGCCTTTGCACGCATCCCTGAACCCGAAGGAAACGGGATTCCCCGCCCCCGCCACCGGACAGGGGATCTTCGCAAGGCTTTGCGCGGCTCACCGAATTTTGTAGCGTTTCTGGCCGGGGCTTTCATCTGGAACCTTTCCATTCAGATCGCCGGGCCGTTTTTCAATGTTTACATGGTGACCGATTTGAAGGCGGGGGTTGAAATGGTCGGCTACGCGGCGGGTCTGACCAGCCTGGCGACGTTACTCGGTCAGTATCTGTTCGGCAAGTTGTTGGATACTCGGGGCTCGTTCTGGGTTCAGAGGCTGACCGGTCTCATCATCCCAATTCTCCCGGCGCTCTGGATCATTGTGAGGGAACCGTATCAGGTATACTTCATATCGCTCTTGAGCGGCCTGTTCTGGGGTGGATATAATCTTGCGAACTTCAACCTGCTGCTCGAATACAGCCCGGAGACGCAACGCGCCAGAGCCGTAGCACTCTACCAGACGGTAGTATTTGCAAGCGCGGTCATCGGACCGCTCATCGGCGGATATCTCATAGACGCGATTTCATTTCGCTTCTGCTTCGGCGTAAGCTCCGGTGGCAGGATTCTCGGGACCGTCCTGTTCCTGGTGCTCATCAGACGCATCGCCGCCCGGCGCAAAGCATAGAAGTCGGCGGACTCCGATCAGCCTTCGCCCTTAAGCTTCTCCGGTGTCGACTCTCCGAGCATTAGCTTGATGACATTTCTGTAGCCGACATTCCTGAACTTCTTGAACAGAGCCGAAAAGAGTCCGTAGGCCTCCGGGTGGGTCTCTTTGAGGCGTGCAAGCGCCTCGTCAGCCGCGCGCAACTCTTCAATTGGTGCAGTGGCAGCCATCTATGTTCCTCCTTCTCAAACAAAACGGCCTGTTTCCTGCGCCACAACCGGAGTGGAAATGGCGCACGATACAGGCCGTTTGCTGTCGGTCCGTAAGTTGACCGAAGACGGACTGGTGTCTATGCTGCGGTCTCTTTCTTCTTCGCACTGCGTGCAACCGTCGCTTTGCACTGCTTGCAGATGTTCACTTTCTGTTCGCCAATCTGGTGTTCGTACATGAGTTTGATACCGCTTCGTTTACAGATCGGGCAGGTTCCCCGTCCGTGATTTACCATGGAGCGGATACCCGCACCCCGGTGCGCTTTTGACATGCTCTCTCCTTGAGTTCCAAGCCACGGCACCATAGCACCGCCGGCAGAAATTTTGCACTTTCGGTCGCAACTATAGCGGTCAGACCGCCGTCAGTCAACCCCCCGCGTCCCGGAAACGCGTCCCGCAACCGCTTCGGGCCGGGGCACAGACAATACGTCGGTCTCCGGCATAATACGCAAGACAAGTCCGGCCGCCCTTTCGGGCGGCCGGTATTATACTACTTTCCAATTTCCTACTGCTTGGCAGGTTTCACACCTGAAGGTGGTGTTGTCAGCAGAAACTCCACGCGCCGGTCCTTCCACCGATTCTGGAGATCGCTGAACGGCACGATCGGGTTCGATCCGCCAAGTCCCTCGATACTTATGCGATGTCGGTCAACGCCGAGGATGGCGAGCGCCTTCATTACCTCACGGGCGCGGGCCCGAGACAACGGAATGAGGGTTTCCTTCTGCTCCTCTGCCGCAAGCTTGGAATTGTACCAGAGAACGCTGACCGCGTTGCCTTGAATGAGAATGTTGTAATGTTCGTAACGGTTCAGTATCTTCGCCAGTCGACGGAGTGTCTCCAGATTCTTCGTCAGAAGCGTGTCGTCCACCAGGAAGAGGTCTGAGGTGTTCGGACCGAAATAGATGCTCGGCACCCGTATCCGGTAGTGATCTCCCTCCTTGATGACCAGAATGTCCACAGAGATGACGCCTCCGCCGGTCCCGGTAACTCCGTATTCGTTGGTTACGGTCAACACTGCCGAATAGTCCATGCCCGACTGTACGAGCTCTCCGCTTCGCGCATGGCCGTCCCAGACTACCGACGGTGGCGGTGCACCCGTACCGCTGTACTTCATGAAGCTGTGTCCCATCGGATCCAGAATGTCGAGCGTCCAATCCTTGATCCCGGCGAGACTGTCGGTCGCCGCCATAGAGATCGTGACCGTCTCGTTAATGCCGTCTCCATCCGGCGAGAAGGGCACCGGGCTCACGGTAACGGAAGTCTTTGGCGCAACTGTGTCGACTACGAAGCTCTTCGTCGACTCCATCTGCTCGCTGCTTCCGTTGTCGTACGTGACCGTCAATCGTGCGTGGTAGGTACCATCGAGCACAAACCCGAGATCTGTCTTCCCGTCCCAGGTAATTGTGGCCGGAAGCGAGGAGCCGCCGGTCACGGTACGGACAACGCCCTTCTGATCGTTCACAAAGCTCGCTGACCAGGACTTCATGCCTTCCTTCTTGGCAACTGAGACGTCGAAGTTCATGGTGTCCATGACTCCATCACCGTTGGGCGAGAATCCTGCGCTCTGCGGCTCGATGTTAACGAGTCCCGAGAGCGGATTGACGTTGAGCTTCAGTTCTGCGCGCCCGATGTTTCCTGCGGCATCCTGCGCCTGAACCACGTAGGTGTACGGACCATCGGGAACCTTGTTGCCCTGCTGATCGGTCCCGTCCCAGACGAAGGTCTGTGCCTGATTCGGCCATGAATACTCGCGAACTACCTTGCCCTGACTGTTCAGGAACTGTCCGGTCCAGTGGTCCGCCGTACCGGAATGTTGGGTAATGGTAACGGTATCCCGAATGCCGTCGCCGTTCGGTGAAAAGGTCGTATTGTCGGCCGAAATATCGATCTTCGGTGCCTGAGTGTCTACGATTATCGGTCCGGCTGTTGCCTTCTCGTCATTCCCGTTCTGATACAGGACTTCGAAATCTACGGTGTACTGACCGTCGGGTACGAGGGTACCGGCATTCGTCCGGCCGTCCCACACAAACGTGTCGGCTGCCTTCCGTGTCTCGCTGGATCGTACAATCTGTCCACTCGAATCCTTGATATCAACAATGAACTTATCTATGAGCACCTTCAATTTGGCGTCGGTCATGATGGAGATCGTATCCTTGATCCCGTCTCCATTCGGGGAGAACGCCTTTTCGGGCAGCGACAGATTGATAGGTGTCGGACCGGTGATCTTCCCGATTACCACATGGTTCGATTCTCCGCGATTTCCGGCAGCGTCCGTCCCGTACACATAGATGGTATACGCTCCATCGGGTACCGGCTTACCGTTCAGATCTGTCCCGTTCCAGACAAACGGGAAGTCCTTTGCGCCAATTCCGTACTGCGCGGCAGGGACTTCGATTTTTCCACCCGCATATTCGAGCACACCCGTCCAGTTTGCGCTCCAGTCGGCCTTCAGGTTTATAGAGGTGGTCGGGCCACGTGAACCGCCAAAGACGCGCGGAGTAGCGGTAATGGTTGCCTCGGGGGCTTTCGTATCAATAGTAAGATCCAGCGGCTCCGCCTGCGCTCGATCACCGTTTTCAAAAGTTCCGGAGAGCAACGCGATGTACGCACCGTCGGGAAGTGCAATTCCGTTGTCATCCTTTCCGTCGAAGTTTACCGTTGCCGGCGGATTTCCCTTCCCGGAGTATGTCCGGATTACTCGGGTGCTGTCCGAACGCGACGCAATCGCTATCTTCCAGTCGACGACCGCAATCGGTACATTCACCGAAATCTCGAGATTGGTGGAATCTTTTACTCCGTCGCCATTTGGAGAAAAGGCGGGATTGGTCGCCTTGAGGCTCATCGGGCCAGCCTTCGCCGAAACGGTGATCTTCAGCGGCGTCGATTCCGCACTGTTACCGGCGCGATCCTTTCCCACAAGAGTGTAAGTGTAGTTGCCGTCCGGGACTACGTTGCCGCTCGCATCCTTTCCGTCCCAGCTGAAATCCGGCGGAGACTGATCCTTCTGCGGATTCTGTTCGGTCGGTTTCGCTGGATCGTATTGAACCGGATTGTCCCATTTGTATTCCCGTACCACATTTCCCGATCCGTCCTTGAAAAGCCCGTGCCAGGATACTTCTCGCGAACCGGACTGCTTTATCGGGATCGTATCGCGGATGCCGTCTCCATTCGGAGAAAATATCGGGTAGTCGGTCGTTACGGGACCGACAGTGGGAGGCGTGTTGTCAACCGTAACGTTGAGGGGCGAAGTCTTTGCTACCGTACCGGTATTGTCGGTGACTGTGAGTTGGTATATGTAGTCACCGTCCGGAACCGGCTTGTTGTTCTGATCCACGCCGGGCCACGACAGATCTTCAATGGTCTTCGGGGAGATTTGCGGTCTCTGTCCAATGTTGAAAAGATTGCCGAAGAATCCCCGGCTTTGTGTCTCCGTTTCCGCCTTCGACCACACGACATTACCGGTCGTGTCGTAGATAGAAAGATCGTAACTCTTGATAACGCTTCCGCTACCAGGAACGATATTCGATTGCAGCCTGAGACTGGTATTCCCCGATGCTGCGTTCTGTGGTGCAATATACACCCGCGGTGTTGTCGACTTCTCGAAGGCGGTCTTTCGCTGCTCCTGATTTCCCCCGGCAAACGCCGTGGTTCCGACCAGGACAAAGAACACCACCGAGATCACTGCGAACAGTAGCCCCTTGCGTTTCATAGACGCCCCCATTGGTTTCTCTCCTAAGAATAGCACGACCCGATAAAAAAGGAAAACCGCTTCAAAAAAAAGTGATCATTACACCGTCGGCACACATTTCGCCGCGGCGGCGGAATTTTCATGTTTTTTCCGCCGCAGGCCCGAAGCGCTGAAGCACCGGCCGGAAAACCGGAGTAATACCGAATGAGACATGTCCGTTCGGAGGGTAATGACAGTGCGCGACACCACGAGCAGAATTGGCGAACTTCCGGTTGCCGACCGGCCACGGGAAAAACTCAAGGCGGGCGGACCCGAACGGCTGTCGGATCGTGAACTGCTCGCTATCCTTATCGGTTCCGGGACACGCATGAAGCGGGTCGAACTGCTTGCGGCGGAGGTGCTTCCGATATTCGACCGAAAGAGCGGCCGTGTTTCCGTGGATGACCTGATGGCGGTTTCCGGCCTGGGAACCGCGAAGGCTTCAATGCTGACTGCAGCAATCGAGTTCACCCGGCGGCTGCTCTGCCCGGAGACTCGCAGGATCGCGTTTCCCGCGGATGTGCTGCCACTCGTTCGCCATTTTTCAGACCGCAAGCAGGAATACTTCCTTTCGCTCTCGCTCAATGGAGCGCATGAGGTCACGGCGGTGCGCGTGGTGTCCGTAGGTCTGGTCAACCGGACCATCGTTCACCCCCGCGAGGTATTTGCAGACCCTGTTACCGACCGCGCCGCGGCGGTCATTGTCTGTCACAACCATCCTTCGGGAAACGTCCAGCCGAGTGCCGAAGACCGGGAGGTAACACGGCGCCTGATCACGGCAGGGGAGACACTCGGAATCCCGCTTCTGGACCACATAGTGTTCAGCGAGCGGGAATACTACAGTTTCCTCGAGCACGGTGAGGTGGACAATTAACATCGACCCATGCCGAAAGGTTCAGTACGCGAGTGTAGATGCCAGCCACTTCTCTGCGGTGGCGAGATCTACCCCCTTGCGCTGTGCATAGTCGGCTACCTGATCGCGGCCAATACGCCCAACCGAAAAGTATTTTGACTCTTCCAGTGCAAAATAGTAGCCGGAGACGCTCGCCGCCGGAATCATCATGCAGCTTTCAGTCAGCGAAATGCCCGCCGCCGCTTCTGCGCCGAGAAGATCGAAGAGCGCCAGTTTGTCCGTATGATCCGGGCACGGCGGATAGCCGGGCGCCGGCCTGATCCCCGCATACTTCATCTTCAGAAGATCCTCTCTGCTCAGGTTTTCGGCCGGCGCATATGCCCAGACTTCCTTCCTCACCTTCTCATGAAGACACTCGGCAAAGGCTTCGGCCAGACGGTCGGCCGTAATCTTGGCAAGAATGGCAGAATAATCATCATTCTCC
This sequence comes from uncultured Spirochaetales bacterium, assembly GCA_964553615.1. Taxonomy (GTDB): domain Bacteria; phylum Spirochaetota; class Spirochaetia; order DSM-27196; family DATKUC01; genus DATKUC01. Next base: position 23,470 of record CAZKMA010000050.1, on the reverse strand, counting down.
GCCTCATAGCCGGCCACAATCCTGTCCAGACCGACACCGGCGGACACCGCAAAGGCACCCACGTGGTCGGCAATGCCGGTGGATTTCGGAGCCACATAGTCCGAGAGCGAAAGGTAGTACGGTATGGTCTCCTTGCGCCGTTGCTGACGCAGCGTGTTGATCGTGGCTCGTACCTCGTTTCGGTTTTCGTCGGTGTATATCTCGATATTGTCGTTCGGCAGCGAGTTTGCAGGCCAGATTCCTACAACACCGTTTGCCGTCAGCAGCTTACCGGACACAATGTGATCGAGCATTTTCAGCGCGTCGGCGTAGAGCTTTCGAGCCTCCTCGCCAACCACAGGATCGTCGAGAATCTCCGGATACCTGCCGTTCATCTCCCAGGCAACAAAGAAATAGGTCCAGTCGATATAAGACGCAATCTCATCGAGCGGATAATCGGAATAGACGGTTATTCCGGGTCTCTTCGGAGTCACCACCTGTATGCTATCCCAACCGGGGTCGAACCGGTTCCGGCGGGCTTCTTCCACCGAAAGCATTTCCGCCGAATCGAGCTTTTCGTTCCGGCGAACCCGTTCGCGTTCCTGCTCGACGCCAACCTGTTTCATGAACTCGTCTCGCTGATCTTCGCTCAACAATTTCCCAACAACACCAACCGCGAGCGACGCGTCCTTCACATGAACTACCGGGCCGGAATACTGCGGCGCAATTTTCACCGCCGTGTGGATCTTCGACGTCGTTGCCCCGCCAATGAGGAGGGGCAGACTCATCCCTGCCTTCTCCATCTCTGAGGCAACGTAGGCCATCTCTTCAAGGGACGGGGTAATGAGCCCGGAGAGACCAATGATATCCGCATTCTCCCGTTTGGCGGCTTCGAGAATATCATGGCACTGCACCATGACGCCGAGGTCAACGATATCGTAATTGTTGCACTGGAGAACTACGCCAACGATGTTTTTCCCAATGTCGTGTACGTCCCCTTTCACGGTAGCAAGGAGGACCTTGCCCTTGGCTCCTGCCTGCGGAGCGCGTCTTTTGACAGTATTCGGATCTGTTTCTACCGTTTCTGCCCGGGCCGATTCGCCCGCCAGCGCCACCCCTTTTTCGGCCTCGACATATGGCAGAAGATAGGCGACTGCCTGCTTCATAACCCGTGCGCTCTTGACCACCTGCGGCAGAAACATTTTCCCCGAGCCGAAAAGGCCACCGACCACGTTCATGCCGTCCATGAGCGGCCCCTCGATAACGGACAGTGCCCGGGGAAGCGAAAGCCTCGCCTCCTCGACATCCTGTTCGATGTGAGCCGTAATTCCTTTTACCAGTGCATGGGATAACCGTTCTCCGACCGGCTTCTCCCTCCACGCAAGGTCCTCGACCCGGCTGCGGCCCCCGCTCTCCACACGTTCGGCCAGTTCCAGAAGCCGTTCGGTCGAATCCTCACGGCGATCAAGGATCACGTCTTCAACGTGTTCGAGCAACTCCGGATCGATGTCGTCGTACACCTCAAGCTGACCCGCATTGACGATTCCCATGTCCATACCCGCGGCAACTGCGTGGTAGAGAAACGCCGAATGCATGGCTTCCCTGACCCGGTTATTTCCGCGAAAAGAGAACGAAATATTGCTTACTCCGCCGGAGATCCGGGCGAACGGCAGCGACTCTTTGATTGCCGCAACCGCGCGTATGTAGTCCACCGCGTAGTGACGATGTTCGTCGATCCCGGTTCCGATGGCGAAGATATTCGGGTCAAAGATGATGTCTTCGGGCGGGAAACCGAGCTTCCCGGTAAGCAGCCGATAGGATCGGGTACAGATGTCTACCTTGCGCTCGTAGCTGTCAGCCTGGCCTTTCTCGTCGAATGCCATGATAATTGCCGCGGCGCCATACTTCCGCACCAGGCGCGCATGCGCAAAGAACTGCTCCTCCCCCTCCTTCAGACTTATGGAGTTCACGATTCCCTTGCCTTGAATGCACTTCAGGCCGGCCTCGATGACGTCCCACTTGGACGAGTCAATCATGACCGGAACGCGCGCAATGTCCGGTTCGGTGGCAAGGAGGTTCAGGAACGTGACCATCTCGGCCTTCGAATCGAGCATGGCCTCGTCCATATTGATGTCGATGATCTGCGCACCGCTCTCCACCTGGGTGCGGGCAACTTCGAGCGCCTCGTCGTACTTCTTCCCGGTAATGAGGCGCCGAAATCGTGCGGAGCCGGTAATATTGGTCCGCTCGCCGATGTTCACAAAACGCATGTTTTCCCGAAGCGTGAGCGGTTCGAGTCCGCTGAATGCGGATACATGCCGGTCCTCAGGCACTACCCGCGGGGTGAGCCCGTCCACGGCCTCGCTCATTGCACGAATGTGATCCGGCGTGGTGCCGCAGCAGCCGCCAACGATATTCACGGCCCCTTCGAGCGCGAGGCCTTTCAGAATCTGCGCCATGAACTCAGGCGAATGGTCGTACTCACCGAACTCGTTCGGAAGTCCGGCGTTCGGATGAGTGCTGACCGGCACCGGGGCCACCCGTGCAAGCTCTTCGACATACTGACGCAGGAGATCGGCGCCGAAAGCGCAGTTGAGCCCCACGGAGAGCGGCTCGGCATGCTGGACCGAGTACCAGAAAGCTTCGGTCGTCTGCCCGGACAGGGTTCTTCCACTCCGATCGGTGATCGTCCCGGAGATCATGATGGGAAGGCGGAAATCGCGGTCCTCGAACATCGTCAGAATGGCAAAGATCGCTGCTTTCGCGTTGAGCGTGTCAAAGATTGTTTCAATAAGGAGGATATCCGCGCCGCCGTCCACGAGACCCTCCGCGGCATCTCGATAGGCTTCCACAAGCTCGTCGAAAGTGATTCCGCGGAAGCCAGGATTTTCAACATCCGGACTCAAGGAAAGGGTCTTGTTTGTTGGCCCAAGGACTCCGGCAACGAAGCGCGGTTTTTCCGGCGTCTTTTCGCTGAACTCGTCTGCCGCCTGACGCGCTATGAATGCCGCCGTACGGTTCATCTCATAGGTAAACTGCTCGGTCCCATAGTCCGCCTGGCTGATCCGGGTGGAATTGAACGTGTTTGTCTCAATTATGTCCGCTCCTGCCGCGAGATACTGCCGATGAATCTCACCGATGATGTCCGGACGAGTCAGGCAAAGGATGTCATTGTTCCCGCGGAGAGATGACGGGTGGGAGGCGAAGCGCTCGGAACGAAACTGTTCCTCTGAAAGACGGTGCCGCTGAATCATGGTTCCCATGGCGCCGTCCAGCACCAGAATACGCCGTTCCAGCAGGTCCCGAAGCGTCTTTCGCCCGTCGGGGCGGGGCTGCGGACGGTCAATTTCCGCGTCGAAGGGAGAAGAAACGGCTGAAGCGGTAAGCAAGTTGTCGGCAGGCGCTGCCGGTCCAGCGTTCACGGCGGAAGGCTCATCAATACTATCTATCACATCTGCTCCTTGTCGAGCGAAATGATACCATATTCGCCGAAACTGATGCACTGGAAAAAAGGCGTGAAATATGGTTAATTGTTGAATAGATGCGGGGCGCGAGGAGACAGTACGGATGCCGCTGACAAATGAAGTTGAATCACAGCTGAATCTGATCTCCAACTGGCTTCACGTGTCATTCAAGAAGAACCTTGTAAGCTCTCTGAACCGCATCCTGGACGAGGAAGAACGGATAGAAGACGTCCTGGAAGGATTTTACCGCGGAACAGTCATTACCGGCGCAGGAACCGGTGCACCCGGACTGCTCTGCCTCACCGACCGACGGCTGCTTTTCGTTTCCAATGGCAGCGCCAACGCATCTCCGGAAAACATAGCCCTGGAGAACATGGCGGGTGTCGAAACACGCAAAGGATTCTCCACGGTGCAGGTACTGCTGCAGCAGCGCGGTGGAACAACCACGCTTACGGCTACGGGGAACGGAATACAGGTCCAGTCGTTCGTGGACAATCTGGTCCGCAAACTGGAAACCGTTGCAACCGTGCACCCGGTAACCGCGGGCCCCGCGGACGACAACGGCTCCGACGACATGACGCCGCGCCCAATACGGACCGGCGAGGATCGGCTTGCCAATCTGAGATTTCTCTATGGTGAGGCAAAAAAAACCTATCTCACCGTAAACGAGTACAAACAGTTCAACGGAGAGCCGCTCTTTCTCAACCAGCTCACCGATGATCTGCTCTACATAACCTCCCGGGCAATTGGAAACGACGATGAAATTCCCGAAGAATCGAAGCTCTTCATAGCCATGGTGCTCATGCCGTTGAAACAGAACATCATCAAGGACCGAGAGCTGGTTATCGATCTGTTCCGCTTCGACACTCCGCCGCTTCGCCATCGCAAGGCTATCCTCAAGAACTGGGACCAGTTCTCGAACGAGATCCGCAAGGCCGGCGGCGGGCAGAGCAGCAAGCTGCTGCGAAGTCTCCAGTATCTTCACCTGTACGACAGCCGCCAGAAGAGCTCTCATTTCGACCGGCTTGCAAGCAGCTTCTACAACTACGCGCAAGTTGTCATAAAAGCCGACGGAACGGTAAACGAGCAGGAGAAAGCGCGGATAGGGCAGCTGCGCGAGCTCATCTATGGCGAATCCGGAACACACGCGACATCAGGAGAAGATGAACGGACCGCGGAGGTCAAGAAAAGAGTCCAGTTCGCACCGGCCGAGGAAGAGGAAGAGACCCTCGATCAGGTCATGGAAAAGATCAACAGCCTGATTGGCATGGACAAGGTCAAACGACAAATCAAGACATTCGTGAATCTCATCAAGGTTCACCGGGAACGGGAAAAACGCGGGCTGCCGGTAACCCCGTTCTCCAAACACGCCGTGTTCTATGGACCACCGGGAACCGGAAAGACGACAATTGCCCGTTATGTGGGCAGAGTATACAAGTGCCTTGGAATGCTTGAGAAAGGGCATTGCGTAGAGACCGACCGCGCCGGGCTCGTTGCGGGCTACGTCGGTCAGACGGCCATGAAGGTTGATCAGGTCGTGCAGGAAGCCATGGACGGAGTCCTGTTCATTGACGAAGCGTATACGCTGAGTCCGAGAGACGCAGGAAAAGACTTCGGCCAGGAGGCAATAGATACCCTCCTGAAACGGATGGAAGATTTCCGCGACCGGCTTGTCGTCATCGTAGCGGGCTATCCGGATGAGATGCAGGACTTCATTGATTCGAATCCGGGACTCAAGTCGCGGTTCTCCCGTTTCTTCTATTTTGATCACTACACACCGAAGGAACTGATACGGATATTCAACCTGTTCATCCAGAACTCTTCTCTGACTGTAACGCCCCAGGGGCGACGAGCGCTCCTGGACGTCTTCACCTACTTCTACGAAAGACGTGACAAGTCGTTCGGAAACGGAAGATTCGTCCGTAACCTCTTCGAAATGATTATCGAAAAGCAGGCAGACCGCATCTCCGGTATCTCCCCGCTGACCGATCAGATTCTCTGTTCGATTACCAAGGCAGACATTCCCACTGCACAGGACTTTGTTCACTGACCGAAGCCGGCCGCCGCAATGTCAGCGAGTTGCACGCTCCCTTCGGGGAGTCCCTCTTGCCTATCGGTACTTGAGCACCGCCTGAAACACCTGTTCGCCGTACACGCGCACCCGCGCACTGTAGCGACTGACAGAGAGCAGTGCCGAAAGGTATCTGCGGTGACCCTCGAGATCAATCTCGCCGCGAAACAGGAGCAGGTGCAAAATCATGAGGGCATTGAAGAACGGGATGCCCACTGCGTCGAGCTTGAGCATCATCTTGCGGTCCTCGGTAATTACGGGGATTTTCAATTCTGTCGCAGTGTCGACAAGAATGGCGTCGGTCGACCGCGCATCGGCCTCTCCTGCGTCCCCGACGTCCCCGGATGGTCTGACAACAAGCACCGGCATGGTGTGATATCCGGTTTCGGTTATGACCTGGGGTATTGTCTGCATGTCGAGGGTACGGCCGGCAACTCCAAGGTACCCCGCCTTTTTCATGTAAATTGCAGAGGACGAATCGAGCAGGCAGCGGCGAAGTGAAGCAAACGCTTCAAGCTCCCGCGCGGGGTCCTGTCCGCCGATGAGCGGCTTGCCGTAGTGAGCAGGAGTGGACGGGTCGGACATCCTGTCCCGTGGGCTCCTGCGCATCGGAGTCCTACGCCTCGCGGATGTCGAGAACTTCGAGGACGTACGGAGTCATTGCCTCCACCATTGCCTCTCGCGATATTTCGTCTGCCTTGATTATGCAGATCGCATTCGTCGGATCTTCGCCTGAGAATGTTCCGATGGAGATGATATTGCCGCCCCGTTCGGAGAGAGCCGAAGTAATATGTGCAATTTCGGCGCGCTGGTCGGGGATGAGGATGGTTGCACGAATGCCTCGTTTGCGCGTACCGAACAGTTCGATAAACAACTTGAAGATGTCGGATTCGGTGACAATTCCAACAACGGTCCCGTTGCGAACAACCGGAACACCGCCTATGTCGTTGTCCACAAGGATTCGCGCTGCATCTTCAATGAGCGTCTCTTCTTTTACGGTGATGACTTTCCTGGTCATCACGTCCTTCACGGTGAGCTGACTCAGGAGATTGAACATCTCGTACATGTTCAGCGTTGTCGCCTCGGATGGGGCTGCCTTCAGAAGATCTGTTTCCGCCACTATCCCGACCAGCTTCTTCTGCCGGTCAAGAACCGGAAGCCTGTGGACCTTCTCCTGTTTCATGAGGGCCTGGGCATCGGTCACCGGTGTTTCCACCGAGACGGTGACCGGATTGTGCGTCATGATCTTACCGACGTTCATTTTCCTTGATACCTCTCACTCGCCAAGATACGCAGCTTTCACGCGATCGTTTTCCAGAAGCCGGGAACTCTCATCTTCCAGAATGATCTTTCCGGTCTCCATGACGTATCCGCGGTCACTCGTGTTCAGCGCAACCTTGGCATTCTGTTCGACCAGGAACACTGTCACATTCTCCGTTTCATTTATCCGCTTGATCGTCGAGAAAATATGCTTGATGACCAACGGAGCGAGGCCGAGGCCCGGCTCATCGAGGAGAAGCAGGCGTGGCGAGCTCATGAGGGCCCGAGCTATGGCCATCATCTGCTGTTCTCCGCCCGAAAGGCTGCGCGTCTTCTGTCTGCGCCGTTCTTTCAGGATTGGGAAGAGCTCATACATCTCTTCGATCTTTCGGGCAACCACCTTGTCGTTTCGTTCGCGGAACGCTCCCATCTCGAGGTTCTCCTGAACCGTCATGTCGGCAAAGACGCGCCGTCCTTCGGGAACAAGGGAAATGCCCAGTGAAACTATGCGGTCGGTAGTCATTCCCGCTTTTTTCGATGCACGAAGGGCACGACGATCTTCTACCCCGCCGGCCGGAGCGTCTCCTGCGGACGCAATAACCGTGTCGTCAAAGCGGATGGTTCCTGTCGCAACCGGCTCGAGTCCGACAATCGCCTTGAGAAGGGTGGATTTTCCGGCTCCGTTCGCGCCTATCAGGCAGACAATGTCCCCCTGAGAGACCGACAGACTCACCTTCCGCAGCGCAATTATGTTTCCGTAACGTACCGAGACTCCCTCAATCTGGAGAAGATCCCCCATGGCTACTCCTCCTTCCCCAGGTACGCCTCAATGACCTGCTGGTTTCCCTGGATCTCTTCGGGGTTGCCGTCTGCAATCTTCCGGCCATAGTTGAGTACCGTAATGCGCTCGCAGATGTTCATGACAAGCTTCATGTCGTGCTCAATGAGCACAATGGTAATACCGAGATCGCGGATGCGCCGGATAATGCGCATGAGCTCCTCGGTCTCCGAAGGGTTCATTCCAGCAGCGGGTTCATCCAGAAACAGGAGCGTTGGCTCGGTGGCAAGTGCACGTGCAATTTCCAGCTCACGCTGGCGTCCATAGGGAAGGTTGCGCGCAAGGTCATCACGAAATCGTTCGAGTCCGAGAAATCCGAGCCACTCTATTGCATCATGCTGAATTGCCGTTTCAGTCTTTTTCAGCTGCACGACGCTCATGACCGCCTGGATAGATCTGTTCTTCAATATTCCCGTACCCTGTTGTTTGAAGTGCCGACCAACCATGACATTCTGCAGAACAGTCATCTCCTTGAACAGGCGAATGTTCTGAAATGTCCTGGCAATACCGAGCCGGGTAATCCGGTTCGCAGGCATTCCCGTAATCTCACGCCCATCAAAATAGACGTTTCCGGACGTGGGCGTATCCAGCCCGGTCACGTTGTTGAACAGCGTGGTCTTCCCCGCTCCGTTTGGGCCGATGAGCCCGGTAATGGAGCCCTTTTCCACGGCGAAATCTATGTCCGCGACCGCAAGGACACCACCAAACTGGCGCCGAAGCCTGACAGTTGACAGCAGACTCACGGAGCCCCCTCGGTTGACCCCGCCTGCGGACCTGCTGCGGTAGCCGGCGCACCTGCGTCTCCATCGAGATCATCGAGCGGACGCGACTTTTGCACTCGTCGTCCCAGAAGTCCCTGGGGCCGGTATATCATCATGACAACCAGGATGAGACCGAAGAGAATCTGCTTGAATTGCGGGGGCACCAGACTCGAAAACCCGAGCAACCGGGGGAGCTCTCCGGCAATCTCGATTAGCACCGCACCAAGAACTACGGCGAAATGGTTTCCCATTCCTCCAAGAACCACCATGCAGAGAACCATGACCGAAAGCAGAAAATCGAAGCTTGCCGGACTGACCGATTGGTTATAGACGGCAAAGAGCGTTCCGGCAATGCCTCCAAAGAAGGCCGACAGGCCGAAGGCAATGACCTTGTACTTCGTAATGTTGATGCCCATGGAAAAGGCGGCAATCTCGTCCTCCCGGATAGCTTCCAACGCGCGTCCGACCCGGCTGCGCATTATGCGGCGGAGAATGAGAAAGGTCAGGAGAACGAATATCCAGACAAAGACGGCATACCTTACCTTCAGAATGGGGTCCAACGCAATTCCAAACGTCTTGATTGCCGGGATACCCGAGATTCCCAGCGGGCCGCGAGTAAGGGAGTCCCAGTTCAGGAGCACGTTACGGGTTATCTCACCAAACCCGAGAGTGGCGATGGCCAGATAATCTCCCTTCAACCGGAGTGTGGGCAACCCAATGAGAATTCCGGCAAGAGAGGCGAAGACACCCGAAAGAAGCAGGATCCACCAGAAGTTGATGTGAGTTCTCGTCATCAGAATTGCGGTGGTGTATGCACCGATCCCGAAAAATGCGGCCTGACACAGAGACAGAAGCCCGGTATAGCCTGTCACAATGTTCAGGCTGAGCGCCAGGATTGCGTAGATTCCTATGTAGATGACAAGCAACAGGACAAAATAGATCACGTCCGCCCCCCTACACCTTTTCCCGCTCGGATCGTCCGAGAAGCCCCGAGGGTTTCACGAGCAGAATGATGATGAGGATAGAGAATGCAATAGTGTCTTTCAGACCAACCGGAATTCCAAATACTGCAACACCGAAGGTCTCGAGCACTCCGAGCAGTATGCCTCCGAGCATTGCGCCGCTGATATCGCCGATACCGCCGACGACGGCGGCAATGAACGCTTTCAGACCGGCCGTAGTGCCCATTGTTGGGTAGACGGTGTATTCAAGGGCAATCAGAACACCCGCGACAGCGGCAAGAGCGGACCCGATGACGAAAGTAAGGCTGATTATGGAATCTACGTTGATTCCCATAAGACGCGCAACGTCCATGTCCAGACTCGTTGCTCTCATTGCCTTACCGAGACGGCTGCGATCAATGAAGAGCTTCAGGGTCACCATCATGACCAGCGCAACCGCAAGGACCATGATCTGATGCGGCGTAATTGCAACATTTTCTACAATTATTGGCTTGTTTTCGAACGGATAGGGAAAGTCTTTCGACTTTGTGCCAAAGACAAAGGCGGCGGTGTTCATGAGAATTATCGATACACCGATCGCCGAGAGGAGAGGCGCCAGCCGAGGCGCCCGCCTGAGCGGCCGGTAGGCGACCCGCTCCACCAGGAAACCGAGGAGCCCGCTTGCAGCCATGGCAACAACGATTGCAAGGAAGAACACCGGAATCGACCACGCGCCAACCTGGGTGCCCTGGATAGCGGTGTACGCATACAGTCCCGCATAGGTCCCGACCATGAGGATGTCCCCGTGGGCGAAGTTGATGAACTTGAGGATTCCGTAGACCATGGTGTAACCGAGGGCGATGAGCGCGTAGATCGCTCCAAGGGTCAGACCGTTAACCAGATGTTGAGCAAGCTCTGAAAGTGAAAGATGCACCTCTGTTCCCCGTTTTCTTATCGCCGGACTGGAGGAACCCCTCCAGTCCGGATTGCTCTCGTTGGCCCGATTGAACGGCGCTACTTTACCTGGACAAGCTTGTTGTCGGTGATTTTGTACACACCGAGTTGCTTGTACTGATTGTTCTCTACCGTCAGTATACCCTGATTCTTGATTGCGTCGCCATTCGGAGCAAAGCTGATTTCGCCGGAAACGCCCTGATACCCCTTCACGTCTGCCACGTATTGGCGGATCGCATCCCGGTTCAGATTGAGCGTCTTCTGATCGGCAGCGCTCGTTTTTTCGTAGACGGCCTTGATGGCGTCGAAGAGGATGTTTGCCCCGTCATACGCATTGAGGCTGAAGGAGTCCGGTTTATCTTTCCACTTCGCCTGGTACGTCTTTTCGAAAGCCACCTGAAGCGGATTCTTCTCCAGTTCAGGACCGGAGTAGACAACGCCGTTCGCAAGGGGACCCGCGAGTTGCAGGATTTCGGGATTGGAGAAGCCATCTCCGCTCAGCATCTTCACATTCGACATGCCGAGTTGCTGGGTCTGCTGCAGGATCTGGTTGATTTCTGCAACGTAGTCGGGCATGTAGATTCCTTCCGGATTGGAGGCCTTGATGTTGGTAAGCTGGGTCTTGAAATCCTTGTCACCCTGCATTCCGGATTCCATGCCGACGATTTTCCCGCCTTCCGCCTCGAATTGCGCCTTGAAACCGTTGGCGAGCCCCTGGCTGTAGTCATTCTTCGTGTACAGAATTGCAATCTTCTTCAGTCCCATTTTCTGATACACGTACTTCGCGAAGACCTTGGCCTGAACATCATCGCTCACGACGTCGCGAAAAATGAAACTCCCCTTATTGGTGAGGTCCGGATGTGTCGAGGAGGGGGAGATCATGACAATCTGCGCCTGCTGCGCGCGGGGCGCGATTGCGAGCGAGCTTGAGGAGAATACGGCGCCGACAAGTCCGAGAATTTGGTCGACGCTGGCAAGTTTCTCCATTGATGCGGAGGCTTTCTCCTGCTTGCCCTCGGAATCCTCGGCCACGACTTCCACGTTGTGTCCGTCTATTCCGCCTTTTGCATTCCATTCTTCAACCGCAATCTTGATGGCCTGAGTCATCAGTTTTCCATAGTTTGCGTAGTCGCCGGTGAGCGGCCCGATGAAACCGATCTTGATCGACTTCGACGCGGACGCCCCTTCAGACGAACCACCTGCCCATGCGCCCATTGCGACAAACGCAAAGAGGGCGAGCACCAGCATCATTGTTCCTGTTCGTTTCGACATATGGCCTCTCCTTTTTTGGGGGAATTCCCGTACCACGGTCTCTCTGGCACAATGGAAGTTCAGGCACGGTCTCACGTTGATACAGATTCCCTTTGAGTATGGCAACTTTATACTCTTTCATATCGAACGGCGTCAAGCCGGAGATAACCCATTGAGTGTAGTTCACCTCAGTACGGGGATTGCCGCGCGAACGGAGAGCTGTTAGAGTGCTCGTGCTATGGGACTGCCGGAATTCGACGCGTGCATCTTCGACATGGACGGACTGCTCCTGGATACGGAACACCTTGCCGTCTGGGGCTGGATCACCGCTGCACGGTCTTTTGGGTTCGAGATTGCCGAGGACATCGTACTGTCCACCGTGGGTCTGGACCGCACACAGACCGACCATCTGCTCGGCGACCTGATGGGTGGTGATTTCCCGGTAAAGGAGGTGCGCGACCTCCGGAACCGGCTCATCCTGGACCGCATTGATCGGGACGGAGTTCCCGTTAAGCCGGGAGCACGGGAACTGATTGGACTTCTCAGATCACGCAACATTCCCTGTGCTGTGGCAACCTCCACTCAGCGATCGCGCGCAGATCATCTTCTCGGAAAGTCGCTCATTCTGCCAAATCTCAGCGCGGTTGTGTGCGGAGACGAGATTCCGAATGCGAAACCCGCTCCGGACATCTACCGGGAAGCAGCCCGACTTCTTTCGGTCCCCACCTCCGCATGTCTGGTCTTCGAGGACTCGGCACCGGGTATTACCGCCGCTCACCGTGCCGGCACCATTCCAATTCTGGTTCCCGATCTCGGACATGTCCCGAATGCGGCTCGTGCCCACGCCGTGATCATATGCGACAGCCTTTCCGACGCTATTCCGCTGGTTGACCACGCCTTGCGGTTTTTCGCCGATCGAACCTGATTCTTCGCCGTTGCCCCGTGCGGGATCCGGTGGTACCATCAAACACGGAGATTTCCACGGAAAAACGAGGAGCAGAATATGACACGGGAACAGTTCACGAAACGATTTCATGACAAGAATATCCGCGAAACGGATCCCGGTTCCACGCCGGCAACTCTCCCGGATTCTGCCGAGGCGCTGTGGCAGGATCATGCATCCAACTGGACGCAGGCGCATCAGATTGCACAGGGGATCCACACTCCACTCGGCAGCCGCATTCACGCCTACCTCCATCGGGAGGAAGGCGACATCTCAAACGCAAACTACTGGTACGCAAAAGCAGGAGTCCCGGCCCCGACCGGGACTCTCAACGAGGAATGGGAAGAGTTACTGGCGGCGGTCCAGGAGGATGGTGAGCGATGACGACGGCAGAAGGATTCATCGTGAGCGTGACCGGAACCGTGAACGCTTCCGCTCTGCAACAGGTTCTTCCCCATGAACACGTAATGGTGGATTTCATCGGCGCGAAAGAGAGCGGACCGCATCGATACAATCTGCAGGACGTGGCGAACCGGATGGAACCCTTTGTTCAGGCAGCAGTCGATGCGGGCATTCAGGCAATCTTCGAGTGCACGCCGATGTATCTTGCCCGGGATCCGTTGCTCCTCCGGGAGCTGAGCACGCGGACCGGCATGATCTTTGTCACCAATACCGGTCAGTACAAAGAGCCCTATCTACCCGAGCAGACATTTGCCATGTCAGCAGAGGAGCTTGCACATCAGTGGATTCGTGAGTTCACTGACGGGATAGACGGGGGCGATGTCCGGCCTGGATTCATAAAGACGGCAGTGCATCCGGAACCACTCAAGCCTGTTCAGCAAAAGATCATTCGCGCGGCGGCAATTGCGTCGCGAACAACCGGGTTGACAATTGCCACACATACCGGCGTGGCAGTCGCGGCTCACCAGATTCTCGATATTCTCGAACAGGAAGAGGTGCCACCAAACAAGTGGATCTTCGTGCATGCACAGAACGAACCTGACCCTGAGGAAGTTCTGACCGTTGCGCGTCGCGGAGCATGGATTGAGCTGGACGGGCTACGCGAGGACACCGCCGACGAACACTGGCGACGGCTCTCTCTGCTCCTTGATGCCGGTTTCGCGGACCGGGTACTGCTCTCTCATGATTCCGGAGTGTATCGCGTCGGAGAACCCGACGGGGGCAAGATCGGCGGCTACACCTATCTGAACGAGCATTTCGTCCCATCCCTTCGCACGCACGGTGTCGATGAATCAACCATTCACCTCGTTGTTGCCTCCAATCCTGTCAATGCGTATCGTTTACCCTGATGAAACTTGACACTGATGCAGCAATTATCGGAGCGGGTCCGATAGGGATAGAGCTTGCCGGCGCCTTTAAGCGGGCCGGATATTCGTATCTTCACTTCGAGACCGGGCAGATCGGGCAGACAATCACCCAGTACGCGCGATTCGCACGCTTCTTCAGCTCCCCGGAACGGTTGGCCATAGCGGGCATTCCCATCCAGACCCCGGAGCAGGAACAGGTAACCGGAGAGGTCTACCTTGCCTACCTCAGAAGCGTTGTGGAAATTCTGGACCTGGATATTCGGACCTTCGAACGGGTGGTCAGTGCTGCCCCGATTTCCCCGGAAGACGGCGGAACGCAGGGATTTCTCATTACCACTGAAGTCAGGGAGGGCCGTAAGGAGTACCGAGTCGGCAAGTTGATCTTCGCCACCGGAGACATGACCGAGGCCACCCGACTCGGCATTCCCGGTGAGGATCTTCCGCATGTAACACACTACTTTGTCGATCCCCATCTGTACTTTCGCAGGAAGCTGCTCGTGGTCGGCGGAAGAAACTCCGCAATGGAGGCCGCCCTCCGGAGTTTTCGGTCCGGTGCCGAGGTTGCTGTCAGCTATCGCGGTGACGGGCTCGATGCCAGGCGGCTCAACTCCCGCCTTCACCTCGAAATGTCCATCCTGACCCGTAAGGGATACGTCGGTTTCTTTCCCCGGACAGTACCGGTCGAAATCCGGGCGAGCACCGTAGTCCTCCGGAAAACCGGCTCCGAGGGAGAACCGCTCGAGACTATCGAAGTTCCTGCAGATTTTGTTGCGTTGTGCACCGGTTATTCCGCGGATCAGAGCCTGCTCCGAGAACTCGGCGTTCGCTTCGATGCGGAGGAAATTCCGTTCTCCGATCCGGAAACCCTTGAGACCAATGTTCCTGGCGTGTACGTTGCCGGAACTGCGGTCGGGGGCAATCAGCACCGCTATCACATCTTCATCGGCACCGCGCACGAACACACCGCCCGTATCTTCCGCGCAATCACCGGTCGGGAAACTCCCGACTACGGGACAATCCGCGCCCGCCGATACCCCTTTGCAATCAGCGATATTCAGCCTGAAGGACAGTAGCTCAGTAGCGGTATCCGGATACTTTCGGCGGCAAATCGTGATGCTCTCGCCTGTCGGCAAGTGCCTCGAGCCGCCTGACCCGCTCATCGGACGCAGGATGCGTACGGAAGAGCGCCGATTCGCGCGTGCGCGGAACCGGAAAGAGGAAACCGAACACTCCCCTGCGCGGATTTTCTATCTTCCGGAGCGCGCTTGCGAGGCCCTCCGGATCGTCAGTCAACTCCGCCGCACCGAGATCGGCGGAAAACTCCCTGGTGCGCAGCAGGGCGAGCTGGAGAATCATGCTCAAGAGGGGTGCCGCAAGCATGGCCAGAACCGCAGCAAACGAAAGCGTGGTGCCGGAAAGCAGAAATATGGGCAGCGAGAAAAGCAGCAGGAACCAGCCGAACCGCGCAATGAAGTCCGTGGCCTCTCGCAGATATTGAGCCATTGAAAAGAGCCACATATCGTTGTTGCGGATGTGGCTGATTTCGTGAGCAAGAACGCCGGCGATTTCGCGGCTCGTCAACCGTGACAGAAGGCCATAGGTTACAACTATGACTGAATCGTGCTTGCTTCCTATTGTAAGCGCATTCATGACCGGTACCGGCAGATAGTAGATTCTGGGAACCGAGGCGAGGCCCGCCTGAAGTGCGAGTGAACGAACTGTCTGGTGCAACTCGGGCGCATCCGCATACTGAAGGGGAGCGCCGTTGGAGAGGACGATTCGGTTTCTCCTGCGAGCGGAAAAGAAAAGGAAAACCACACCTACTCCGCCGAAGATGTACAGACCGCCGACGCCAAATATCTGCCATCCTGTCCACAGGAGCAGCGCCAGCATCCCGGCAGCGAGAATCGCGGTTTGAACCAATTGTCGAAGTTTCTCTCGCAACAGCAAATCTTTCATCAACGTTCATTGCCTCCACACATTCGTCATGCAAGATGCATGCCATTTGCGTAAGTATATTGTAAACCACTCCATTACAAGAAAATAGAAGAAATCCGAAGAGTGGATGCCGGGCGATCCGTCCCCATTAATGGTTCATAATCACGCATGGGTCCCCTACTCCGTATCATAATGACACGACACGCACGAACAAGGGCAGGAAGTGGGTTAAGCTTCCACGCATCGTTTAATTCCCCAGGAGTATCAACGACCGTGTTGACAGTTTCGAGCTTTGATGTTACTTTGAATTACAAAGTGACATTGTAAATCAAAGTTACATTGCACATTAAAGCGGGGGTACACACCAATGCCAGCTAACGACGATGATTCCTTGCCGATCGAAGAGCTTCGACGGTACATCGATGACGTGCGTATGATAAAGCGAACACTCAACGAAACAGAGGGGAGCTTCCGTATATTCGCCTGGTTCTATTATGTCATGGCTGCTCTGGTGCTTGCCGGGATGGCGGTGAATCTTGTCCTGAACCGAACGGTCCACATTACCATGCATGAATCGTTCATCTTCGTCTGGATTCCGGTGTTCTTCCTGTCCGGCGGTGTGGAAATACTGGCCTGGATTCTCAAGAGTACGCGGGAGAATGTGCCGCTCCTGACGCCTGCGTTCACGCGCTATTTGATCGCGTTCAGCGGCGTTCTTATCGGACTCTTTGCCGTAGCATTTCTGCTCATCCGACCGGAGTTTCCGGTGGCCGGAATAGTCCTCATTCTGGTGGGAATGATGTTCTGCATCCCGCTTCAATACACCCACTTCTGGTTTGTGCTTGAAGCGCTGGGACTCGTCGCGCTCGGCCTGCTCTTCATTCTGATGAACGTTCATGGCACGCCCTACCTCATTGCGGACGGCATTATGGTTGCGGGGGTTCTGATCCTGGCGGGATTGATCGAGTCAATCCTGAGTCGACGAGACCATCATGGATGAACTTTATACCCGGTTCGACAGCACGTTTTTCGAGAAAACACGCCTGTCGATTCTCACCATCGTCTATCGCACCGAGCGGGTCTCGTTCAACTATCTGAAGAATCAGCTTGCGATGACCGACGGCTCGATCTATACGCATCTGGAAAAGTTGGTGCAGGGTGGCTACCTGGATAAGCGCAGAGAGATTGCAGACGGATCCGCTCAGACGAATTACTTCCTGACGGAGAAAGGCAGGACAAGCTTCCGCAACTACCTTTCGTTTCTCGAAAACATCCTTGAATCACACACAACAAAAGGAGATCAATCATGAGACAGACTCGTGCATTTACCGCAGCTTTCACGGTGTTGTTTATCGGGATCGCGACGGTGGCGTTTACCCAATCCGCGGCCTCATCCCAAACCGCGAACGAGATTCTGCGTAAGGCCGAGCAGTCGGTATATCCGGACGCGTTCACCATGAAGGTGACGATGAAGACCCTGGAATCCGGCAGCGTCGAGTCGCACATGAAGATGAACATAACCTATAAGAGGAAGGTCGGGACTCGCATCGAAATTCTTTCCCCGTCACGCTCCCGCGGCATTCGCTTTCTCCAGAAAGACTCCAGTCTCTGGATGTTCAACCCACGTGCGGGGACGAGTCAGGCAATCCGTCTCTCCCCGCGTGCTTCGTTTCAGGGAAGCGTATTTTCCAATCGTGACATCGGTGATCCACAGTATTCCCAGGAATACAATGTCCGCGTGGCAGGAAACGAGACCATAGACCAACCCGGGCTCGGGAAGGTCAAGGCAATAGTGATTGAGGGTACTGCGCGGAACGAACGGGTTGCCTACTCGAAGATGAAGCTCTGGGCACGGGCAAGCGACCTGATGCTCCTGAAGGCGGAATACTTTGCGAAATCCGGGCTGTTATTCAAGACCATGGAGTTTACCGACATCCGGCGCATGGCGGGAGCCGAACGACCGTCGGTCCTGCGGATGAAGTCGATGGACCAGAAGAACAAGGAATCGATCATGACCATTGACGAGCTTCAGAGGGATCCGGCGCTTTCGGACGCCATCTTCACTCTCTCGGCTCTTACCCGGTAGATGACGTATGTCGAATGAATTAATAAGATGCGGTTTCAGACCGCGCATCATACTGGTATTCCTCCTTGCAGCAGGGGCTGTCTGCGGACCAGCAGCGCTCTTCGCACAGGATTCCATGCTCTTCGGCGACCTTGAGATCTCCGGTCAGGACGGCATTGCGTCGAATAACGGCACGCTTTCCGCACTGGCAGGGGCCGCGCCAAATGCTCAGCTCCTGTCCGGCCAGGTCAAACTGCATGCCAACGAGCGGCTGACCTTCGCCGGAGGAGAGCTCTCAATTGACGACGTTCTTGCCATGTATCAGGGTTCGGACGGATCCGTGCTGTCCAACCGGCTCATTCAGGGCTACATTGCCATTACTCCAGTGCCGGAGCTCACCTTCGTGGTAGGGAAACGGCGGCTCTCGTGGGGGTCCGGATATGCATTCGCTCCAGGAGACCGCATAGATCCGCAGGCGAATCCGGGAAACCGTTCGGAGGGATTCTCCGGGCTTCTTGCAACGCTCTCCCCGTCGGCCTCCGTTACCATTACCGGCGCCATCAGGATGGATACTGCGTTTCCAGCGCTGTCCTCCCTCTCCGGATTCACCGCATCCAACGGCGCAGGGACGGCGAACGGATCTCTCCCGTTCCTTTCTCCCTACCTGCCTGCGGCCGCGGGAAATCCATGGGCACGACTGCGCTATGCGCTATACTCTGATTTCCTCCTGGGGAATCTGGATACCTATGCGGCCGTGACCTATCAATGGAATACGGTCCTCCGCCCGGCGATCGGATTTTCACTCGATCTCGGCGGCGTAATCGCAAATGGCGAAGTTGCATTGGAAATTTCAAATAGTTATCTCTACCCGCAGAGCAACGCCGCGGGTGGCACGTACGGGCGTCCTTCGTTCGGATCAGCGTACCCTCTGGCAACTCTCGGCCTTCAGCGAACGGTAACCACAGACGCCGGCTCGTACAGCGTAACCGTTGAATATCTCTACGACGGGACTGGCTACACCGCACAACAGGCAGGCGTATTCTACACCGATCTTCTTCCAGCGCTCGCATCTGCCTCAGTTGGTACGGCGTCTGCAGCAACAGCCTCCTACGTAACAACGGATGCTTCCTCGGGCGCGTGGCTATCAGGCGGGAATGTAATTCCCGCGCTCGGAAGACAGTACGCTGCAGCCTCACTCTCCGCGTCCGTCACGAATCTCTTTTCCGCTTCCGCGGCGGCGCTGGTAAATCTGCAGGACGGAAGCTTCGCGGTACAGCCTGAGGTACGGATTACACGACTTCAGGGAGTCGACGTGTTCGTTCGGGCAATCGTCGGTTGGGGCCGGAGCGATCGCACGGAGTTCGGATTGCTCCCGACTCCAGTAATTGTGACGACCGGCGCGGTTGCGCACTTCTAACAACAGTCAATCAGGAGGAACAGAATGACACTTATAGCGCTTCAGGATGTTAAGAAAGATTATTCGCTTGGAGAGACCACTATCCATGCGGTTCGCGGCATAAGCCTGAATGTCGAGTCGGGAGAGCTCCTCTCCATAGTGGGACCGTCGGGCTGCGGAAAAACAACGCTGCTGAACATGATGGGCTGCATAGACAAACCAACGGATGGAGTTGTCACTTTTGGCGGACACAACGTTGCGAAATTGACAGATTCCGAACAGGCCGACATCCGTCTTCACCGGATCGGTTTCATATTCCAGACTTTCAATCTGGTTCCGGTTCTTACCGTAAGAGAGAACATTGAGCTGCCTATGATTCTTGCCCATGCACCGAAGCAACTGAGGCGGGAGACGGCGGATCATTTCATCGAAGCAGTCGGCCTGACACAGTACAAGGAGCACAAGCCGAATGAGCTCTCCGGCGGTCAGCGGCAACGGGTGGCAATTGCGCGTGCGCTGGTGAACACCCCGGATATTGTCATTGCCGATGAACCGACCGCGAATCTGGACAGCAAGACCGGAGATGAGGTGCTCGAGGTTATCAAGCAGTTGAACGAAAAGGAAAAGGTTACGTTCATCTTCTCGACTCATAATCTCGGGATTCTCCAGTACGCGACGAAGATATTGCGGCTGAAAGACGGCCTGGTCGAAGGATTCGAAAATCAGGAGGCGGTCTAATGCTGTTCCTGAGACTCGCTCTCCTGAATATCAGGAAATATCACAGACGCAGCACGATCATCGTGTTCTCGGTTATGCTCTCTGTCCTGGTTATGGTTTTCGTTGGCGGAATGCTCGACGGCCTGAAAAAATCATTCTTCTCCGAACTTCTGCAGGAGAGTGGTCACCTTCAGATCCACGACCAGGGATGGGCAAACCGGCTGGATCCGTACTCGATCAAATACCTGATTAGCGATCCTGAACGGATCGTCAACGAACTGGACGCGAATCCCGTGTTTTCACAACTGGCAGTGAAAGCGGAACCGATTCTCCATTTCGGCGCACTCCTGGTCAATGGAAACAAGAACGTCGCCATGGCGGGCCAGGGAGTTAGCCCAAAGACCGCGTTCTTCTCCCAGGTGAGAGACGGGATGGTCGCAGGAAAGTTTCTTCCGGGCGGAGAAAAGAGCGGAATTGCACTCTCGGCGAGCACCGCGAAACTTCTGAATCTGAAGCTCGGAGATCCGGTGGTTGTCCTGGTACAGGACAGCTCCGGCAGCCCGTACTATCTCTCCTATCCGCTGACCGGCATCTTTCACTCCGGCGTCAGTGAAATAGACGACTCTTTCTTCTTTCTGACACTCGGCAACGCACAGGACCTGCTGGACCTGAGTGGAAAGGCATCTGAAATCCGGGTTACGCTCCGCGATCCGAACGAGGCGGCATCCGTGGTAACACGCATTCTTCCGGTCATGAAGAAGAACGGGCTCTCGGTCGAGACCTGGCGGCAGATAAACGGAAGCCTCATCATCTTCATCGACATGGCCGACCTGTTCTCAATCATCATTAACATCTTCATTGTCATTGTCGCCGCAACGGTCATTACAAACAGCATCCTCATGACCGTCTTCGAACGGATTCCAACTTTCGGCACGCTCCGGGCCATCGGACTGAAACGCGGACAGCTCTTCTGGATGATAATCGATGAGGGCCTCCTGCTGGGTCTCGTCGGCGGCATCCTCGGACTGGTTGTTGGCGTGCCGCTCGTTCTCTACTTTCAGGCATACGGATTGAACGTCGGTGCACTGTCCACGGCAATAGGAACGGGTACTACCTATTACTTTGCCATGACACCGAAAAACGGAATTCTCGACTTTATCGGCGGCGTCCTCATTGCCACCGGCGGATCGCTCTACGCTGCGTGGGTAAGCACACGCATGCAGCTGATCGAGTCACTTCAGGATCAGGGGGCATAATAATGGAAATACTGCGCATCGGTTTTCGAAACGTGACACGGAACTGGCGGCGGAGCGTTCTGAACATAGTAGCAATAGCAATTGGAGTGAGCGTAATGATCTTCGGCCAGGGCTGGGTCCGCGGCTACTACCACACCATCTATTCAGGAGTTCGAAACTTCGAGACCGGAGACGTCCAGATACTGGCGAATGGCTACCTGGCCGAACAGCGACGTCTGCCGCTGGATATGGCAATTGGCAACTTTCAGGGACTCGCGGCAAAGGTAAAGAACAACCCCCGAGTTGCGGCAGTAGCACCGCGTATTGACTTCAGCGCCACTATCGGGACCGACAAGGGATCCATCAGAGTCCTGGGAAGGGCAATTGACCCCGGTTCCGAAGCCAAAGTGACCGTCTTGAAGCAATTCATCCAGTCGGGGAGTTACCTCAAGGACAACGCCGGCGGAGTCCTTCTGGGCGCACCACTTGCGAAGAAACTGGGTGTCTCGGTAGGAGATTCCGTTACCGTGTCCGCGGTGGACAAGTATTCGGCCGAGAACTACATACAGGCAAGGGTGACCGGGATTTATCGGTTCGGATACCCGCCCATGGATAACAACACCATTTTCATCGACCTTCCAACCGCTCAGGCGCTTCTTGGAATGAAGGCCGAGGCGACTCGGCTGGTGGTGAAGCTGAAACCGGGGGTTTCAGAAGCCTCGGGACTTGCCGCGGTAAAGAATATTGTCTCCGGCACAAAAGAGTCCGCATACTCCTGGCGAACCTTCGCTCAAGCGGTTGTGCTTGCCACCTCCGGTGATATCGGTGGTTTCAGAATCACCATGGTAATCATGTATCTGCTCATAATCATAGGAATCCTCAATTCCGTGTCGATGTCGGTTCAGGAGCGCACACGTGAAATCGGAACACTCCGTGCCATCGGGATCCGTCGTTCCCAGCTGATGAGCATTTTCCTGGCCGAAGGGTTCTGGATCGCGATCCTCGGCTCCGTGGTCGGATGTATACTGGGAGGCGCAATCGCGTACTATCTCGGTGTGGTCGGGTTCGACTTCTCCAAGATTTCTTCGACCGATCTGCCCATTCCCTTCGGCCATAAGTTCACCGGAGACTACCTTCCGATAGACTTCCTCCTTGCTTCCGCAGTTGGAGTCCTGGCGACAGTTGCCGGAAGTTACCTGCCGGTACGTCGTGCTTCACGACGCAACATTGCATGGTCTCTGGGAGCACACATCGAATAGGCAGCGTAGCAGGCCGGGACAGGCACACCGGCCATGCCAGCCTTTCCGAGCATCACTACCGGATTGCGCTGCCGCGCCATTCTCATCAGGCTGGAATACGGACGATTCGACGGCAAGTCGTCACCGTTCCGGTCACAAGCCGAACGCAAGTGGACTGGAAATCCCTGCGAGCGATGATTCCTCGGAGCGCCCGTCATAATGATATGATGAGACTCATACATTTCATGACACTCCCTGAGAAAATAGTGGCGTTAATGTCATATTTAGCCTAAAATTGAGTCTATCAGCAGTGTCGCATGTCCTGCTTCTCTGTTTGACCGGCCGCGACCGCATTTCCCACGAGGAGGAAAGGGATGTTTGTCGATCGGCCGGCCGAACTCGGTGTGCTCGAATCCCTGCTCGCCGCTGCCGACAGGGGAACAGTTCAGGTCGCACGCGTCTGCGGCGAACCGGGCATCGGGAAGACCGCACTGGTCCGCGAGTTCGCACGACGGGCGCAAGATCGCGGCGTGTCTGCCGTGTGGAGTCATCTCCATGAAGGTGTGGAATACCCCGTCTACCGTCTCTGGACCGAAGCGATAACCGCCTGGCTCGAGACCTTCGGCGCGAGGTTCTCTGACGTTCAACGACGAAAGCTTTTTGGTTCAAGCGCTCCCTATCTCGCCAGGATCAGCCCCCCGATCGCGCGTCTTCTCGATATCGGATATCACCCGGTCGGGAAACTGCCCGGCGCAGCTCGCGGTGAACTCCACCGGGCCATAATTCATTTCTGGCTCACCGCAGGCCGTTCTACCACTCTTCTCGTGGTGCTCGAAAACACTCACCTCGCGGATTGGCCATCGCAATTCCTGCTGAACGAAATTGCTGCATGCGATAGATCTGCCCATCTGCTGGTTGTCGCGACTGGTCGAGAATGTCTCAATAATCGAAGGGCCGAGAATCCCGGTGTTGTCCTGCCGCTGAAACGGTTCGACCGCAGCGCAACGGCAGAATTGCTGCGCGGAACGGGGATTCAAACCCCGCCTGAATTGGCGAACGCGGTCTACCTGCGTACCGGTGGACTTCCGATC
>CAZKMA010000049.1:7144-33691 GCA_964553615.1 uncultured Spirochaetales bacterium | reverse complement strand
GATCTTTCGATATCGGTTTAGAAAGCCAGTGTATGCAGCGCTCTTCAGATCGGACACACTTGCGATTGTGGCGACCAGAAAAATGCGACCCATCACGTATTTGCGCAACGACAATGCCGAGATGGCCCAGTAGCGGACATTCATATAGAGGTTTGTCTCTCGGACTTCCAGAGGGAGTGAGGTCTCGCGGAAAAACTTCTTCGCCTCATCCGTCTTGCCCGCTTTGATGAGCGCCTCCCGTTGGGCTTGAGCGGTCAATACCGTAGCGTGGTTGGCAACAAAACGCTTTGCTGCGTCTTGGAGATTCGATACGAGCGCGTCCATCTGCTTCCCTACCGCGTCGAGCGCGGCGACCGGGTCTTTGGCAACCGCCTGCTCCTTGCTGCCGTTCCAGCTCGAATAGTCGATCTTCCCATGCAGCGCTTCAACCTTCCCGGGAACGGCTCCGGCGCTCACCTCGACCGCCTGGTTCTTGGTAAGGTCAACGCTCTGTCCGGCTGATGATACTTCAACCATGCCTTCGGTGACTTCGTAACGGCTGGTGCCGTCGCTCGCGGCATAAACGGTAAACACTGTGCCGCGGATGCCTGCGACCGAGCTCATTGTGGCGATGGCGGGTTCGGCAGTGCCTGCAAGCTTCGCAAATCGGAACGAGACCGCGCCGAGAACGGTGGTCATGACCGTCTGCTGATTCGAATCCTGAAAGCGCTTCTGCAGTGTGAAAACCGAGTTGGCCTGCACCGTGATCTGGCTGCCGCCGACCTGGTCGAGTTGGACAATGCCGTCGCTGCCGGTGACTATGCTGTCCCCGGCGTTCATCGGGGTGCCGAAGTCGACGGGCGTGAGGGTGCCGGCGCCGCTCTTGAGATTTGCGGTGCCTTGAAAATAGGTAACCTCGGCCTGTTGGGAAAATCCTGCTGCGGCGACGCCTGCGAGAAGAATCAGGGCCAGCGCCGACGCCGCAAGACATGTGGAAAATCGCTTGCCTCGATCAAGATTGTTCATGTGCTGCACCTCACTTCACCGGGCCCGCGAGGCCGTAGATTATCGTGCCGGTCTTCCCGGTGTCTGATGCGACGAGCAGGAAACTGCCCAGGTTGGTTTCGAGGGTGATCATGCGCGAACGCGGTGGGACGTGGCGGCTGAAAAACCAGTCGGTAATTTTCGAATCGGAAAACCTCTTGTAGGATGTCGATGTTACCGGCTGATCCGCCGACTGACCGTCCATCGATTTCGCACCGGACGGCAGGGCGCTCAGGTTCACCTTCATGCCCGCCTGTACCAGGCCGTTCCAGAGCGTGCTGATGTCCTGCGATCGGTCAAACACCTCCCCGTCGAAAGCAAATGTCCGGGACGACATGGCGAGAAGCCTGTCAACCGAGCCGGAGTTGATCGCGTTGCCGATTGCGGCGGTTGTTTCCGGTTTCAGCGGGCGAGGGACGGATGCGCAGGAGGCGAGTATCAGGGCGACGGTGACCGCACAAGCGGTCAGACCCAACAACCTGTGGACACTCGGGAAAGATTTCCCGTTCGTTTGCAGCGTTTCCATCACGCAGAAGTATACCGCGACGATCGATTCGTCACAAGCGAGCGTTCTACCGCGTGTCGAGAAAATCCGATCCGAGGTGGACCACTCTACGGGTCTCGGCCGATGGGGATATCGACACCGGCCGGACACCCTGGAGCAGTCTTGACAATCGGTATCATTACGTGTTATTATTTGTAAAAATAAGGTGTATGGATAAGCAGGTTGGGTAAACATGACTGCAATGCATTGTAGTCCAATGCATGCGGTTCGCCTGTTCTTTGTCCATCAGAAGTCGGCTTCAATAATACATCAATACATCCTCCTCGCAATCTGATCGTTCTAGTCTGTCGTGACCAATGGATTGGTATGTCTCGTGGAGGAACGGAAATGTCCTGCACGGATGACATCGGCATAATGGCCGGCGACGTCAGCCGCAGCCTGAGTGAGATCACGCTCGATTTGGGTATTTCCCACCTCATGAGACGAAAAGGACACCACGGTAATCGGCTTCACAGCGGCAGCGTTCTCGGCGAAACAGGGGAATATCTGCGGGAATAGCCGTGAAGTTTTCAGAAGGAGAAAAAGTGAAGAGGCAATGAGCGGTTCCACTGGACTCTCCAGAGTGCAGAATCGGACGCATAACACTATCTCGACAAGGAGCTGTATGATGAAGCGATTCTTGACCGCGTTGGCTATCGCATTGATGATCCTTCCAGGCACCTGGCTTTTCGCCAGTGGGAAGAGTGAAGGATCGACAGGGAAGATGATTATTCGAGGCGCTGAGCAGGTGCCCAACCTCATCTCTCCGCCGGTCTGGGACGGCCAGGCCTTTTCTCTGGATTCATCTATTTACGACTATCTGATCGAGATGGATGCGAATACCGGTAAGCTCGTGCCTGCCCTTGCCACCGATTGGAATTCCCCCGACGGCAAGGTATGGACCTTCCACCTTCGGAAAGGCGTGAAGTTCCACGATGGATCCGATTTTACATCCAAGGATGTAAAGTACACCCTCGAGTTGACCCAGGATCCGAAAGTCGGACACCTGAAGGCCGAAGACTTCAAAGTAGTTGACAAGATCGAAACACCCGATGACTACACCGTCGTAATTACGCTCAAAGAGTCTATTCCCACCTTCCCGTACCAGATGACGGACTACCACATGGCGATGCTGTCCTCCGATTATCCGCTGGACAAGCTTGAATCCGCCCCGATGGGAACCGGGCCGTTTATGCTGAAGAAAATGGTCCCCAAGGAATCGGCACAACTCGTAAAGAACCCCAATTACTGGCAGAAGGGATTGCCGAAGGCGGATGAGCTGCGCATCTATTTCGTGCCTGACATCGACGCCAGCGTACAGATGCTTGAAAACGGCGACGTGGACTACGTTCCGCAGATCTCGCCGGTTACCGCCCAACGCCTGGAGTCGGAAAAAGGTTTCAAGGTCATCTCCCCATACACGGAATACCGTTTCATCTCCATGGCCATGGACCGGAAACCGTTCGATAACAACGACGTTCGACTGGCTTTCAAGTACAGTATGGATCCCGAGATGCTGGCAAAGGCGTGCCACGGAACGCTGGGTGAGAACATCTTCTACAACGAAACACCCATCGCCAATCAGTTGCCTCAGTACTCTAAGATTCCCTTCCGTGGCCAGGACTACGCAAAGGCCAAGGAACTGCTTGCGAAGGCCGGCTATCCCAACGGAGTGAAGGTCGAGCTCTACTACGCTTCCGACCATCCGTACGGAGCCAACATCGCCCAGACGCTCAAGGAGCTTGCAGCTCCAGCGGGATTCGATCTGCAGCTCAAGGGCTACACGCGGGACATCTATCTGTCCAAGTACTGGATGCACGGACCGCTTCTTCTGACCGGATGGGGCATTCGAACCGACCCCTCAATGCTGTTGATGCTCGCCTTCGACTCGAAGGGACCGTGGAATGAATCACACATGAACATTCCCGCGGTCGATACGCTGATACAGAAGATCAGGGCCGAGGTGGACAGCACCAAGCGAATGGAGTACTACAAACAGCTGCAGCAGATCATGCACGACCAGGGAACGGTCATCGATCTGCAGGTTCCCTACCTGGTTGGTACAAGCGACAGGCTCATCGACTACAGGCAGCCCTTAACCATGCTGACTCAGATGAAGTACGCCTACATCAAGTAAGCAGGCGTTATGACTTTCCTGAAGCAAGTCTTGCGGCGGCTGGGGTTCATGCTGGTGACCCTGGTCGCCACCTCGTTCCTGATTTTCCTGCTGGCCGAGATCATGCCGGGTGACGTTGCCCAGATGATCCTCGGTCAGGCCGCCACGCCACAATCGCTGCAGGCCGTGCGGGAATCTCTTGGACTGAACGACCCGCTGCTCGTACGCTACGGGCGGTGGGTCATACACCTCCTCCAGGGCAACCTGGGGGAATCGCTCTACATGCGGGGCATCGCGATAAACACCATCTTCTGGCCAAGGGTCGGAAATTCGTTTGTCCTTGCATTCACTGCGTTGGTCTTCTACGTACCGCTTTCGATCCTCTTTGGCGTCATCGCCGGCGTCAAAGCGGGAAAGCTGATCGACTCAGTTATATCATTCTTCGGTCTGGCGACCATGGCTCTTCCGGAGTTCGTCTCGGGCATCATCCTTGTCACAATCTTTTCGGTCAAACTACAGCTCCTGCCGATCACCAGTGTCATTCCCATTGGAGAGACCCTCTGGGGAAACCTCCAAATCCTGGTGCTGCCTGCACTGTCGATCACCTTCGTAATGTTCGGCTATGTATCCAGGATGCAGAGATCGTCCATGATTTCCGTTATGAGCTCCGACTATGTCCGGGCGGCAATACTGAAGGGTATGTCTCGACGATACACCATTTTCAGACACGCACTCAAGAACGCCCTGCTGCCCACCATCACCATCATCGGTATGAACATGGGTTGGCTTTTCGGTGGCCTCATCGTCGTGGAAACCCTCTTCGGCTTTCCGGGGCTCGGATCACTCACGCTTTCCGCCATCAAGACCAGAGACGTGCCGCTGATCGAAGCGTGCGTGCTCTTTATCACCTTCGTGTTCGTCGTTTCGACATTCGTCACGGACATGATGTACGCCTTTCTCAATCCGCGAATCCGCTACAAGTCGAGCGAAGTATGAAAAGAATGTTACTCCTTCTCGGAAAGAATCCAATGGCCATTTTCGGTGTCGTCGTGCTCCTCGCATGGATTCTGATTGCGATCTTTGGCCCGATGATTGTCCCGTTCAGCTACACGCACATGGATATGGACCATCAGATGACCGCCCCCCTGGAGGCGGGCCATTTTTTGGGAACCGATTCCCTCGGCCGGGACATCATGTCCCGCATCGTGTACGGCAGCCGTTCGATTCTGACGATCGCCCTCATGACGAGTCTATTCTCGTCGATTGCCGGGATCATCATCGGCTTCACGGCAGGTTACTTCGGCGGTAGGGTCGATACCGTGTTCCTCCGCGTCATGGACATCCTGATGGCTATCCCTCCGCTGGTGCTCGCCATGGTGATCCTCGGCATCCTCGGCGACTCGACCATCTTCAGCCTCACAGTCATTGTTTCAATCGCCTACACGCCCGCGACGGCCAGAGTGGCGCGCGGTTCGCTCCTTACCTGCAAAGGCAACGAGTACGTCGACGCAGCGAGGATCAGAGGCGAGTCGCATCTCTACATCATGTTTGTAGAGATCCTCCCGAACACGATCGGGCCGGTGATCGTGGAGATCACCGCACGTTTTGCCTATTCCATCATGATGATCGCATCGCTCGGATTCCTGGGAGTGGGTCTTCAGCCTCCGACTCCTGACTGGGGAATGATGGTGATCGAAAACAAGTCGATCATTCGAGCAGCTCCGTGGACGGTGCTCTTCCCTTCTCTCGCCATAGCGTCGCTGGTCATAGCTATCTCACTCTTCTCGGACTTCGTCAGTAAGGTATTGATCCATGAAAAATGAACCGATCCTCCAGCTGAAAGACCTTGGCATTGTGTACAAGACACTGACCGACTCGGTCGTAGCCGTGCAAAACGTCAATCTGACGCTCGGGAAGAAAGAGGCGCTGGGGATAATAGGCGAATCGGGCTGCGGCAAGAGCACGCTTGCGTATGCCATCATGGATTATCTCCCCTCCAACGGCAGGAGCAGCGGCCAGATCCTGTTCCAGGGGGAGGACCTCCTGACAAAGTCCGACAGGGAAATGAGCAAGTACCGTGGCAACCGCATTGCGATGGTTTATCAGAATCCCTATTCGTCTCTCAACCCGTCGCTTACGGTCGGCCAGCAGCTCGATGAGGTGACCATCCGGCACCGTGGATATACCCGGAAACAGGCGCGGGAAGCATCGATCAAGGCCCTTGCCGATCTCTACCTGGGGGATCCCCAGGGTGTCGCGAAGCGCTATCCGCACCAGATAAGCGGCGGAATGCAGCAGCGCATCTGCATAGCCATGGCCCTGCTGTGCCAGCCCGACCTCATGATCCTCGACGAACCGACCACGGCGCTCGATGTGACGACGGAAGTCGTCATTCTCGATATCATCGCGGAGCTCATCGAGAAGTACGACATGTCGATGATCTACATCTCCCACGACATTGGCGTCATCAACAAGGTCTCCGATCGAATCGCCGTTATGTACCGAGGCGAGGTGGTGGAGACCGGAAGCCAGCAAACCATCTACAATCATCCGTTTCACCCCTACACGCGCGCCCTGATTAACTGCATGCCGCGCTCGGGCGTAGTGAAGGAGGAGTTGCGTCTCAATACGATCCCGGGATATGTAACGCGGAGAAGCGCAGCAGAGACCGGCTGCCCGTTCGTCTCCCGCTGCGAGAAGAGAATTGAGGGCTGTGTGGATCGGTACGGCATGGCCGAGCGGTCACCCGGGCACTCGTCGGCGTGCGATCGCGCTTATGTCGAAGATGTACCTGACAAGAAGCTGCCGGCAATCAAGACGACCAACGGCCATGAGCGTGACGAGGAGCCGCTGCTCTCGATCGAGAACCTCTTCAAGTACTACGGAACGCCTGGAAAGCGCGTGCGGGCGCTCGATGGAGTGTCCGTGTCCGTGTCCAGGAACAGCGTGCTGGGTGTCGTCGGCGAATCGGGCTGCGGCAAGAGCACCATGGGTCTTACCGTTGCCGGTCTTCTGCGCCCGACGAAAGGAAAGATCTACCTCAGTGGAACGAACATCTCGTTCTCGTGGAAGAAACGGTCACCTGAGACACTGAAGAGCATCCAGCTCATCTTCCAGAACCCGGGGCGCAGCCTGAATCCCTCGTTCACGCTGGAAAGTATCATCGGTCGCCCGATGAAGAAGCTGCAGGGCATCGCATCGAAGGCTGAGCGAAGGAAGCGAATCATAGAGATCCTGAAAAAGGTCGATCTTGGTGAAGAGTATATAGACCGCAAGGCTACGCAACTGTCCGGCGGTGAGATGCAGCGGGCGGCAGTCGCGAGGGCGTTCTCGACCTCGCCGAATCTGCTCATCTGCGATGAGCCGACCTCCGCCCTGGATGTATCCGTCCAGGCATCGGTCCTCAACCTGTTAGGCGACCTGCAGCAGGAGCTTGGCACAGCCTACATCTTCGTTTCGCACGATTTGAACGTCATCAACTACATCAGCGACTACATTGTGGTCATGTATCTCGGGCGCATATGCGAGTACGGCCGAAAGGACGAGGTGGTCGGCCCGCCCTACCATCCCTATACCGAAGCGCTGATGTCCGCAGTTCCGGACGTCGATCCCTCCTTGAAACGCAAGGTGATCCGCCTCGAGGGGTCCCCGCCGAATCCGACCAGGAAGATCAAAGGATGTCCCTTTGCAGGACGATGCCACAAAA
The DNA here is from genome assembly GCA_964553615.1 of uncultured Spirochaetales bacterium. Lineage (GTDB taxonomy): Bacteria > Spirochaetota > Spirochaetia > DSM-27196 > DATKUC01 > DATKUC01. Next base: position 26,302 of record CAZKMA010000049.1, on the reverse strand, counting down.
AGATCGGCGAGATCTGCGACACGACGCCGCCTCCGAGGGTCAATTTCTCCGCCCATCATTTCGCCTACTGTCATCTGCCTCCCGAAGAGATGGGGGCAGATCCCGGGACGGCCACGATCATCGAGGAACACCGAGCGTAGGGCCGGGGGCTACACCCCCTCGTACGCTTCCTCGTCTTCAGCATGTCGTCAAGCATCGGTACCAGGTTCCGATAGACCGTCTCGTTTGTGCGCCTATAGGTGTGGTGCGCGGCTGGGTCACGGGGAAACTCGTCCCGTTCGTGGACCATGTGCGCCACTGCCTCTTCGAATCCCTCGGCGGTGGTGACCGACTGAACCGTATTCTCTTCCGAACGCCGATCGGACAATTCGGCCGGCCGGTGGATATTGCAAACACCGCGCTTTTCCTCCGTCCGGATACTGCCGCTGTTGTCGCGGGCCGTAATCCTTCCGGTAGATGTGACGCCCGTCAGGCAAGGACCCACGCGATCGGAAGTATGATCAATCGCGCGAACGCATGGGAGGTTCACGGCGACCAATCCGCGGCAACCGTTAACGCCGGACCGTGCCGTGGGCGAAGCAGCGGCAACAGCGGACATACCACCCAGGCGGCGAAGGGTGCGCCTGCCGGTACGACCGTCTGATGATCGGCATGCACTCAATCTCTACCTGCACCCGAAGGAGAGTTCCTGCTTCGAAGAGGTAGTTTCATCAACACGCTTGTTGACACTTCACTTGACATTCCTGGAATAATATACTACTTTTTATCTATACAGAAATACCGATATTGCTTTATCGATCATAGACAGGAGGCACACCATGAAGTGCATTATTATAGGCGGAGTTGCAGGCGGAGCGACCACGGCTGCCCGACTGCGGCGAAACAGCGAAGACGCGGAGATCCTGCTCATAGAACGCGGACACGATATCTCCTACGCGAATTGCGGATTGCCTTACTATATCGGCGGCGTTATACCCGACCGGGACAGGCTCTTTGTCCAGACGCCCGCAAATTTCCAGAATACTTTCGGGATTGATGTACGGGTAAGAACCGAGGCGATGTCGATCGACCGTTCGGCCCGGACCGTCCTGTTGCGTGAGCTCGATTCAGGACGTGAATATACGGAGTCCTATGACAGACTGGTGCTCTCGCCCGGCGCGGAACCCGTGCGGCCTCCGATTCCGGGTATCAGCGAGCCAGGGATCTTCACTCTCCGAAGTGTCACCGAGACGGATGCGATCAAGAGTTTTGTCGATACCCGTTTCCCGCGCCATGCAGTCATCGTAGGGGCCGGTTTCATCGGCCTGGAAATGGCTGAGAACCTGCATCTCCTCGGCATACAGGTAACGATCATAGAAATGGCTGACCAGGTAATGAGCGTTGTGGACTACGAAATGGCAGCTGAAGTTCATCAACATCTCAAAACCCGGAATGTGGAGTTCTACCTGCGAGACGGGGTGGCATCGTTCGCGCGGACGGGCGAACGATTGTCGGTAACGCTCAAGAGCGGACGGTCAATCGAGACGGACATGGTTGTTCTCTCCATTGGCGTACGGCCGGAGAGCCAACTTGCGAAGCAGGCAGGCCTCGGGGTCGGACAGACTGGTGGAATTGTTGTGGACAAATACCTCGCTACGACCGACCCGAACATCTATGCGGTTGGAGACGCAATCGAGTTTCCGCATCCCATAACCGGTAAGCCTACCATCACCTACCTCGCCGGCCCCGCGAACAAGCAGGGTCGCATTGCGGCAGACAATGTTGCATTTGGAAACACGCGAACGTATTCCGGAGCAATTGCCACAGCAATTGCGAAAGTGTTCGACATAACGGTTGCCTCAACAGGATTGTCGGAAAAATCCCTCAAACGGGATGGTGTCCCCTATCAATGCGTCATTACCCACTCCTCGTCACATGCGGGCTACTACCCGGATGCACGACCGATGACGATCAAAACGGTATTCGCCCCGGATACGGGAAGATTGCTCGGAGCCCAGATTGTCGGGTACGAAGGTGTTGACAAGCGCATCGATCTGTTCGCGTCCGTGCTCCGTGTCGGCGGGACGGTGGAGGACCTCGGCGAGATCGAGCATGCGTATGCTCCGCCCTATTCGTCGGCCAAGGATCCGGTCAATATTGCAGGTTTCGTCGCGGAAAACGTACTGACCGGCAAGAGCCGTCACATTCAATGGCATGAAATTACCGAATGCAACTTCACCGATCTTCACCTCGTTGATGTACGAACCCCCGAGGAACACGCGCTGGGTTCAATCGAGAGCGCGGTGAATATTCCACTGCAGGAGATTCGTTCCCGACTCGATGAGCTTCCGCGAGATGAGATGATCGTTCTCTTCTGCGGAGTTGGTTTGCGCGCGTACACTGCCGAGCGCATTCTTCGTCAGCACGGCTTCACGAACGTGTTCAATCTTTCCGGCGGGTACAAGACCTACGAGGTGGCAACCCAGAGGCAGGATAACGAGGATATTTTTGAAAAGGACATAATCTGGAAGGACGACAACATCTATCAGGCAACTCCGAAGCCGGATGGCGCCGGACGGGAAAGTGCAGTGGTCGCGGATATTCCGGCAGCGGTTGAGCACTTTGTGCTCAAGGTGGACGCAAGCGGTCTCCAGTGTCCTGGCCCCATCATGAAGCTCAAAACAGAGATGGACAAGCTTGCTATTGGCGCGGAACTCGAAGAGACTGCCACCGATCCGGGCTTCGCCCGTGATGTCCAGAGCTGGTGCAAGATGACCGGTAACGCTCTCGTGTCCCTCGAAGAAGACGCCGGCCGCATTAAGGCGCACATTCGACGGGAAGACGGGAACGGCATTTCCGCGAAACGTGCAAACGCCGGCCCGGCGCATGCGGGTGCTGTGCAAACGGTGGACGATTCAGCACACGGAACAACACTCGTGGTGTTCTCCGACAGTCTGGATCGCGCCCTTGCATCCTTCGTCATTGCGAACGGCGCGGCCGCATCGGGGAAAACAGTTACGATGTTCTTCACGTTCTGGGGTCTGTCAATCATCAAGAAGTCGGAGACCGTATCGGTTCGAAAAGACTTGATGGGAAGGATGTTCGGGTGGATGCTTCCAGCCAACAGCCGACGACTCGGTCTTTCAAAAATCAATTTCGGCGGGGTCGGCCCGAAGCTGATGCGCGCGCGAATGAAGGCCCAGCATGTCGCGCCGCTGGAAGAGATGATCACCTCCGCACGGGAGGCAGGAGTTCGCCTGGTTGCCTGCCAGATGTCAATGGGAATCATGGGAGTAACGCGGGAAGAGTTGATCGATGGTGTCGAGATTGGCGGCGTTGCCACCTATCTGGAACACGCGGGAGAAAGCCGGGTCAACCTGTTCGTATAAGACGGACCATGTCCCGACGATTCGTCCATTGAAGGACAAAAGGAAAGCTGCGTGGTATCGTCTGGAACGTGCGTTCACTGTAGAAGGCTACATGAGTGCTGTCCATTCGGTACCACCAGCTGAGAAAATCGTCATCGCCTTCCGGATGAAACCGCGTGCGAACAAGCAGATTGCCGCCGGGTTTCACCAGGCGGGTAAGCGCGGTAAGAAGCAACGCGGGATCCGAAACATGTTCAATGACCTCATGAAGAAGCACGATATCGTATGATCCGTCGAGCACTGTCCCGTCGCTATGAAAGTAAGGGTCGAATACTTCAACGCGGAAACCGAGACGGCTGAGCAGCATTGCCAGGACCGGTTCGGGTCCCGCTCCATAATCCAGAACCGAGATTGAAGAGTAATTCCGCTGGAGATCAGTTGCTGCCGGGATAACCGCAGCCTGCACAAACTCGTCAAGGAACGCTTTGTATCCGGCTTCAAGGGCGCTGTTCTCATGGAGGAGATAGCGGGCTCGCTCCTGATCGCCATTCAGCAGATGGGTCCGATCGAGCAGGATCAGTTCGCACTCTCCGCAGCGGTGGTACTCATGTCCGGTCCGCGGATCGATAAGCGAACGGGTCCCGGCCTGGCAGAGTCTGCAGGAAGCCGTCACGAATGCCTATAGGTCTTTGACATAACAGCGACGCCGTTTGTGCTGCCGGTTCTGGTAGTATTTCCACACCGCTTGAATCTCCACGTTGCTCTCCAGGTTTCCCGAACTTTCAACGTATTTGACACCTGCCGCCACGAGCGATTCATGCATTGACCTCATCAGAAGGGCCGTAACTCCGCGTCCCTGATACTCCGGAGTCACGGCACCAAGATAGAGATCGGCCGTCAGCGGGTTTCGAAGTGCACGGAGGAGAGGGATGAATCCGATTGGGAATATCCGCCCGCGCGCCTTCTGCAGTGCTTTCGACAGAGACGGCATCGCAATGCCGAACGCAACCGCCTGATCGGCGCTATCAAGGACGACTTTCACGAAGTCCGGTCGAACGAATCCGAAGTACTGGTCGACGTATGCCTGAATTTGGTCGGTTGAAAGCTCGACTACGCCATACAGATGAGTGTATGCCTCATTGATAATTTCAAATATACGCGGTGCGTAGGGGAGAATATCTCTTGCCTTCTTCGGAGCAAGCACTCTCAGGCCCAACCGTTTTCGCACCGCTTCGTCAACGCGAGCTACGCGCGGGGGAATGGTGTCATTCAGTGTTATCAAATACTCGAGCCAGTCGACATCCCGCGTGTAGCCTCGGCTCTCGATGTGCTCGGGATAATACGCATGGTTGTAAATCATGGGCAGAGTTCCCATCTCTTCGAACCCCTCAACAAGCATTCCTTCGGGATCAAGATCAGTGAATCCAAGTGGCCCGTGAATTGCATCCATTCCCTGCGAACGCGCCCAATCCTCTACTGCAGACAGGAGGGCATTCGACACGTCCCGCCTGTCTACAAAATCTATCCAGCCGAAACGTGCTCGCCGCTTCCCCCACTTTTCTATATATCGATCGTTGATGATGCCAACGATGCGCCCGACCGGTTTACCGTCATCGTAAGCCATCCAGTACTTTGCCCGGCAGTACTCACGTGCCGGATTCCGTTCGAGATCAAGCGTATTCAGATCATCGCTCAAAAGTGGAGGAACCCAGTTCGGACTGTTCCGATAGATCATGAATGGAAACCGGACAAAAGCCTTCAGCTCCTTCCTTCCCGCTATCTCTTTCAGCTCCACCATATCTCGTTCCCCCACTCTTGCAGCTTCGAAATTTTCAGCCATTATAGGCGAAGAAACTACCCATTGACCACCGGGTGACCGCTACGCTCCTCGCGTTCCCCGTGCCGGCCCTTGATACCACCGGTCACGCAAGGTATCATGCTCTCGAACATGTTCAACTTAAACTTCAAAGATATCATCTTCCTGATTCCGTGCGTCGTTGCGGGTTTCACCGTTCATGAGGCAAGCCACGCCTTTCTTGCCTATCGTCTTGGCGATCCCACTCCCTGCGAACAGGGCAGATGCACATGGAACCCGCTGGCCCACATCGACCTTATCGGAATGCTGCTCATAATCTTCGCGGGTTTCGGCTGGGCACGTCCGGTTCCCATTGACCGTTCTAATTTCAAGCGGCCAAAATCCGGAGAAATTGCTGTGGCCATGGCGGGCCCTGCAGCTAACTTCGTTCTGGCATTCATCTTCCTCTTCATTGCGAAGCTGGTGTCAATCGCGGGTGGTTTCGAACTGCGACCGCTCGGACCGAACCTCTACCAGTTTTTCACCGATATGGTATGGGTGAATCTTCTCCTCGGAGTATTCAACCTTCTCCCGATTCCGCCGCTCGACGGTTCAACGCTCGTCCTTGCGGCAATTCCCGACCGCTATGCAGTTCAGAAGGCGGCGTTCGTTCGGTACGGTGCGATAATTCTGCTCATTCTTATCCTCGTAAGCAGTTTCACGAGCGTGAACCTCTTCCCGATTGGCATATTCATCCGCTGGCTTCTCATGTCGCTCTACGGACTATTCGGTATCTGAGGACGCCCAAATGCGGCAGAGCAAATTTGCGTTCCGCGTACCCGGCCTGTATCGGGAACTGCCACGATCTATCCACATTCTGTTCTTTGCTCGCATGGTCAACAGCATGGGAGCCTTCGTTTTTCCGTTCCTGACGCTCTTTTTGACGCAGAAGCTCGGACTGAGCGCTTCAAGCACCGGGACATTCATGCTCATTATTGCCGCGGCGCATGTACCAGGAGCCATCCTCGGAGGAAAACTTGCCGATCGCGTGGGTCGAAAGACCGTCCTCGTCTTCGGACAGGCAGCCGCCGGGGCATTTCTCCTCCCGGGTGTGTTTCTCGGGGATTCCATGCTCGTCCCCTGGAGCATCTGCGCCGCGCAATTTTTCGCCGCGCTCGCGCAACCGAGCAATCAGGCAATGGCAACCGACCTTACGACAAAAGAGAACCGCCAGGCAGCGTTTTCACTGCTGTACCTCGGATACAACCTTGGGTTCGCCGTCGGCCCCCTGCTTGCAGGATTCCTGTTCACGAATTTCACCTGGCTGCTTTTCCTCGGTGATGCGGCAACTACCTTCTTCTCCGTGGCGCTCGTTGCGTTTCTTGTGCCGGACACCACGCCAACTGCGGAAGAAATCGAAGTCAGCAGCAAAAGCGATTCTGCGGACAAGGCGGAGAGTTCCCACACGCTTGGTGCACTGCGGGCGCGACCGCTCCTGGTTGTGTTCGCGCTCATTGTCGCAGTGCTTGCCTTCGTCTACTCGCAGTATGCATTTGCCTTTCCGCTCCAGCTCAAGGCGCTTTTTTCGGATCGTGGCCCGGTGTATTTCGGCAGTCTGATGACACTCAACGCGGTGATCGTCATTGTTCTGACCGCGCCCATCGTTGCTGCCACGAGGAAGAACCGCCCGGTCATCAATATCGCGCTGGCAGCTGCCACCTACGTAATCGGGTTTGGAATGATCTTCTTCATCCGCTCTTTTGCCCTCTTCTTTGTGTCAGTGAGCGTGTGGACGATTGGAGAAATCCTCGTGTCCACCAACTCGAACGTGTACATAGCAAACCACACCCCGCTCTCTCATCGCGGCCGTTTCAACTCTATCTTCCCGTTGATCACCGGAGGCGGCAGGGCGGTTTCTCCGGCGGTCACCGGCTGGTATATCGGACTGTTCGGTTTGTCCCTTGTCTGGCCGTTTCTCGCGTTCCTCGCGGCAGGCGCAGGAGTCGCACTGGTCGTTCTTGCACGCGCGGACAATGCGCGTTCCCCGAAGCCGGCAAGTTGAACCTCAGTGCTCTACCGTCAGGATGACTTTGCCGGTGTTTCTCCGCGTCTGAATGAAGTTCTGCGCATCGGCCACCTCGTCAAACGGGTATTGGTGACGAGCCCGCGGATGGATTTTCCCGTCGTCGATGAGCCGAAGGACCTCTTCTGCAACCGTTCGGAGCCGTCCGATTTCTCCCCATAGGCGCCCGAGGTTCAGGCCGAGAATTCCCTGGTTCGCATTCATCAATTGCACCGGATGGAAGAACGGAAAACTCGCTGCCGTGAAGATAAGACGAAGAAGCTGTCGGCGCGAAGAAGAACTCGCCGAGGCGACACCGTAGGCAATAATCTTTCCGAGCGGACTCAGGATCCTCCTGTCCTTCCGGATATTGCCGCCGCCGATCGGATCGAGAACTATCTGGACACCCTGCCCGTCCGTCAGCCTGAGCACCTCGTTGACAAAATCTCCGGACCGGTAATCGATTGGATGGTCGCATCCGATCTCCCGGAGATAGTCGTGTTTTCCGGCGGAAGCGGTACCAAATATCTCGACGCCTACAGTACGGGCCAGATCAACTGCGGCAGTTCCGACCCCGCCTGCGGCGCTGTGGATCAAAACCCGATCTCCTTTCCGGATGCTGCCCATCGTAAACAGCGCCAGATACGCCGTGAAATAGTTGACGGGAATTGACGCGGCTTCGGGGAAGTCCAGGCCCGGAGGAATGCCAAATAGCTGCTCTTTCGGGACGCAGACCTCAGTTGAGTATCCTCCGAAGCGAGTCATGCCGAACACGCGTTGGCCGGGACTGAACTCGTTCACTCCGGCACCACAGGCGCGCACTACCCCGGAGACCTCGTACCCGGCAACGAATGGGAATGGTGGGGCATCCGGATACATGCCCATGCGGGACATGATGTCTGCAAAGTTGATTCCTATTGCATGAACCGAAACCGCGACTTCACCCTCTTCTGGTTCCGGGTCCGGCGCCGTGCGGATTTCCAGAACCTGTGTTCCGCCCGCTCTCGTCGACCAAATCTGCTTCATGTCTCCTCCATTGACCGCAACGGGGCTCACCCACTACACTGCGAAATATTATGATGAATACTATACACGGCATCCAACAGATTGGCATCGGGGTCTCGGACGCTGATCAGTCCTTCACGTGGATGAGAAAAGCGTTCGGGATGGATATTCCAATCTTCGATGATCCCGGCGAACCCGTCCACATGCTCCGTTATACCGGAGACAAACTCCAGGCGCGGCGCGCTATTCTTGCGGCGAGCATACGGGGCGGGAGTGCGTTCGAAATCTGGCAGTACACGAGCCGGACGCCGGAAGCAGCTCGATTCCCGATTCAACTGGGCGACACGGGCATCTTTGCTGCGAAGATCAAGACATCCGATGTAGATGCTGCGTATGAACGGCTCAAGGGCGCGGGCATTCCCCTGGAGGGGTCGGTATCGGTGGCCCCGGACGGGTCGCGTCGGTTTATTGTTCAGGATCCGTGGGGAAACTGGTACGAGGTGGTTCCTTCCGACGAATGGTTCACCGGCGGAAAGAATCCCTTCGGCGGCGTTGCAGGAGCCATTGTGGGTGTTGGGGACATAGACCGGTCGCTCCCGCTGTACCGGGACATTCTCGGATACACTGATCTCCTTTACGACAGCCGCGGCGTATTCACCGACTACACACCGCTCCCGGGAGGAAATGAGCGGGTGCGGCGTGTGCTTCTGGGAAGGCCGGAGGAGGCAACCGGAGCGTTCGGTCGGTGGATTGGACGGAGCACGATAGAGCTTGTTCAGTCGCTCGACCGCACACCGAAGGCAATCCTCGGAGGACGATACTGGGGCGACCTCGGATACATCCATCTCTGTTTCGACGTCCACGGGATGAACGAACTGAAAGCACAGTGCGCCGCCGCCGGTTTTGACTTTACCGTGGACAGCGCAAGCGCTTTCGACATGGGAGATGCTTCCGGCCGATTCAGCTACATAGAGGACCCGGATGGCACGCTCATCGAGTTTGTCGAGGCGTACCGGATCCCCGTAATCAAGAAGCTCGGATTCTATCTCAACCTTGCAAAACGGAATCCGGAGAAGCCGCTCCCGGACTGGACTATCAAGCTGCTGTCACTCGGCCGTGTAAGAGATTGATGCGGGTTCCGACTGCTCGGAACGCGCAAGATTCATCCGGTCCCTGAGGGCACGGAATGCGTGAAGCGTTGTGTCCACATCCTCATCGGTATGGCTTGCCGTCGGTATCATTCTGAACATGACGACTCCCTTCGGAACCACCGGATATACCACTCCGGATACGAAGATGCCATATTCTTCACGAAGCATCCGGATCATCGTCATGGCCATCTCCATATTTCCTGCAGGAACATACACCGGCGTTACCGGCGAAGCGGTGTCGCCTATGTCGTAACCGAGGTCGACCAGACCGCGCTGAAGCCTGTGGGCTACCTCCCACATCCGTTGACGCATTTCCGGGTGAGCTTCCACAAGATCGAGCGACTTCAGAAGGGCATCGACATAGACGAGCGGCAGCGCCTTGGCGAATACATTGGGACGTGCATTGTAACGAATGTACTCGACCGGAGCTTTCTCGCCTGCCGTCACTCCACCAATTGCGGCGAACGCCTTGGCGAATGTTCCGAAATAGAGGTCAATTCTGTCCTGAACGCCGAAATGCTCGCCGGTTCCGCGCCCATTTTCTCCCATGACCCCGAACCCGTGGGCGTCGTCGATAAATAGCCGGGCACCGTACTTCTCCTTCAGGTCACACATTGTCCGGAGATCTGCGAGATCGCCTCGCATGCCGTAGACACCTTCACCCACAATCAGGAGCCCGCCTTTTCTGTTCTTGTTGGCGGCCTTGAGCTGCGCCTCGAGGGCGTCCATGTCATTGTGCCTGTAGGGCCGAAAACGTCTGCCCGCGGAGGCGAGGACGGTGGAGTCCACAATGCAGGCATGGGACAACTTGTCCATGAGAATCTGATCGTCCGGTCCGACCATCGCGGCGATTGTCCCCATAACTCCGAGATAGCCATAGTTGAATACAACGGACGCAGGCTTCTGAAGAAATGCGGCAAGCCGACGTTCGAGTTCCACATGCGCAGCGGTATTTCCCGTGAGCATCCGTGAACCCATCGGAGAATAGGTGCCGTGCAATTCGAGTGATGCCCGCGCGGCGGCCTTCACTTCCTCGTTCGCGGCCAGCCCGATGTAGTTGTTCACCGCCCACATGATGACTTCGCGGCCTTCGAAAGTCATCCGGGGTCCCGGGGTCCCGTCGAGAACGGGTTGATTGAAATATCGGTCGCCCCTTACACGAAGAGACCCAAAGTATCCGCCGTCGGTACTGCACTTGTCAAAAAGATCGATCATGAACGCACTCCTTCCCGGGCCGAACTCATCCGCTCCTGGACGAGAGCAAGCAGCTGCGGGGTATTTGCGGTGTTCTTCAATTCCTCAGAATCAAAAATGATGTCCGCCTTCAGGTATCGCTTCTTTCCAGTTTGCTCAACATTATTCGTGCCACCGCCGGTAATGTTCAACACCACTGTATCATCCCGCGGAATTGTGCCGCCGTTCACCGCGTTGAGAAGACCGGCAACCGCTACCTCCGCCGCGGGATCGAGATCGCACCCTTCCAGCTCCAGAAACAGCTTTCCGGCCTCGAGTGCCTCACGATTTGTGACTGAATACATCCGGCCGTCCGTGTCCATAAGGGCATCGAAAACGCCGCCGCGAATCGAGTATGGTGGAAATCGATTACTCAAGACCGGCGCATGAAGTTCCCGGATCTGTTCGCGAGCCCGATCCTCCGCAAGGGTGGCGAGCCGGCGTGCGGATGCAGCCCAGGAATCGGTCATCAGGGTGAAGGGAGCATTCTGCACAAGATGCAGTCTGGTCTTTGTGTCTCCGAACGACCCGTCGGCAAGAAGACGCAGGGTCATCTCCCATGCGGCAATTCCGCCGGTGCCGCTTCCAACTGCCTGAAAGTAGTGGTCCGGCGTGCGGCCAATCGTGAACGCAGCCTCAAGAGCGGTTGTCCCCATCCCATCTCGTCGTGCAACATTTCGTGCTCCGCCCTCTCCGTAGAATGGATCAAGCTCGGAAATTGCGTTGGCAAGCTGGATGGCATCATAGTAATCGCTGTTCCCGGAAATGACCACGAGCTGCACCGTCGGACTGCGCGGTGCTGTGGACCACATGCAGGAAAGTGCGAATTCAGGGACAACCACCACAACCGGGGAATTGTGCCGGGAGGCTACCTGGAGAAACGCTCTACCGGTATTCCCGGCCGAAGAGACAACGAGTGTCCGTTCTTCGTCTTCAGGAACGCGTGCAAGAACCGAAATCGCCTCCAGTTCCTTGAAACTGCACGTTTCCATGAACGCGCCACGCTCGGGCCAGTAACCGTTGAATACTATGAAAAGATTGTCGAGGCCAATTCTCGGCCCAAGTCCCTCGCTGCGAAATGTGACCGGCCCGGGCGATTCAGGCCAGGTCCGCCGCACGGGAAGCCAGTCCGCGTACCGGAAAAGTCCGCTCTCCTCTGCGCGGGGCACCATTCTGGTATCAGGATACTCACTTCTGAGGAATGATTGGTCATGTTTGCCGCTACAATTGAGCCGAAACCCGTGATTGCTATCTTCAAGGAGTGCACCGCACTCCAGACATCGGAGCATATATTGCGATCTGTTCATGATTCTTCGGATATCCTTCCGCTTCCTGAATCGACGCAGGGTGAACCCTCCCATGGCATCCTATAAATGTCAAGTTACGTTTACATGTGTGAGAAATTCCGGGAACCGGGGACACTGTATCCTCCGGCTGCGTTTGGTCGATTTTTTCGGATCTCGCTTTCGTTGCCGTTCGCTTGTCTGAGTCGATATCTTGAAACGAGCAAACATGAAAGAAACACGCAATGCCCCTGCGCGCGAGGCGCGGGATTCAGCAGAACCAACGCACGAACGCCGCGGCATCATTCTTGCCGGCCTCATGCTCGCCACAAGCCTCTCGGCAATGGATTCGTCAATCGTGGCAACTGCGATCCCGACAATTGTGGCGGACCTCGGCGGATTCACCCAGTTCCCGTGGGTATTCTCGGCCTACCTCCTGGCCATGGCGGTCACGATCCCGCTGTACGGGAAACTCGCCGACCACTTCGGCAGGAAAGTGCTGCTTATCATCGGTTCCGCAATCTTTATCGCCGGCTCTGCTGCGGCGGGATTTGCGTGGAACATGGGCTCTCTTATTCTCTTCCGCGGATTGCAGGGGATCGGAGCCGGAGCGCTGCGTCCTCTCACCGCAACGATAGCGGGGGACCTCTACAATATCGAAGAACGGGCCAAAATCCAGGGACTTCTGGGGAGTATATGGGGAATTTCTGCGGTACTCGGACCGCTCGCGGGCGGGCTGTTTACTCAATTTCTGACCTGGCGGTGGATCTTTTTCGTAAACCTTCCGCTTGGCATTGCGGCAATTGCCGTCATTGCATTTTACTTTCATGAACAGATCGAACATCGGCGGGTCCGTATAGATTACGCTGGAGCCGCACTTCTCATCTTCGGCGTCGGCGCAATTGTCCTGGCACTGCTCCAGGGCGGCGGCCGCTGGGGCTGGATAGACGGACGTACTGGCCTGACTGCGGGTGCAGGAATAGCTGCACTCGTCATCTTCGTTCTGGTCGAACAGCGGGTAGAGAATCCGATTTTCCCGCTCTGGATACTCAAGAACCGGCAACTTGCCGGTGCCACACTTACAACGCTCGTGGTCGGCCTTCTGACCCTGGGTGTAAGCGCCTATGTACCCACTCTTGCTCAGACCGTGTTTGGAGCCACACCCATTCTCGCCGGGTTTCTTCTGGGTCTCATGTCTATTGCCTGGCCGACCGCCTCATCGATCTCCGGAAAGATCTATCTGAAGATCGGATTCAGGGATACGGCACTCATCGGCATCGCTCTCGTCATTGCAGCCACAACAATTTTCACTCTTGTTACCCCGCAGAGCGTTGTCTATCTGCTGGCCGCAGGAACGCTTACCATGGGCTTCGGACTTGGCCTGGTAACATCCCCCATGATTGTAGGGGCTCAGTCGGTTGTGGATTGGGGGAGGCGCGGAGTAGTTACCGGCGCGGTCACCTTCGGCCAGATGCTCGGAGGCACGCTGAGCACTGCCATCTTCGGAAGTGTCTTCAACTCGTCGCTCCTTTCCTGGTTTGACCACGCGCCCGAATCCATACGGTCACTTCTGCCCTCTCCGGACCATGCGGCGGATTTCATACACAATCCGGCCCAGGCGGGCACGGCCGTCGTCTCCTACGTCAGAAACGGGCTCTACCAGGCGATTCATAACGTGGATCTCGGACTCGTTGTCGTCGGATTCCTCGGACTCGTCGTTATCCTGGGTACTCCGCGATCTTTCTCCTATATTCATGAAAAAAACGCTTCCCATACACGCCGGACCGAGACATGATGTTAGTATGAAAATGACCTGTGTTATGGATGACATCGGCAAACATGGCACACTGGAACACGAACACGGTCTGTCCATTCTTGTCCGCACCGGCGAGCACACCATTCTATTCGACACCGGAGCTTCGCCCCGTCTCCTGCGTAACATGGTTTCCCTCGGCATCGATCCCATGGCCATTGACTACATCGTCGTGAGCCACGGGCACAACGACCATTCGGGTGGCCTGCAGGCGTTCTCCGGGTTCAATCACCGGGCTCCCGTCTTTGTCGGCGAGGGATTCTCCCGACCACGCTACCATCAGTCCGAGCACGGATACGTCGATATCGGCTACCCCGCCCGGGACAGGATTATCGAAATTGAAGATCGGCTCAATGTTGTAACCAGCGTCGTGGAATTCGACACGGGAATGTATCTGATTCCCGCGGTCACGCTGAAGAAGCCCGAATCCATGCACAACGAAGGGCTGTTCGTGGAACAGGACGGACGGGCGGTGCCCGACGGTTTCGAAGACGAGCTGTATCTTGCGGTACAGAGTCAGGCAGGGCTCACTATCGTGACCGGGTGCTCCCACCGAGGATTCGAAAATATCGTCGAGGGCGTTGCACGGCTTTTCCCTGAAATGCGAATAGTATGCGTTGCAGGCGGTCTTCACCTCCTGCATGAAAAACAGACCGCATTCCCGTCTATCGTGCAGACGGTGCGCAAACACGCAATTTCACTCATTGCAGCGAACCACTGTACCGGAGGGCGAGCGGTCTCATTCCTGGGCAAGGAGCTCGGAGACGGTTTCGTGTACTTCGATCTTGGCGATACCATTGAACTGTAGAAAGCCGGTTCACGGACATTCCTGAACTCAATCCGCCCTCTCCACGATGGAACAGAAAACTGACCCCTCGGCCCTGAGGGGCTACACCCGGCGGCGCGGCCAGGTTGCCGGGGCACATCTGGATGCTTACTTTGTAACTAAGGTATGCACACATGAGTAAACAACTACTGAAAGATCAGTCGGCAATTGTAACGGGCGCAAACTCGGGCATCGGAAAGGCAGTCGCTCTGGCGCTCGGAAGAGCGGGCGCAAACGTCGTCGTCAATTACGTAACAAAGCCGGAGGATGCGCAGGCTGTCGTGGCGCAAATTGAACAGGAAGGTTCGAAAGCAATTGCCATAGAGGCAGATGTTTCCAACGAGCAGCAGGTAAAGGATCTGTTCGCCGGAGCCATAGGGCGGTTCGGCACGGTACATATTCTCGTAAACAACGCAGGTTTGCAGCGCGACTCACCGATTGCCGAAATGACGCTCGAGCAATGGAACACCGTCATCGGCATCAACCTTACCGGGCAGTTCCTCTGCTCTCGAGAGGCGGTGAAGGAGTTCCGAAGACGCGGAATGCAACCGCTTTCGACCGCGCTCGGCAAGATTATCTGCATGAGCTCGGTGCACGAAAGCATTCCGTGGACCGGCCATGCAAACTATGCGGCAAGCAAGGGCGGCGTCCGGATGCTCATGAAGACGATGGCACAGGAACTGGCTGCCGAACATATCCGTGTGAATGCAGTTGCGCCGGGAGCCATCGAGACACCTATCAACCGTTCGGCATGGGAAACAGAGGCAGCCCGCAACGAGCTGCTCAAGCTCATTCCGAGCGGACGCGTTGGAGTACCGGCAGACATTGGCAACGTCTGCGTCTGGCTCTCTTCAGACGATTCGGACTACATAACCGGCACCAGTATCGCCGTGGACGGCGGCATGCTGCTGTATCCCGGCTTTCGCACGGGAGGATGACCGCGATGGCGTACGAACCGATAGAAAACTACGGCATTGTCGGCGATCTGAAGACGGTATCCCTCATATCCATGAAGGGTTCGGTTGACTGGCTCTGCTTCCCGCGGTTTGACTCCCCCAGCGTCTTTGGCGCGCTGCTCGATGACCGCAAGGGCGGATTCTTCTCAATCATGCCGGACACCCACGACGTCAAACGAAAACAGTTCTACTGGCCACAGACGAATGTGCTGGTAACGCGCTTCTTCTGCAAAGAAGGAGTTGCCGACGTAACCGACTACATGCCGGTGGGCGGAATTTCTCCGGACTGCGGAGAGATGGACGGGTGCAGGGAAGAGTCACCGCAGCTCGTTCGCCGCGTCACCGTGCGCCGCGGTCGGGTGCAATTCATTGTCCGCTGCTACCCGTCATTCGACTATGCACGGACGCCCCATACCCTGCACCTGACCGACGGCGGCTGCGTCTTTCGCACGGACACGCTCGCACTCGGCCTTGCCACCAGGGTCAATCTTGTGTCCCACGAAGGCAAGAGGACGATGCCCGATGAAGACGGCAACACGCTCGAGCTCCAGACCTCCGGTCCGGGGGTGGAGGCGTCGTTCACGCTCTCGCAGGAGGAACGGAGAACCTTTGTGCTCGAAGAGGTCGATCCGGACACCCAGGGTCATATCCGTCTGACGGAAGATGAATCCGACCGCATGCTTCAGGAGACTATCGAGTACTGGAGAGACTGGGTCTCCCATTCAACCTACAAAGGCCGGTGGCGCGAGATGGTTCAACGTTCCGCCCTGGTTCTGAAACTGCTGAGCTGTAAGGCGACTGGAGCTCTTGTTGCCGCTCCGACAACGAGCCTTCCCGAATCCGCAGGAGGATCACGAAACTGGGATTATCGGTATACCTGGATTCGGGACGCTGCGTTCACGCTTTCGAGTCTTCTACGCATCGGGCTTACCCAGGAAGCTTCGGATTTCATGGAGTGGATCGAGGCGCGGGCACACGAACTCCGTCCCGACGGTTCTCTCCAGATCATGTACGGGGTAGACGGGACGCACGAGCTGCCTGAACAGAAGCTCGATCATCTGGACGGCTACCGCGGGGCAAAACCGGTACGCGTCGGGAACGGTGCGTATGATCAGCTCCAGCTCGACATCTACGGGGAGCTCATGGATGCGATCCTTCTCTTCGATGAGGAAGTAACACCCATCAGTTACGATCTGTGGATCGAGCTTCGACGGCTCGTAGACTGGGTCTGCAACAACTGGGAACGCAAGGACGCGGGAATCTGGGAAACACGCGGCGGGGATCGCCATTTCACGTACTCCAAGCTGATGTGCTGGGTGGCAGTCGACCGCGGGATCCGGCTTGCGGATCGGCGCTCGTTCCCCGCAGACCGGTCGAAATGGTACGAAACACGTGACCGTATCTACGAAGAGATTATCGAGCGTGCATGGGACGAGGAACGCGGCGCATTCGTCCAGGCGTACGACGGCGATGATGAATCTCATGCCACCGAGCACGGTCCCGCGCTGGATGCCTCGACTCTCATGATTCCGCTCATGTCCTTTCTCTCGCCATCGGACAGGCGCGTCCATGCAACCCTTGACGCAATCCTCAAGCCACCGCGGCACGGCGGACTGGTGTCAAATGGACTCACATACCGATACAACGTAAAAACGACATCTGACGGGCTTCAGGGACAGGAGGGAACGTTCAATGTCTGTACCTTCTGGCTTGTTGAGGCCATGGCCGAAATGGGGCGCGCGGACCCGGAACGGGTGTATTCCGCACGTTTCATCTTCGAACAGATGCTCGGTTACGCAAACCACCTGGGCCTGTTCGCCGAAGAGACCGGCCCGAGCGGAGAGGCGCTGGGGAACTTTCCCCAGGCGTTGACCCATCTCGGTCTCATAAACGCCGCGTACCGACTGGACAAGGTTCTCGGATAGCCGAAACCGGCGCGTCCGCAGACCCGTTATTCAACCCTGGGAGAAACCGGCGTACGGCAGCGATTCCTCCCCGCGGATTACCGGTTCGAGCGCAATCATCTCGCGTGACATACCAAGCGTAGCAACACCGACAAGACGATCTTCCCGGTAGTAACCGGCAAGGAACGGTCCTTCATCGGGGTTGCCGCGGTATGCAATCCGCTTGCCGTCCCCCGGAAAACCGAGATACTTGAAGGAGGTTTCTGCCTGCCGCGTCCAGAAGAAGGGAATCTCTGAATATGCGCTCTTCTCTCCGAGCATTGACGCTGCCGCGTGTCTTCCCTGCATCTGGGCAACAACCCAATGCTCAATCCGGTGCCTGCCAAGCTGTCCAGGATACGGCACAACCGCAATATCTCCTGCGGCAAAGACTCCACCCCGGGAGGTCATCAGTGTTTCGTCCACCGGGACTGCACCGTCCGCGACGATATCCGTTGAACTGAGGAAGTCGATTTCAGGCCTTACGCCGAAAGCGAGAATGACGATGTCTGCCTGGAGAGCGGTTCCGTCGGAAAGCAGCACCGAACGTGCCCCGCCGCTTCCTTCAATTGCCTTGGCCGTTGATTTCATGTGAAAGCTCACCCCACGCTGCTCGTGCAGCATGCGCAATCGCCGGCCGATGCGCTCGCCAAACTGTGCACTCATCGGTTCGGCCTCCGGTGCAACCACATGGACGACCATCTTTGCACCGGTCAGGTCGGACGCCATCTCCATACCAATGAACCCGGCGCCGAGGATGACTGCCCTGCGGGCATCCTGTACCTGCGATTTTATCCGTCGCGCATCTTCAGCGCTTCTCAGCGTATACACTCGCGGAACATCTGCTCCGGGGAGCGGCAGAGTTCGTGGCGTACCACCTGTCGCAAGAAGCACGGCGTCACCGGTAATACGCTCACCGCTGGCGAGGGTTGCGCTCCTGGAGGCAGGATCGAAATGAGCTACATGGGCTCCGAGACGGAGAGAAACCTGGATATCTCGATAGAAATCTTCGGAACGAAGCGAAAGCCATCCTTCCTCCGCCTGGCCCGAAACGAACCCCTTGGAGAGCATTGGTCGATCGTACGGGAGATCCCGTTCGGCGGTCACCATGGTTATCCGTCCCGCAAACCCTCGCCGACGGAGCGACTCGGCGGCGGCACTGCCTGCGGCGCCGGCACCGACAATCAGAAAGGAGCGCGAATCACTCCCGGATGGCATGCGTATGCGCGGCTCGTGTTTTCGCCCGATGGACACCTCACCGTTCACGACCTTCACCTCATAGACCGGAAGATCGTCAAGGGCAGGGGGTGTTACAAGTTCCCCGTTCTCGTACCGGAATGCGGCGTGATGGTAGGGACAGATGACGGTATCATCCCGCAATGTCCCCTCGTTCATGGGCCCACCGTAGTGAGGGCAGCTGTTTCCGCACGCGTGAACCTGGTCTCCGCGCCTGACCAGGAGGATCTCCGAATCTCCGATTGTTACCTTTGTCGCCGTCCCGTCCGGGATCTCATTGATTCCACAAACCCGCTGCCAGGATGTATCGGGCATACTGGTGCCTCCCTTTCATTCACACTCCGTGCAGGATCGTGAGGAGCAACGATGGATAGACTCCCAGTACAAAGATAATAACTGAAGCAACAAGAATGGAAACGGACAGCGCCGGATTCGGCGCCACGGTCGCGGATGCCGCGCGAACGGCTTCGGCTCCGGGGGTGCCGACGGCACTACCGGTGCCGACGGC
>CAZKMA010000049.1:0-7044 GCA_964553615.1 uncultured Spirochaetales bacterium | reverse complement strand
GGTGCCGACGGCACTACCGGTGCCGACGGCCTGCTTCCGGGTAATCTGCACATAGACGAGCTTCAGGTAGTAGTACAACCCGATTGCGCTTGCAGCAACAAAAACCGCGGTCAGGACCCACTGCGACCCGTTCACGGCAGTCTTGAACAGATAGAGCTTGCCGAAGAATCCGGCTGAAATTGGCAGTCCGGCGAGTGACAGCATCATGAGTATGAAGACAATCGATTGAAACGGCCGTCTGTACAGGAGTCCTGTGTAGCTGTCCAGTTCCATCTGTTCGCCTGCGTGTGAAGAGTGCGCGGTCAACACGCCGAGCACACCGATATTCGTGAACGCGTAGATGGAGAGATAGAAGAACGCGGCCTGTGCCGAGTCGGCAGCACCGGTAACGAGAGGGATGAGCAGATATCCCAGGTTTGCAGTCGACGAGTATGCGAGAATCCGCTTTATGTTGGTCTGCTTGAGCGCGAGGAAATTGCCCGCAAGCATGGACCCAACGGCAAGGACGATTACCGACACCACGAGGCCACCGGAAAGTGCGCCGGAACCCGAGTGCAGTTGCATGATGGGAAGAAAGAAGCGATACAGAAACGCGAATACTGCAATCTTGGAGACGGTTGAAATGACCGCAGTTGCCGGCAGAGGCGATCCTTCATACACGTCGGCCGCCCACATGTGAAACGGAAAGACCGCAAGCTTGAATGAGAGACCGCCAAGTACTAAAACCAGCCCGGCAATAAGTACCGTGTCCGGCGCGCCGGCGTTGCTCATTGTCCGACCGATGGAGGACAGGGCGAGCGAACCTGTTTCGAAGTAGACGAGCCCGAGGCCGAAGACCAGAATTGCCGAAGCCACCGCTGTGAGTATGAAATACTTCGTTGCGGCTTCCAGCGGGAGATCACGGTTTCTCACGTATCCGAGCATGGCATACAGCGGAACGCTGAGCAGTTCGAGTCCGATTATGAACGAGACAAAGTTCGCTGAAGAGACGAGCATGAGGCTGCCGATTGTCTCCAGAAGCAAGAGGAGATGGAACTCTTCACGATTCTCCGGATAGCCCTGAAAATACCGGTAGGACAGCAGTCCGACGAGGATGTTCACAATCAATACGAGCGCTTCGAAGTACCGGGCAGCCGTGTCGAACAAGAACAGGGGACCGCCCATGCCCGTTGCCGGAACAGCGATGTCTGCGAATAGAGCGGCGGCGAGTCCAAGGATAGTGACTGTCCAGCTGACCATGTACAACCGTCGTACGGCGATCAGGAGCATGACTACAATGGACGTGCCACCTGCAATTATGAATGGAATGAGCGAGTCAATCATGGCATTATCCATTGCCGCCTCCGTGCATGGCCGTGGTTGGGTTCGGTTGAACTGCCGGAGTTCCGGCGGCTACAGGTACCGGTACGCCGTGAGTTGTGGCAGCAAGGATCGTTCCCGGCATAAGACCGACCCAGAGCACCAATACCACCAGTACCGCCGTAACGATAGATTCACGGGCGTTGAAATCCTTCACGGTCTCCGGTACCTCGCGGGGACCGTCAAAAATGCGGAAGATCGCGCGCAGAGAGTACACGAGCGAGAATATCGCTCCAACAGCTCCGAGTATGGCTATGGGAACATTCACCTGGAAGGTTCCGGACAGAACCAGAAACTCGCCCAGGAAATTTCCGCTGCCGGGCAGTCCGAGCGCAAATATCCAGAATGCGGTTCCGTATCCGGCAAGCCGCGGGGTAACGGCCCTCATTCCCCCCATTCGAGTAATATCCCGCGTCTTCAGACGATCCCCGATTGCGCCGGAGATGAGGAAGAGCGCGCTGGTGGTGAATCCGTGGCTCAACATAATGACAATGGCACCGGCGTAACCGAGCGTGTTCCAGCTGAACAGGCCAAGAATGACGAAACCCATGTGCCCGATACTCGAATACGCAACGATGCGCTTCATATCATTCTGACGGATCGCGAGGATGGAACCGTAGAGAATCGTAATTGCGCCGAGCACCAGCATGATCGGAGTAAGGCTCTTCACCTGATGTGGAAAGACTGCAGTGGAGAACCTGAGTAATCCGTACGCTCCGGTCTTGAGCATGAGCCCGGAAAGCAGAATCGAGCCTGCCGTGGGTGCTTCGGCATAGGCGTCCGGAGCCCAGGCGTGCCCGGGAACTACCGCAAGCTTCACCCCGAAGGCTGCGATGAATCCTGCAAAAATGAGCGGCATCGAAACGCCTGCCGGTACCTTCCCGGATGTTGCCCAGGCACTGAGCGTGCTCATGTCGAAGGTGAACGTTCCGGTGACCTTCCCGTGCACAACGGCGAGGGCAATCATTGCAATCAGCATGAGCAGCCCGGACGCCTGCGTAAAGAGGAAAAATCTCATACCGGCGCGCTGGCGTCCGGCGGTTTCGCCCCATACGCTGATCATGAAGTACATTGGTACTACCATGAGCTCCCAGAAGAGGAAGAACAGGATCAGGTCCGCTGCCAGAAACACGCCGGTTACGCCCGCAAGCACGAGACCTATGTTGAAGAGATAAAGACCATCGTTTTCTTTTGCATCGGTGAAAGAGACCAGGAGCGAAACGATCCCGAGCACCACCGTCAGGCCAAGAAGAATCAGCGTCAGGCCGTCCGCACCGAGATGGAAGCCAATTCCGAGTTCCGGAATCCATTGAGCATTCAATGCCACAACGTACGAGAGCCCTCGGTGTCCCGCCGCAGTTGCAACAATTGCCGAAGAGTGACCGACGGCTATAACGGCCAGGAGAACTCCCGCGGCGGCCATGAACACCACCATGATGGCACGCGCCCATCCCCTGCTTCGAGGAGAAACGATCATACCGACGAGACCTGCAACAAACGGCAGGAGAATCAGATATACCAGGATCATATGAATACCACCAATCCAAACATAACGAGCACTCCGACACCGATTCCGAGAGCGTACCAGCGGATGAGCCCGGATTGCGTGAAGCTTAAGAGACGATGCATCCGTACACCGATCCAGCCCAACAGGTCATAAAATGCAGCTATCCAGTCCCGCCGGAGCAGACCGAACAACCACCAGAACGGTCGGACAATCAGATTGGTCGCAACCCAGTCAAACCCCATGCCGTGGAACAGAAACCCCCGTAAACCGTACAGTTCGTAGTCGGCGCCGTGGGAGGCGGCAGCAGCGCGTGTTGCCGCACCGGACTTGAGCGAATGCCGATATACCAGATAGGAAGCGCCCACGCCGGCAAGCGAAAGCAGAGATACGATAATCTGAAGAAGTGTCTCAGTTCCCATGCCTGCCGAGGCATGAGCTTCTGCAGGTATTATGGGACTGAGGAAGTTGCTGATAATCTGGATATTCCCGATGTCCCGCGGAGTCTTGAGAAACCCGAGGACGATTGCACCGATGGCAAGAAAATACATGGATGGGTAGAAAAGCCATGACGGTTTCCGGGATAGCGGAGTGTGCTGTTCACCAAGAAACACATGAAAAAAACCACGGAAGATGTATGCGCCGGTCAGGAACACGCCGAGCGCACCTCCTATCCAGAACACCGGCCCCGCAACCGGAAAGGTCCAGGCAGCCTCGAGGATGGCTTCCTTGCTATAGAAACCCGAGGTAATCAGCGGGATACCCGCAAGCGCGGCAGCACCAATGAGAAACACCCAGAAGACACCCGGTTCGGCCTTTCTTATTCCACCCATCCGAAAGATGTTGTGCTCGTTGTTCAGCGTGTGGATAAGAACACCGGCCGCCAGGAACAGGAGCGCCTTGAAAAATGCGTGGGACATGAAATGGAACATAGCCGCCGACCATGCACCCACGCCGAGACCGAGAAACATGTACCCGATCTGGCTTATCGTCGAGTAGGCCAGGATTCTCTTTATGTCGTGCTGGACAAGCGCGTTCAGACCTCCGTATAACAGCGTTGCCAGTCCGATGATAGCCACAGCAAGCTGCACCCCCGGCGCAAGGACGTACAGTACATGGGTCCGGGCAATGAGATAGACGCCCGCCGTTACCATGGTAGCCGCATGAATGAGCGCACTGACCGGCGTAGGTCCTGCCATGGCATCCGGCAGCCAGAGCTGGAACGGAAGCTGTGCCGACTTTCCAATTGCTCCTATCAGAAACAGCGATGCGATTGCAACGATTACCGGCGTTCCCACCTTCATGGTGGAGGCGGCTTTCGCCATAACCGTCGGTATATCCAGCGTTCCGAAGGTGGCAACGGTCAGGAAGAGTCCGACCAGAAGCGCCACGTCCGCAATTCTCGTTACCAGAAACGCCTTGATCGCTGCACGGCCATTTTCGCTCTCCTGATACCAGAAACCAATAAGGAGATAGCTGCACAGACCGACACCCTCCCAGCCGATGAAGAGCAGAAGCAGGTTGTCGGCAAGGATAAGGATGAGCATTGAACCGACAAAGAGGTTCAAGTAGGCGAAGTACCGATGATAATCACCCTTTCCGCGCATGAATGCCGTCGAATAGAGGTGAATGAAGAAAGCGACGACGGTAATCACCATTACCATGATGTCGGACAGTGCGTCGAGCCGCAGAGCAAACGCCGCACTGAGTCCCGGCACGGCCACCCATGCACCGAGCGAGCTCGTAATAGCCCTGCCGGGTCCGGCGGGGGCCGATGCAAGCGCTATGCCGGCAATAAGCGCAAATACCGCCGAAAGGCCTATGGTTCCGGTACCGATGGTCGCGACCAGGCCGTCGGGAGAGCGCCGACCGATCAGCGTCAGAATTACAAAGCCGAAAACCGGGAGCAGCGGTATCAACCAGAGTAGCATCTCCATATTTACCCTCTCATCTCTCGAGCAGAATCACTGTCCACGCTCTTCTTATGTCGATGCAACTGCAGGATCAATGCGAGCCCTATAGCAGCCTCCGTTGCCGCGACAGCCAGGATGAACAGGAACATGGACTGTCCGTCCGCGGAGGCCCAACGGGAGCCGGCGGAAACAAATACCAACCCTCCCGCGTTGAGCATGATCTCGACCGAAATTACAACAAACACCAGATTTCTGCGGATAAGGACTCCCGCGAGTCCGACAACAAAAAGCACTCCGGCGAGAATTACCCCATACATGGGAGGCACGCTCATGACACTTCCTCCTTCTGTTCAGTTCTGCCGGTCACATGGCCCGGCACTCGATCGGTTGTGCGGGAATCGCTTCCATTCTCAATGAACTTGCGCCCAAGGTGAAAGGCACCTACAACCCCTGCAAGCAGAAGAAAGGATGCCGCCTCCACGGCAAGCACGTAGGGTCCGAACACCTTCAGACTCACTGCCTTCGCACCGACGGCAGAGCTTCGCACATCCGGCGGGGCCCCGCCGGCAAGGAGAACGGCAAGCTCAACACCGATAAGGATTACCATAATTGCCGGTCCAACCCATACTCGAGGACGCAGCAGGGTGCGTTCGGCTCCCGTGGAGTGGCTGCCGAGATTCAGGATCATGACGACAAAGAGCAGGAGCACGACTATGGCCCCGGCATATACCATGATCTCCAGAACAGCCGCAAATGCTGCGCCCAGGGTGTAGAAGGCAACCGAGAGAGCAAGGAGGGAACCGATCAGGTAGAGAAGCGCGTGAACTGCATTCAGTCGGGTAATGGCGAGCAACGTTGCTACGACCGAAAGCCCTCCGGCAACAAGAAAAGCAATGACCACCTTACAGCTCCCCTTCGTCGTCTAATGAGCCGGGAACCAGTGAATAGATGTCCACCGGCTTTCGCTCGTTCTCGCCTTCGCCGGTCTTCTTCACACCCATTTCTGCACCGGCCTGGCGGTAGAAATTGTAATCCGGGTATTTCCCCGGTCCGCTTATGAGCAGGTGTTCCTTCTCATATACCATGCTCTGGCGTTTGTATTCCGCCATTTCGAAGTCCGGTGTAAGCTGAATGGCGTACGTCGGACACGCTTCCTCGCACATTCCGCACATGATGCACCGCGCGAAGTTTATGCGAAAAGACTTCGCAAATCTGCGCCCGTCTTCACGATTTGCGGACTCGAGCGCTATGCAATCCACCGGACACGCGGCGGCGCAGAGGTTACATGCAACACACCGCTCGTCCCCATCGGGATCCCGGGTAAGGACGATTCTCCCGCGATAGCGCGGCGGCAGATATGGCTTCTCCTCCGGATACTGAACGGTGATCTTTCGACTGAAGGTGTTCTTGAACACCAGCCATAACGTCCTCAGTATGCTGAACATGGAACTCTCCTTATTGGATTGCCAGATACACTGCGCCGGTGACAAGCACGTTCAACAGCGCAATCGGCAGCAGAACCTTCCATCCGAAGGCGAGCAGCTGATCGATCCTCGGCCGCGGGAGCGCGGCACGCAACAAAATGATAAAAACAATCAGAACTGCCGTCTTCAGCAGAAACCAGATTATAGGAGGAAGCCAGGGACCAAGCCATCCACCGAGAAAGAGTGTCACGGTCATTGCGCTGATCAGCACAATGCCCAAATACTCGCCAACGAAGAACAACCCGAACTTCATTCCCGAGTACTCGGTATGGTATCCATCTACCAGTTCACTCTCCGCTTCGGGGAGATCGAACGGCAACCGATGAATGACCGCAATGCCACCTATGAAGAATATGACGAAGGCAGGCAGCTGGGACACGGCAAACCACAACCCCTTCTGAGCAAGCACGATATCGCTCAGGTTGAAACTTCCCGAAATGAGCACGACCCCTACGAGCGAGAGGCCCATGAATGCTTCATAACTCAGCATCTGAGTGATGGACCGGACACTTCCGAGGAGAGGATACTTGCTGCCGGATGCCCAACCGCTCAGCACAATGCTGTAGACGCCGAGAGACGCCATCCCCAGAAAAAACAGGAGCCCCACATTGAGTCGACTCGCCACGATGAACGGTGAGAGCGGCACCACCATGAACGAGAGCAACACCGTCATGAAGATAACACCGGGGGACATGATGAAAATTGCCCGGTCGGCAAACGGCGGTACCCAGTCTTCCTTGAAGAAGATCTTGATCATGTCCGCCACCACCTGCAGCAGCCCGAA
>CAZKMA010000048.1:0-34218 GCA_964553615.1 uncultured Spirochaetales bacterium | reverse complement strand
AAACTCCAGTACTTGAACATTTCCGGCAGCTGCCCGGCAGTTGCATAGAGCTTCATCTTCTGCTGGTAGGGCTGATCGGGATAGCTCTCGACCTCGAAGGAAACGTTCGGATGAGCCTTCGAGAAGTTGTCCAGTATGGTCTGAGTAACCAGCCCCATACCGTTGGTCCGGTCGGGAAGGTTGTCAGCAACCTTGATCGTGACCTTCTGTGTCTGGGTGGATTCGCTTTGGCCGTTGGCCCAGGCGAATGTTGCTGCCAGGAACATCGAAGCTGTCAGAAACAGCAATGCGCGATTGATTTTCATCAGGGATTGTCCCTCCTTACATCGCATTTTCAGAAATTATCCGGTCATTTCGCTGGATCTGTAAATGATCCATCTTGTGATTTCATGATCACTTTTCCGTTTATCGCACCTTCCGCGCATCCGGATCAGAACCCATTGGTGCGGATGACATCCGAGTACCACCGCCCGCTGTCCTTGACGATACGTCGCTGACTTTCGTAATCGACGTAGACGACGCCGAAACGCTTGGTACGTCCGAGGCTCCACTCGAAGTTGTCCATGAACGACCAGACGAAATATCCGCGCAAGTTCGCCCCCTCTTTGATTGCCTGCCATACTGCCGCGAAGTGATCGCGAAGGTATTGAATTCGCTTTGGATCGCGCACAACACCGTCGGGTCCGGGACTATCGGGAAGTGGGGTGCCACTTTCGGTAACGTAGAGCGTCGGCGCCCCGTAGTCCCGGTGAACCCTCATGAGCGTTCGGTAGAGACCCTCCGGGTTGATCTCCCACTCTTCGTACTCCGCGTGCGGGACAAAGGGATAGCGGACCCTGCGTACTTTCAGAAAGTCTCCGTTATCGTCATGAGCGATAATCCGGCGAGTGTAATAGTTGACACCAAGGAAGTCGATCGGCGCAGAGATTGTCTTCAGATCGCCCTCTTCAATGGCCGGCGCCGCTTGCGCGTACCATTCAAGCATGTCTGCAGGATAGGTGCCGCGGAAGATGGAATCGAGAAACCAGCGGTTGAAGGCGCCGTCGTGGCGTGAGGCGGCGGCGTGGTCCTCTTCGGATGGCGACGCCGGTTCGATCCACTCGAGGTTATTCACGATTCCGACCTCGGTCTGGTCGTTTCCGTTTGCTCGGAGAACCGGAACAACGCTTCCGTGGGCAAGGAGAATATGATGGGCTACCTGCAGGGCGGTCGCCAGGTCCTTCAGCCCCGGTGCATGTTCGCCGTAGAGGTGCCCGACGAACGCGTAGACCCACGGTTCGTTGAAGGTCATCCATCTGGCAACGCGATCTCCCAGTCGCCGCGACACAATATCCGCATACTCGACGTAGCGTTTGACCGTCTCGCGATTGGCAAATCCGCCGGCATCCTGCAACGATTGTGGAAGGTCCCAGTGGAACAGAGTCGCGTAGGGCTCAATACCCAGCTCGAGCATCCCATCCACGAGCCGGTCGTAGAAGGCGAGGCCCTTTTCGTTTGCGGCGCCGTTGCGGATAATCCTGGGCCATGCGATCGAGAAGCGGTAATTGCGCAGGCCCATGTCGTGCATCAGTTTCAGATCTTCGGCGTAGCGGTGGTAGTGGTCGCAGGCCTCTGCAGGTGTTGACCCGTCGAGTATGGCCTTCGGGCGCTCACTGAAGGTATCCCAGATAGATCTTTCCTTGTCATCTTCGGCGGCTGCCCCTTCGATTTGTGCCGATGCGGTAGAGACTCCCCAGATAAAATTGTCCGGGAATTTCAGGAACTCGCTCATACAGGTCACCTTCTTTGTTGGAGAATGTTCGGACTCACGGTCTGTGGGCGTTCAACCCATCATCGCGCCGCTTTGTGCGATTTGTAAATGATCGATCTTGCGTTTTTTTGACCATTTCTCTCGATATTTCTCCGCGGCCTATCCATTGCACACAGAGGTGCTCTATTCAAATGCGACGGGTCCGGCCGGGTATAGCTATCGGTAACTCCGCTTCTCTGAAACCCCGGTTTTCGATATCATGGGGAGATGGTTGATCGGATGCTCGTGCTCCAGCATGTGCCCTACGAAGGGCCGGGAAGGATATCCGAATGGGCCCGAATGCGCGGAGTCGCCTGTACGGTGGTCAGGACATACGCCGGCGAACACCCTGCGGACCCGGCAAATGCCGGCTTGATCGTTGTCATGGGGGGCCCCATGGGGGTCGGCGACATAGTGCGGTACCCATGGCTGGGCAGAGAGTTGTCCTATATCGAGCGGGCAGTGATCCTCGGCATGCCGATGCTCGGTGTCTGCCTGGGTGCGCAGCTCATTGCCTCGGCGCTCGGTGCACCGGTTGTTCGAAACAGGCAGAAGGAAATTGGCTGGTTTCCTGTTCGGCTGGACAGGAGTGCCTTGAACCACCGCCTGTTCTCCGGCATGCCTGCAGTTCAGACGGTGCTCCACTGGCACGGTGATATGTTCGAGATCCCGGACGGGGCTGTCCGTGTCGCGGAGAGCGATGCATGTCCGAATCAGGGTTTTGTGTACGGCATGAGGATTGTCGGTCTTCAGTACCACCTCGAGGCGGACCGGCAACTACTCGACGGCATGGTGGAAAACTCGGACGAACATCGGGAGGCCGGCCGGTTCATCATGAACCGGGATCAACTCGTGGATGGCCTCGTCCACCATGAGGACGCAAACGGATCGCAACTTTTCTCCCTGCTCGATGCGCTGAGCGGCGGGGATTATCTGGAATCAGAAACCGAACAGACGAAAGGAGAAACGGGATGAAGGCATTGGTTCACACGGGGCCGCTCGCGTTTGAGATGCAGGACGTTGCAGTTCCTCGCCCGCAGGCGGGGGAAGTGCTGGTAAAGGTTCACTCGGTTGGAATCTGCGGGAGTGACGTTCATGGAATGACCGGCAAGACCGGTCGTCGCATACCTCCCATTATCATGGGCCACGAGGCGTCCGGAATCGTCGTGGAGATGGGAAGCGATGTCTCTGAGGCCGGTATAGAGAAGGGAGATCGCGTTACCTTCGATTCAACTGTTTACTGCAACCATTGTTCCTATTGTCTTCAGGGGCTGGTGAATTTGTGCGAAAACCGACAGGTTCTCGGCGTATCCTGCGGGGACTACCGGCGACACGGCGCCATGGCCGAGTATGTGGTCGTTCCGGAGCACATTATCTGCAAACTTCCCGAGGCGATGAGTCTCGAGCATGCGGCAATGATCGAGCCGGTCTCGATTGCCGTTCACGCAGTAAACCGCGCGGCACCGCGGATCGGATCCTCGGCACTGGTAATCGGCTGCGGAATCATCGGTCAGTTCACGGTTCAGGCTGCACGACTGGCAGGCTGCGGCACGGTCGTTGCCGTGGATCTCGATCAGGGCCGACTCGATA
This sequence comes from uncultured Spirochaetales bacterium, assembly GCA_964553615.1. Classification (GTDB taxonomy): domain Bacteria; phylum Spirochaetota; class Spirochaetia; order DSM-27196; family DATKUC01; genus DATKUC01. Next base: position 30,839 of record CAZKMA010000048.1, on the reverse strand, counting down.
TGGCCAAACGGCTCGGCGCGGATCTCATTGTAAACAGCGCGGATGCCGACTGGAAGGACATCGCACGAAAGGCGGCCGGGCGGGACGGATTTGACTATGTCTTTGAGGCGGTCGGTCTTGAGGTTACCGTGCAGGCTGCGCTCGACCTGGTTCGCAGAGGCGGCCGGACGGTCCTGATCGGAAATGTCTCGCCGTCCATCCAGGTACCACTGCAGCGGATAGTGACCGGGGAGATCGATGTTCTGGGATCCTGCGCATCGGCAGGGGAGTATGCCACCTGCGTAGAGCTTGTTTCCCGCGGCCAGATCAGAGTTGCGGAACTGATAAGTCGGACGGCGCCGCTTTCAGATGGCGAGCACTGGTTCAAGGAGCTTCATGGCCCGCGGAGCGATGGCGGGAAAGAGCCCCTCTTCAAGATCATTTTACAGCCGTAGGGAGGATCAAGATGAGCACACCATTTTTCGATCTTGGGGGGCAGACGGCAATTGTTACCGGAGCTTCCCGGGGACTTGGCAGCTACATGGCGAAGGCGCTTTCCCGTGCCGGCGCGTCTCTCATCATCACCGCGCGTAAGGCTGAAGACTGCGCGGGGACAATAGCTGAAATCGAAGAAGGGGGAGGGCGCGCTGTTGCGTACCCGCTCGACATCACGGTGGAAGAGAGTATCCGGGACTTCGGAAAACGTGTCGGGAAAGATTTTCCATCAGTCGAAATTCTTGTGAACAACGCGGGACGGAATATCCGCAAGCCCTTCGTAGAGTTTACCTGGGACGAGTGGGATGCAGTTGTCAACACCAACCTGAAGGGAGGCTTTTTTGTCTCCCAGGTTATCGTGCCCGGGATGCTCAGTCGCAAGTACGGGCGAATCATCAATATCGGTTCGGTGACCACCGCGTTCGGCTATGCGGGAATCGTCCCGTACTGTGCCTCCCGTGGCGGCGTGGGGCAGATGACGAAGGCACTTGCCGACGAGCTTGGGGCGCACGGCATCACCGTCAACTGTCTTGCCCCGGGATGGTTTCGGACCGAACAGAACAAGATCCTGTACGAGAATCAGGAATGGGTCGAATACATCACAGACCGGATACCGGTAAAAAGGCCCGGGCGGCCGAACGACCTCGACGGCGCTGTGGTTTTTCTTGCCTCCAGAGAGGCGGAATACGTGTCTGGACAGACGCTGTTTGTCGATGGCGGAATCACCACCGGTGCCGCCCGGGCAACGCCTGCGGCGCCAAAACAGTAGACTCTGCCGTCGTCGCAACAGTAGATTACAACTGGTGTGAGTAATTGGTCGGACGAAAATGGAGCATCCGCATGAGAAATCCTGAATACAACGGGAAAGGGTTTCGCGGAAAGGGTTTTTTCTCGGTCTTCTTTCGGGGCGTGGGGCTTGCAGTCCTTGCAGGAGGTCTCATCTATGGCGTGGTCATCCTGGTGTTCGTTGCCAGAGCCGATCACGCGGTAGGAAAGGTTGTGCGGATCGCCACCGTCAAGAACGCAGCCCCGCTCATGGATCAGGTCAAGGGAAGCGGTGAGTATTTCTATCCGGTGGTGCAGTTCAGGACTGCGAGCGGAAAGCTCGTGGAGTTCCGCGCTGCATCCGGCAGTCAGGAAGCGAAATACTCGGTAGGCGATTCACTTCCTGTGGTCTACGATCCCTCGGATGCAAAGGACGGACGCATCGATACCCTGTGGGGAGTCTGGGGAGGGCCGATAATACTCCTCGGCATCGGAATCATATTTCTCGTACTCGGTCTCATTTCTCCCTCGGGATTCGGAAACACACCCCGGAGGCTCAAGCCCGACTGATCCCTTGCGCGATGTACGGATGAGGCGTACATTCAATGGATCGACATGAGTGGATCCTACGAAGACCACCTGAACGCAACGGGTAACCATAGCCTCTCCACCGGCATGCGGGGTCTCGACTCCGTTCTCCAGGGTGTCAATGCCGGAGACAATCTGGTGTGGCGCGTGGACTCGGTGGATCACTACCGCGTGTTTGTTCAGGCGGCTGTACGGCACGCCGTAGGATGCGGCATACGGCCCCTCTACTTTCGCTTCGGTGGTCACCTGGAGGTCGTCGATCCCGGCCCGGATGTCGAGGTGAACGAGGTCTCTCCGGCCCTCGGATTTGAGAATTTCATTACGCAGATTCACCGCGAAATCAAGCATCGTGGCCACGGCGGTCTGTACATCTTCGATTCGCTCTCCGATCTGTCAAACTCAACTTACAGCGACCGGATGATTGGAAACTTTTTTACGCTCACATGCCCGCTGCTTCGGGGCCTCGGTTCGGTCGCGTACTTTGCGCTGTACCGGTACTTCCATTCCTATCACGCCACCGCCCCTATCACCGAGACAACGCAGATCCTTCTGGATGTGTACCATCATTTTGGAACCTATTTCGTCCAGCCGGTGAAGGCGGACGGCAGGACTTCACCCACTGTCCACATGCTTCACCGGTGGCAGAACGAGCAGTTCATTCCCGTGAAGGAGAGCCACATAATTACCGAGGTTGCGACAGCAACCCCGTGGCCCGGGCTCCCTTCGGCGAGCTATCGCATGATCGGCGTCTGGGACAAGACGTTCGTCATTGCCGAGACCGTGCAGCAGGAGGTGGAAGCCGGTACCTGTCCGCCCGAGCGGTACGAAGCAATCTTCAGGAGAGTGCTCGAGCTCATTATCTCCCGCGATCTGCGTATGCTTAATCTTGCCGCCGAATACTTCACTCTCAAGGACGTAATCCGGATATGGAAGCGGATGATCGGGACCGGCATGATCGGCGGCAAGTCCGTCGGCATGCTTCTTGCGCGCGCAATCCTGAGCCGCGACGGACCGCAGTGGTTGAGCCTGCTCGAGAAGCACGACTCGTTCTTCATCGGGTCGGATGTGTTTTATACCTTCCTCGTTCAGAACCGCTGCTGGTGGGCGCGGCAGCAGCAGAAGGATCCTCGCCGTTTTCTGAAGGGCAATGACCGGGTCCGGAAGAAAATTCTCCGGGGCAGGTTCCCGCAATATATCGTCCCGCGTTTCAGCGATATGCTCGACTATTTCGGACCGGTTCCCATTATTGTTCGCTCATCCAGCCTGCTGGAAGACAATTTCGGGAACGCGTTTGCCGGCAAGTATGAGAGTGTTTTCTGCGCCAACCAGGGGACCAAGGCGGAGCGGCTCGCGGAGTTCATGGATGCAGTCCGGGTTATCTATGCCAGCACCATGAGCGCCGATGCGCTGAGCTACCGGAAAGCACGGGGTGTGCTCGACAAGGACGAACAGATGGCGTTGCTCGTCCAGAGGGTATCCGGCCGGCCGTACGGAACGCCATCTGCCCGGTATTATTTCCCCCAGCTCGCAGGAGTCGGTTTCTCGCTGAATCCCTATCGCTGGCACAAGGACATAGACCCCGAGGCGGGGATGATCCGTCTGGTGTTCGGCCTGGGAACGCGTGCGGTCAACCGTTCGGACGACGACTACACGCGGGTTGTTGCCCTGAACAGCCCGGAAAAACACCCGCAGTCGACCATGGCGGATGTCCGCCGCTACACGCAGCGGCGTGTCGATGTGCTCGATCTTGCCGAGCGAAGCCTCGTCACCGTGGATTTCAACGCCCTCCTCGAGGAGGCTCCCGATGTGCCCATAGATCAATTGACGGACCGGGATACCGAACGGGAGAGAAACGCGCGGCAGTCCGGAACCAGATCCGTGGGTGCACCGAAATCATACCGGCTTCTTACATTCGAACGGTTCTTTCGGGAGACGGATTTTGCGGACACCATGCGACGGATGATGCTGGTGCTCCGTTCCGCGTACGAAACTCATGTGGACATCGAGTTCACAGCAAACTTCTCTGACGACGGTGGCGGGTACCGCATAAACGTGGTCCAGTGTCGGCCGCTTCAGGTGCAACTCGGCGGAAAACAGCTTGCGCCTCTTCCGGAGATACCGGATGAGGTTCTCATCATGAAGGCGCACGGCGCAGTCGTCGGGCACAGCCGAATGGAGGAGGTCGGGGTTGTCGTGTACGTGGTGCCCGAGCTCTATGGCGTAATGCCCGAGCAGGACAGATATGCGCTTGCGCGTCTGGTCGGCAAGATCGTCCATCATCCATCACTTGCCGGACAGCGGATAGTTATCATAGGGCCGGGCCGATGGGGAACGAGCACACCGAGCCTCGGAGTGCCGGTCTCCTTTGCAGAAATAAACAGGGTTTCGGCAGTGTGCGAAATTGATTCAATGCACGAGGGACTGAGCCCGGATCTCTCCCTTGGAACCCACTTTTTCAATGAGATGGTGGAGATGAACATGCTCTATGTTGCCTATTTCAACGGCAATCGATCGAACGTGTTCAACGCGGACTTTTTTACCCGAAAGGAGAATGCGCTCGAGGATCTGATACATGACACTCGGTTCGCCGATGCGGTACGCGTCATCCGCGCACCGCTTGCGAGTGATAATCCCCGTATCTACCTGAATGCAGATTCCGTGGGGCAGGTTGCCGCTATCTATCGCGGCGACTGAGGTCGCCGCGTTTCGACTATGTCGCCTAAACGATTCCCTGGTCCAGCATCGCATCTGCGACTTTCACAAAGCCCGCGATGTTTGCTCCCACGAGATAGTTACCCGGCGAGCCGTATGCCTCCGCCGCCCGGCGGGCCGACGTGTGGATTGAACGCATGATCCCGCGCAGCCGCGCATCCACATCTTCGCGCGACCACGAAATGCGTGAGGCGTTCTGAGCCATTTCAAGTCCGGACACTGCAACTCCGCCCGCGTTTGCCGCTTTTGCCGGGCCGTACAGTACCTTTCCCGCAATGAACAATTCAATGCCTTCAATCGTGGTCGGCATGTTCGCTCCTTCGCTGACCAGCCTGCAGCCGTTCTTCAGGAGAACTTTGGCGTCTTCGGCATCGATCTCGTTCTGTGTCGCACTCGGGAACGCGGCGAAACCCGGTACCGACCACGGTCGTTTTCCTTCATGGTAGTCTACGTGAAACTTTTCCGCATACTCCTTGATCCGGCCGCGACGAATGTTCTTCAACTCCTTGACGAAGGCGAGTTTCTCTCCCGAAATCCCATCCGGATCATGGATGAAGCCGTTGGAGTCGGACAGGGTAACCGCTTTGCCGCCGAGCTCGTTGATCTTTTCCACCGTGTACTGTGCAACGTTCCCGGAACCGGAGACGATGCATGTTTTCCCTTCAATTGAGTCTTTCGTTGTCGATAGCATCTCCTCGGCGAAATAGACCGAACCGTATCCGGTCGCCTCGGGACGAATGAGCGAGCCGCCCCAGTTCAGGCCCTTTCCGGTGAGTATTCCCGTTGCCATGTTCGAGATCCGTTTGTACTGTCCGTACAGGTAGCCGATTTCCCGAGCGCCGACACCGATGTCGCCGGCCGGAACATCCGTATCTGCGCCGATGTGGCGGTACAGCTCGGTCATGAACGATTGACAGAACCGCATGACCTCTGCGTCCGTCTTGCCCTTCGGATCGAAATCGCTTCCGCCTTTTCCGCCACCCATGGCGAGGGTGGTGAGTGAGTTCTTGAATACCTGCTCGAAGCCCAGGAACTTGAGTATTCCGAGGTAGACGGTCGGGTGGAATCGGAGTCCGCCCTTGTACGGGCCGATTGCGCTGTTGAACTGTATTCTGAATCCCCGGTTCACTTCGCATCTTCCGTGGTCATCCAGCCACGGCACGCGGAACATGATAACGCGTTCGGGCTCGATAAGCCGTTCCAGTATTCGTTCTTCTTCGTATTCCGGGTGTGCCTTGAGCACCGGTTCAAGTGACCACAGGACTTCCTTGACTGCCTGATGAAACTCAACCTCTCCCGGGTTTCGTTTCTTTGCTGTTTCGTACACGTTTGCAATGTAATCCATCATGGGTTCTGTCTCCCTGCACAGGATGCCGCGGAGCGTTCACCCGACAGTTCAGGCTGCACGCGATACTCTGTGACTTTTCGAGTAGTATGCGTTCAGTATGGACCCGGAATTTCTGCAGTGCAAGCCATTTCTGGGTGGTAGAGATTCTCCCTTCGCTTGCTCCTTCGGCGTCGGGTGGGTAAGATGCAGGAAACTCGAATGAGGAAAGGTTCACATGGATACGAATGTGCAGGAAATTCTCACCTACTTTCAGGCGCTCAGCGCTGTTCCACGACAGTCAAAGCACGAAGAGAAGGTACGGAACTGGCTTGAGTCCTGGGCAGGAGAACACGGGTTCCGGGCAACCCCGGACAGTGCGGGAAACCTGCTTGTTGCGGTGCCCGGTACGGCGGGGCTTGAGCAGGCGGCTCCGATTGTCCTCCAGGCGCACATGGATATGGTGTGCGAGAAAGCTGTCGACTCTCAGCACGATTTCTCCCGGGATCCGATTGTTCCGGTGCGCGACGGAGAATGGCTCACGGCTGCAGGCACAACGCTCGGGGCGGATAATGGAATAGGCGTTGCAATGGCCATGACGGCTGCAACCGCGGCAGATCTTGCACACCCACCGCTGGAGCTCCTCTTTACCGTGGACGAGGAAACCGGGCTCACGGGCGCAAGCGCACTCCAGCCGGGCTTCTTTTCCGGCAAGGTGCTCATCAACGTGGACTCGGAGGACGAGGGAGTATTCACCGTAGGTTGCGCCGGGGGACAGAATACGCTTATTGAAGTTCCGGTCGAACGGGAATCTGATGAGACCGGCTCCGGGTGGGCAACGCGCGGCACGGCGGTCGAAGTAACCGTTTCCGGCCTGAAAGGCGGGCATTCAGGCGTGGATATTCACCAGGTCCGGGCAAACGCGAACGTATTGCTCGTACGATTCCTGGATGAGCTCCTCCGCAAATACGAACTGAGGATTGCGGGATTCAAGGGGGGGAGTGCCCACAATGCAATTCCCCGGGACGCCGGTGCAACCATCATCTGTTCCGATGATGCTGTGCAGCAGATCCTTGTATTGGTTCGGGATTTCGAGAGCACCGTACGCAACGAATACCGCGGAGCTGAACCTCATCTGAGTGTTGCCGCCGTGATACGGGAAGACCGTCGAACCGGAGCCCCTCTCTCGAGAGCATCCAGCGCCTTGATGATCAGGGTGCTTCGAATCCTGCCGCATGGTGTTCAGAAGATGTCGCCCGACATCCCCGGGCTTGTTCAGACTTCGACGAATCTGGCATCAATAGAACTGAAGGAAGACTCCTTCCAGGTTCTCACCAGTCAGCGTTCCTCGCTCATGTCTGAAATCGACGCCACCGCGGGTATCATGGAAGCTGTTGCATCCATGGTAGACGGCAAAGCACGTGTGGAAACCCGATATCCGGCATGGGAGCCGAATCTCGAGTCCCAATTGCTCAAGCGATCCACCGATCTGTACCGGAGCCTCTTCGACCGTGAACCGGTCGTGGAGATCATTCACGCGGGTCTCGAGTGCGGCGTCATCGCCTCCCGGTATTCCGGAATGGACATGATCTCCCTCGGACCGACAATTACCGGCGCACATTCGCCCGACGAACGGCTGAATGTTCCGTCCGTCGAGCAGGTGTGGTTGTTCCTGTCGAAGCTCATAGCCTCGTTTGCAGCTTCATGACGTGTGGGCGGCGGCGAGTTCGCGGAGTCGGTTGTACGGGAAGAATCCTGTCGCGTGTCCGTCGCTCCACTGGATCGATACCGCGTAGTTCCCGACCGGCTGCACGTCCTCCGCATGAATGTCGGCGGGAATGGTGTTGATGTCCAGCATCTGTTCCCCGGTGAACTCATTCACACAGGTGGCGCATTGACAGCTCGCCCGAAGCTCTCGATTCGAAACCGTCATGGTTTCGCCGTTTTTCCAGGCTATCGAGATTTTCGTTGCGTCGTGAGTAACCTCCGGCTGCTCGACGCCTCTGGAGTACTTGCCGAGCGACATGATGACCTGATCCACCGCAATTCCCATTGCCGGATTTTCCACGTGGTGGTCAAAGGTGATGCCGTAGTCGAGCGGTGCGAGAGGAAGTTGTGCCAGCACCTCGATGCCGAAGCGGCGTGACAGGCTCTGCGCCCCGCCTTCCCCGAATACGAGGTGGTGTTTGTTGCACTGGTCGCAGACAAAATACGCCATGTTTTCGATTACGCCGAGCACCGGAACATTTACCTTGTCGAACATGAGGATTCCCTTGCCGACATCCGCCAGGGAGAGTGCCTGTGGCGTGGTTACTATGACTGCCCCGTCGAGCTGGACCGACTGGGTAATGGTAAGCTGCACGTCGCCGGTTCCGGGCGGAAGATCGAGGAAGAGATAGTCGAGCTCTCCCCATGCTACCTGGTGGAGAAACTGCTGAATGTAGTTCGATACCATGGGCCCGCGCATGATTGCCGGCGACTCACCGAGCCAGAACCCGAATGACATGACCTTCAAACCGTCGATCTCGATCGGCTTTATCATGTTGTCCGCAGTGCCTTCGAGCTCCTGCCGGTGAAGGTTGAAGAGGGTCGGGAGCGATGGACCAAAAATGTCGGTATCGAGTAATCCGACTTTGAACCCCCGCTGTGAGAGTTCTTTTGCAAGCGCCGCGGCAACCGTGGACTTGCCCACGCCGCCTTTTCCGGACGCGACCGCAATGATCGAGTCCACTGAGACCAGGCCGCTCTTCTCCACTTTCGGCTGTCGCGCAGAGCTCGGAGAGACTATCTTTGCGAAAACCCGTTCAACTCCGGGAATGCTGCCGACCAGCTGTTCTGCCTGGCTCCGGAACTGGTCCTTGACCGGGCACGCAGGGGTCGTGATCTGTATGTCAAACGAGACGGTGCTGCCGTCTATTCCGATATTCTTTACGAAGCCGAGTGAAACAATGTCTTTCTGAAAGTCAGGGTCAATAATCTGAGAGAGTCTGGATAAGACGTCTTTTTCCGTAACTGCCACGAGGGGCCTCCATGAGTAAGGTGCGTTTGTCAAAAGGTACTGCGGGTCAGTCCGGGAAACAAGCGTATTACCGGATTGGGCGACCGAACAGCACCTCGTATCGGCGGATCTGCTCCTGCGATATCGCCCCAGGCGCGGTGGTGAGCGCTCCATCGAGCGCATGGTGTGCCTCGCTCTCGTGGCTTTCATCCAGCATACTGACCGCGTGCGCTATGGTTTCCCGAGTATGGGCAATATTCCGCGCGAAGGTCTTCATGACCATATCGCTGCTCACGGGGACCTCATGCCACACATCGTAGTCGGTTACATGCGCAAGGACTGCATACCCGATCTGCGCTTCCCGCGCAAGGAACGCTTCCGGAGACGTGGTCATACCGATTATATCCATGTTCCACGTGCGAAAGAGGGCGCTTTCTGCCCGGGTGCTGAATCGCGGCCCTTCAATGGTGATGAATGTGCCATGATCGTGAACCGTGCTGCCGTCGCGTTTGGACGCCGCGTCTATAAGAACTGAGCGGGCGTAGGAGCAGAACGGGTCGGCAACACCCACATGCGCAACGACGCCGGCTTCGAAGAAGCTCTTCCTGCGATTTCCTCTGGTGAAGTCGAAAAGCTGATCCGGTACCACCGCATGTCCGGGTGCCATCGCTTCCTTCAGACTTCCGCACGCGCTGACCGCGAGGATGTAGCGCACGCCGAGCTGCTTGAGTGCATGAATGTTTGCCCGGTAGTTCACCTCCGAAGGGGTAAGCACGTGACCGTTCCCGTGTCGTGCAAGAAACGCTACTCGTTTTCCGGAAATCGTCCCGGTCACGACCGGGGCCGAGGGGGCGCCGAACGGCGTTTCTATCTCAATACTGCTGCGTTCCCGCAGCTCCTCCATGTCATACAGTCCGCTACCGCCAATAATGCCTATCCGAATGTCACCCATGAAGCTACTGTAATCAACTGCCGTCTCTTGCACAAGCAAGGCGAAAAAGTTATCGTCAACAGGTCTCGAAAGGATTCGAAATTATGGCTTCCCGCGAACAGAGACTCGACCTGGTGGCTTTCATGGGCGCGCTCTGTCTGTTTTTTTCAACCATAGAGTATCTATTCCCGAAACCGCTGCCGTTTTTTCGGCTCGGGCTCGCAAATATACCCATCATGGTGTCCCTCGAGCTGTTTGCTCCCCGGTATGTACTGCTCCTGGTGCTGCTCAAGGTGCTTGGCCAGGCGTTGCTGAACGGGACGCTCGCCTCGTACGTGTTCATCTTTTCTGCCGCCGGCTCCTTTGCCAGCGGGTTTGCAATGATCGGCATGTATCATCTCGGCCGCCGGCACGTCTCACTCATCGGGATTGGGGTCTTCGGAGCAATAGCAAGCAACGTCGTGCAGATCTTTTTTTCCGTGACATTCATCTTTGGTCAGTCTGCGTGGGTCATTGCCCCGTTGTTCATTGGGCTCGGGGTAGCAAGCGGCTTCTTCGTCGGCGTTTTCGCGTATGAGTTCCAGCGTCGTTCGCGCTGGCTGCAGCGGATCAGGGATTTTTATGGTGGATAAGTTGATCCGCGAACAGATGAGTCCGCTCCATCTGTTTCTGACCGGCATGCTCTGTATTCCCGGCTATCTGATTCAGTACAATGTCTGGGTACGGCTTGCAGAGGTGCTTCTGTTCGCCTTCCTCGCGACATTGAACGGAAAGAAGATAAAGTGGACGTACTTCTTCTTCATGGTTGCGTCGATCACGGTATTCAACCTGCTCACGCCCGTCGGACAGGTTCTGTACCGGCTCGGCCCGTTCACGATCACCGCGGGTGCACTCGAACAGGGAATCCTGAAAGGATTGACCATCGTTGGCCTGGTATTCATATCGCTATTTTCCATTCGCCCGGACCTGCGCCTTCCGGGTCGACTCGGCGGACTCATTGGACGGGTCTTTCTCTATTATGAGCACATTCTGGAAGGCAAACGGAAGATAGAGGCACGGAACCTCATTCCGAGTATAGACACAATACTCGATGGCCTGTTTACGCCGGGCGAGCAGGCCCCCGAACCAGCGGCGGGGGCCTCCACAACCAGTGCCGCCGGGTATGTTTTTGCCGTAGCCCTGCTCGGACTCGTATGGGGCTCGTTGTTCCTGCGGTAGCTCGGAATTTCGTTTCACGGTATACTGCATGTACGGGGCACACAACCATGAGTGAACATCCTGAAAACAATGAGCTCGCACGCAGACGATGTACTGCCTGTCGCGGAGATGATCCGCCCCTGAGCACGAGTGAGATTGAATCCCTCCGTCCACAGATACCTTCCTGGACACTCGAGAAGGGGAGCGAAGACACGCGGCTCGAGCGCGTGTTCCTCTTCAGGAATTTCCTCGCCGCAATGGAGTTTTCGGCCGACATCGGACGGGTCGCCGAAGAGCAGGGGCATCATCCTAAAATCACGACCGAGTGGGGTCGTGTCACCGTAACGTGGTGGACCCACAAGATACACGGACTCCACGTGAATGATTTCATAATGGCATCCCGGACCGACGACATCTATGCCGGGTGGCCCGAGCAGCAGAAAGGAAAAAAACACAACCATGGCTAACAACATGAAAGCGCTCGTCAAAAAGCAGGCGGGTCCAGGTCTGACCCTTTCGGAAGTACCGGTACCGGAGATCGGTATAAACGACGTGCTCATCCGTATCCTGCGTACCTCCATCTGCGGGACCGATGTCCACATCTATAACTGGGATGCGTGGGCACAGCGTACAATCAAGCCGCCGCTCGTCATCGGTCATGAATACATGGGGATTGTCGAGGCAATTGGAAGCAACGTGCATGATTTCAAGAAGGGAGATGTAGTGAGCGGCGAAGGCCATCTGGTGTGCGGTCACTGCAGGAACTGCCTTGCCGGCCGCAGGCATCTGTGCAAGTCGCCAAGTGGTGTCGGCGTGAATCGTTCCGGGGCTTTTGCCGAGTATCTTGCAATTCCGGTGGGAAATGTCTGGTACGCCGACAAGCGCATTCCGTGGGAGATCCTCAGCTGTTTCGACCCGTTCGGAAATGCCGTTCACACCGCCCTTTCGTTCGATGTGCTTGGTGAAGACGTGCTCATAACCGGCGCCGGACCAATAGGCCTCATGGCGGCCGCGGTTGTTCGCCATGCAGGGGCGCGTTTCGTGGCCATCTCGGACGTGAATCCGTACCGCCTGGATCTTGCCAGAAAAATGGGTGTTACCCGCGCGGTGGACGCACGAACAGAACGGCTCGAAGACGTACAGCGCGAACTCGGAATGACCGAAGGCTTTGACGTGGGGCTCGAAATGTCGGGCAATCCGGACGCATTCCGCAGCATGCTCATGAACATGTGTCATGGTGGCAAGATTGCCCTGCTCGGTCTCCAGAACGAGCCGACATCCATTGACTGGGATACGGTCATCTTCAACGGTCTTGTGATCAAGGGGATCTACGGTCGTGAGATGTTCGAAACCTGGTACAAGATGCAGACCATGCTCCAGTCGGGGCTCGACATTACGCCGGTAATAACGCACCACTTCGATTTCACCGAGTTTGAGCAGGGGTTCGATGTCATGAAGTCGGGGCAGTCCGGGAAAGTCATTTTGAACTGGGAAAACGTCTGACTCACCGGAGGTATGCGATGTTCGGATCAATGAAAAACCACCTGACGGACGCTCTCTCCTCTATTCGGGATGGAGGCACGTACAAGGATGAGCGCATTCTTACAACATCTCAGTCTTCCCGCGTTGGCGTTCGCGGCGGACAGGAAGTGATCAACTTCTGCGCAAACAACTATCTCGGTCTTGCAGACGATCCGAGGATAGTGGAGGCCGCACGCCGAAGCCTCGACCGATGGGGATACGGACTCTCGTCGGTCCGATTCATCTGCGGAACGCAGGAGATTCACAAGGATCTCGAGTGCACCATATCCCGCTTCCTGGGCACGGATGACACCATTCTCTATTCCTCGTGTTTCGATGCAAACGGGGGACTGTTTGAAACCCTGCTCGGGGAAGAGGATGCGATCATAAGCGACGCGCTCAACCACGCGAGCATCATAGACGGTATCCGACTGAGCAAGGCGAAACGGTTCGTGTATGACACATCGGACATGGATTCGCTCGAGATGCGGTTGAAAGAGGCGCAGGATGCCCGATTCCGGCTCATAGCGACCGATGGTGTCTTCTCGATGGACGGAACAATTGCGAAACTTCGGGAAATCTGTGATCTGGCAGACCGCTACGATGCGGTCGTCATGGTGGACGACAGTCATGCGATAGGTGTGCTCGGTGCACACGGACGGGGTACCCCTGAATATCGGGACGTGATGGGACGGGTCGATATCATTACCGGCACGCTCGGGAAGGCGCTTGGCGGCGCAAGTGGAGGCTACACGAGCGCCCGGAAGGAGATAGTGGAGTTTCTGCGTCAGCGTTCGCGTCCCTATCTTTTCTCCAACACGGTTGCTCCGACAATTGTCTCGGGCTCTATTGCGGCGATCGAACTCCTGGAGGCGGACACGACGCTGATCGACACCCTGCGGGAGAACACCGCATTCTTTCGGAGTTCAATGGTGGAAGCCGGATTCTCGATTCCGGAAGGAGACCACCCGATCGTTCCCATCATGTTGAACGACGCCGGGCTTGCAACGCGGATGGCGACGCGGCTGCTGGAGAAGGGTATCTATGTGATCGGTTTCTCGTATCCGGTTGTTCCAAAGGGCGCCGCACGAATCCGCGTACAGGTGTCCGCCGCGCATTCCCGTGAAGAACTGGCCATCGCGGTTGAACGGTTCGCCGAGGTACGTCGGGAACTCGGTACTGAAGTCAGTCGTTGATGGGAAAGTCCTGGAAGTCGTCGTCCGGGACGGTCTCGGCATTTTCCAGGTCGTCCACGATCTGTTCAATCTGATCCCGATAGAATTCGGGCGCCTCGAGATGACCCCATCCACGAACGACCTGAAAAATGCCGCTGTAAGCGGGGTCCCGGTAGCTTACCACGAGGTGAGGAATGCCTTCGTCGTTCAGTATTGCATCGAGAAGCTGAGCCTGTACATCATTCTTCAATTCCAGTATTCTTGCGTATTCACTCATTCAGGGCCCTTCTCTGTGAAGTATAGTGAGCGTTCCTGCCCGATGCAACCGGCGAAAATCAAGCCTGAACCCGTCTACATCGTCCTGAACCCAAGCATGTGTGAAAATGTGTATACTTTTTTATACATTTAATACTCTTGACAAACAAAACCATATCGTCTAATTTATGTAAATACAAATGGGTGGAGGGTACTGATGACCGTAATACTTTCAGTTATCCTTCCTCTCGGTGGTTTGATTCTAGGTTGGCTTATTCGATGGCTATACGCCAGATTTCAGCTGTCAGCTTCGGAACAGAGGGCTGAACGGCTCAAGAAGGATGCAGTAAAAGACGCAGAAGCTCTCAAGAATGAGCTTGTCTTGGAAACGAAAGATGAACTCTTACGTGAACGGAATCAGCAGGAAAAAGAACTTCGAGAAAGACGCATGGACGTGCAGCGCCAGGAAAGACGGGTGCTGCAGAAGGAAGAAAACCTAGAAAGAAAGCTGGCGGCGGTTGAACGACAACAGCAGGCCTTTTCAGACCGAGAGAGGAAATTCGCTGAACGGGAGGAACAGCTCGCTCAACGTGAGGACGAGTGGAGGCTGGAGCTCGAGCGCATTTCAGCGCTTACTTCGGAAGACGCAAAGAAGCTTCTCATAAGCTCTTTGGAGAACGAAGCACGCCACGAGGCGCAGGCTCTTCTCAATAGAATCGAACAGGAAGCCCTCGCTTCCGCCGACAAGAAGGGGCGGGAGATACTGGTTTCCACAATACAGCGCATGGCTTCGGAGGTGAATGCCGAAGTCACCGTAGCGTCAGTAAGTCTTCCCAACGACGAAATGAAGGGGAGAATTATCGGACGGGAGGGGCGCAACATCCGGACCCTGGAAACTCTCACCGGTGTCGATATCATAATCGACGATACTCCGGAAGCGGTGGTGGTTTCGTGTTTCGATCCGGTACGAAAAGAGATCGCCAAACGGTCGCTTGAGCGGTTAATAGCGGATGGAAGAATACATCCAACGCGAATCGAAGAGGTAGTTCAGAAGGTAACGCAGGACATAAGCCAGACAATCTACGAAGAAGGGGAGAAGGTCCTCTTTGAGTTGAGTATCCACGCTATGAAGCCGGAAGGCATTCGCGGTCTGGGACGGTTGCTGTATCGAACGAGCTACGGACAGAACGTGCTTGCACATTCCAAGGAAGTTGCAATCTTCGCCGGAATGCTCGCAGCCGAAGTAGGTGCGGACCGGGAAATAGCAAAACGCGGCGGTCTGCTTCACGACATCGGCAAAGGCATCGAGTCGGACGGGGACAGCAATCATGTTGAGCTCGGGGTGGAGCTTTCGCGCAGAATGGACGAAGACCCGCGGGTTATCAACTGTATTGCCGCCCATCATGGCGATGTCCCGCACAGCTGCATAGAATCTGTTATCGTTCAGATTGCAGATGCTCTGTCGGCTTCGCGACCGGGTGCTCGTCGTGAAACGCTTGACAACTACATCAAGCGGCTGGAAAGTCTGGAGAAGATTGCGGCCGAGTTTGAAGGGGTCGAGAAGGCGTACGCCATACAGGCGGGCCGGGAGCTTCGCATCATGGTGAATCATGAGCGCGTGGATGACCTTGCGGCGCGGGAAATTGCCAAGGGCATTGCCCGGCGCATCGAGTCGCAGCTGCGCTATCCGGGTCGGATCAAGGTTACGATGATCCGCGAGACCCGCATAATCGAATACGCACGATAATCAGTGAGAGAGAAAACAGCATGGCGGCCTGAGTGCCGCCATGCTGTTGATTGCGTCCACATGACCGGAGCGATCAATAGATAGGAAGTGTAATGGCTAAGGGTTTTCGCGCTCTGATCCTGGGCGATGTAGTTGGCCAGTCGGGATGCAGGGCGATTCTTCTGGGGCTTCAGGGCCTCATTCGCAAGTATTCCGCCGACGTGGTAGTGGTGAACGGTGAGAACGCAGTCGACGGATTCGGGATTACTCCGGATATTGCCGCACAGATTTTCAAAGCCGGCGCCCATGTCATAACTACCGGAAACCATGTCTGGCAGAAAACCGAACTTCTTGCGTATCTCGACACTCAGGAATACATTCTCCGGCCGGCAAACTATCCCTCCGGTGTTCCCGGACACGGCACCTGCGTGGTAGAGGTGCACGGCGTAAAGGTGGGGGTAATGAACCTGCAGGGCAGGGTGCGAATGTGGAGCATCGATTGCCCGTTTCGCAAAGCAAAAGAGCTGGTGCGAAAGATGCGCCAGGAAACGAAGATCATCATAGTTGATTTCCACGCCGAGGCGACAGACGAGAAGGAAGCGCTCGGGTGTTACCTCGACGGGGATGTTACCGCAATTGTAGGAACGCATACTCACACCCAGACTGCAGATGAGCGGGTTCTTCCTGCGGGAACCGCCTACATTACTGATCTTGGAATGAGCGGTCCCCGTTCGAGCATTATCGGATTCGATCCTGACATCGGAGTGCAGCGCGCAATCACACAGATGCCTCTGAAGAACGAGGTATCCAACAATCCTGCATGGCTTCAGGGTATTGTCGTAGACATAGACACTGAAACCGGAAAGGCGCTCTCCGTGACCAGGATACGAGAAGAAAGTCTGGTGTGAAACGGCAGTCGCTGCTGGTGCACCTGCGTAAAGAGTTCCCCGATTTTTCAAAAGAAGAGTTGTACGCCTTCATCCTGTGCGGAGATGTAACCGTGGACGGCGAACGGATACGAGATCCTCGGCATCCGGTCAGCACGGGTGCAACAGTTCAGTTTGCCGCGGCGTCCCGATTCGTCTCCCGGGGCGGGGAGAAGCTCGAGCACGTTATTCGGCTGTGGAACGTCCCGGTACGGGGAAAGGTGTTCGCAGATGCAGGGTCATCCACCGGCGGATTTACGGACTGTCTGCTCCAGCACGGGGCGGAAATGGTCCATTGCGTCGACGTCGGGTACAACCAGCTGGATTATCGACTGCGAAACGATGCACGTGTGGTCATCCACGAAAAGACGAACATTATGGAACTGGCCCCCGCGGATTTCGCCCCCCGCGCGGATGCAGCGGTTGCAGATCTTTCTTTCCGGTCCCTGTCCGGAGCCGCCGCCCACATTGTTTCGCTCACGAGAGAAGGCTGGCTGATAGCGCTGGCAAAGCCTCAGTTTGAGATTGAGAATCCACCGCCGGAGTTCGGCGGCGTGTTGCGGGACCAGAATGAGGTCGAATCTGTCCTTGTGAGGCTTGTTGAAAAGCTCATATCCGAAGGGCTGCGGCTACGGGCAATTCAGCCTTCTCCCATTCGCGGCAGAAAGGGAAACCAGGAGTTCCTCCTCTGGCTGGAAAGGGACTCCGCGACAGGCGGGAACGAGCAGGGAACCTGGTCCGTCGTTCATGCTGCCATAGATGCTGCCGTGGAGGCGTCCGGTATCGGCCGGGATTGAAGATGGTCAGGAAAACGAATTACGCCCGAGAGGCTTTCCGATGTATATGCCTTCGCCGCCGAGGTAATTGACCTTCTTCCCCTTTACGAGAAACTGCACACGGCTGACGGTTGGAAACTCGGTTGCCGTATGGACGATCTGTTTGAGCTGCGCAATAAAGCCTTCAACACCCATGGGGTTGAACTCGAACGCTTCGTTGAAGTTCAGATACGCAATGCCGTTCTGGACGTAGGCGGAGAGGAGCTGGGTGTGCTGCGGGATGAGATTGAGCAGCCCTTTGTTCAACTCGTCGGCAGTCGGTCCTTTCAGCAGCAATCGGATTGTCTGGGTGAGAGGACTGTCGATGTACTTCACGTCCCGGGTAACCGCCTTGGGAAGTATCTTGCCGTCATCGGTAACGAGCGTGTAGAAGAGCTTGAACGCACGGACATGGTATTGCGGCCCTTTCGGCGAAGAGCCTGAGGGGTTTGGAGTCGAAGACTTCCCCGCGGCCGAGGCGCCGCCAGCAGACTTGCCGCCGGCAGAAGACGACGGTGCCGGCAACGAGGTCAGAGAAGTGGAGGAGGGCGCCGGGCCATTCGAGCTGCTGTTGTTCTGCGGCAATGCCGATCCGGCCGGCGATCCGGCCGCCGATCCGGCGGAGGAACCTGCCGCTGAACCTGCCGAGTTCGAGTTCTTGCTGGTTCCGGTTTCCGTGCCGCTCGGCGTTCCACCGAGACCGGGAACCGAGCGAAACTTCGGGGTTGTCTGCGGTTGCGGCTGGCTGGTTGTTCCGGGAGAGCTGGTTCCGTTTGTGTGCTCATTCGGCGCGCCCTTGCCGGTTCCGATGATGATATTCCGGGTTTCCACATTCGAATTTGCGTCTGAAGCACTGTTTCCGAATCGGTCCTTGAGTACCGTCAGTAAGCCGGTGTTCTGGATGACCGACTGAATCCGTGGCTTGGTTGCGACGAACACGACCAGGAACAGCAGAATGACGGCAATCCAGAACAGGACGCCAAAGGATGCTTTGCGTTTTCGCTTGTTGTTCGCCATACTCCTGTATTATCGGCTGCGGTGGCAAAAGGTCTTAGTTCTGAAACGATTTGACAGATGAGAGGGGAACACCGTATTATATGACGATAATGCATGAACTTACCGGCATCTCCGCATCCCCTGGTATCGCTATCGGGAAAGTGTTCCTCTATGTCGATGACAGTATAGTCGTGCCGCGGTATTCGATACGATCGGAGCATGTCGAAGGTGAGATGCGCAGGCTCGATCAGGCTGTCGGCAGGGCTTCCGAAGAGATACGGCTGCTCAGAGCGAACAGCGAGGCCGAGCAGCAGGATGAACAGGTCAAACTCCTCGACTCTCATCTCCTTATGCTTACGGATCCGGATTTCAACGAGAAGATCGAAGGCGGACTGCGGAACCAGCTTCTCAACGTGGAGTGGATCCTTTCCTCGGCCATCGAGGAGGTTGTCAACAAGCTCAGTGAAACCGGCGATCCGTATTTGAAGGAACGCACCGTCGATCTGAATGATATTGAACGTCGCGTGCTCAATCACCTGATGTTTCGCGAACGGGTGAATCTGGCGGATTTGTCCGAAGAGGTCATTCTCATAACCCACGATCTTCTGCCCTCGGATGCTATCAGCATGAATAAGCGGATGGTGAAGGGGATCTGCATGGACGCCGGTGGAAAGACATCCCATTCGGCAATTCTGGCACGTTCGTTCGAGATTCCGGCGGTCGTTGGCCTGTCTTCGATTTCCCGGGAAGTTCACTCGGGTGACCAGGCGATTGTGGATGGAAATCGCGGACGGGTCATCATTAACCCGGACGCACGGACCCTGAAACGATATCTTCGCGTGCAGAGCGATTGGCGCAAACGTGAGGTCCAGCTCATGGGTCTCAACGAGCTCCCGGCCGAGACCCGGGATGGCAAGCTCATCTCGCTGAAGGCAAATATTGAGGTCCCTGAGGAGGTGGACTCAATTGTTGCTCACGGTGCAGACGGGGTCGGTCTCTTCCGTTCGGAGTTCCTTTTTCTGCATCCGGGCAAGTTTCCCGAGGAAGAGGAGCAGTATCAGGCCTACTCGTACGTTCTGAAGGCAATGGGCTCCCAGCCGGTTACCATTCGTACTCTTGACGTGGGCGGCGACAAAGTCGTCCCGAACATGGAAGGCATGAGCGAGAAGAATCCGATTCTCGGATGGCGCGCCATTCGATTCTGTCTTTCCAAGCCGGACCTGTTCCGGACTCAACTTCGTGCGCTCCTGAGGGCCGGCGTCCACGGAAATCTGCAGATCATGTTTCCCATGATTTCCGGTGTGGAAGAGCTGTCTCAGGCACTTCAGATGGTCGAAGAAGTGAAAAACGACCTGAGACGGCAAAATGTGCCGTTCAAAGAGAATGCGCCGGTCGGGATCATGATCGAAGTCCCCTCCGCGGCGATAACGGCGGACCTGCTTGCGCGCCGCTCCCAGTTCTTCTCAATCGGAACGAACGATCTTATCCAGTACACTATTGCGGTTGATCGCGGCAACGAGAAGATTGCCTACCTGTACGAGCCGTTTCATCCCGGCGTTCTGCGTCTCTTGAAAAT
Organism: uncultured Spirochaetales bacterium; assembly: GCA_964553615.1. Lineage (GTDB taxonomy): Bacteria > Spirochaetota > Spirochaetia > DSM-27196 > DATKUC01 > DATKUC01. The sequence goes on along the minus strand of CAZKMA010000048.1, from coordinate 10,860 downwards.
GGTCATCGACAGTGCCCATGCGGCCGGAATTCCGGTCGGAATGTGCGGCGAGATGGCCGGTGATCCCATTGCCACGGTTGTCCTGCTCGGCCTCGGCCTCGATGAGTTTTCAATGGGTGCCATTGGTATTCCCGAAGTCAAGCGAATAATCCGTTCCGTCTCTCTCTCGGAGGCCGAGGAGATTGTCGGAAACGTGATGGATATGAAGTCATTTCACGAAATCGATAGGTACGTGAACGAGCTCATGGAAGCTCGTTTCGGCGTGAAGGCCTATTAGGCGGTCCAAAAACAGATGAGTCAAAACAAGAACAGGCGCCCCTCGGTCGTTATCGTCGGCCGGCCAAACGTGGGGAAGTCCACGCTCTTCAACAGATTAGTCGGCAGGCGGCTTGCCATTACCGATGAAACCTCAGGTGTAACCCGGGATCCTGTCAGTTCAGATGGGGTTATTGATGAGTTGCCGGTCCAATTTGTGGACACCGGCGGAATGACGCTCGAAAAGGGGGTCATCAATGAACTGGTCACCGCGCGAAGCATGGAAATGGCGGTCCGTGCGCGGTGTATCATTCTGCTATTGGACGTTACGCAGGTGACTGCGGAAGACGAGGAGTTCATCGAGAAGCTCCGTCCGTTCGAGCGACGCATTGTCGTTGCGGTGAACAAGGTGGACAATCCCGAACGGGATGTTGCAGTCTGGGATTTCCATCGCTTCGGCTTTGCTCCGGTCATCGGAATATCGGCCACGCACGGCCGCAATATCGACGACCTGATAGAGGCGGTCCATGCGCGGCTCATCGAGGTGGAAGAAGCGGGGCTCGACACCGAAGAAAGTGCGGACGCCGAGGAAGAGCTTCGTATTGCAATTCTCGGGCAGCCGAACACCGGGAAATCGACGCTCGGGAATCGTCTTGTCGGTGCCAACAACTCGATAGTTTCGGATATTCCCGGAACCACGCGAGATATTGTCGAAGGCCATTTCAAACACAAAGGTACGCGGTTTCGCGTTCTCGATACTGCCGGTATCCGCAGAAAGAGCCGCGTGAACGAGGACGTCGAGTACTATTCGGTGAACCGGGCACTGAAATCCATCGACGATGCCGATGTCGTCTTCCTCCTGATCGACGTGATAAAAGGATTGGCCGATCAGGACAAGAAGATCGCCGCGCAGGTAGTGAAAAAGGGAAAGGGAATTATCCTGGTGCTGAACAAGTGGGACCTGCTTCCGGAGGTGGGGAATCAGTTTGCGGCAATCGAAGACCGTATCCGGTTCTTCTTTCCGGTCCTCCATTTTGCACCGGTCATGCCTATATCAGCAGCAAACGGGAACGGGATTACAAAACTCTTGAACATGGCGGTGCAGATCCGAAACGAGCTGGGTACCCGGATAGAGACCGGTCGTCTCAATCAGAGCCTTGCCCGCTGGATCGAGCACACGCCGCCGCCGTCCGGGAAACGGCACTGGAAGATTCGCTACATGACGCAGGTGAGCGTACACCCGATCCAGTTTGTAGTTTTTGTCAGCCGGACCACCGGGTTTCCGCGGAGCTACGTTGGTTATCTCCAGAATCAGATCCGTCGTGAGTTCAATCTGACCCATGTACCACTGGACATCATGCTCCGGGATTAGCAGTATCGTTGTATGGAGCGATTGACTATCGGGGAAGTGTGTAGCCTCCTGCATGTCAAGCCTCATATTGTCCGCTACTGGGAACAGGAGATTGACCTCCTTTCTCCCGAAAAAGACCTGTCGGGACGCCGTTCCTACAGTTCCTTCGATCTCGAAATTCTGTCCCGTATCAGGCACCTGGTTCAGGAGCGGCGGTTTACGCTGGAGGGGGCCCGTGAACGGCTCTTTGCCGAACTCACCGGTCCGGCGGCCGGGCCGAATATGGAGCGAAAAGCGATGCTCCAGGAGGTAAGGCAGACCCTCTTTCGGGCAGCCCGGATGAACCACAAGCTGGACGTCATGGCCTCTGCGTCAATCCGGCGGGGTCTTCCGCTTCCGGATGAGCTTCTTCGTGCAATTGCCCGGACCTCCCTGGAATGGGCCTCGGCGCCCGGCAAGTCGTCTTCGACCGGCGTTCGGCCCCGTGTTGTGCGACTGCGGACGGATCCGCCCGAGCGCGCTCCCGGAGAGGACTCTCTCTGTGTGGTCACCGTTATACCTCCGTGGTTCACCGGATATGAGCCCGCCGCATCCACTGGAGCGACGAACGACATCCGGATTGCGGGTCTTGCAAATCGCCTTGCAGAGGAGTTTTCGCGCCATTCGGTGTCCCATGAACATACCCGTTTCTGGCTGGTGGTAGTGCCTTCCGGCAGTGCTGCTGCGGTTACCGACCGGATCAGCGATGCCGCACTGCCGTTTGAAGTTCTGGTGGTCGAAAACATCGGAGGCATTCCTGACCCGGCAGGTAAGGGGGGAAACCTTCTCGACCCCGGTACAGTTGGCCTGTTCCTGCTGTTGCGCTACGGCACGGTTGGAAGCATGCTTTCATCCCGGGGAATCACGCTGCTCGGCGGAACGGATTTCAGTGAAGGATCATCACCATCTCCGGACTACCGTCTCATCTACGCGCGGGCACGGTGGAACGTATCCTCCGCATTTCTCGCGGAACCCGCAGACGAGAACAGGTTTACCCTCACCGGGGACTGGTTGTGCAGCCTGAAATCTATTCGGGAGATGAGCGCCCGGCTTCCCGTAGGCCTTAATGTGCCGTACCCGAGTGACGATAATCGAAGTGCATACAAGAATTCGGCGAGTCTCGGGATACGATGGCTTGCCCTCTCATCGTTGATCGGCCGTTCGGCCATCATCGAAGGTGGAACGAGTGAAGGTCCGTAAGACGACAATCTTGCTTTTCGTCCTTATCCTGACGTCTTTTCCAGGTTGGGCGCGTGCTTCGTACGGCGAATCCATTCCTCCGTTTGCCGACAACAGCGCGGCGCGCAAATTCGCGAAGGATACGATCTTTGCGCCAACCGACTCGGTACTCGCATCCCGCTCCCGCATTCTTACGCTCCCCGAGGGTGGTCGGGTCAAGTTCGAAGTCCAGCAGACTCCGGATGCGTACTACCTGCTCTTTCTGAATGAGGATCGCTCAATCCCCACATCATCTCCAGCCAATCGGTTCCCGATTGCCGGAGCGGGCAACTACATCATCAAACGCAGCAAGACAGACGGGTCTTTTCTCCAGATCAAGGTGTTCCTCCAGGACGATCCGGATTTTTTCGTGCGGATATTCCCCGAAGGAGACTCCGTCCTGGATGCAGGGGCCGAACATGGGGGCCGATGTTTCCTTGACGTCTATCTTGCAGGGAAGCGTGTCTACGAGGGCGTGGTTCTTCCCATCTCGTTCGGCCAGGCGTTGACCGCTCCGTTTGCATGGGTCACCGAGATGACCCATGATATGGTGGCATGGAATCTGCTTTTTCCTCCGTCCGATCAATCCGCATATGCAGACGTCCGTTCAATGATCAATCGGGCGCGCGGTGCTCTGAAAACTCTTCCCGACGCCGAAGATGGTGCAATGGATCAGAATGGTAACCTTGTCCTCATAGCGAGTCTGGTTCTCCAGGATCAGCTGCCGGGTTTCAACTGCTCCGGTTTCGCAAAGTGGATCGCGGACGGGCTGTACAAGCCGGCTACCGGTCATTATCTCAGCATTGACGAGCTGAAGACCAAGCATCCGGAGCTTCGCGGAAACCGATGGTCCCGAAAGGTGGAGGATGCGCGAGATCCATACTTCGGACTCGACTGGACCCGGAACATAGCGGTTGCGCTCATGCAGCTGGACCATCCCGGTACCGAGTTGGCTCCAACGGCCGCGGATGTGCGTGAGGTTCCGTTTTCGCAGTACGTCCGGAACGTAGGTTATCCGGTAGTCGACATGAAAGAGGTTCTCTATCTCCTTGCCATTCAGGATCCCGGCTATTTCTATCTCGGCTCGGTGAACAAGGAGTTCGGGACCGACCCTGTCCTGAGACAGCACACTCACGTGGTGGTGCTTTTCCCGTATTTTACCGGCGACGGGAAGTTCCGCGTGTCTGTAATGGAACGCAATGTGGAGACAAGTCTCCAGAGCCTCGCAGATCGGTATCCGGACGATTTTATTCACCTTGTCCGAATACGGGCAGAGCGGAACTACGTTCCTCCCGTCATCAAGCCCGCATTTCGTTGATTATTGGCATTTCCTGCGCTATTCTAGTTCAATATGAGAAAATGTTTCCTTCCGGTGCTGCTCTTTGTTGCTGCTACGGCGTTTGCTCAGAGCGCGGCGGATTTCTCGCCCGGATTTAACCCTGGTGCCCGACAGGGCACCGAGCGTGAACGTTACATGGAAGCGGAGAACCGCTTCCTGAACCATGACTACGAGCTTGCGCTCAACCGCTACGAAGCGTTTATCAAGGATTTTCCGCTCTCGCAGTATGTACCGGATGCTCAGTTCAGGCGTGCGGTATCTCTGTATCGTCTTGGCGAGTATCGCGCATCCCTCGATCTGTTCCAGCGCATAGAGGCGCGATACCGATCTACGCGATACCTCTCCTATGTTCCGTTCTGGAAGGGAGTCGTTGAGTACTACCTGGCCCGGTACCAGGCTTCCATATCAGATCTCCAGACATTTCTCGCACAGCATTCGTCCGCGTCCAAAGGCTCCGGAAGCCGGACTCTTCCTGTCCTCACATCTTCCAGTGCTTCCGAGCTTGAATCGCAGGCCCTCCTGTACAGCGGAATGTCGGAAATCGCCCTTGGCCTGACGAACGCGGCAATCGACTCGCTATCGCGGCTCATAGACCGCGTACAGTCCCCTTCCAACGAGTCGTACGGGCTCGCGCTGCTGCTTTCCCTGTATCAGAAGGAGAAGGAGTATTCCAAGATTATTGCCGTGTATGAACGGACGGACATTGCAAATGTCGATCCGAAGTGGCAGGCCCAGGTCAGATTGTACGCCGCGGAGGCATACTTTGTGTCGGGAAAGCAGGACTCGGCACGCGCCTTGTACCAGTCCCTTGAACATGCCCGACAGGATATCGCAGCGGTAGCATTTACCCGTCTCTTTCAGATGAGCGCCGGAGACCAGGAGGGACAGTCCAGGATCCTTCAGAAAGCCGAGCAGGTACTTACCGGAAACACGATGGTTCTTTCCCAATTCTGGCTGACGGTTGGAATAGAATCATATCAGCAGAAGAAATACGACCTTTCTGAGTTCTACTTCCGACGATTGTGGGACATCCGCGCCAATCAGCATCTGCCGGGATCGGTACCGCTCTATCTTGCGGAACTTCTGGTGCGGCAGAACAAGGATCAGGACGCAATAGGTATCCTGGAAGGTTATCTGAGCGAGCCATGGGTGGCAGGCGCCCCGGTACAGCCGGAAAGTTCCGGGACAGAACCACCGACTCCGGGCTCGGGAGACGGTGGACCTGTTCCGCTGCCGAAAACAGCAGCTCAAGGGAACGACCTTCAGTCAGTGAGTTCCGGTGCGCAGCCGGTTCCGTCCTATCGGGATCGGATCCTTGCGCGGCTTGGCGGTCTGTATCTGGCGAATTCTGACTGGAATCAGGCACGCTCTTATCTGGATGAATGCAGAAAGGACTACCCGGATTCTCCGGTATATTCCCAGGTCACCTATCAGTACGCGTATGCGCTGTACAGGCAGGGAGATGCGACTGCTTCACTCGCATCAATTTCGACTCTCATGGCAGAGGGAAAAGCGGGTTCAAATACCGCCGATCTGCTGCGGCTTCAGGCAGCCGATGAACAGAAACTCGGCAGGATTTCAAACGCCGTTGTTACGCTGAAGGACTACATAACCGCGCGGCCGGACGATGTCGGTGCCCGGATAGACCTTGTTCGGCTCCTTTTCGAAAGCAAGAGTTACGGACGTGTCGCAACCGAGGCAACGGATCTGTTGAAGAGTTCCACCCTGCTCATGCGGGACAGGCCACGGTCCTACGTCGACTTGAAGTATATGCTCGGTCTCTCGTATGTTGCGCAGAAGGAGTATAAGGCTGCTATTGCCCAGCTCCTGCCGTTCAAGAGCCTGGATGCGGTTCCCGCGGAGATCAAGGGGCAGCCGGTGCTCGCGGAGATTCACCCGTACATACTGTACTATCTCGGCTGGTGTTACTATCGTTCGGGACAGTTCAACGAGGCAATCTCCGCCTACGGAGATCTCGTACAGAGTTCGAGCGGTCATCCACTTGCGCCACAGGGTTCGTATCTTGCAGGATGGGCCGCGTATTCAAGCGGTCAGTATGCGGTCGCGGAGCGTTTCCTGCGGCTTGCAAGGGGATTCGATACGACATCCACCCTTTCCATAGAAGCGTCGTTCCTGCTCGGGCAGACTCTGCTTCAGGAGAAAAAATACGATTCGGCAGAACAGGAATTCCGCGAACTGTTTATGAATCACGCGAGCTCTTCGCTTTCCGACGACGCCCGGTTCGAGTACGCGGATGCACTCGCCCGGTCGGGCAAGATTGACGCAGCTGCGGCTGCGTACAGGCAACTGGCGGACAAGTCCCCGAACAGCCCACTGAGCTCCGACGGACTCTACAGGCGGGCGCAATTGTTTTTCGAAGCGGGACGTTTTTCCCAGGCACGCGAGGCTTTTTTTCTCTACCGTTCGACATATCCGGACGGCGGACAGGTCGACGCGGCGCTCTACTGGGGTGGAATGGCCGCAGTGAAGCTCAAAGAGCCTTCGGGCGCGCTGTTGTTGTGGGAGCGGCTCATTGCAGAACATCCGAAGAGTTCATTTCGTTCCGAAGCGATGTATCGTGCAGCACAGATCTATGAGGGCCGTGGCGAGTACAAGACTGCGCTCAACCTCTATTCGGAGTTGATTGCACGGTATCCGAAGGAAGCCGATGCGGTGCATGCACAGCGGACAGTGGACGAGCTGGTTCTGCTCATGAGCGGATTATCTCAGAAGGAAGCATCGCTGCTCGTTACCATCAACGCCGAGAAGAAGGCACAGACCCAGGCAGGAAGAGCCGCAATCCTCCAGCTTGCACAGCTGGTTATCTATCAGGAACCTGCAAGCAGTAACAATCGGCAGATCGTAATCCCGCTCCTGAACGAGGTCGTTGCTGCAGCCTCATCAGATCCCGGCTCGGCCGCCCAGGCTCAGGCACTGCTTTCTGAGCTTGCTTCGCAACAGGGTGACTACATGAAAGCGGCAAATGGTTTTCTGGATGCGGCAGGCCTCGATCCGGCGAACCGTGATCGAACGGCACAGAGTCTGTACCGTGCCGCCCAGATGCTGAAACTGGCGTCTCGTCCGAACGAGATGAAAGCGCTTGTCGATCGAATAACGAAGAATTTCCCACAATCCGAGTGGGCGGCCGAGGCACGAAAGCTCCTGGAGAAGCAATAATGAAGACTTCCCGCTGTTACGCCACACTCGTCGGTCGCACCACACTCGTTGGCCTGGTGCTTGCCTTCGGCGCTATCCTGCCGATCTCTGCTCAGAACAGCCCATCAGGAGCAGAGCCAGCGTCACCACAGGTGACGACGGGGCCGCAACCGCCGAGCAACGCTCAGCTTCTGCTGCCGAACGTGGTGCTTCAGGTCCCGGACATTGCGGCTGCTTCGGTGAATCCTCCACTTCCGGCCGGACAGCCGTTGAGTGTTCCGGATGCCGGAGTTCCTCTTCCGGATCAAGGTGACCTTCATGTTCCGGACCAGGCGTTTGACATCCCCCTGACGGGCGGACAATCCGAATCACCGGTGCAGCGACAGGGCTCGACTCTCTACAATACGGGAGTGCTTGGTGTGGGCACGGCGAACCACATCCTCGGGTCACTCTCGCTGTACAAGCTCGGGGAGTCGCCGCGGCTTCGACTTCATTTTCTTCACGAAGGAATGGATGGGTTTGCCGGCAGGAAGGCGGGAACGGGCTATTTCTCATCGACAAACAATCTCGGTGGCTGGATCTCCACCGGCGCGCAGAAAGTGAGCACGGAAACCGAGGCTTCTTTTCAGCAACAGGAGCTCGGATTACAGAATCAGTCATCGTTCTATTCGGTTGGACTGCGGTCAATCAATGGATACACAGGACTGACGTTCAAGCCGGGGTCAACGCTCTCCCTCGGCGCGCGAATAGAAGCAGACGGGACCTCCAGACTCTTTTCGGTTGCTTCCCCTTCCGGCGGAAGCAACCCCGAGCAGTGGGCGTACGAGGTGGCACCAAGCCTGACCGCAGGACTTTCGCTTCAGGGTGTTACTCTGACCATGCGCGGTGGATACAAGCTTCGTCTGACCGATGGACTGGCGCCGTTCAACAGTGCCGATCTGAGTCTGGCCGCAGACGCCTCGCTTCCGGCGGATTTCGCATTGAAGGCGGAAGCCGGTGCGTTCTGGAACATCGGGAGCGGGTTTGAATATCCGTTCAGTATCGAGCTCGGGAAGTCGTTCGGGACAGATGTCGTTATCCGACTGGGCGGAGGGTACCGGATTACGCCATTGAGCTTTGGCCAGCTGTGGATGCAGTATCCGCTCCTGCATGTGGGAGACGTGCAGAATAACTCGTTGTTGAACGAAAGCGCGTGGTACGGCAGGCTTGGGTACTCCTGGAGTACTCCGGATCTCCTGTTTACCACCGAAGGTTCAGTTGAACTCGCCTTTCGCGAGCATGTAGTGAATATTACCGGCTACAATCAGTCCTCGAGCAACTACCAGTATTCTCAGCAGAACATGGTCACTCTCATGCCCCGGTTTCAGCTGCGATGGAGCCCGACCAGCCTGTTGAGCCTGGGGGTCGGCCTCAAGGGAATGCTGCTCGACCGGGCGGTGCAGGAACCGTTTGCCGCGATTACCGCGAATCTATCGCTCACCGGGCCGCGGAACCGGATAGGCGGCGGCCTGTCGGGAAGCTTCAATTTGTTCAACACACCGGAAGCTCCGAATGTTTCCGCGAATGTATTCTTCAGAATAACGGATGGTGTGGAGCTTGACCTGGACGCGCAGGATCTTCTGGCTCCGCTGCTCCCTAACGGTCGCCCGGTCCTCGGGCCCGTGGTCAATTCCAACTTTCCGTTCATCACCCCGGGGTTCCGTGTGACCCTTACTACTCATATTTCTCTATGACGATGCAAGCGAGGTATCCAGCATGATGGATCTGCTACAAAAGGGTGGGATTGTTCTCATCTTCATTATTCTTCTGTCATTTATGGCGGCGGCCATAATCATCGAGCGGCTCCTCTATTTCAGGCGGATCAGGATAGACGAGGACCAGATTCTTTCCCGGTTGAAGTCGGCCCTTCAGAAGGGGCATCACGATGAGGCGCTCAGCATCTGCGAAGGGAATCCGTCTCCCATTACGAACCTGATGAAAGTTGGAATCGAACATCGGCAGTATCCCGAATCGGTCATCAAGGACTCCATTACGGATGCAGCCAATATGGAAATCCCACAGCTGGAACGGTATGTCTCGTTCCTCGGGTCCATAGCGCAGATTGCTCCGCTGCTTGGTCTTCTTGGAACAGTTACCGGTAATATCCGGGCGTTCGGTGTTCTCGGGAATTTTGCGGGCGCGGTGAGCGATCCAGGTTTGCTGGCACGGGGCATTGCCGAGGCGCTGATTACGACGGCGGCGGGAATTATAGTGTCCATTCCGGCGGTCATCTTCTACAACTATCTGGTGAGTAAGGTGAATCATTCAATTATCAGACTGGAGAACAGAGTGACCGAGCTCGTCCTCTATCTGAAGACCGTGTAGTCGGGCAGCGTATGAAGTTTCAAAGAAGGTTGCAGCCGAGCGCGAATTCGAGCTTCGTTCCCATGGTGGATGTCGTTTTTCAGCTGGTAATATTCTTCATGGTTTCGAGCACGTTCATCGTGACTCCGGGCATAAAGCTCGATCTGCCCTCATCATCGTCGTCCGAGGCGGTCCAGATGACGCCTCTCGTGGTGAGCATTGTGTCTTCGGACCGGATTTTTCTCAACAACACTGCCTATGACCTGTCCGGGTTTCGCACCGCAATTGCGGCTGTTCCAAAAGGGAGTACGGCCGAGCGGCGGAGCATCGTCGTCGAGGGCAATAAATCGGTGTCCTATGATCTTATGGTGAAGGTTCTTGATGTGCTCCGGCAGAACGGCTTTCAGGGCGTGAGCCTGAAGACAGTTCCCGAGCCGGCGGGCAAAGGGGGCGCCACACCGTGACCCGGAACCCCGAACGCGACCGTCTTCTGTACGGAGTGGGTGGAGCTATTGTCCTCCACCTCGTTGTCTTCGCGTTCATTCAATTCGTTACCCCACTTGCGCAGTCCCAACCGATGCCGCAGACGCTGTACGTCCAGCTTTCAGCACCTCCCCACGTTGCCGAAGTTGCCCCTGCGCCGAAAGCGGCAGTGGCCACGCCTGCGCAATCGGGTTCAGGCGCGCAACCTCCTGCCCCGGCCGCGGCACGGCGCGCTCCAGCTCCGCCGGCCAATCAACCGGTTACACAGCCGTCTCCGCAGCTCGAGAATGACCCGCTTGCGGCCCCACCGACCTCCTCTTCGACCTCCGAAACGGCTCCGCGTACTCGATCGGCTCCATCCACGTCTAATGTGCCGGCAGACGCGGGACCGACACCGCAGCAGGTTGCGCAGATGAAAGACGAGGCGGCACGGGTCCAGCAGTGGATCAAGGAACACCCGGTGACACCGGATCGGCTTGCACAGTCGAACGGGTCGGCCGCATCAACCGGAACGAGTGGAACTCCAAATGCTGCATTCCAGGCAATGCAGCAGCGGCTGAACGACCTCTTCGCCCAGGTGGCCACGGTGCCCCAGGTGTCCGAGGTCGCCAGCCCGTTCGGCCCCCAGGGCGCCCGCCAGATCAGCCCCGACGGCAAGATCGGCTACGCCGAGGTG
>CAZKMA010000047.1:0-36402 GCA_964553615.1 uncultured Spirochaetales bacterium | reverse complement strand
GTACAGGTGCGTTCGCAGGATTCCGCACACGTTACCATATCCGTGACGGCTACTCCGTCGAATGCTCCCGGCGTTACAAAGGGATTCGTCCCGTATGATCATGAACTCCATCTGGACGGGATTGCAGGCATCCTGACGCGGTACACCGTGCGCGCATTTGCCGTCGATTCGAACGGGAATGTCAGCGCAGAAAGCAGCCGGACAGTACCGATCGATCGGCGTGCTGCCTTGCTTCCGGACTCCGCGCACGCGCCGCAGCCGGATGTAACGTCTGCGCGGACCGTTACGCTGATAGTACGGCATCCGGATGGGGCGGGGACCGCCTCTTCGAGCACAGACGGGAAACTGGTATATGTGGATCTCCCCCAGGGCGTGAGCGTACGCTACACGGTGGCCCTCGGGAATAACGATCCTCCGGACCCAACACCCTCCGACCCGCTCCTTGCAGGAACGCTGCAACTTCCGGGACACGCAGGAACCGTAACAACCTACCGGCTCAAACTGCAACCGGTCATAGATAGAGACGGTTCAACGGAAGCAGGCCCCATTCGTTCACTCAAGTTCGTCCTGGACAATCAACCGCCGCCGTCACCAAAATTGACGGGGATGAATCCCGGGGGAGTCTACACCGGCTCGGTCGCATTGCGGCTGACGGGGATTGCTGAGGACTCGGATGGTTATCTGATGGTGCAGAAGAGCGCTCCGGCCGGGACTCCTCCGGATCTTTTTGCCGGAGCCAACAAGTACTCTGTACCCGTAGTAATCGGTTCGACGACAATTCCTGTGCAGCACTTCATTGCGTTCTTTGGTTCCCGGGACGTTGCCGGAAACGAGAGCGCCGTGAAATCCGTCGAATTCTCGGTCGAATCGAACGCGCTCGGGCTTCCTGAAATTCACTCGACCGGGCTGCCTGACGGGCAGACAGTCTCTCTTGCAACAGGTATTCCGCTGCACGTTACGCGCAAAACGGAACTGACCATGACAGCGCCCGACATTCACTTTCTGCTCTCGAAAACCGGAAGCCGCTTTCCCGCCACACCATTCCCACCAGTCACCGCGCAGGACTCCAGGACAGTAACAATAACTCCGCCCGTGAACGACATACAGATATTCGAATTGAGCGCCGCACGCGAGAATGGTGCCGGAGCTCTCGGGCCCATATTCCATACACGGATCTACGCGGACGGCCGGCAACCGCCCGTACCCACAGTTCCGCAGATAGTCCGGGCAATCGACAACAACACGCCGGCGGATTACATTTCGTGGGAAAGTCGAGGCGACGACGAGATCTATTACCGCATTCTTGATTCGGGCAAGACGCCTCCGGCATCCGCGCCGTTCCTCCGATATGATCGACCCATTCGTGTTGCCTTGCCGACCGCCGCGAGTGGGCCCGATACTCTGGAGTACTACCTGAAGTTGCCATATGGTGCGCCCTCGCGAAGTCGGACCGCCGTAGAGCGACTATCGCTTCCTACCTTTGCCGACGTGCCTGAACCGGCATTTGACGGTGTAACAGATGGCGCTGCCTATTCCTCCGCGGTGTCTATCCGGAATGTAACCAAACTGCCTGTTGGGTCGGTGGTTCGATACACGGTATCGACAGCGTCGACGGTATCGACAACGTCGACAGGTACCGAATCCGCACAGTTCCCGAACCGATTCTCCCCGGGCTTCGATTCACCACTTGTTCTCGGAGCACCGGACGGTCAGACCGTGCACTATATTATACATGCTCAGACTTTCTCGTTACACGGGAGATCGCCAATACGGACCATTGCGTTCACTGTTGATCGAACTCCACCGCCGGCTCCCCGAATGGACGGGGCATCGGACGGAGAGTTTTCAGAAAAGCCGGTAACGATTACGCTCTCCATCCCTGAACCGAAAACGGCCGAAATCTACTACCGGCTCTCCAGCAGCAACCTGGTCTTCGGAACCGGAACGACAGATGTTCCGGGAACCGCATTTCAGAAATATCAGAATGCGATTCCCCTTTCCGCCGAAAACGGCGATCTGGCTCGGTACACTCTTGAAACATACGCCCGGGACAGAGCGGGAAACCGGAGTATTACCGCGGTATTTCATATTGGCATTGATCCCGGCGTGATCTACGTGGAACCACCGGCAACAGCTACCAGAGAGGGCGATGGGTCCCGCACGCACCCCTTCACGTCGATCGAGCAGGCATTGCAGGCTGCCTCTCAGACCGAGCGCCCGAGCATTTCCATTGCACCCGGAACATACACAATAGACCGCCCGCTGCAACTGAGCCGCAGTATTCGGATTGTCGGCGGTGCATTGCATACCGGGTTTGCGTCTGCACCGCAGCACAGCGCTCCCACGGTTATTGTCGCGTCATCGACTCTCGCCGACGTTGCACCGATAGTGGCACTGAACGGGCACGTCCAGCTTCAGAATATCTCGATCCGGCGAAACGGAAGGGGAAGCGCTCCGCTCATTCTCCTTACCGGCGGAAACCTCTCGGCCCATGAGTTGGATATGACGGTGACCATGGGGAATGCAGCGGTCGTGCAGACCGGCGGAACACTCAACATTACCGATTCGAAGATGACCGCGGTTTCTACGCAGAGTGCAACAGGCATACATACCGGTGCTATTCTTCCGGACAGGGTTGTGCTTATTCGCGGCGGAAACGGCTTTACCCTGAAAAACTGCACTGTACTCCCCGGTGCAGGCACCAACACCGGAGCCGTTCGCGTGGAGAATGCGCATGGCGCCATTGAAAAATCCACTCTGGAAGCAGGATCCGGGACCGCATACGCGGCCGCACTCGAACTGCTTTCAGGTTCAGACGTCAAGGTGTCTGATTCATTGCTCTCCGCCGACCGTGCACACGGGCTTGGTATAGCAGTCTCGGTCGACGGGAGCACTCTCCACGTTTCCGGATCCACGCTGCGTTCCGGTTTTGTCGGAAGTACCCCGAGTAGCCAATCGGGAGCAATAGCGGTACATGCAACAGATTCGGTTACCAGCTTCGACCGGTCGCGGATTCTCTCCGGCGGTTCGCAGTACTTCGTATCGCTCTTCGACATACTCTCGGGATCGCTCACCGTCACCACCTGCCTCGTGACCGGAGGCGCGTCAGGCGATTCGGTGACCGCTGTCATTCAGGATGCCACATCAACGTGGCTGCAGAATACCATCCATGCCGGCACCGGAACTCATCTCACTGCTGCCTTCCAGATCATCGGCGGCGGTGAAAGCCGGTTCTTCAACAATCTGATTCTCTTCGGTGGCAGGACAGAGACCCCCGCGGCTCTGTCCCAGGCATTTCTGCTGCCCGGTTATGACGGAAGCACCCCGGGCGGTGCCGGTTCGAACACATGGTCGGGTACGCTCGAAGTGGCAGGAAACGGGTTTGGCGGCTGGTCGGATCTTCTCGGTGCTGCAACCGGGAATCCGGGAACGTGGAGACCTGTCGGGGTACTGCCGGACAGAGTTCAGACCGCTGCGGAGCTGGACGGGCTTCCGGTTACCGGCGCACACTTCCACGATAATGTGTCCGCCCCGCTCGACAGCCTCATAGGTCCGGACGGCGTGCATATACCCGCGGGCTCGCCGGCCGTCGGCGGTGGGGTGCTCCTTCCTCCGGAACTGCAGAAGCTTACCGAAACCGACCTGAGTGGAACGGCCAGGCCGTCCGCCGATCAGAAAAACAGGCCCGATATCGGCGCCGAACTCCCTGTACGGAAATGAACGGCCGCCCGCCGGGGTGAAGAAAACCGGCGGGCATGCTCCGGGTGGAGAATTCGGGCTGGAACATCCCGCCTGCCGGACTCTACAAAAAAAAGGACGCTGCGGCTGCAGCGTCCCGGTAAATATCCATATCTGTTTAGTCGAGTTATCTGCCGGTATCAGTCCTGGACCCAGCTTGGCGCCGAGGATGTGTAGTAGGATTCCCACAGACCGTTTGAAACGCCTCCCGCAAAGATAAGCTGCACACCCGAAGGTGTTGTCGGCTTGTCGTTTGTCGTGGTCTGTACCGGAGTGGGATCCACGTAGAGCATGCTGATTGCGGCGTTCCGCAGGGCGCTCGCCTCGTAGTTCGAATTTGGATCAGGGGAGAGGAGTGCGCTACCCGATGTTGCAGGAACGTAGAGGAAGTATCCATTCTTCTCCGTCCCGACCACGAGTGCCTTATATGCGCCGTTGTATATGCCGGTAACGCGAGTCAGCGAAAGCGTTGTCGTAGTACCGGGTACCACTGCGCCGGTAACTGGTGCGGTCCAATTGGAGCCGTCGTCTGTAGACTCAAGGAGTGTGCTTCCGGCTGTAAGGTAGAGGGCGGCGGTTCCGTTGGTAGCAAGCCCGTTTGTATCGTAGTAAATACCCTTGAACCCACCGTAACCAGTCGAGCCGACAGCTATTGTCTGTGCAGTTACTCCGCTCTCGTTTCCTTTCAGCACGCTATTGTTTGAAACGAACCAGTCGTTCCCGCCGACGGTATCATACGAAGCGGCGACAACCGGTGTCTGGGTCGATGAACCGGTCACCGCAGTGAAGGTTCCACCATTGTCATAATAGAGATCAAACGCCGGATAGGTCGTTCCAGTCTGGACGGCGGCGAATAGCTTTTCCGACCCAGTCGCCCCCACATAGAACAATCCTCCAATGCTGTACACCGAAGAACCATCACTCTTGAGGCCGGCGGGGGACCACCCGCTTGCAGTCGTCAATCCGTCCGCGGAGCGGGAATAGACCTCATAGGTAGAACCGGAGTAGTAGGTGGCATAGATGTTCGTCCCGTCGGTGGCGAGGCCGCTCGGCATCATACCCGCCGACGGAGGGGCAACTTCATTCCAGGTCAGTGAATCAGTTTTTCTGACGTAAACCGCACCGGCTGCCATATAGTAAAAGCCGTTCGCTTTGGCCATTGCTATCGGAGTCAACTCATTGCTCAGTCCGCGGTCGGTAATCTTCGTTTCCCGGGCAAGGCTTGCAAAAATGCCGACAGTGCCCTGAGTACAGGATGCCAGAAGAAGTGCACCCACTGCCAGAAGGCCAAGCAGAAGGGTTCCGGATACTCCGCGACGGAGACGCTCCGCGCGCAGCGGTGCAGTGCGTGGGCCCGCTGTGGCTCGGAATCTCCGTGCTGATGTTTTATTGTTCATTGACATTGAAGGCTCCTAGAAGTGATAGAGAGCGGTCAGATTGACGTCGAGAAAGTTCCCGAAACGGGTTTCGGTAGTCGGCACCGAACTTGCACCGGTGTAGATCTGCGGAATCCACCAGTACGTGGTATTCAGTCCGAACGCCCAGTTACTGTTGAAGTTCCACAGGACGCCGGCTCCCGGCCGTACTATCGGATCAATCTTGAAGTCATTCTGCAGCCGGGAAAAGTTGACACCAGTTTCGAGAAAGACGGGAAAATCGAACGGATAGCTCCGGAAGAAGTAGGTAATTCGCGGAGTAATGGACACCAGAAAGAGGGTCCGCGCATTTGGACTGAAGGCGAACGCCCCTCCGATATCCACACCCAGAGCCCAGTTGTTGTTGAGGAACGACGCCCAGTTGAGGGATCCGCCCGCGCCCAAGGACAGATTTGTTTTCTCTACGCCGGTGGATGTTCCGGAAAAGAACAGCGGCACGAACAACCCGAGGTTTAACGACAGCATCTGATCGCCAAGCGAATAGGAATCGACCGGCTTCTGAGGCTTCTGAGGGGTCGGTGCGGGATTCTGGGCCTGACCAAACGCTGAAGCCGCGATGAACAGCAGGAGTATTGCAAGACTTGCAGTGGATCTATGGAAACGTGTGATCAAGAGTTGCCCCTTTTTACTCATTGTTCCGAAAATACTAACACTTTGATCCTGCTTTATCAATGACGGCATTTGTGATACATCTTCTATTCGAAAGGGAGGGAGCAGGACAGTGAGCGCACGCTTGATCCAGGGAAAGCCAGTCGCAGACCGGATGCGCACCGCGCTGGCCGATCGGGTTGCCTCGCTGAAACGACGCTCCATAACTCCAGGGCTCGCGGTCATACTCGTGGGCGACGATGCGGCGAGTCTTTCCTATGTAACCGGGAAAGAGCGCGCGTGCGCCCAGCTCGGCATGTATTCGCAGGAACATCGGCTCGAGACCCGTACATCGCAGCGGGAACTGCTCGATCTGATATCCCGCCTCAACGAAGACCGGAAAATCCACGGGATTCTTGTTCAGCTGCCGCTTCCGGGACAGATAGATCCGGACACCGTCATTGCGCACATTGTTCCGGAGAAGGACGTTGATGGGTTCCATCCGGTAAACCTCGGAAAGATTCTCCTGGAGCAACCCGGTTTCATCCCCTGCACCCCGCACGGAATAATCAAGCTTCTGGAGGCGAACGAAATTCCGATAGCAGGCTCCCACACAGTCATTGTGGGAAGAAGCAGAATTGTCGGAAAACCGCTCGCCAATCTCCTGCTCCGGCGTGGTCCGTCCGGAAACGCTACGGTCACCGTCTGTCATACCGGGACGCGCAATCTCTCCGAGTTCACGCGCCAGGCGGACATTCTGATTGTGGCAACCGGCAGACCGGAGATGATCGGCGCGGAGATGGTTCGGCCGGGCGCGGTTGTTATCGATGTGGGCGTAAACCGGGTCGCCGATTCGTCGACAAGTCGGGGGTACCGTCTTGTCGGAGATGTGGCGTTCGAAGCGGTGAGCAAGATCGCATCGGCCATAACGCCGGTGCCGAAAGGCGTTGGGCCAATGACCATTACCATGCTCATGTACAATACCGTGGAAGCGGCAGAGCGAATTTCACAAAGTACCGAGGAGCCAGGATCATGACCGATGTCCAGGGACAGGCCGACGAGCGCAATATTCCGCTTCAGAAGGTCGGAGTAAAGAACCTGCGCTATCCCATTACCGTCCTGGACAGAAAAAACCAGGTCCAGCACACCACCGCAACCGTCCACCTCTTTGCGGACCTTCCTCATCACTTCAAGGGCACCCACATGAGCCGGTTCATCGAGGTGTTCAACCAGTACTACCAGAATCTCGGTATGCCGCGTTTTCTTTCCATGCTGGATACCATCCGGGACTCCCTGGATGCGGAAAATGCGTTTGCTGAAGTGAGTTTCCCCTATTTCATGGAAAAGCACGCGCCGGTAACCGGCGAGGCGAGCCAGATGCAGTACACCTGCGAGTTCATCGGTCAGGTGAGCCAGGACCGCCGCGATTTCTACGTCGGGATCCGGGTGCCCGTGCTGACCCTCTGCCCCTGTTCGAAGGAGATAAGCGACAGGGGCGCCCACAATCAGCGTGGAATAGTCCACGCGCGCCTCAAGCTGGGACCGTTTTTCTGGATAGAGGACATGATCGAGCTCATTGAAGGAGCGTCTTCCGGAGGGCTCTACACACTCATGAAACGGGACGATGAGAAGTTCGTGACTGAATACGCCTACGACCACCCCGTTTTCGTCGAGGACCTGGTGCGGGAAGTGTGCGTCCGGATCGAGAAGTTCGCGGACTTCCCCTGGTTCAGTGTCGAGGCGGAAAACGCCGAATCCATTCATAACCACGATGCGTACGCATACGCGGAGCGGGGCGACCGGGCACAGGGGCTCGCTGAATGATTCTGAATGCAGGAGGCAGTTATTGGCACTGAACCGGGTGCGAAAGGTGGACGATCGGGTGCGAATCCGAAACGTCATTGTAAGCGTGTACGACAAGGACGGGCTGGATCTGCTGATTCCCGGCCTCATGGATCTGTCACCGGATGTCCGGATATTCTCCACCGGAGGAACACTCAGGGCAATTCGGGAGCTGCTGGACAACCGGCAACAGGATAGAGTCCTGTCCGTCTCGGAGTACACCGGGCAGCCGGAAATGCAGGGCGGCCTGGTGAAGACACTCGACTACAAAATCTATCTGGGTCTGTTGAGCGAGACATACAACGAGGCACATCAGGAGGACATTCGCCGAAGTGGAAGTATCCAGTTCGACATGACCGTCGTTAACCTGTACCCATTCATGGACGTCATTGCGCGGCCCGGAACCACGCTCGAAGACGCAAGGACGAACATAGATATTGGCGGACCATGCATGCTGCGGGCATCCGCAAAGAATTTCCTGCGAGTTCTCCCGGTCTCTTCACCAGCAGATTATGGCGCGCTGCTGCAGGAACTGCAGTCAAACGACGGATCGGTTTCGCTCGAAACACGGTATGCATTTGCACGGAAGGCATTCCTGCACACGGCAGAGTACGACAAGGCAATTGCGGAGTACCTTTCGGATCAGATGCTGTCGGGAGGCGCCTACACCATCGGGGAGGGTCGATGAGCAAGAAATCACTATCTTCGATGTATCGGGAAATCCACACCGATAATTTTCCGCCGAAAATGGAGATAGCGTTCGTCGAAGAAGACGGAAACCGCCAGACACTGTTCTACGAAAAGGTGGAGTGGACCGTCGAAGGCGAGAAACGCGGTCTCCGCTACGGAGAGAACCCGGACCAGGAGGCGGCCCTCTACAGATTGACCAACGGGAACCTCGTCCTCGGAGACGTGGAAACCGTTTCTCCCGGACGCTACCTGGCTTCGAACGTAGAGCTCCTCCAATCGGGCAAGCACCCGGGAAAAATCAACATTACGGATGCCGACAGCGCACTGAATATTCTCCGCTATTTTTCGACACAGCCATGCACGGTCATCATCAAACACAACAATCCGTGCGGCGTCGCCCTCGGGCTCACGCTGGCTGAGTCCTACGAGCGGGCATATCTAGCCGATCGTGTTGCTGCATTTGGCGGAGCGGTCGCCGTGAACCGGCCGGTCGATCTGGAGACCGCTGAGCGCATATCAGAGAGCTACTCGGAAGTCGTGGTGGCTCCCGAGTTCGAAGAGGGTGTAATCAAACTGCTTGAGCGGAGAAAGAATCTGCGCATCATGCGCATTACAAATATGGATAAACTCTCCGAATTCGTCGGGAAACGTTTCGTCGACTTCAAGAGTCTGTTGGATGGCGGTATTGTCGCTCAATGGTCCTACGCGCCGAAGCGCTTTTTACCCGAAGAGCTCCTTCCGGCTCAAACCGAATACAAGGGCCAAACATACGGGATCAAGCGACCCCCAACGAATCAGGAACGGCAGGACATGATCTTTGGCTGGTTGGTCGAAGCCGGTGTAACCAGCAACTCGGTACTTTTTGTCCGCGACGGTATTACTGTCGGAATCGGCACAGGCGAACAGGACAGGGTAGGTGTCGCCGAAATAGCCCGCGACAAGGCATACCGGAAGATGGCAGACCGGATTTCGTGGCTTCGGTACGAGACTCCATACGGATTGCTCGAGGATAAGGACCGCAAGGCGGCGATCGATCTGGAAGTGAAAGAGAACAACGGCGGACTGCGTGGCAGCATAATGGTTTCGGACGGCTTCTTCCCGTTCCGCGACGGCATAGACATCGGTCTGAACGAAGGAGTGACCGCGGTCATTCAGCCCGGCGGCTCGATCCGCGACTTTGAATCGGTCGAGGCGTGCAATGAACACGACGCAACAATGGTCTTCACGGGCCAGCGGAGTTTCCGGCACTAGGGTGTATCAACAACCGTGTTGATACCTCCGGATTGAATTAACGCGTTGGGCGTTTGCGCCCGTGACGGTCACCGTGGGTGGTCGCCAGATTCCATCAACACGCTTCGTGATACTTCATATGCTTTACGAATGAGTGAGAAAAACGTATTATTTGGTCGAGGGAGCAAGATATGAATGAAATCATGCCACGAGAGGTACTCGTAAAGCAGGGTGGCAAAGCAATTGGTGGCATCGGCGGTGGCGCAGCGCTGCTGATTCTTCGCGCTATCGCTTCTGCACCGGCGCCTGCCCTCATTGCCGGCGGAATTATCACTGCAATCGGAGTCGCAATTGCCTCGAAGTCAAAAGACGAGCGCGTAGCCGGTGCAGTTACCATTGGAGCTGGAGTAGTAACAATACTGGCCGGGCTCCCGTTTATCGGCGGGATTGCAAGTTCGCTCATGTGGATCTCGGGGTTCGGCCTGGTCATCGCGGGCGGTGTCAGCCTCTACAAGTTTTTCAAGGGCCTGAAATCTCGCCGCTGAGAATCCTGTGGCACAAGAAACCGGCTCAAAAAAAAGAGGTAAACGAATGCCGTGGCGTCTCATCTCTTTCCTGGTAGCACTGGCGATTTTCGTCATCTTTGCCGGACTGAATGCCGGAAATCAGTCCGACATCTCCTTCGGGTTCTACACGTTTCAGAAGACACCCATCTTTATAAGTCTGTTTGTTGCTTTTCTTCTGGGTGCTCTGGTGGTGCTTCCGTTCTCCTTTGGTCGCCGTCGACGACGATCGGGGACCGATTCAAAGAAAGCATCCGAAATGCCGAAAAGTAAAGCAGCTCCCGACGACCGTTCGGACGCGCAGTCTGCACGCACCGTTGCCGAGATAGACAGCGACGACAGGATAACCCGTGAAGTCTTCGACAACCTTCCACAGACATCAGATAAAGGCTCTCGCGGCAAACGCAAACGCGATCGGGCATCCCGCAAGAAAAGACAGGGGGACAACCCGGAATAGCGCACGTCTCCTCGTCTGGGTGCTTCTTTTCGCCCTCTCCGACGGCACAGTTATGGCTCAGCAATCCGGCAGCCCCGTGACAACGCCTGAAAGCACAAAACCGGCCGCCACGCATCCAGTCTCGAAACCAGATCTGGCTGTTGCACAAGAACTGGAAAAGTCCGGCAAGGTCCCTGAGGCGTTCGCGGAATTCCGGAAGTGGCTTGATTCGAACCCGGATGACCCACGCTATGTGAAGACTCTGCTCCATGCAGCAGAAATAGCGCCTACAATTGGGCAGGGCCTGGACCTCCTCAAATCCGGTCTCACCAATGTGAAAAACTCGGATGAACGCTCGTCCCTGTATGCGGCAATGGCTGCTACTGCGGAACTTTCGGGCGATATCGAGCATGCACAGCAGTATTACGAGCTTGCTTATCTGGAAGCTCCCTCAGGAATTTCCCGGTACGAGGACCTCCTGCGTTCAGCTCAGCTTCTGTTCGAGCTCGGAAGACTGGAAGAGTCCGGTTCCCGGGTCGATCTGATTCTCAGCGCAGTACCGGCGCCTCAGGATAGTCATGAAGGCGGAGCCCTCCGCATTGCGGCTCGTCTGCTCGCCGCCCGTATTCAACGCGACAAGAACGGTCCGCTTGCCGGATATGAAGCTGCCCGGTCGCTCATCGACAGTAGTAATGCGGGGCCGGACGTCTACCTCTTCGTTGTGGAAAGCGCATTTGAAGCAGGGAAGCATGCCGAAGCACAGGCAGCCTTCGAAGCTCTGAAAAAAAAGTACGGCCAGAGTCCTGAGGTTTCCCTTGCCGCATCGACCCTTGGCGCCCGCGGAGCAAATGGGCGGGTGGGGTACATGCCCTCCCCATCCCGCGTGCTTGCGCCCGTGACTGCAAACGCGGCAGAGAAAAGCGCCCAGACTGCGGCAGGTGGACAGGTCGCCAACACCCCGGCCAACGCCCCGATTCGAGAGGCCGGAAAACCGGTCACATCTATTGCGGTTCAGACTGGTTCATTCACGAAAAGGAACAACGCCGACTCGCTGGCGGCGAATCTGACGGGGAAGGGGTTCAAACCGGTAATTCGGCCCGTCGAACAAAACGGCACAACCTACTATCGTGTCATTGTACCGGTAACGGCCGAACCGGGGACTTCTCCGTCGGAAGCTGCACAACGGGCGCTGCTGCGATTGAAACAGGATGGATTCGAAGGCTATCTGGTTCCGAATTGATCGGACGATTCAGCTTGCAGGAGCAGGTTTTGCGCCTCCGGCGCCGGGTTGGCCGATCACCTCGATCTGTTCAAACCGCTGAACGTTGTTGTTCAGGGGCTCGAACCCGTGCACGGTTACCGTCGCGGGCGTGAGCTTCAGCACCCGCACAATCTGCGTTCGATTTTTCTCTTCGCTGTAATCCATCATGTAAAGTTTACGGTCTCCGACACGTCCAGCTTCGGTAATTGTGCGAAGCTCGAGCACCTTCTGCTTGTACTGATAGATAATGAACTCACCGGTCTTTTCGCTGCCGTGTTCGCGAAGCGTAAAACGGGGAGGAGAAAAGAAGAGCTCTGCCCCGGCATCGTCCTTGTAAAGTCCGCTGAGCTTGAGATCGGAAAGTGTAACGCCATCTTTCGCATTGCCAAAAAGCGCCTGCTGGAGCCCGCCGGTCAGTCGCTTGTATGTTCCATCCCAACTCTGGTCTCCCTGCATTGCAACTTCTATTGTGTCCAGCGCCAGGACCGAAACGGCAGCAAAGTGCCGGAGTGTCGGGATTGCGTCGTTCCGCACTTTCAGCTGTATCCCTCTTTGGAAGGCCGTCTTGTAGGACTCTTCTATCGTGAATGCCTGCTCGACCTCGCCGTGAGAAAAAGTGATGGTTCGGGCCCGCCGGTCGAAGAACATGATGTCCGTGGACTCGGCGGTCGGCTGCCCGGTACTCGACGGTGCGCCGTTGTTGATTCGATACCAGGGTCCGTCGAGCGCCTCTTCGAAGTTTGCTGCGCTGCCGTTGTAGAGTTTTGAAAGCTGAGCCTCTTCGATCCGATTTCCGGGTACCTTTTCAGTGAACCCCTTCACATAACCGCCGTCCTGGCTGCGATAGAAATAGGTTGTTCGCAACATATCCAGCGGGTTGGCCGAACCGGTATCCCGCGTAAGGGTAACAATTGGAAAACTCTTCCCGAGGGCCTGGGCCGAATGGTAGGCGTCCGACCGCTGTTGCTCCTGAATGTCTATGCTTCCGTCGGAAGCGAGAGACAGGATGCTCTGAAAATGCAGGCCGACGCCTGAGGACGAGGTCCGCTTGAACGCGTTGATAGTCTGCTCACCCTTCGCATTGGTGCCCTCACAGACAATTTCGAGGTTGTGGTCTCCCAGCAGATCGGTTGTAAAGACCTTGAATGTGCGGATATTCGTGGCGAGCGTGGGTGCCTCCCACGCTACTACGTAGGTGTTTCGCACCGTGTCGAAGTCCACCACCATAATCCAGATAGCGTCGTTGGCGGTCATTGCTTCCAGGTCCTGAACCGTCTCTGCTCCGGCGACACGGCCTGCTGTATTCGGGATTCCACCGTTTCCCGGGGGGCTGCCGCCAATTCCATCCCGCGGAGCGGTGGGCGCAGAGGACCCGCCCGCATTCCCACCGGGGGTAACAGCCGCTCCGCTTCCGGTGGCGCCGTTGGATTGTGCGGTTCCCGTAGCGGAGACTCCATCTGATTTGCCGGGCGCCGGGACGTTCCCGGCGGAGTCTCCCGAACGAACCGCAGGGGCGGTGGCCGAGCCATTTGAAAAACTATTGCGGGCTATGTCGCGTTTCTTGAAGACAACGATCTGTTCATCCATGTCGTCGAGATCGAGGTTGGTGTTCACGACCTGTTGCACCAGAATGTCCGGGGTAAGCGGAGCCTTTACCGGGGGTATTTCTGCAGGTGGTCGGGATTTTGCCTCCGCTGCAGAGATACTGGATCCGAATACCATGCCTTCAGCGGGCTTTGGTATGATGACAATGCCGGCGTGCGCGGTGGTCCCGCGGCTGGAACCGTTGCACGAGGAAAAAAGCAGTGGAACAATGATTGCCGTGGCAAATATCAAGCAGGAAGCGGTGTAACGACGATTCATGGCGCTGCCATTATGTCCGATTTGCGGTGCTTGATCCATAGGCTCCGGGTTTGACAAATTGAACGTCTTTTGTCATTATGCGCTATGGAAACCCGAGACATTTTCCGCAATCTCTCGCCTTTGGACCACCGCTATTATGAGGCCAACCGACCGCTTTTCGAGCGTCTCAGCAATCACCTCTCGGAGGACGCGGTTGCATCGAGCTGTATTCTCGTGGAGGCGGCGCTGCTCAAGACCCATCTGGACGCACGCGGAGAGCTCACCGCCGAAGCGCTGAAAGCGATTGATGCATTGCCGCAGGAAATATCCACCGAAGAGGTGTATGCCGAAGAGGCAAAAACTCAACATAATATTCGCGCCCTGGTGAACGTCATAAAGCGGAGAGTGCCGGAGAACATCCGGCATTTTGTGCATCTGGGGGCAACGTCGGTAGACATCCTCGACACCGCTACGTCAATCCGCGTTCGCGGAGCTGTTCGTGAGATATTGATTCCTCTTCTGGTGGATGTCGAGTTTGCCCTCTGCAAAATTGCCGAAGATCATGCAACAACCGTTCAGGTGGGAAGGACCCACGGTCAGTTTGCCGTGCCCATTACCGTTGGTTTTGCCATGGCCGAGTATGTCAGTCGACTTGGCAAGTCTATCGAAGAGCTGGAACACAGATCGCGGGATCTGCGCGGCAAGCTTGCCGGTGCGGTCGGCGCATACAACGCAATGAGCATGGTGTCCCGGGAACCACGGGAGATCGAAAGAGTTTTTCTTGAGCATCTGGGGCTGAAGCCTTCCGACCATTCGACCCAGCTCGTAGAGCCGGAGTATCTCCTCCGGCTGCTTCTGGAAATAAACACCGCATTCGGAATCATGGCAAATCTGGCAGACGACCTGCGGAATCTCCAACGTTCGGAGATAGACGAGGTTCGTGAACACTTCGGTGAGAGCCAGGTGGGTTCGTCCACAATGCCGCAGAAGCGCAATCCATGGAACTGCGAACACGTAAAGAGCCTCTGGAAGGCGTTCGCTCCACGTGTAGTAACGTTCTATATGGACCAGATCTCCGAGCACCAGCGAGATCTTACAAACTCGGCCTCCGCACGGTTCGTCTCCGACTACCTGGCAGGTTTTGCCGCGGCGGCAAACCGAATGCTCGGAATCCTTCGGGGACTGCGGGTGAACGTGGACAGACTCGAAAGGAACATGAAAGCCGCCGGCGATATGGTTCTCGCCGAGCCCGCCTACATCCTGCTTTCACTTGCCGGTCAACCGGAGGCTCACGAAACAGTGCGAAAACTTACTCTGGAGTGCGAACAGAGTGGAAGACCTCTCGTCGATGCACTGAAGCAACATCCGGATATCTGGTCGGCTCTGAGCGAGCAACTCGCAATGGTCATGCCGATAGATGCGGAGTCATTCTTCACCGACCCGAGCCGCTACACCGGAGTCGCGGCGGTGCGCGCGGGTGAACTCACCGCGGTATTTCGCAAGAGTATGGCGGTCATTCAGGAGGCGCTCAAGTGATTATTGAAGAGACGCTCAGCTACGACGACGTGCTGCTTCTCCCATCCTACTCCGACTTCATGCCGGGTGAAACAGACATAAAAACCCGTCTGGTGGGTAATGTAGTGCTGAATATCCCGATTATTTCGGCCGCAATGGACACGGTGACAGAATATGAGCTGGCAATAGCCATTGCGCTCGACGGCGGTGCCGGGGTCATTCACCGGAACATGACTCCACAGGAACAGGCAGACCAGGTCTCCCGCGTCAAGAGGTTTCTCAACTGGGTCATCGAGTCGCCGGTAACTGTAGAAGAAGACCGTCCCGTAACCGAGGTTCGGGAACTCATGGAACGACACCGGATTTCCGGCCTTCCGGTGCTCCACGGCGGGAAACTCAGCGGCATAATCACCAGCCGGGATCTTCGGTTCTGCACCGACGAGCACCTTCTGGTCCGCGAGGTAATGACTCGCGATCCGGTAGTAGTAAGCGGAACACCGACCATCGAGGCGGCACAGGAGAAATTCGACTCCCACAAAATCGAGAAACTTCCGGTTGTAGCAGACGATGGAGTGCTCACCGGTCTTATAACGGTGAAAGATATCGAGAAACACCAGATGTTCCCCCGAGCGGCGACCGATGCCTCCGGCAGGCTTCTGGTTGGCGCGGCCATTGGCCCCTTTGATGTTGACCGACGGGTTCCGCTGCTTGTGCGAAGCAAGGTCGACTTCATTGTAATCGACACCGCGCACGGGGATTCGGGAAATGTGGTGCGGGCGGTACGCGAGCTGAAGAGCCGGTTCGATGTTCCCGTTATTGCGGGAAACGTCGGAACACGGGAAGGAACCAGACGGCTCATCGACGCCGGGGCCGACGCGATCAAGGTTGGCGTGGGACCTGGTTCAATATGCACCACGAGAATCGTTGCCGGTATCGGCATTCCGCAGCTTTCGGCTGTTGCGTGGGCGGTGGAAGAGGCGGACCGCAGCAATATCCCGGTCATCGCGGACGGCGGTATCAAGTTTTCGGGCGATATCACGAAGGCCATTGCTGCCGGCGCAAGTGCGGTCATGATTGGCAACCTGTTTGCCGGACTGAAGGAATCGCCGGGACAGGAAATCATCTACGAGGGCCGCATCTTCAAGACCTACCGCGGAATGGGCTCTCTCGAGTCGATTCGCCGCGGTTCGGGAGACCGGTATCAACTTGCAGAAGGGGAGGCTCCGGTTCCCGAGGGTGTCGAAGGACGGGTTCCGTACAAGGGAGAGCTCAAGCCATTTCTTCATCAGCTCGTTGTGGGGCTGCAGAAGGGAATGGGGTACACCGGCTGTGTGACACTCGAGCAATTGCGACAGTACCGGAAATTCGTTAAGATAACCCCCGCGGGTCTTCGGGAAAGTCACGCCCACGACGTGTCGATAACCCAGGAACCGCCAAATTATTCACGATAGGGGTGCCCACGGGATGAATGTAGTCGTAATCGGGGCTCAGTGGGGAGATGAGGGGAAAGGAAAGATCGTCGACTTCCTCGCTTCCCAGGCCGAGGTTATTATACGCTTTTCCGGCGGTGCGAACGCAGGGCATACCATTGTCCACGACGACAAGACGTATAAGCTCCACCTCATTCCATCCGGCATCCTGTATCCGGACAAGAAGGTTGTCCTCGGTATCGGAATGGTCATCGATCCGGAGGCCCTGTTCCGCGAGCTCGGGGAGCTCGAAAAGCAGGGAATCGACTGGCACGGTCGCGTATTCATTGCGGACCGGGCGCACATAGTCCTCCCGAGTCATCGGCGAAAGGATGTCGAAATAGACAGCAAACGCGATCGACCCATCGGAACCACCGGTCGCGGAATCGGGGTTACCTACGCAATGAAAGCGAGCAGGGACGGGTTGCGGATCGTCGATGCTCTGGAAGACGAAATCGTTGCATCTCTCGAACCGGAAGATCAGTCCTTTCTCCGATCCTACCGCGACCTGCTTGCGCCTCTTGCAATCAACCTGACATCGTTCATGGCGGGCGAACAACCCGAACGAGTCCTGCTCGAAGGTGCCCAGGGAACGCTCCTGGATCTCGATCTGGGAACCTATCCCTTTGTCTCTTCCGGGACATCCGCTGCGGCCGGCGCAGCGCTCGGAAGCGGTATCGGACCCCGCGCAATAGACAACATCCTCGGCGTATTCAAGGCGTATTCGACCCGGGTCGGCAACGGGCCGTTTCCGACTGAATTCTCGGGCGAGACGGAGAAAGGACTCGAGGAACTTGTTCGCGAAACCGGAAGAGAGTACGGGGTAACAACCGGACGTCCGCGCAGATGCGGTTATCTGGACCTGGTAGCGCTCAGGTACGCCTGCAGAACAAACTCTCTGGACAGTCTTGTCCTGACACATCTGGACGTCTACGACTCGGTTGACGAGATCAAGGTGTGCGTTGGATACCGTATAGACGGTGTCCCGACGGAGGAGTTTTCGAGCTCGGCAAACGAGCTTGAAAGAGCGGAACCGGTCTTCAAAACCTTCCCTGGCTGGAAACGGGGTCTGGGAAATGCGCGAGGCTACGAGGAGTTGCCGCGCGAAGCGCGCGAATACATTGACTTCATTGAATCCTACACCGGCGTAACCATTGGCATGGTTTCGGTGGGATATGAACGGGAACAGACCATTGTACGACAGAGTCCATGGATAAGATCCTGATTCTCGACTTCGGCGGTCAGACTGCGCAGCTCATAGGCCGCCGTATTCGCGACATCGGCGTATTCACCGAAATTCTTCCCGGCGACACCGCTCTCGACGACAGCGTCCTTCGGGACGTCAAGGGCATTGTCATGTCCGGTTCGCCGTTTTCGGTGACCGACGATGACGCACCAAGACCCGATCCGCGGCTTTACGAGCTCGGGTTGCCGGTACTCGGTATCTGCTACGGTCTTCAGCGAATGACCGCCGACAACGGCGGGGAGGTCCAGCAGAGCGCCACACGCGAGTTCGGCAGGTCACGTCTGGAGTTCATCCAGCGCCATCCTCTGTTCGAGGACGTTCCCGAACGGTTCGTGAGCTGGATGAGCCACGGAGACAGTATTTCGAGTCTTGCGCCGGGTTTCGAGCTTGTTGCACGGTCCGAGAACGGACTTCCCGCCTGCGTTGCATCATCCTCCCGGAACTTTGTCGGAATCCAGTTCCATCCCGAAGTAAGCCACTGCGAATACGGGAATGCCATCCTCGAGAATTTTGCTGTCCGCGTTGCCGGTGCACGGAAACAGTGGTCTGTCGAAAAATACCTCGAACAGGTCGAAGAAGAGATCCGAACACAGGTCGGTGATTCACCGGTCCTCCTTCTGATCTCCGGAGGTGTCGACTCAACAGTCGTCGGCGCGCTGCTCCTTCATGCCCTGAACCCGGAGCGGGTCCATCTTATGTACATAGACACCGGACTCATGCGCAAGAATGAAACCGATGAGGTGACCGAGAGCCTTCGGCAGCTCGGAGCGACCAATCTCTACATTGTCCACGCAGAGGATGTCTTTCTCCAGGCGCTGGCAGGGTTCTCGGAGCCCGAGGAAAAACGTCGAATAATTGGCGATCTGTTCATGACCGTCCAGGAAAGGGAGATAGCTCAGCACCACGTGGCCGACTCTTTCCTTGCGCAGGGGACGCTGTACACAGACATGATAGAGTCCGGACACGGTGTGGGCACAAAGGGTGCGGTTATCAAGAGCCACCACAACGTCCGTTCTCCGCTCGTTTCTCGCAAACGAGCCCAAGGAAAGATCGTGGAGCCGCTCCGGTGGCTGTACAAAGACGAAGTTCGCCGACTCGGCGAACGGCTGGGAGTTTCGCAGGCCATTGTGCATCGGCATCCGTTCCCGGGCCCCGGACTCGCGGTCCGCATCCTGGGAGAAGTGACCCGTGAAAAGTGTGATATCCTGCGGGACGCGGACGCAATCTACATCTCCGAACTCAAACGGCGCGGTCTGTATGACCAGATCTGGCAGGCATTTTCGGTTCTGCTGCCCATTCAATCGGTCGGCGTAACCGGGGACACCCGGCACTATGGATATGTGCTTGCGCTTCGTGCAGTAATATCGGCCGACGGCATGACCGCGGATGTCTACCCGTTTCCGATGCAGGACCTGCTCGAAATATCTTCGCTCATTACCAACAAAGTGCGTGATATCGGCCGCGTAACCTACGACATCTCGAGCAAACCGCCTGCGACCATAGAGTGGGAGTAACCGAGGGCGAAACCATCGCACCCGATACCAGGTCCGAAATCCGCCAGACCAATGGCCGGATTCGGCTGTAGACTTGTCCGAGCATGAACGAAGACGATATCCGCTATCGCGCGGTTCAAAGCAGGGATCCACGGTTCGACGGCCGATTTTTCACCGGTGTCATGACAACCGGAGTATACTGCCGACCGGTGTGTCCGGCCCGTACTCCCCTGCGGAAACATGTCAGATTCTTCAGCTGTGCGGCGGCCGCCGAGGCCGCGGGCTTTCGTCCGTGCCTTCGGTGCAGACCGGAGACTGCGCCCGGGTCGTCGGCATGGAGAGGAACGGCGACAACGGTTACGAGCGCTCTGCGCCTCATTCAGACGGGATTTCTCGACTCGCACTCCCTCGAACAGCTCTCCTCCCGCCTCGGCATGGGGCCCCGGCACCTGAACAGGCTCTTCCTGGCGCATGTCGGTGTTCCTCCCGGGAACATAGCGCGTACGCGCAGGCTCCACTTTGCGCGCACTCTCGTCAAATCAAGTAGCCTTTCGATGACTCAGATTGCGCTCAATTCGGGCTTTTCGAGCATCCGGCAGTTCAACGAGAGTTTTCGTTCGGCGTACTCGATTTCCCCGTCCGAGCTTCGCAAATCAGCCCGGGGAGGCGATCAGGGCCACGGTGAAACCGGAATAACGATCCGGCTGACGTATCGGCCGCCGTTTGCCTGGGATCGGCTTGTCGCATTCCTCCTTCCACGCCAGATACCGGAAATCGAGCACGTCGGTCCTGACCGCTACGCACGCACCGTCCGGTATCCGGATGGAACCGCGGGAACTCTCGAAGTGAGCCCGTTGGCAGGCGAGCATGCGCTTCTTGCCCGATTTACCCCGATACCCATTCACGGCCTCGCAGGGATGGTTCAGCGTGTGCGCTCAATGTTCGATCTGGACGCGGATCCGGCCGCGATAGATGCGGTTCTGTCGGAGGATCCGGCGCTGTCGCCGCTCATGGCCGAACGGCCCGGTCTTCGAATCCCTGGTATCTGGGATGTATTCGAGTTCGTCGTACGGGCAATCCTCGGTCAGCAGGTCAGCGTGAAGAGCGCCACGACAATGGCTGCACGGCTGGTACGGCTCACGGCGACACCGGCCGGAGAAGTCTCCGCAAGAGTCACTCCCGGGGGATTCCTGTTTCCCGATCCGGAGACTCTGGCAGCAGCAGATCTCTCGCAACTGGCGGTAACTGAATCCAGAAGAAAGACCCTTGCAGTATTTTCACAGAACGTGGCAACCGGCGCGCTTTCTCTCGATTCCCCGGAATTGCCGCAGCGGCTCATCGAGCTTCCCGGCATCGGTCCGTGGACTGTCGCGTACACGGCAATGCGCGCTCTCGGCGAGCCTGACATCCTCCCGGCATCGGATCTGGTGCTCCGCAAGGCGGTCGGTGCAGCCCTGCCGGGAAGAACCGGCCGGCCACTCATGAGCGTGCGTGATGTAGAACAGCGGGGAAACTCATGGCGTCCATGGCGATCCTACGCAACGATGTATCTTTGGGACAGGTGGTTGTGATGATGCGATATACGACGATTGAATCCCCCGTTGGCCCGGTTCTCATAGCGGGAGACGAGGCAGGGATTCGGCATATTTCTTTTGTTTCCGGCACCGATCCGCTCGCCATTCCCCGGCCATCGGAGGGCGGGTGGGTGAGAGATGAGGAGGCGTTTCCGGACGCCCGTGCTCAGGTGAATGAATACTTCGCGGGCAACCTCAGGGAGTTTCATCTCCGTCTTGCTCCGCAGGGCACGGAATTTCAACGGCAGGTCTGGAATGCGCTGCAGGCAGTCGGATACGGCCGCACAGTCCACTACGGTGAGCTTGCGGCACAGATTGGCCGGCCGAAGGCCGCGCGGGCGGTGGGAGCCGCAGCAGGCAGGAATCCTCTGCCCATCGTCGTTCCGTGCCATCGCATGATCGGAATCAATGGTTCACTCACCGGTTACCGCGGGGGAACAGAAATAAAGCGGTTTCTCCTTGCGCTCGAGACGCGCAACAACTATCCGTGAAAAAAACGCGGATGCGTCATACTTTCCGGTGAGAGCAGCTCCTCGAGTTGCTCCCGTGTCAGATATCCCTTATGGAGAACAATGGCGTACACCGAGTCTCCGGAAACGAGTGCTTCGCTTGCGATTTCGGCGGCACGTTCGTATCCGATGACTGGATTCAGCGCAGTGACCAGGCCTATGCTGTTCTCCACCATGCTTCGGCACACGTCTCTATTCGCGGTTATTCCTGAAATGCAGCGGTCGGCAAGTGTCGTACATGCGCGTCCGAGAAGGTCGATGGAAGTGAACAGATTGTAGGCAATGACGGGTTCCATTGCATTCAGTTCGAGCTGACCCGCCTCCGCGGCCATGGTTACCGTAACATCATGCCCGATTACCTGAAACGCCACCTGATTCACCACTTCAGGAATAATCGGATTTACCTTCCCCGGCATTATCGACGAACCAGGAGCCATCTTCGGCAGATTTATCTCGTTGAACCCGGCGCGGGGGCCGGAAGAGAGGAGACGCAGATCGTTGCAGATCTTCGAAAGCTTGACTGCAACCCGTTTCAGAACGCCGGAAAGCTGAACATATGCTCCGGTGTCCTGTGTAGCCTCGACAAGATTCTCGGAAACAACCACCGGAATTCCGGTCAGCTGCCGGATTGAATCCGTAACTGTAGCTGCGTAATCCGGATGCGCATTCAGCCCGGTGCCAATTGCAGTTGCCCCCATGTTGATTTCGCGAATGAGCAACTGTGCCTCCTGAACACGAAGGATGTCCTCTCCGGTCATTACCGCGTACGCACCGAACTCCTGCCCGAGGGTCATTGGCACCGCGTCCTGCAGCTGCGTTCTCCCCATCTTGATGACGTCCGCAAACTCGGCGGACTTCTCCGACAGAGAATCCTTGAGATGACTCATTGAGATCACCAGAGAGTCCAGTTTCATGCTCAGCGTCAGCCGAAGCGCGGTGGGGTAAACGTCATTCGTAGACTGAGACATATTCACATGGTTCAGCGGATGAATGACGTCGTATTGCCCCTTCCTGTACCCGCCGAGCTCGAGCGCGATGTTCGCAATGACCTCGTTTGCGTTCATGTTTGTCGAGGTCCCTGCGCCGCCCTGAATAACGTCCACGACGAACTCGTCCATATACTTGCCGGCAAGAATCTCGTCTGCCGCACGGATAATGAGATCCGCGACGGATTCGGGAAGAAGGCCAAGATCTCTGTTCGCCTGCGCCGCCGCTTTCTTGATGAACGCGAGTGCGCGTACGAGCTCGGGATAGTGGGAAACCGGTATGTCCGTCATACGGAAGTTCTCAATTGCCCGCAGTGTCTGAACGCCGTAGTATCGTTCGGCCGGTACTTCCCGCTCTCCAAGAAGATCGTGTTCGGTGCGTGTCTGCTCATCCATGGGTTGCCTGCCTTTCCTGCAAAGTGTAGCATGAGAATTGAACTGAACGGCAATTATCGACTAATCATCATCCAGACCAGAACTGCAAGATCAAACACAGCAAACCCCGCCGCAAGGTCGATGTTCCCGGCTATGTAGAGGCCTGTGCCGGACATGAGGACACTCGCAAACACGAGCGCAAGCGGAATTTTCCTTGTGCTTCGCGAAATTCGTTGCAACTGATTCTTCAGCTCCGGGTCTCTGACCTCCAACCGGCCATCTTCTGCACGGGTGAAGAAAGCGTCTACGCGCTTGGGCAGAGAGGCAATAACGCCTGCCGTCCCGAATAGATCGCGGAATGCGGCGTTTTCGCCGTCCGGTTTTTCTTCTGCAAGCATTTTCTGGGCGTACGGCACTATGTGCTTCCAGATGTTGAAGTCTCGGTTGAGCCCGGTTGCCATTCCGGAGAGGATGCTGATACAGCGCCCAAGCAGGATCAGATCTTCCGGCACCTGGAACGGCATCTGATACAGAAGCTCGCCGAACTCGTCGGTAAACTCGCGGATGTCCTCCATGCTCATGTCGTTGACTTCTCGAGCGGTTTTTCCCCACATGCCGTCAAATACCCGTCGGGTTGCGCGTTCGATTTCCCGCACATCCGCACCCGAGAGCAGCAGATTCAAAGATCGAAATGAGTTGACCAGCCGTTCAGCGTCGCGAGTTCCAATTGCAATCAGAATGTTTCGCAAGCTGGTGAATGCGGATGGCTTGAGCGTTCCGGTCATGCCGAAATCTACGAAAACGAGGCGCCAGGCCCCGGAATCTTCCGCCGTCGCTCGCGGAGAGACGAAAAGGTTTCCCGGATGAGGATCCGCATGGAAGAACCCGTCGGAAAAGATCTGCTTCAGGTATGTCGCTACAAGCCGGTCGGCAACCTCCTCACGACGGACCCCTGCTGCTTCTATTCCCGCGTAATCTGCAATCTTGACTGAGCTGACGTCCTCCAGGGTCAGGACGCGACCGGTACAGTGGCTCCAGACGATCTGGGGAACAAGCACTTCCGGCTGATCTTTGAAGTTTTCCGAGAAACGCTGTGCATTCTTGCCTTCGAGCAGATAGTCGATCTCTTCGTAGAGGCTGCGACTGAACTCCTCGATGAGCCGCGGCGCGTTGACGTGACGGCTTATTACCCGATAGTGGCTGATCCAGTTTCCAACCACTCGAATGGCCGCGAGATCTGCTTCCACGATCTCCCGTATTCTCGGCCGCTGAACTTTGACAACGACCGGCGGACACGGTTCACCGGTGGGGGTGGTCTCGCACAATCGCGCACGATGAACCTGCCCGATAGAGGCGGAAGCAAGGGGGACCGGATCAAAATCGATGAACTTTTCCGAGAGTGGTGCGCCGAACTCATCTTCAATGACACGGCGGATATCCTCGAATGCCTCCGCTCCAACCTCATCCTGCAGCCCGGTGAGCTCGGATGTGACCTCGCGCGGAAGCACATCAACACGGGAGGAGAGAAACTGTCCCACCTTGATGAGAACACCGCCCATGCGCGTGGCAAGAGAACGGAATTTTATCGCCGCCTTCTTCATCCTCCGCGTACGTGTTCGCAGCGAAAGTCCACGGAACCCTATCTTCGGGAGCAGAATGTCCCACCAGAAGGCGCCGACGATGACACGACCAAAAAACCACAGGATCTTGCGATAACGGGATCTAAACATCGAGTAGAATATAGTTACGCACCCCGAGAGAAGCCAACTTTCCAGGACGGACTGGCTCTTGCGGCCCGGCTTTGTTACCTTGAAAGGAAATGGATAGACGGATCATTTTGTTTACGGGTAAAGGTGGATCGGGGAAGACGGTATGTGCGGCAGCGACTGCACTGAAAGCCGTGGAGCACGGATATCGTACGCTCATCATTTCTTCGGACGCGGCTCACAGCCTCGCCGATGTCCTCGACACCCCGCTCACCTCGGAACCGACAGAGGTGCGGGAAAATTTTTTCGCGCAGGAAGTCGATCTTTACTACTCGATGAAGAAGAATTGGGCCGATCTTCGAGAGGTCATGCTGCTCGTCTTTCGTTTTCAGGGCATCAAGAGAGTGGCCGCCGAAGAACTTGCAACAATTCCCGGGATGGGAGAGGCTGCGACTCTCCTCTGGTTGGACATGCACTACAATGCGTCCAAAGATTTCGATCTCATCGTCATTGATAGCGCTCCAACCGGCGAAACTCTGACATTTCTGACGCTGCCTCAGCTCACCGAATGGTGGCTGACAAAAGCGTTTCCGCTTCAGAAATTCTTCTTCCGTACACTCGGTTCAACGGTCAGAAACACCACCGGTATCCCGATCGACAAAGCGTATGACGAACTGGAGGATATGTTCGGCCGTCTCGGCCGCATCAATAAAATTCTGACAGATCCCGATATCAGCTCTACGCGGATTGTCATGAATCCCGAACGCATGGTAATCCAGGAGGCCAAACGCGCGTACACCTATCTCCAGATGTACGGATACGGTGTGGACACAGCCATTATGAATCGCATGCTTCCCGACGACGGCAGTCTTGGAAGCGGCTGGGACAAGTACCTCGAGTCACAAAAAGGATATCTGAACGATGTCCGGACGAGTTTTGAACCGCTCTCGGTCACCATTATTCCGCATTTCCACCAGGAAGTACTGGGCATTCCGCTGCTCGAGCGGGTCGGTACCGCGTTGTACGGCGACCGGAATCCTGCCGACATCTTTCACAAGGAACAGAACTATCGCATAACCCCTGACGGTTCGGCTTATGTCCTGGAAATTCACCTTCCGTTCCTCGAGTCCGGCGAGATGACTGTGGAACAGTACGGAGACCAGCTGGTCATCCAGATAAAGAACCAGCGGCGCAACTATCTGCTGCCGAGCTTCCTCCAGTTCTACCACAAGAAGGCTGCGACGGTTGATCAGAAGTGGTTGAAGGTGCGTTTCGAACCGGAAGAAAAAAAGCGGCGCAGGTGAGCGTCAAATTCATCGCGTCCTGCGGTATCTTATGAGTATGGATTCTTCCACAAGCCCGTTTGTACGGCGATATTCTCTGCTCCTGATCATCTTTGCTGTGGCAATGGCCCTGAGCGCTGCCACGTTTCTCATTACGCGACAGTGGGAACAGAGTCGTGCTTCCTCCGCATTCCGCGGCATAACTCGTGACCGGGTTCATTCGATCCATGAAGAACTCACTGACGAGATATCCCGTCTCTCCTTTCTTACCTCGTACTACGATGCGGCCCACACCTATTCCACAGTCGATAGCGCCACCTTCATCCAGGAGTTCAGAAGTATTGTGCGGGAAACTACCATGAGTGATCTGGCGGCGGTCACGGTGGCTCTCATTGGCCGCGTTTCGGATTCGAGTGCCGCTGCACAATCGCTCCAGTTCACCACGCTCAGTGATTCGGGAAACATCGTTCCGGCGCAGAAACAGTCGGACTACTTTCCCATTATTGCCACCGAGCCGCTTCTGCAGCAGGTGCGCCTGTACGGGCTTGACCTATGGCAGAACGCCAAATATCGGACTGCAATGCGACGCGCCATCGATACCGGAAAACCGACTGCAACCGGTCCGGTGCATCTCCTGGGTTCGGACTCCGGGCGCATGGGGTACTGGATATTTGCGCCGGTCTTGCGGACCGAGAACGCGTCGACCGCGGGAGGACGGAAAATTCCAGAAGTCGGCGGATTCATCGCAATTGAATACCGACCGGATCTCATGGTTCAGAGGGCCATTGGCGGACTCTCTCTTGCCGGCATAGACCTTACTGTCTCGGATGTTTCGCCGGGCCAGAATTCCGGCAAAGGTGTGGTCATTGCCACTGCGCAATCGAGAACGCGAAGGCCGGAGTCAGCCGAAACCGATATCACCTCACCGAGTCGCTATAAGTCGGAAACCACCATCACGGTAGCGGGAAGGAACTGGCGAATACAGGGGGAGTCCGCTCCCTACTTCGTGCAGGCACACACCTACTGGCTCTCGTGGGCGGTCCTTGCGGCCGGACTCATTACCAGCCTCTCGCTGGTCGCCTTCCTGTTCTGGAATATGCGGCGGACCGACCGTGTTGAACACCTCGTGGCTACCCGAACGGTTGAGCTCACCGACACCATCCGCGAGCATCAGGCCACTGAGGCCTCGCTTCAGCAAGCGCACACCGAGTTGACCTCCCGAATGGAGATAATCCGCAGGCATTCCGAAGAGATTGAGCTCCTGAGTGAGATGGGTGAGTTGCTCCAGACATGTCAGAAGGTATCGGAATCCTACACGGTTATTGCGCGCTTTGCCCACAAGCTCTTTCCGGGAGAGGACGGAGCGCTCTACGTTTTCGGATCATCCCGGCGCTCGCTCGAACTCGTCATGCAGTTCGGCAATGGTCCGGACGAGCATGCAATTATCGATCCGGAAGAATGCTGGGCTTTGCGACGGGGGAAACCACATTACGGCAACGATCAGCACGAGAGTCTGCGGTGCGGACATGTGAATGAAGACATGCTGACGCAGTACCTCTGTCTACCCCTCATTGCTCAGGGAGAAACCATCGGACTCCTGCATGTTCGCCAGGGTGCAAATCAGCAAGCGTCGGAACCTCTGGACGATTCGAAACGACAGTTGATGCTTGCCGTGGCTGAACACGCTGCTCTGGCTATCGCAAACCTGTCCCTTCGTGAACGGCTGAGACAGCAATCCATCCGCGACCCGTTGACCGGTCTGTACAACCGACGGCATATGGAAGAGTCGCTTGAACGGGAAATCCACCGGGCACGCCGCGGCTCAAAGAGCGTTGCAATCCTGATGGTGGACATTGATCACTTCAAGAACTTCAACGACACATACGGGCATGAAGCAGGAGACATGGTTCTTATCAAAGTGGCCCAGATGCTGAACACCTCAGTCCGTGGAGAGGACATACCGTGCCGATTCGGAGGCGAAGAGTTCGTCGCCATTCTCCCGGGCGCATCAATTGAAGATGGTGTCGAGAAAGCCGAGTCCCTCCGGACGCTCATTGGAGAACTGACGGTTGCCTACAACGGCGCCGACCTTCCCCAGGTTAGCGTCTCCGTCGGAGTAGCAGTTTTCCCTGAGCACGGTTTTTCCGGGGTCGACGTTCTCCACGTGGCAGACCAGGCACTCTACCGCGCAAAACGTGAGGGAAGAAACCGCGTTGTCCGGGCGGAATCCGGCACCCCGGCCGCCCGGGACGCAGCGACTACGGCCGAATCCTCTTCCCGAACTGGCGACCGAGGTCAAACGCCTGCTTGATGACACCCTCTTTCGCCGCGCCTTCAAACTCCAGCGCATCGGTGACTTCCCACTGAAACGGTTCTACCATGGATTTCACTTCGCGAAGAGCACCGCTGCTCCAGGACCAGCTTCCAAAAAACGCCGCCTTCTTGCCGAATATCCGCTTTGCGCCCGCGTCCATGAGCACGTGCCTTATGGTCGGAAAGATATTCCCTTCATAGGTTGGAGAGCCTATTACCACACCGCTGTTTGCCCACAGTGACGGGAGAATGTAGCTCAGGTGTGTCTCGGCGACGTTAAAGACATTGACCGGGACCCCGGATTCCTGCAGCCCGCGGACGACAGCGTTCATTGCATGAGCCGTATTTCCGTACATAGACGCGTAAATCAGCGTTACGCCCGGCTCGCCATTTCCCTTCGAATAATCCGCCCAGGTTCGATACAGATCGATTATCTTCTGTGGATCCTTCTTCCAGATCAATCCGTGCGCAGGAGCAATGATCTTTGGAGACAACGCTTTGATCCCGTCTATAGCCCGCAATACCTGTGGTGAGAACTTGGCCAGGATGTTGCTGTAGTAGCGCAGCGATTCTTTCAGATAATCGTCGATACTTTCCGCATCATCATCATACAGTCGCTCGGGAATCGCTCCGTATCCGCCAAACAGATCGCAGGAGAAGAGCACGCCGCTGGATTTGTCGAATGTAACCATTGTCTCCGGCCAGTGAACCAGGGGAGTGTGATGGAACGACAACGTCCGGTTCCCGATATTGAGTGTTTCGCCGTCTTCAACTTCACGGATATGGCTCCGGATTGAGTAGAAGGAGTCCAGCATCTGCGTGGCTACCGGCGTGCACACAATTTCGACATCCGGTGAAAGACGAGTCAGCGTCTTCAGAGCACCGGAATGATCCGGTTCCATGTGATTCACTATCACATAGTCGACCTTGGAAAGATCCATCTTTTCCGACAGCGCATCGAGCAGCGCATCCGTCTTGAACTCCCGTGTCAGATCGACGATCACGTTCTTCTTATCCTGGATTACGTAGGAGTTGTACGTTACTCCCTCATTCTGAATTGGCCACAAACCTTCGAAGAGTGTAGTTGTCCGATCGTCTACCGAAAAAGCGTGGACGTTTTCCGCGATTTGTCTCGTTGTCATGCACGCAACTCCTTCGGGCGCCATGGCCCGTCCATTCGTCTGGTATGATGATATCCTATGCTCTGAAATTGGGCAACGCGATCCTCAGTTCGGCTCGCCGAATGCCTGATACATTTGAGTAGCAAAGCTCCCCGCGGTTGCTCCTGCGCTTTTCAGATACGAAACGACGGCAGGCCACAAGCGGGCAAAGTCCAGTGCGTTCTGACCGGCAACAGTCTCCGCCTTCAGATCCGCGCCCTGGGCCACAAGATAGCGAACCATGGGAAGGTAACCATGGCCGGCTGCGACCATGAGGGGGGTCTCGTCATAGTTACCAACGGCGTTCACGTCGGCTCCGGATGCCACAAGCACCTGCAGACAGGGGAGATTGTCGCCGAGGACGGCCAGGTGAACCAGACCAAAGCCGCGAACATTCCAGTAGGTCCCCCGATAATCCGCGCCCGCCTGAATGAGCTCGCTCAAGACGGCCGCACGGCCTTTCAGGTAGGACGGATCGTTTCGATAGGGGTCCCCCGGGTCCAGATACACGGCATAGTACACGGCAGGAAAACCATCCATGCTTCTTGTTTCCAACGGCACATTCCGGGAAATGAGAAACGCGGCACAGCGTGGAGATCCATTGCGGGCAGCCTCCATGAGCGGCGTAAGACCGAAGAGATTCATCTCTTCCATGTTGCCTCCGCGCTGGGCAATCTCCTGCAGGAGCACGGCGTTGTCGGATTCTATCGCATTCCCGACCGCGAGTCTGTTTGTGTAGATTGCAGACTGTGCAGAGGCAACGGGAAGAGGCAGGATTGTCGAAACGATAAGAAGAAACAGTCGAGAACGTGAAGCCATTCGACGGGTCATACTCCATTGTACGGTAGCGTACCCGCCGAACACAAGAGTTTTACGGAGAGCTAAAACTGCACCAGAATCTGCAGGTCCAGCCCGAGTGCATCATTTCCCGAAAAATAGGTGAACTCCTTGCCGGAACCACCGCCGTTGTAGGAAACGGAGGCCGTAAACGGCACCAGTCGTGGAATGGAGAACTTCGCCGCCAGTTTTGCCTGATAGGAGCCGTCCGAAAAGTTGCTGATTCCCGAAAGAGTCAGATCGAGAAATTGCCCAAAGAGTTGCTGCCGGGTGATTGCCGCATACCCGTACAACTTTCCGACGTACAGGGGCACAAATGACTGGGACGCAATCATGGCGGGATAGTTGGAAACAGTATCCGTTCCCTTGGAATTGGCAAAAAACTCTGCCTGAGCGCTCCACCGTTTGAGGTCACCGAACGTACGCGAAAGTCCGACGGAGCCGGCGTAGTTGAAATCGTAGTTG
This sequence comes from uncultured Spirochaetales bacterium, assembly GCA_964553615.1. Lineage (GTDB taxonomy): Bacteria > Spirochaetota > Spirochaetia > DSM-27196 > DATKUC01 > DATKUC01. Next base: position 5,845 of record CAZKMA010000047.1, on the reverse strand, counting down.
CCATAGGGAACGTAAGTGGCAAGCTCGCCATAGACGGTAAAGCTGAAGAGATTGCCGGAAAAATCGAATCCGAATCGGTCCTGGATGAATTGCCCGAGATATCCGCTCAGGCCGAACTCGAACCCACCCAGAGTGAATGCGGTTCTGGCCGCGATATTGGTCGTTTTTGAAAGGTCACCGACCGTGCCGTTTGCAATGGCATTCGAAAAGTCGGTGAAAACCGTGATATCCCAGGAAGGGAAGGGGAGAAAGAGTTTTATTCCAGGCTTTCCTGCCCTCAGGTCCAGAGTCTGCAGCGAGCTCGCCTTCTGGAGATTGATGAAATCCACCGGCGTCCACACGTAGGATGGGCCCCAGGCAATGAGCTGATTGCCGACTCTCAGGAACAGCGCCTTTTCAATATCGAAGTCGAAGAAAAACTCCGAGAGCGCGTAAGAATTGGAGAGGAGACCGCTTCCCATCGGTACCGCGCTCATTGATCCCCCTGCTCCCTGGAAGAGGGTGTGCTGGAAATTGTACCCGAGATAGAGTTGTCCAACGGAGGGCACTGAGACCTTCCCGAATACCTTACCGGAGAACCCGCCGGCCGCGGTGTATCCGTCGAAAAGTGTGGTGGTGCCGACCGACATATCCGACAGAAATGTCCCGCCAACCAGATACGAGAGCGCATCCGTCTTCTCCTGTGCCTGACTCTTCTGGACCGTGCTGTCGAATGTGGATGTGTCGAAAATACTCGCATCGCTCTGGCTGGAAGCACTGGAAGCATCTGACTGGGCCGCGAGACCAGAAACGAGCAGGATTGAGGAAAGAAGAAAGAGAACGAGAACTTTCTCCGGTTTACGCATGTTGGACTCCTTCTGGATGTCTCAGCGAGACTGCTGTTCGAGAAATGCCTTCGAGAATACATAGTCGGGAATCTTCGCAGTGGAAATTCCTTCGTTGGTAATGAAGGTCTTCTGCCCCGGTTGCAGATTGTCGATTGAAAGAAGTTTTGTGAACAATTCCTTCCCGGGCGCCACTTCCTTGTACTGGATGTAGTAGACGGTTCGAAGCAGGGTCCCGGACGCGCTGTAGTTTTCCACCTTTACCGGCAACCCGTCGGTACGACGTACGAACCATTTCTGAATTGGAAAGGAGACATCGAGCTGGCGCGCCTTCAGACCGATTACGTCACACTCCCAGCTCGCAACCTTCTCCTGTCCGTCGTAGCTCAGACTGTACTGATTCTCCAGCTCGAGGCGACCGAATGTGTCGGTGCGAACGTCGGTAGAACCGAGATCATCTTTCCGGTTGCGGTACACAAACTCCCGCGTAGTCGGCAGATAGAGGTAGAGATTGTCGCCGTCCCGATAATACCCTTTGCCTTTTTCACTTGGCGGATACTGGAAAATGAGCGTAAACAGATTCGCCGCATCACGCCGGTACGCCTTGATCTGCAGGACCCGGTCCGATTCTCCCGGTTTCTTCTGGACCAGATTAAAGGTATCGGTAATGTCGAGCCCCTCGAGATTCAGTTTCTTCTCGAACACCCGGACAATGGAGAGCGCGCGTGGGTCGCTCTTTTCCTGTGCGCCCGCAACACCTGCAACAATGCACAGAATAATCATCAAAGCACCTGCGCGCATCGTCGGGCCTTGTAACAGTCTCATGTTTGTCTCCTCATGCAGTATGGTCAGAACACCTTGTTCAGGGCTTCCACCGGAGTGATCTTTCCGCCTCTGCGGGCCGGAAAGTAGGAAAAGAGTGCAGTAAACAGAATAATGATGGCAACAATCATGAGAATGCCACCAACTGTCGGTATCAGCACGAAGTGTCCCCTGTCCAGAAAGAGGCCGAGATTTCCACTGGAAGGAAGGACAATCCCATATCGGAACAGTGCAGAGACGAAGATGGCCACAACCACTCCAATGATGCTGAAGATCAACGCCAGAATGGTATTCTCGAAAATAAACAGCAGTGTGACCCCGGTGGATTCAACCCCTATCGCGCGCATTGTGCCTATTTCCCGCAGCCGCTCGTTGATGCTCATCCTGAGATTGATCAGTATCGATATTGCGATGATAAATAGCATAATGGCAGCAACAATCGCTCCAACCGCATTTACCGCGTTCAAGACGCTCCGTACAATGCCAAGCACTTCATTGATGGTTGCTACGCGCAATTCCACCCTATCGGTCCCGCTCTTGTCCGTCTGATTTCGTGTGCTCGCCGAGGTTATGATAGAAATGGCGTCCGCATCGGTCTTTGGCCTGGAGACCTGGAATCCGGCCGCTTCGAGCGCGGACATCAGGACGTTTCGCTTCTCATTCACGTTGTGCGGATCGGCAAAGTACAGATAGAGGGTAGAAGAGGTGTCCTTACCCGACAAATCAAGCTTCTGCAGCAGTTCGAAGTGGGTAAGCACCGTTCCCTGCGCGAAGAAATTACTCGTGGAATAGATGCCTCGTACTCTCAGGATGCCGGTGTTGAACGCGCCGAACCGGGAACGCGTGGAAAGAACCGTCTCGTCTCCGAGTTTCAAGCCGTAATAGGATGCAATATCCTTTGGCAGCAGCACTCCGTTCGCATCGTTCGCGAACGCATCCCAGCTTCCGGACAGGAACGTCATCTGATCCCGGAATCCGGTGTCACGAACCGTGTGGATCCCGACAAAGGTCAGGACCTTCGACAAACCCTTGTAGTACATGGCCGAGCGAAGCTGGTAACGGGCAAGTGCCTCAACATTGCCAAGAGTGGCCTTTATTACGTTGAGCACCTTCGTGGTGTCCGGAATACCCTGGTACACCCGACCTTTCACTACATATTGTCCGGTAATGGTTATGTGTCCGGCCGATGCCCGGATAAGATTGGATTCAATGTTCTGCGTTGCTCCGGTTGAAAAAGAGACAAGCAACACAAGGACAAGAGTAACCACCGCATAGTTTACGCCAAGCGTAATGCTGCGCTTTTTCTGCCGGAAGATATTCTTGAATGCAAGTGAAATAAAATGCGACATGTTTACCTCTTGTTCATTGCTTCAAGCGGCGTAATTGAAGTTGCCACCCGCACCGGGTACAACGTCGCAAGAATCGAGACGACCACGGTTACCGCAATAGCCTGGATGAAGGGGACAATGCTCAGCTCCATGGGCAAATTGCCGCCGCCAATCAGAAACTGGGAGAACGTATCCGGCAGGGGTATTCCTCGCGAACCAATTGCCACGATTGTCACGAAGGCGACTATCATTGCAACGATACTCGCGCTCATGTTCAGAAAGAGCGTCTCGGAAATGAACAGCCATCGAACAAAGCTCTTTTCCGCGCCGATGGCCCGCATCGTTCCAATTTCGTCGGTACGCTCGGTGATATTGATGATGAGAGTGTTCATGAATATGAATGCCACGATCAGAAAGATCAAACCGGTTGCAAGATAGACAAAGGTCTGCAAACCGGTTGCAATCTGCGCAAAATAGCCGGATGCTTCCTGCCAGCCCGACACCTTTATTCCCAGGTTCCCCTTGCTCTCTATCATCTTCATGACTTCCTGAGTCTTCGAATGATCCTTCAGTTTTACCGCAATCATGGTATACCCGGAGAGCGCCTCGGATTTCAGCGTGTTCAGGTCTATCGAACCGAGCGAATTGTTCGATGCAAGCGCGAATATGCTGTTTTCGTCGGTGGAAGCTTCGTTCAGGCCCTGGTCGAGCGCTTTCGGCAATGATTGAACCCCGGTGAAGTTGTAGAGGTTTGAATACGTTCCAATGTCCAGGAAGTTGATGTAGTTGAATACGTTTGTGTAGTACCTTGGCTGAAAGATACCCACAAGACGCGACGATGCAGCATTTACACCACCTTCGGTCAATCCAAGAACCGTGAGGCGGTCGCCAACCTTGAGCGTTATCCCGTAGCTCTTCTGATACTGCTCGTTCTGAAACTGACTGATAACCACCCCATGGGATGGATCGGTGACTGCAGGCGTTCCGGTTCCTTGTACATCGAAGAAACTCCCGGTGGTCATCCGGGTATTCTTGAAAATCCGATGATACCTCGGCGGGTCGACCGCGTAGAAGATAAATGGCAGCTCTATCTTGGAACCATCCCGTTCGACCTGGATAATTGCATAGTTCTGAGCGTACGGCGCGTATGCTGCAACCTCGGGAAGACTCTTGAGGTAGGATTCGATCTCCGGAACGTTCGGTATGTTGGGCAGCGGAGTCTGAAATGCGAACGGCGAAGGCTTCTCCTTCGACCGCGCGGCATAGATGATGAAGTCGCCCGTAAAGTTCTCAATAATGGACCTTCGGGAAACCTCGTGTGCGGAGCGCGAAAAGGTTGTTCCAAAGATGATGAGAAAAGTGCCAAAGGCAACAAGAAGTGCAATCAGAATCATTCGGCTCTTGCGTCGCAGGAGGGTGCGCAGCGCAAGCTTGAGAACTACCATCTTTTCACCCCTCCTCGGCGCTGCCGTCACCATCGGTTATGCGTCCGTCGCGAATATGGATTATCCGACGTGCATGCGCCGTTATGTGCGAGTCATGAGTCGAGAAAATGAACGTGGTCTCCTCCCGTTCGTTTATTTCACGCATCAAGTCGATTATTCGCAGTCCCGTTTCGGAATCCAGATTCGCAGTTGGCTCGTCCGCAAGAACTATGATCGGTTTTGCAACCAGTGCACGGGCAATAGCTACTCTCTGGCGCTGGCCCCCGGATAGCTCATTGGCCTTGTTCTTGAGTCTGTCTGAGAGCCCCACTTCTTCGATGAAATGCATGACAATGGCTTCACGCTCTTTCCGCGAGAATTGCTTCTGCAGGAGAAGCGGGAATTCGATGTTTTCGTATACGTTGAGAACAGGGATGAGGTTGAAGGACTGAAAAATGAATCCGATCTTTGTCCGCCGGTAACGAGTGAGCTCCTTGTCGCTCAAGTGCTCTGTTTCCACCTCGTCCACCTTCACAATTCCCTCTGAAGGAATGTCGATACACCCGAACATGTTCAGCATCGTGCTCTTCCCGGAACCCGAGGGTCCGGCGATCGCAAGAAACTCACCTTTCTCTATTCGCAGTGTAACACCGCGCAACGCTTCAACGCGGGTTTCTCCCAGCATATAGTGTTTTTTCACGTCGATCAGCTCGACTGCGCCCATCGTGATCCTCCAGATCTTTCATTCATAATGCATTACGTGTATGAATATGGCAAATTCGCGCACTAAATGCAATACTTGAGGCAAGATAATACACATTTCGTGTTTTCCGTTGAAACGCCTCCGTTTCGTGCGTATGTTATTTCACACGGGATGAGGAGGGCGATGTGAAAAAGGCTGTATATTGGGGAATCGTTGCAATTGCACTCGCCGCCGCGGGCGCATACGGTGAAGAACCGCAGAAGTTCCACGCCAGCATCGATGTAGCTGCGGGATACGCAATTCCCTACATTGACGATTTCAATGCCGGCCAGGCTCCCGGCATGATGGTAACCTACAGTTTTCTGCTGAGCGAACGAAACGCACTCGGAATAACGCTCCTGCGCTTCAATATGCACCCGTTTACCACAAATACGCTCTACACCTTCGCGTACGGGTTCAATTTTCGCCACTACTGGCCTGCGTCATGGGCAACGCTTGATCCGTTTGTTCCGTATCTGTCCTACTCAATTCTCCTCAGCCAGGCGATTCTCTCCGGGACGAGCGGCCGGGCAATTGCGCATGACACGCGAATTGCACTTGGAACGGACATCAAAATTGCACAACGTCATCGTCTCACTCTTGAGGCGGCATGGGACTATGCCTCTTATCCGTACTTCAATACAGTCACGAAGGGTATTCAGTTCATAACTCCGTCAATAGGGTACCGGTTTCTCTTCTGAGCGG
>CAZKMA010000046.1:18450-36816 GCA_964553615.1 uncultured Spirochaetales bacterium | reverse complement strand
GGACTAGTGTTGAAAACTGTGTTTGTCGTAGTGCCGGTTCGGCTTCTCAATCTTCTGATTGTGCCATGAGCGGTCATGACTTCCGAAATGCGCCCATCCAACGCACCCGACGACCGAAAACGACAGGGCGACAACCGCTATGACGAGTATTTTTTTCACTTGGTACTCCTGAGAAAAGGTAGTAAGAACGGCCGGGGGTGTCGGTACGGCAGCACACATAGCGAACCAGACGGAACCGAAGCTCGACAGTGCAGAAAAAGCTATTTTCGACATACAGAAGTCAACGTAACGTGCCGGCCTTCCACTCTGCCCGTGGAGCTCAGTTCACTTGCGCTCCGGCACGGTCTCGGATTCGCACAACCCCGTGCCGCGAGGCCAACTGATAGTTATTGGCCGCCGGCAGAGACCTCCATCCCACCGTCTTCCAGGATTGCCGAAAGCACCTGTTTCACTCGGAAGTCACTTCGATTGGGGTCTTGAATCGGACAAGCACTCTATTGAGAACCAGGAGAGCGACAAAGCCCGTTACGGCGTAGCTGATCCCTATGGCCGAAAAGAGCCCTGCCTTGCCAAAAACGAACGAACCCAATAGCGCCAGCGGAATTGCCAGCCCAAAAACTTCGAAGATCGAGAGACCGGCCGCGTGGAACGGGCGCTTCAGGACATTGAGCCCGGCACTGACAACCAGATAGAAACCCTGGGCGGCATAGGCGATAGATACAATCCGCAAATACAGAGCCGCGGTGGCAATCACTTCCGGGTCGGTGTTGAAGAGTGATGCAATTTTGCCGGCCATGAGGAGGTAGACGAGGAAGAGTACGCCGCCCACCAGGAGACTGAATCCGCCACTGACGCGGAATCCCGCTCTGACTCGGTCGAGCTTTCCGGCACCGAGATTCTGACCGATGAACGGGCCTATCACGGAGGATAGAGCGTTCAGGGCAGCTAGGGAGAAAAACTCTATCCTGGTCGCCACTCCGTACCCGGCCACCGCTGCGGCACCGTAGGTGGCGACAATGCCGATGATGACTCCCTGCCCTACCGGAATAATCATCTTTGTCGCTGCATTCGGAATGCCGATATGGAGGATCTCTTTCCAGGACTCCCAGACTTCAACTGGCTTGGGAAGATCAAATTCAAGGAGCTTTTCGCGAAACACAAGGACGTACATGGCAATGACAAACGTTATTCCACGACCGATGAGCGTGGCCAGAGCCGCCCCCCGGATTCCCAGAGCCGGCATAGGCCCCAGGCCAAATATGAACAGCGGATCAAGAACCAGGTTGGCGACAGCTCCCAGGATCATGATGGTGCCAGGTGTCTTTGAATCACCGGTTGCCCGGATGATGTTGTTCCCTACCATAGGAACCACCACGAAGATCATTCCAAAATACCAGATCCGCATGTACTCACCGATGTACTCAAGGACTACTCCGCGTGCACCCAAAAGCCGAAAGAGCGGCGTGATGGTGAAAAGACCCGAAATTACCCCGACGCCTACAACCGCCAGACCGAGGATCAGACTGTCGGTAGCAAGGCGCCGGACTCGCTCGTACGCTTCGCTCCCGATGGCTCTTGAGACAACCGCTGAGGTGCCCATTCCAATGCCTTGAGCGAGGCTGCCAATCATGAGAACCACCGGAAAGGTGAAGGATAGTGCGGCCAACTGATCTTTTCCAAGCCGACCCACAAACAGCGTGTCGGCCAGGTTGTATGCGACCATGCTCAGGATACCGAACACCATGGGAACAGCCAGACCTATCAAAGTCTTGCCGACCGGTGCTTCGAGAATCCGTGTCCTGTTTGCCAGGGTTCTTTTCACTCTTGCCTCTTCAATTCGATTATGTGATCTGCAAGGGATCGCTCGACTCTATCCAGAAGTTCAAAAAGCGCAGTAAGTTCTTTTTCGCTCAAGTCGGACGAACACACCTCTCGCCCCTATCGGCAATTCGCCGCAGGTAACCGCGTGTCTCCAGTTTTGCAGGGCCTTTCGTTGCAATTGTCCCGGAAACCATATGCAGGATATCGGGAACACACCTGCTGGTCAAATCTGGCTACCGTAGTTCCACTCTATGACTTGACAACTCAAGAATGCCGGTGTCTCGTACTAACAGGTCAATTTCGCAATGCTATACAAGATCTCCGCCTAAAGGAAGAGAGCTTCGACAAGCGCGGAGAACAATTCATTTAGTATTGGGAAAAGGAGAATGCGCAGATGCAGCGAATATCACCCTTCTTATGGTTCAATGATAACGCAGAGGAAGCGGCTGAGCTCTACACTTCACTGTTCGAGAACTCGCGGATTACGAACTTGTCACGATATGCAGAGAACACGCCGGGTCCCGCCGGTTCGGTCATGTCGGTGAGCTTCGTTCTCGCAGATCAGGAGTTCTCCGCCCTGAACGGAGGGCCGGTCTTCAGCTTCACTCCGGCGATCTCCTTCTTCGTTAACTGCGACTCGGAGGAGGAGGTCGGTCGTCTGTGGACAATCCTCTCTGAGGGAGGAAGCGTTCTCATGGAGCTCGGAGAATACCCATTCAGCAAGCGATTCGGCTGGATATCGGATCGTTTCGGGGTATCCTGGCAGCTGAACCTCTCGCCGCGTCCCCAGAAGATACTCCCCTGCCTCATGTTCACAGGAGATCGGCACGGAAGGGCCGAAGAGGCGATGAGCACCTATATGTCTCAATTCGAACAGTCGACGCTGCACCACGTGGACCGCTACGGAACGGACGACCCCGGACAGGCGGGCACCGTCAGGCATGCAGTTTTTGCCCTCGCCGGTCAGAGCTTCATGGCAATGGATAGCGGTCTCGATCACCAGTTCACTTTTACGCCCGCTATCTCGTTCTTCGTCAACTGTCAGACCCAGGAGGAGGTCAACGCTCTCTGGGAGGGGTTGTCGAAAGGCGGCGAGAAGGGGCAATGCGGCTGGTTGACCGACCGCTACGGCGTGTCCTGGCAGATCGTTCCGACAATCCTCGGGCGTCTGATGGGTGATTCCAACAGAGAGAAGGCGGACCGCGTGGTGCAGGCCATGCTTAAAATGACCAGGCTCAATATTGCAGAGTTGCAGGATGCTTTCGACGGTACGGCCGGTGAGTAGCGGAGGGTTCGAATGCAAATGGTTACCTCAAGGGACGGCACAAGGATCGCATATGACAGGGCGGTCGATAATGCCCAGCGGCCGGCTCACGAGAAACGGAGCGCTGCTCGCTTCTATAGCCTATGGCCGTTGTCGGACAGCCGTCGAATCGATGCTCTTTCAACAAATCGCGCCGGGAGCAGAATCTTCTTGTGCTGCTCATTACCGTTCGTGATCATCGATTTCAGGTGAGAAAAGAGCTCCCGGATGAGATAGTTCATATCCCATTTGAAGGTCGAAAGATGTGGCTTGACCTCGCTGGCCAGATGGATGTCGTCGCAGCCAATGACGGACAGATCAGACGGAATCCTGACGCCTCCCTCCCCGAGCCGCTGCATCAATCCAAGCGCCATCCAGTCGTTCGCCGCAAAAATGCCGGTTACCATCCGGCTGCGGCGCGATAACTCCATTACCCGATCTCCGAGCTCGTACCCACTCCCCCAATTCATTTTGCCTTCCGCCGTGACAATTTCCACCCCGAGCGAGGAAAGCCGGTCGACGAAGCCGCGCCGCCTCTGGAGTGCCGAGGGATATATCTCCGGTCCGGCGAGGTGCATGATGTGACGGTGTCCGGCGTCATAGAGTATCGACGCCGCTTCCGAACCGATCCGGTAGTCGTCGAAACAAATCTGCGATATTTCGAGCGAATCGGGATAGCTCTGCGTAGCCATTACGATCTTGTGCGTCGCGCGAAGCGCACGCATGAGATGGCTCTCGACGAGGCCTACGACGATAAGGGGATTTGGAGTCACGCGGGTGGGCAGCTGGTCGAGATGCAACACGCGCAAATTGATCGACTGCTCTGCGAGAAAACACGATAACTCGGCAAGGAACTCGCTGTAGAAGGGATCCTGCGGCTTGATGTCCGGCGCAGCAATGAGATCGACCATCGGGGGGATTGTCTGGGGAATGATGTATGTCCCACTTCCGCGTTTCTTCAGAAGGAGACCCTCGTCGACGAGCGTCTGAATTGCTGACCGCAAGCTGAGACGGCTCACCTTGAGCCTCTCGGACAGGTCCCGTTCGGCTTCGATGCGAACGGCGTGGTCTGCACGTTTCAGTTCGATAAAGCTTCGTAGCGTCGCTACGATCTCGTCTCGCAGCAAAGGCTTCGTTGTGAGTTCTTTCTCAGGAATCATTGTTGTGCCCATTAACAAAACGCGACCGGACAATAGTACACCGCCGGTCGACGTCTTGCACCTTCCTGGTAATTACCCCTGCAGAGTCATGAGTACCACCGACATCGGCGGAAGCGTCAGCTTGAGCTGATTTTCCTTCTGACTGAATCCGCTGAACGGTTCCGGTTGAACCACCTCCGGTGAGGCAAAGGTATTGTGCGCTTTCATGTCGGTGCTTTTCAAGACCGAACCTGACGCATTTTTCACGTTTCCACCGCGAACCTCGCAATCGAGCACAACCTCACTGTTCGGGTCCGTATTACACAAGGTAAGGATAACCGAACCTGAAACGCTCCGAGATGCCGAGCACGAGACGAGCGGAATCGAGTCGTCCGCGTACGTGTAGTCTCCACATTCCAATTTCGCATCAAGGAGCCGAGCACCCTGGTGAGCGCTGTACATGTCGAACACGTGGTAGCTTGGCGTCAGGACCATCTTGTCGCCTTCAGTCAGAATCATCGCCTGCAGAACGTTGACGGTCTGAGCTATGTTCGCCATTCGCACCCGTTCCGCGTGATTATTGAAGATGTTCAGGCTTATTCCTGCGACAAGCGCATCGCGCATAGTGTTCTGCTGGTAGAGAAATGCCGGGTTGGTTCCGGTCTCCACATCGAACCAGGTCCCCCACTCATCGACAATGAGCGCCACCTTGCGCTGCGGATCGTACAGATCCATGATGGTCGAGTGCTTTCGAACGAGCTCTTCAGTAAAGAGGGCTTTCTTGAGAATGAGGAACCATTCATCCTCGGCGAAACTGGCCGCGGAACCCCGATACTCTGATTTGTTCTCGCCGCTCGAAAAGAAGCGAGTGTAGTAGTGCAGAGCGAGTCCGTCCATGTACTGTCCGGCTTCCCGCATAAGAACCTCGGTCCAGTGGTAGTCGTCGTTTCGCGGACCGCACGCAATCTTGTACAGCGATTCCTGTCCATAGCTCTTCGCATGATTCTGATACCGACGGTAGAGATCCGCATAGTACTCAGGCCTCATCCTGCCGCCGCATCCCCAGTTTTCATTGCCGATGCCGAAATACTTCAGGCCAAACGGACGGGCATGTCCGTTCGCTGCCCGAAGCGCTGCAAGCTCCGAACCCTCACCGGCGTTCACGTATTCGAGCCACTCCTGCATTTCCCCGGCGGTTCCGGTGGAAACGTTGCCGCAAATGTAGGGTTCCGCCCCGATGAGCTCGCACAACTCAAAGAACTCATGGGTTCCGAACGCATTGCTCTCCGTTACACCGCCCCAGAAGGTGTTCACGCGGCTCTTTCGGTCGTTTCGCGCTCCGATACCGTCACGCCAGTGATATTCCTCCGCGAAGCAGCCACCCGGCCATCTCAGAACGCCCGGATGAATGCGCTTCAGCGCCTCCAATACATCGCGGCGAATTCCGTGAACGTTCGGAATCCGGGATTCCTCGCCCACCCAGATTCCATCATAGATGCACCGGCCGAGATGTTCGGCGAAGTGCCCATAGATGTTCTTGTCGATTGTAGCAATCTCATTGTCTACATTTATTGTCAGCCGATTCTGTGTTGCCATCTTATTCCTTTATCCTTTCTTGATTGAGATTGAGATACGTTGTCCCGCTATCCCTTGATTCCACCGACTGTCAATCCGGTAACGAAGGCGCGTTGATTGAACAGAAAGAGGATCACGATGGGTATGATCGCAAGCACGGCACCAGCAAGCAGCATGTCATACGTGTTGCCGTACGGTGACATGAGGCTCGCGAGACCAACCGGTATTGTGAGGCGGTCGCTGGTCCGGAGAACGATGAGTGGCCACAGGAAATCGTTCCACTCGCGCATGGCCAGAAGAATCGCCATGGCTCCGAATGCCGGCCGCATGAGTGGCGCCATAATCCTCAAAAAGATGCCGTACTCGGTGCACCCGTCCATGCGTCCTGCGTCCATGTAGTCTCTCGGAATACCTGTCGTGTACTGCCTGAAGAAGAATACACCGGCTGGAGAAACCACGAACGGAAGAATGACCCCCGCGTAAGTGTTGATAAGACGAACGGTAACCAGAAGTTTGTACAACGGGAGCATGAGGATCTCCAGTGGTATCATCAGGAGGAAGAGCACGAGGGTAAAGATGAGATTTCGCCCCTTGAAAATGTATGCGCCTAACCCATACCCGACAAGCGACGAAAGTACGAGCGAAAAGACGGTGAACAGCGACGTTATGAGGACACTGTTCCTGTACCATGAAAAGTAGATCGAACCACTCCCGGTGAACAGTAATTTGTAGTTCGAAATCGTCATCTCCTTGAAGTTGAGCGCAATGCGAAACCCTCCATTGAAAAGATCCTGCACGTTACGAAACGACGAAACAACGAGGAAATAGAACGGGAACAAAACGACCATGCCGAGAAATACGAAGAATACAAGGAGGACGATTCGCGATACGAGAATACGCTTGCGGCCGACCATTACTAGTCCCTCCCCTGTCTGAACAACCCGAAGAATCTCAGCTGAATGAGATTGATGGTGAAAACGATGGCGAGCAGGGCGATGCCGATTGCCGAGCCATAGCCGAGGTCGTTCCGTCCGAAAGCCTGCTGATAGATGTAGCGCACCATCGAGAGTCCAATATCACCCGGCATCCCCTCCGGCCAGTAGACGTAGCTTTCGGCAAACATCGCATAGCCTCCATAGATGCTTATCGTGAGGACGTAGACCATGATAGGTCTGAGCAGAGGAAGTGTGATGTAGAAGAATTTGGAGACCGCTCCGGCGCCGTCCATTTCTGCGGACTCATAGAGTTCCACTGGAATGTTCTGAAGCCCCGAAAGAAAGTAAACGATATTCACACCCATCCAGCGCCAGCTCGCCAGTGCCACCATGATGAACATTCCCGCGCCATAGTTGAGTGTCCATTTCACCGGAGGCACACCGAACAGTTCGAGCACTCTGTTTGCGGGCCACACTGCCGCTTCGCCGAAGATGAGCCTGAAAGCTACACCGGCGGCGATCACGGAGGTCAGAGCAGGGAGAAAGAGTACTGATCGAAAGAGATTCTTGCCCGCCATGCTGTGCGAGCTCAGGAAAACCGACAATACAACCGGAATCGGGATGAGAATGAGGATCGTGAAGAAAGCGTAGAGACTGCTTGTCTTGATAGCCATGAAAAAATGCGTATCTATGAGGCGCTGATAGTTCTTCAGCCCTATGAAGACATCGCTATTCATGCCGAGCACACGCTGAAAGCTCATGATGATTGTGGTCACGATTGGATAGGCAAAAAAAAGCGTGAAGGACAGCAGAAAGGGAAGCACGAATACGTAAGGTGCAATCCGTGCCGAATAGAAAAGCCGTTCGCCAAGACCGCGGCGTTTTGCCACCGTTTCATTCATTGCTGTTCCTCTGAAAGCATCTCCAGGTTCGCCTTTCACTCGGCGAACCTGGAGCAATGCTGATATGGTGGTTACTGCTGCCTGCGAAGCTCGTCTGCGGCCGCCTTCAGTGCCTCGGCGGGCGTCTGGCTTCGATCGACAAGAGCCTTGAACATGACCTGATTAATCACAACATCCTGTGCTGCCGCGCTCAGGCTCGTCGTTTCGCTTGCCGGCGAAGGCATCTCTTTGCGCAGTTCGATCAGCGTATTGAACACCTTCTCTCCACCGAAATAAGGATCGGGAGCCTGGAGAGCCGGGTCCGTCCACGCTTCGAAGCGTGCAGGATCAAACCGAAGGTCCTCCCAGATCTTGACCGCACCTTCATGCGAGAGTTTCGCGTATGCAAGGAAATCGATCGCAAGCTCGGGATGCTTCGTCTGCTTCGTTACCGCAGTGCCGGTGCCGCCCATGCCCGCGGAACGCATGTCGCCCGCCTTCCAGATAGGCATCGGGCGCACATAGATTTTCCCCTTGAGGTCCGGCATGTAGGTAAGGAAGCGGCTCATATACCACATCGGCATAATCAGACTCGCCTGGCCTCCCTTGTCCATGAACGGCCAGAATTGCTCGTTGGAGGTATTTCCGCCGGGCATAGCAATTGCGATCTTGTCCTTGTAGATCATGTCGTACATGGCTTGCAGAGTGCGGATATTGGTTTCGTTGTCGAGAATGACCTTTCCGTTGCCGTCCACGTAGTCCGATCCCTGTTGCACGATCATCGGCCAGAAAGGCCGCTGGTTGGACACTTCAAAACTCGTCATTGGGACGCCGGCTGCAGCGACCACCTTCTTGCCGGCTGCAATGTAGTCATCCCAGGTCTTGATCGCGTCTATGTTTACACCTGCCTTGTCCGTGATTTCCTTGTTGTAGTAGACGACCGTTGCGCCGACATGAGTCGGAAGACCGTATACTGTGCCGTTTTTCGTGTAGATGTCGAAGCGCGACTGGATGAAATCACTCCGGACCGGATCAACTATGCGGTTGAGCGGCAGTAGCTGTATGTCCCCCTTCAGGAAGTTCGTGAAGTAGTTGATATTGATGTCGACGATGTCCGGTGCCCCTACACCCGACTGCAGTGCAAGCAGCAGCTTGTTGTGCATATCGGCGTTCGGGTAATCGGTCATCGCGAGATCGATCTGCTTAGTGGGGTTCTTCTCGTTCCACATCTTGAGCATGTCCGCGTAAAACGTCTTGTGAAGGGCGTTGAACGTCCAGAACGTCATCTTGACCGGCCCCCCTGCCGATCCTGTCTCCGACTTTCCGCCGCTGAATGCAGGAAGCACTATAAGTACGGCAAAGAGCAGGCCAAAGAAAAAGAGCCTTGATCTTTTCATGTCCACCTCCAGAACCAAATGTATACCAATCCTACGCCCGCATCTTGCAGATGTCAAGCTATTTTGAATTTACAATTTTGAAGAAAAAGAAGAGATTGCCCGTGATGTTGAACATACGTTGGGTACAGACCGGCTTCTGCGACCGAATTCCTCTCGATCGACTCGGAAACCACGCGGAACTCGAATACCTCCGTATCTCTCCGCGGTGACCGCCTTCTCGGGCTCTACACCGAAAGCGGTTTTCCCTGTCTGCGACTTCGTCTGACATTGGGCCTGACATTCAGACTCGAAAGTGTGGGGACCGAAGAAAATGTCAACGACATCCTGCACCAGGCATCCGGGAGCGCGGTGATTCAGTTTTCCGAAAGCCAGGCACGAAATGGCGAAAAGGATTCTTTACCCCGGGAATTCCCTGGAACCCGACAGGCAGTGCGGTGAAGACAGAAGTCTTGTATCTTCTTCAAGATCGATCCGGGACTACCCCTTTGCGCCGCTGTTGACACTCCCTTGAAGATGAACCGATTACGACAGTCGAGAGAGGCAAAAATCCGGTACAGCACGGCGCTTCTCTCGTCGCTCAGGGCGGTGTGCTGGGGCTTTCAGTGAAGAAACTTCAGGCTGGCACGCTGAATCTGGAACGTTCGGCTGGGACCGCTCGAAAGATAGAGATACTGTGCTGGCACCTGTTCGGTAAGTCCCGGCGCATGAAGTGCGGTCGCGCCTTCAGGTATAACTTGCCACCGGCACTTGCAGGATATCGCTTCCGCGACTTGCCGGGGAGCGGGGCAAAACTCTCCCGTGGCCGTATGTTCTGCTATGCAATTTATCAAAAATACTTTGCACTGATTCAGAACATCACACATTGCAAGAAATTTGCGTACTTTTTCCTTGCAACCTATTCCACTTTCCATCAGGTGGTGAGTAGCTTCTGATTTTCAATCACCTGTTGCACGCCCCGTGACCGTGCACGTGTCGAACTACCACGGAATCAGCAGTACCAGGACGAACGCGACAAGAATGTAGGCTACGTAATAGTACACATGCCCGTTCATGAAAGATCGGCTCACAATCCGTCCGAGACTCTGGATACCTGCGGCGGCGGACCTGAGCGGCCGGGAAAACAGATCACGAATATGAAGCTGCCGTGTACCGTGGCCGGACCTCTCAACGGTGCCATAGAACCTCCGCAGCATGTGGAGCAGGATCTGCGAAAACGCCGGTTCGGTGAAATATTCCTTTTCTCCCAGGGGGATGCCGCCGGACCATGGCACCACCGCCCTCACCCGTCCTCTCCTGAGCCGCCAGATCATGATCGGTACTGCGCCAAGTATGACAATGACAACCGCGAACATTGATGGAGAGACAACACCAAAGAACGGATTGCCGGACTCCAGAAGCAGCGGCGAAGGAACGCCGAGGAGTCCTCCGAAAAGCCCCGAGAAGCCGAAAGCCGGCAGGAGCGCGGGCACTGCAATGCCCAGGACCGGCAGGAGTACGATCGTAAGGACCTGCGCAACCTTCATCGGGCGATCCGGAATGCGCGCGGCGAACCGTTCATGGTGGTACCCGAGCGCGGTATAGCCGATCAGCTTGACCATGGCAAAGACGCCCAGGCCGATTGCGAGAGCCAGAAGGAAACCGGCAACGGCGAGAAAGATCTGTTCGCCGAAGAGATGGAAACGGGAACTCTGGAAAACGGTCTCAAGCACCATCCATTCACCGGTAAAACCGAGCAGCGGTGGGAAAGCGCTCAGCGAAAGCCCCGCCACCAGGATTCCCACGCCGGGCACCGGACCGACGCCCTTCCATACACCCCTGGTTTCGTCAATTGTCCTGACACCGAGTGATTCCTTCGCGTGGCCTATCGACATGAAGAGCAGGCTCTTGGCCAACGCGTGACCGAGGGCCAGGACCGCGGCAGCCGAGCCGGCAAAAACGGAGAGGTAGAGAAGGCTTTTCGTTCCTGACGCTCCGGCAAGCGCTGCGACCGCTACGACTGCTATGATCATGCCGTTGTTTTCAACCGTCGAGTAGGCGGGAAGCGATTTGAGCTTGCGGGCAGCTGCCGCCTGCAGTGCTCCCCAGAAAGCGGTGACCGAACCGAAGAGTACGAGGATCATCAGCAACGGCACGGACGGCACAGACATGGAAATGAAGCGCTCGAGCGCGTAGAGTCCCATGAGCGTCAAAGGAACGCTTAAGAACGCGGACGAATGATCCGCCGTCTGCTCGTACACACTCGGCATCCAGACATGAAACGGCACCGCATCCATCTTGATGGCGGCTCCGGTTGCAGTCAGTATAAGAAAGACCGGTGCGGCATCCTTCACGGCCGCGAAAGAGATTGTCCTGAACTGGACGAAGAGAGCGGCAAATCCGATCAATAACAGAACAGTTGAAATCTCGCCGAATATCAGGAAGCGAAAGCCGGCCGAGGTCCGAGGGAACCTCGATTTTTTCAACCCGGAACTCCCATAGCCGACGTCCTCTGTCATGAGCAGGTAGGAGAAGATGGTCACGAGCTCCCAGCCGGCGAGGAAAGTGAGTGCGTCCCCTGCCGCGAACACAAGAAGCGTGCCCGCAAATCCAAGCGAGAAGGCTGCGGCGGTTTTTGCGCCGTACAGCCGCCCATAACCGATCGCAAAAATTGATAGTACCAGCGACGAAAGCGATGATACGGAAAGAAAAAGCGCCGATGTGCGGTCAAGCCCGACAGAGACGGAGAATCCGTCGGCGAACGGAATTGAGAATGTCGCCGCCTGGCCGGCCAGGGCAAGGATGCCGGCAGACAGAGCAATAACAGATGCGACCAGCGCGATGCTGTATGAAAGGACGCGCCGGGCTGAGAGGATGGCGCCGAGAACATAGATCAGGGCGGCAACGGGAAGAAGGATCATATATGGGCTCCTTTTTCATCCATCGCACCCGGGATCCGGCCCCGCTGGACGGCGAGCAGAGCGCCGAGAATATCAGATGGACCCGGAGTCCCCGGGAGGAAACCCACCACATGTCCGCTGTCGAGCATGTCCCACCTCGGGTCTGCTGCCCCGGTCCCGGGCTCACCTCCCACAGCAAGGATTCCGAAGGGTTCGGGTACCTGGGCAATTGTCGCGGCAACTGCGTCGCGAAGCGCAGAGACCGGCGGCCCGAGAAATATCAGGAGATCGGCATGGCGCGGGGTGTCGGCAAAGTAGATGCCAAAGCGGTGAGTGTTGTACTGCGGAGCTCCGAGCGCCGCAATGTTAAAGTTGAGCATATTGTCGCAGCCTGCATCCACAACAAAAATATGCATGCTGCGCCGAAACCGGCGTCCCAGTGCTCGGACCGGAACCGGCGTACGATAGGCGTTCTTTTCCGTCAGCCGCCGCATCAATCCGTGAAAAGGCCAGAAAACCAATGTCACCTCCCTGCGTCTGCGAAGCTCACGCCGAACGACTCAACGGCGAAGGGAACGTCGGTAAAGATGTTGCCCACTATTGCGTCTGCGTAGGCCTGAAAGCCGAAAACCGACGGCGCAGAGACGTTTGCAGATGCAATCCGGCCGTCTTTTATGGCAACCAGCCATGCGACCGTTCCTGTTGAAGATTCTGCAGCTCCGACGCCCAGAGCATGCGGAGTCTCAGCGGCTCTCCGTTCGAGCTCCCGGCCAAAGGACTGCCGAGCAGCCGATAGTTCGGAAGGATCCAGATGCTCGAGCTGATCGACAACAATCCTGCAGGCATCCAGCACCTCTTCTGCCCTCACCTCCATCCGTGCAAACGCATCCGCCTCCGACCGTGTGCGAACCTGGAAGTCGGCTATGAGCGGCTCTCCGGTACGAAGGTCCAGGCTCACTCCGCAGGCGCGCAGTGAAGGACCGGTAAGTCCGCGCTGGGAAGCGTACTCTGCCCTCACGACGGCAGTCCCGTGCAAACGGTCGAGATAGTTCCTCGATGCAAGGCTCTGCTCATAGAGCCTCTCGAAGGTTGCCGCAACACGTCTCACGCGATGAGCGATATCCACATCCTGTGCCATATTCCCGTCGCCCGCCGTCGTGAGCATCTCCCCAATGCCTCGCCTCCCGGTAAGCGCCTCGCTTATGCGAAGTGTTTCCTCGAAGAGAGCGGCGACGTGAGCTGCAAGAACCTTCTGTGCCGCCGCCGTCGCTAATCGCATGACTACATAGAGATGATTGTAGATGCGCTCAATCTCGAGCGCGGCAACGCGGAACCGCTGAACGCTTTCGGGCACCTCCACGAACGTGGCGGCTTCGACTGCCCGACTGAAGGCAAGTGTGTGAGCTGCCGCGAAGTTGCCGCACAGTCCTGCCACCACGCGTCCCGCATCGGCCGCAGTGCATCCCTGCAATGAGGCTTCGATTCCGCGGTGCTTCTTCGACAGGTCAATCTCCACCGAAAGAATGCGCTCGCCGTAGGTATAGTAGTGAACGATTCCGGCCTCCGGGTATCCGCTGGTAAACGGCCCGTACCGGAAATCGAAAACGCCATCACCGGTCGTCTGCCCGTTGCCGATAACGTGGTCACGCTTTTCGATGATGGCTCTGGCCGGACACGGCTGCCCTGGAACCCGGGTAGAGACGGAGGCCCCGTCCTGCACAATCTCTACCTCGTGACTCTCGTTCTTGTGATAGCCTATGAGCACACTCACAGTCCCAACGCTCCTGAAACCAGCCTGCTAATCGACGGGACAAAGGCAATTACCGCCAGCGACAGGGCGGTGGAAACAACGGGCACCGCAATGCCGATAATTCCCCGCTCTCGACGCTCGGCCCGAACCGGCGAAAACACCGCGGAAACAACCCGCGCATTTACCGCGACAAAGCTCACCGCAATGAAAATGCCGACAAGCCCCGCAATCGCTATGCCATAGCGGGCGTACACACCGCTCAGAATCATGAACTCCCCTATGAAGGCTCCGAAGGGTGGAGCACCGGTGACACCCAGGGATGCAAAGAAAAGCGTCATGCCGGTTACCGGCATGGTGCGCCGCACTCCCCGGATTGATGAGATTCGCATGGTTCCGTACCGCGAGAGGATATTCCCCGTCAAATAGAAGGCGGCCGATTTCGCGAACGCGTGAGAGACCAGAAGGACGACAGCCCCGATTGCGCCAATTCCTCCGAGCGAAACCCCAACGAGTATCGTTCCCATATTCTCGACTGTAGAATAAGCGAACATGCGCTTCAGATCGCGCTGCACCGTGAGGATCAGGGCCGCGGTTCCGAGCGTGAGCATGCCCATTACGAATAGCAGCAGCCGGGGCCCCGGCGAAGAGACAACCCCGACGAAGCGGATGATTGCGAAGACTGCAACCGGGAGCAACACCGCAGAAAAGAGGCCGCTCACCGGAGACGGCGCTTTCCCGTGGACGTCCGGCAGCCACGTAAAGAGCGGGAACAATCCCGCTTTGGTGCCGTAGCCTACAATGGCGAGTGCCGCAGCCAGTGCCGCAATGTGGCCGGTAACGGTCATGCTCCGCAGGACACCCGTATCCAGGGTTTCGGTGGCTGCGAACAACAGGATATTCGCCACAAGCGAAATAACGAGACCGGTGGAGACAATGATCACGTAACGCCAGGACGCTTCTATTGCAGCCTCGTTATTGTCGAGCGCAACCAGGAGCGCGCTCGTTACGGTGGAAGCCTCCACAGCAAACCAGACAAGTCCGAGGTTGGAAACAGTCACAGAAATCAGCATGGTGAGCACGAACAGGTCCAGAAGAACGTAATAGATGCGCTTCCTGAAGAGCGGATTCTCCACGTACTTCAGATATGTGATCGAAAAGACGGTCGCCGTCAGATACACAAGAGAGATGGTCAGGAGCATTACTTTCGACAGGCCGTCTACGAAAATCAGGGAAGTGGCGACGTCTGGCATGAACAGAACACCCACAGATGAAACCACCGCCAGTGATGCGGCAGCAACCGACACAAATTCATCGAACTCGATCACCGGGACGAGAGACAGCACGCTTGCTGCTACCGCGCTGAAAATGGGCACACCATAGATCCACATGAGTCTACCCTCTCAGGTCTTCGGTGGCTGCAGCACGCGCTGCGCCGTCGTCGAAGGACATCGATTCTTCCCTCATTCGCATGATGATCCGGGCTACGACCACGATCCCAAGAAGGTCCAGCACTACCGCCGCCTCCACCACGAGGGGAAGCCCCGGGAATCCCCATGTCCCCAGCAAGAGCACCGCATTCTCTATTACCAGATACCCGATCATCTGTATGAACGTGTTTCTTCTCGAAATAATGAGAAATCCTCCCTGGAAGAGCATTGCGAACGGCAACGCTGCGTAGGTGCTCGTGCCCGGGACGTAACGCCCGATAGACCATTCGAACAGCCAGAGGCTGAAGATTACCAGCGCCATTGCCAGAAGAATTGAAGAAGCGGTACCCAGCACCGGGCGGTTTTCGCGAGCCCGCCAGGAGGTCTCATGGAGATTTCGTCCAATGAGGAGTGGAATAAGCACTCCCCGAATTCCGGCCGTCAACACTGCGAGGACGATAGGAACGACCGTGGAGGTAGCGATTCCCTGGTAGGCGAACGAAAACGCTACCACCATTGAGCTCACGGCAAACGTAAGGACAATGCGGCTTACGTATACCTGCCACTGCAGGAACAGTCCGAGGATGATGATGATAAAGCCGGTAATACCGTAGACAGACTGCACGCTAGAGGCCTCCCCCTGTGACATAGAACGCAAGCCCGGCAAGCAGCGCAAACGCGAACGTCATGGCAACAAAATCAAAGTTCTTGTAGAGCCGGTACTTCGACACGGTTTCGTTCAGGACAGCGAAGATCAAAGTGAGCAGAAACATCTTGACAAAGTGTATCAGAAGATAAAAAACAAGCGGCCCGAGCTCAGGCTTCATCGGCACCCAGAACGGCACCGCAAATACATTCAGGAATACACTCATCAGCAGAAACTGCTTTATGTAGCCGCCCCACTGAAAGAAGGCAAGTTCCGGCCCCGAGTACTCTATTGGCATGCCCTGATCGATCATGCCGAACTCCGCCTGCGTGTGCGACTCTATAGGAAGCTGCCCCGTCTCAACAAGGAGGACCATGAAGAAGGCGCCGACAACAAACCAGTGCAGCAGCGACAAGTACCATGCGGTGGAGGTTTGAAGTGTGTTGTTAATGATATACGGATTGTTGGTACCGGAAAGGACGCCGAGGAGGATGAAGATCAGAACCATGATCGGTTCGGACAGGGCCGAAATGCTCGCAGCCCGCGAGGCGCCGAGGTGGGCGTAATTGCTGCGGGAATCAATTGCGGCGATCTTCTTAATGGTAGCCGCGGCCCCAAAGATGAGACCACCGCCAATGAAGTCCACAACAGGGCCGAATGTCAGCGGAAAGGCAGTAATTATGGGAAGCACCAGTGTGAGAAAGAGATAGAGCGTGAAGGTGACATAGGGGGCAAGGCGAAAGAAGGGCGACGCAACAGATGGAACGACACTCTCTTTTCGGAACAGTTTGACGAGATCGAAATACCGCTGCAGGACGCTCGGGCCGGCCTTGGATTCCAGCTTCTCCTCGAACGTGGAGAGTATTCCGGCGAACAGCGGAGCAAGAAGAGCGACAAACAACAGCTGGGCCAGGCTCAACACCAACAGCACGGAAACCTCCTACCCGAATATCGGTAGGAGTCATCAGCCCGGACGGCGGTTGCGGCGAACTCCATCGCCATTCATTTATGGAATGTCGGCACTCACTTCGAAGACGAATACTTTATGACACGAACGTTTTCCGTTGTCAATACTCCCTCATCTATTCTGCCTTCGATGAAGTCGCCGTGCCTCAAGTTCGATTGACTCGTACAACGGCTTTGCGCCGTCATGCGCCGATTCCGCCACAAACATCCTGAGAAGGACTTCCTGATCTTCCGACCGCACTCCGAAACCCTCGTTGTCACAAATATCGCAGGAGTCATCAGCCCAGGCGGCGGTTACGGCGAACTCCATCGCCGATAGGAGCGTATCGCCTCAGACAGAGTTTGCTCAATCATCTGTCGAACGTCCGCGCTCCACAGATGCACCCGCGAGTGCCTCAGTTCTCACCGCGCTGCTGGATATATGAAATGAGCAGCACAATCAGAAATCCGATCCAGGCAAGAACACCGAGGCTGATGAACATGCGGGAGATGTTCGATGCAATGAGCGCAGATCCGATGAGCAGGCTGTTCAGAAGTGGCGCAATTCCCCGGGAGACGAAGTAGGTGGAGGTTGTGAGCCCTCCACGCTCCGGGGGCAATGTCCGCTGGGCGTAGACGATGGCGACTCCGGAGCTCGTTGCGACAACAAATGCGTAGGTTACCTGGAGAAGGAGCACCGCCCAGCCTGACCGCAGAAAGCCCAGTACGATGAAGTAGAGCGCCTGGGTTGCCACTCCGGTAAGGAGCACTGCCCGCACTCCGAACCTGTCCGCCATCCGGCCGGCAATCGGGATAAACAGCAGTTCGGCGAGCACCGTTATCGAGAAGGCCCAACTCACCTCCGACACGCCAAGGTGGAGAGTACCGGTCAGGTAGAGCGACAGGAGAAGCGCTCTTCCGGTGTCTCCGGCAAGGAGGAAGAGCCCGAGCAGAAAGATCAGCAGGAGAACGAACAACTCCCGACGGCGGAGCGGCTCGCGGGCTGCTCCGCCGTGGTGTGTCGCGCGACCGTGCTCGGTGAGCTGGCCCCATCCCCAGACCGCGGCCAGGAGAAACAGTGAGCCACTCGCAACGAAAACCCCACTGTAGCCGGACACGCTGATTATGATGCCCCCGGCTACCGGGCCAAGAAGCCACCCGAGCGAGTACGACGTCCGCTCGAGCGTGGTAATAAAAGCGCCCGAATCTGCATGGGACTGTACCGTCGTCCGCTTTGCCGCTATTGCGTCCGCAAGGAGCGCAAAGATGAGTGCAAACGGACCGAATCCGGTCAGAGCGAAAAGAAAGACTGCAAGTGGATAGTTGCTGACAAAGGCGAGCCCGATGCGAATGAGTCCGCCGGCAATGAGCGCCGCTACGATAATACTCTTTCGGCGCGATACCCTGTCGGAATAGACACCGGCGATTATGTTGGTAAGGGTGCCGACTACTCCGAACGGAACGAACAGATACGCTGCCTGCGCAGTTGTTCCACCAAGTCCGTCGGTAACCCACAGAGAGATGTACGGAAGGGTCAGTCCAACCCCGAGGCCAACGAAGAGGAGTACGACCAGGATGGCTCGGTAGTCAGGATCACGGATAATTCCGGCAAGAACTGCCTGCCAGGATGCAGAATCACGTTTGTCCACTCGGTGTTCCATGTGCGACCCG
>CAZKMA010000046.1:0-18350 GCA_964553615.1 uncultured Spirochaetales bacterium | reverse complement strand
TCGGGGTAACCCGGTCGAGCCTGCGGTCCTTCCATGCCGGATAGGGGATGTAACCGTCGGCTTCCGTGCGACCTATGAAGTCCCGCACAAGGCGGTCGCTCATTGAGCCGGCGTACACATAGTCAATTACCATGACCGGTTTGCCTGCGTTTCGGATGATGTTCAGAAAGCGGATCCGGGAATCTATCCATTGGGAGTTTTCCGGTACCCGCTCGTTGTAATAGAGATCTTCGACACCAATTCCATCGATAGTGCTGAGAAAGCGGCCGTCGGTGTCGAACGCAAGGATGGACTCCGCATTCTGGATAACGATGTGAAAATCCGGATTCCGTGCACGCGCATACGCTGCCAGACGCTCAATGAATTGCATCATGTACTCGGCAGCCTTCCGCTTGTCCACTATTGTGGATTCCCCGCTTCCGGGAGTGCTCCAGTATTCGAATGCGTCAACGATGTCGAGATAGATCCCGTCGAACCCCTCGCTCACGATCCGCCCAAGGTACCCCAGAACAATCTGCTGCCATTCCTCCGACCAGTACTGCACCTTGTAGTTGCCCGGCCAGTTCGGATTCAGCCGGCCAAGCCAGCATGGAGCGTTCGACGACGGCTCCCCGGCCCGGTCAACCCAGCGAGCGTCGAAGTAGTAGCGGTAAGACTCCGCCTCTCCAATGCTCAGATACGCAAGAATGTTGCGGTATCCGCGAGTGCGAAGGCGCGAAATCTCGGCAGCCGTGTACCGCGTCCGCTCGGTCCCGTCGCGGGAGTAATCCATGACTACGGTGTCGTACCCCTTATCCGGAAGCGCCTTGAGCGCGTCCGCCTGCAGAAGACAGACCCACCGACGCACGACGAGCGGCGTCGATGACTCGGTGGCAGGCGAACGGACGGTCGTGGGAGGACAGAGATTCCGGGCAATGGGAGACGCTTCCGGTGCATGCCCTTCGGCAGCGGCGTGCCCGGCAGACAGGAGCACCAGAACGGGGAGCATGCAGCGTAAGACATCGATCAGGCGGATCATCGGTCACCACTGTATCGCGCGTACACGAGCCGGTCCAGCCTGTCCGCGCTTCGCATGAGGAATCTGTATGCAACCACACAGCCGAGAACCGTTCCTGCCAGGAACCCGAGCCCGCGAAGCTCGAGCCGACCGCTCAGCTGGATAACCAGGCTGCCGACCAGGTTAACGGCAAAGAACACGAGATTTGCATAGAACGCAAGATCGTAGACTTCGAGGTAAAACAGAAGCGTTACGAGCGTGAGGAATATCAGCTGGAAGAAAACACCGCCCACGAGCACGTCGAAGACAGGAACGGAGACGCCGCCCAGGCCGAGGCGAGGAAGCAGGAAACCTGCGGTGGCAATGATGCCTGCCGAAATGACCGCCTGAAAGAGTCCCTGCTCTCGAAGTCCGCCGCGCATTTCTTTAACCAGCCGGTACTTTTCCGTCAGTATCGTTCGCAGCGCCGAGCGTTCCATTGCCTTGAGAAAACGCATGAGGTGGATATAGAAGTCCGTCTCGAGTATGACCACGAAGTAGACGAGTCCCGGAATCATCGTAAGGCTTGCGAGATACACGGGAATATCATACGGATCGTACAGGCGCAAAAAGGTTCCGCCGATTTTCTGGCCGGAACCAAGCCAGAAGATGAGCTTGTCGGCCCACATGCCCCAGTAGTACAGGAATCCCGACAGGATCAGGTATCGGTAACGGACGAGGTAGCGGCCCACGACGCCCGGCAGCTCGGAGAACCCTGTTGGACGGTACGTCCGCAGCAGAAATCCGGCCAGAATCAACGCAGCGGCGAACTGACCGAAGGCAAATCCGGCCATCGACCCCCCAAGACCATGCGACCTGCCGAAATACACCGTGCCGGCAACAGAGATCGCCAATCCGGTGAAATAGGCAAGAAAGATCCCGGCGAACTTTTTCAGGAGAGAGACGAAGATCATCATGATCCACAGCAGGTTGATCGCAGCAAAGAGGCCCACCGTCGCGCCCTTGAACAGCAGCGGATTCGACATACCGGATGTGTTCAGCGACAACGCGAATGGCAGGGCTATCAGGGCGGACACCACAATGGTGGCTCCGGAAAAAACGGTGAGCGATGCTCCCGCGTGTCCAAGCTTCCGGTCGTAGATCTGATCGGCAATAATCCGGGTGAACAGGTAATGGAAACCGCCAAAGAGAATGAGCGAGAAAGCATAGCAGTAGACCACAATTGCGACAAACAGAGCCTGCCCCTCACCGAGGACACCTGTGGCGTAGTGAGTAATAAGGAAAATTCCGATTATCGACAGGAGCCACGGGCCGGCGACAATAACCATGCCGGCAAACGCCACCTGGAGCAAGGAGCCGAATCCGCCCCTTCGCAGCACACGCTGGAGCTCGAACCCTATCCCGGCCATGTCCGCTCCTTCACCAGCTTCTCGTAGATCTGCTCGTATCGGTGGTGCACGTCGTCCCGGTCGTAGAACTGTGTGGTTTTCGCTTTGTTCGCATCCACCAGGTCGCGCATTTCATGCGGATTGTCGTGAACATACGTGACGGCGGCCGCTTCAAGGATGACCAGTGGCTGCCGGGTCCGTCCCATGTGGCCGCGGCATCGCCGCCCCAGTGCAGGGGGTAGCGCTGACTGCCCGCCCATCCGGCCCGCGCCCAGATGATCCCATCGGGATAAACCTCGCGGGTCACCGCGAAAGCTGCCCGCTGGTAAGGCAGGCAATACATATTCCGAAGCCGCTCGGCGTTCTCACCGAGGTAAGTGGCCTGCATGTCTATCGTCTCGCCGAAATCGGGCTTTATACCTGCGGCCCCCATTTTCAGAAGGCGTCTTAAGATTCCCATATACCATTCCACCGCTTCCGGATTGGTGAAGTCGATCGTACACCCTCGCGCGCCGTCGAACTTTGATTCCAACGGAAGCTCGTCGGACGCGACGTAGCGCCTCTCCGGCGGAAAAATAGGACATGCGGGCCATCCACGTACCGTAGGACCACAATGGCGGCAGTGGCGGAACTCCTGTCAGACGCCGATACTCCGTACCGATGGACTGGATGGAGCCTCCGCCGATGAAGAAGAGGTCCAGACTGCGGGACTCAATGCCGCCTTGCACCGCGCGGGAGGAGATGTCCGCAAACGAAAGGCGGGGATATTCGGAGAGAGGGCTACACACCCCAGCGGTGGGACAAATGACGGCGTCGAAGACTGGAGGTGGGTCTGGTTCCACCGTGCTCCAGGGATGAGAGGGAGCGCGAGGCGGCACGGTGCGAAACACCACTTCGCCCGAGGTCCGGCTCACCACGTACTCGCCGGCAGCAGAACCCGACTCAACACTGAGTCTCTCGGCGCAGAGATCTGGATCGCACTCAATCATCGGGCTCGAGTCGAGGGGATCGAGCGGCTCTGCACCGTCACCGCAAAACCCTACGGTTGTCGGGATGATGCGGCTACCCCACGCTTGAATCGGAAGCTCCACCGTCATAGGCAGAACTTCGGGATCCGCCAGAAAGGAATTCCGCTGACAGGCGAACATGGGAAGGGTCAGGGCAACCGCGCCCTCTCCTCTGCGACCCGCACCGCCGTTGCGGGCGCGACGATGAAGACCAGGTCTTCACCCGCCGAAGGGTCGTCCAGGTCGAGCATGTCTTCGCGAAAACGGTCGGTGTGTCTCACTGTGTCAGCCCTTTAGTGCTCCGGCAGTCACTCCGAGAGTGATCCGACGCTGGAAGATGAGGAAAATGACCAGGGGCACCGCCATGGCGATGACAACCGCCGCGCTCAGGATCGGTACACGAAGGCCGTACTCCCCCCTCATCATGGCGATGCCGAGCGTCAGGGTGCGCGAGCTCTGATCTTGCAGGATCAACAGGGAGAACGGGAGTTCGTTCCACATCGACTGAAACCCGATGATGGCGATCGTCGCGATCATCGGCGCTGCCAGCGGTGTCATTACGCTGGCGAGGATTCTAGGATGCGACGCACCTTCTATGCGCGCGGCCTCGACGAGTTCGTAGGGCATGTCAGTAAAATACGTCGTCATGATATAGGTACCGAAGGGCGCGAAGTACGCTACCCACGAAAGAATGACGCCCGGTGCCGTGTTCGTGAGGTGCAGCACGGAGATCAGCCGGAAGACCTGGGTAGCCAGGAGAAGCTGCGGGAAGATCGTGAGAAACAGCACGAAGAGGAACAGGGGCAACCGGAATCGAAACCGCATCTTGCCGAACGCGTAGCCCGCCGAAATGCACACCGCCAGATACAGGAGCAGACCCAGGGGCACCAGGACAAGACTATTGATCGCGTACCGGAGAAGCCGTCCACTGATGGCCGCGTAGACGTAATTGTCAAAAGTGGGAGATTGCGGCGGAAGGAACGGGTTAATCACGAACTCATCCGAGGTTTTGAAGCTCGCCGCAATCACATTGTACAGCGGAAGGATCGAGGCAACGACAAGGACGATCAGGAAGATATGAACGACTATGCGCGCACCGGGGGCGATGGATGAGAACCTTTTCATATGCTGCTCCGCCGCATCATGCGGATCTGCGCGATGGAAATGACGGCGCAGAAGAGGAACAGGACCATCGACCATGCACTTGAGTAGCCAACGCGGAACTTCGCGAAACCCTGCACGAAGATTCCGTACTCCAGGGTGAAGGTGGCATATCCGGGCCCGCCCTGTGTAAGCGTATAGATGAGGCTGAACATACGGGCGAAGACTTCTATGAAGTTGAAGACGATCCAGAACTCGATGGCAAAACGGATACTCGGTACGGTCACGCGCCAAAGGGTCTGGAAGAATCGCGCACCGTCGATGATCGCAGCTTCGTAGATTTGCTGGTCGATACCGTTCATGGCAGCCAAAAAGTAGATGAGGCCGAAACCCAGGTTAATCCAGATAACCTTGATAATGGCAATCGAATTGATCGCGAGTGCTGGAGAAATCAGGAAGCGCAGGGTCGGGCCGCCGGCCCACTTGAGCGCGAGGTTCAGCGGACCATCGTCGCGCAAGTAGATCGAGAAGACGACGCCGATGATGACCAGCCCCAGGAGATTTGGGATGTAGAGAACGGCTCGGTAAACCTGCCATCCTCGCAGGCCCTCTCTCAGGAGTGCTGCGACGAAGACGGTAATCGCCAGGCTGAGCGGGATGTAACAAACGAGGATCCCGGTGTTCCAGATCGACGTCCAGAATGCCTGGTCGACGAGCATAGCCTTGTAGTTGGCCAAGCCAACCCACTTCATCGCCCCGTAACCCTTCCACGCTGCGAAGCTGGCGACCAGGTTCATGACGACAGGATAGAGTATGAAGGCAACAAGGAGCACCAGAAGCGGTGCCAGAAAGATATATGGGGCGATGCCGTCCTGTTCGAGCTTTCGATTGCGCATGGCAGTTGCTCCCGAGTTGGAAAGAAGAGGATGGGGCTCAGCACCCCATCCGTCCGAAATAATTCTACTTCGTGATGAGCTTCTGGTATTCGTTGATGTATTGGTCGACGGTGATCTCATGCGTCACGAAGAGACGGTCGTTGAGCCGGTTCGTGTCGTCCTCGTACCCATTGTAGAACATCGGGAGGTAGTCGAGGGCCAAGCCGCCCTTGAGGTACCCTTGGATGGTAGCCAGGGCCGGGTAGCCACTTCCGGAGCCGCCTGCAGCAGTGTTGGGCGACAGGGCACCAGTCATGCTGGCGTAGAGGCGTGCCCCCTCCCCTGTGGTTGCGGATTTGACATAGTCAGCGGCAATCTTGTGGTTCTTGGACCAGGTCATTACTCCGTAACCGATCCCCGCTCCCTGGGCCACCTGCTGATCCTTGTACTTGCTGTCCGGAAAGTTGATCGTGGGGAAGTATCCGATATTGTCGGCCCCGAGCTTGTCGGAGAACGCCTTCCAGTTGCCGACATCCGACAGCAGGCCGACGAACATTCCACCTGTTCCGGCGGCAAACTTGTCGATCCCTTCCATAAAATAGGGCCGGGAAAAACCGTCCTTTTCCAGATATCCCTTGTCTACCAGCGTCTTTACGAACTCGACGCTCTCCTTGAACAGCGGATCCGTATACTTCACAGAACCATCTTTGAGGCCGACTACGTTCGGCCCAAAGGCATTGGCTACGAGACAGCGGAGGAGAAAGTCGATTGTGTAGGTCTGGCCGACCGTAACAGGAACGATTCCCGCTGCTTGGAGCCTCTGGGCTGCGGCCAGAAACTCCGCCGAGGTCTTGGGTGCTTTCTCGGGATCGAGTCCCGCCTTCTTGAAGTAGGCCTTGTTATAGTAGATACCGAAGCCCTGCATGGTCATAGGCAGCAGCTTGATCGGAGCGCCGACCTTTCCGTCCATCGAGACCATCTGGATGCTTGCGGGTGTGAACTGGCTCTTGACGTCCTGAATGTAGGGATCCAGATCGACAAGAATGTCACCAAAGCCGTACTCTCGAGCCCCAGGATGGAACATAGCAACGTCCGGTCCCTGGTTGGCACTGGCCGCCGCCTGGATGATTTGGTAATACTGCGGCTCCAGAGGCTGGGCCACGTGATTGATCGTGACGCCCGGGTTGTTCTGCACGAAAAGTTCGTCGATCTTTTTCATGGGGGCCTGTGCCCCGCCCGGATTTACCTCGCTGTACTTGAAGTCCCAGACGGTTAGTGTGACGTTCTGTGAGGCCTTTTCCGAAGTCCCGTTCGCGAAGAGACCTGTCGCTGCACAAAGGGCTGTCAGGATAAGGCATGCTATCGTTCGCTTGATCATGAGTACCTCCTTCGAATGAATCCTTACCGTCAAGTATCAGGCGAGATGGAGACGGCGTAAATGGACTCGATTGCGCGGGAGTATGGACTGGATTTCACCTCGTGCCGTATGCGGCTGATCCTCGCCGCCCGGGCCGGGGGCGCAATTTGCCCCGCTGGAATAACCGTGGCCGATCATGTCCATCGACAACACGACGCAACCTGCCCCCTCCGCGCAAGTTCCAGCGCAGTGTTGGACATGAAGCTCTTCTTATTGTTCAACCCGTGGACGGCCAGGATCGCAGGCGCGGGAGTCTTCGGAGTCGCGCACCTGGGATATAGAGGTAGGCACTGATTACATGCCCGGGGACTCGAGTATCTATATTTCTAAGACCGTTGCCCTATATCCCCTGTTTCCGCACCGCCCGCCCCTGATACTTCGGTCCGGCAGCGCTTTCGGGCCGCGCGACCGGTCCAATTTTTGTGCGTGGCTCGAAGGTAACCATGGTATAATCAGCAGGTGGGTAC
Organism: uncultured Spirochaetales bacterium; assembly: GCA_964553615.1. Taxonomy (GTDB): domain Bacteria; phylum Spirochaetota; class Spirochaetia; order DSM-27196; family DATKUC01; genus DATKUC01. Next base: position 11,098 of record CAZKMA010000046.1, on the reverse strand, counting down.
GCGCTCGTCATTCTTCCGGTGCCAGTCGTTGATCCTCGCAATTGTCATTATCGTCCTTTCGTCATGTGGAGGCGTAAAGAATCACCAGACCGCCAAGGAGCCGGTCCGGAAGATCGAAGTAATGGCTTCTGATGGATGGATCTATGACATCGCCGCCGAGAATGTGAAGCTGTTCGAAAAGGAAACCGGAATTAAAGTCGACTTCACGATCTATGCCGCTCACGTGTATTCCCGGGCGCTCCGCACGATGCTGGCGTCGGGAGAGGTTCCCGATATCTTTCTCACACAGACGACGCGGTGGTACCTGGGTAACGAACTCGATCCGCAGAAGTACTGCATCGATCTGACCGGAGAGGAGTGGACAAAGAGGCTGAAACCGGAATGGCTCCCCTCCGTTTCTTATGACGGCAAGATCTACGGCCTCGTAATATGGGATGACAAGGTTGGGTGGGTTTACACGTACAACAATAAGATATTCGAGCGGCTCGGGCTCTCCGCCCCCCGGAATTATCAGGAATTCGTGAAGGTATGTGAACGGCTCCAGCGGGCCGGAATCGTCCCGATTTACGAGCCCGGGGCAAGTCGCTGGCACACCTCTCTCACCTTCTTCGAAATGGGCGGAACGTATGAAGCTCAGAACCCCGAACTATATTGGGAGCTTAATACGAACCGACTCCGTTTTGCAGACTATACTCCCTTCCATCAAGCTCTGGGACAGATATTGTCTGCAGTCAGGCAGGGTTTCTTCGGCCAGGACTTCATGGTCAATACCGTCGAGGGGGCGAAGACCGCGCTCACAAACGAAACGGCGGCAATGACACTCAACAAGATCGGGTTCGCTCGAAGTGTCATGAAGGCGGATCCGGAATCCGGAGCCTCCTCGTGGGGGATGTTTCCAATTCCCTGGCTGAACAACAACCAGGTAAGCATCGAGCGATCGGCACCAGCCTGGTTTGGAAGTGCGACAAGCCACGACAAACCCGCCGTCCTTGACCTCTTCCGCTTTCTGACCCGTCCGGACATGCTTCACCGCTACGCTTTGGGTCAGCCGGAGGGGACGAGCCTCTCGTTTGTTGGCGAGCCGCAGCCCCTGCTGCCCAACGAAGACAGTTTTTTCCAAACCGCGCGCTTTGTTGGGGAGCCATTCCAGGGGGGAGTGAAGTACATAATGGGTCAGTGGATGGAGATCGAGGCTGACTTCGAAACCATGCTGGAGAGCGGTATGTCGCCCCAACAGTTCCTTGAACGAGTCGATGAACGACGGTCCAATCTGGCGGTTTCAACAGGAGATCCCAATTGGGCGAAGAAGGCTTCCATCAACCCGCCTCTCTGAACGATGATGGGCTCATTCCTGTTTCTTTCTTGAACAGACGCGAGAAATACAGAGCGTCGTCGTAGCCTACAAGTGCGGCGATTTGCTTGATCTCGAGTTCACGGTGGTGACGCAGGAGTTGCTTCGCCTTTCCTACGCGGAGAGCTATGATGTCGTGGGTCGGGGTACTGTTCCTTATCTTCTTGTACAGGCGGACAATATAGCCGGGCTTTCGGACAAAGGTCGCGGCCAATCGTTCGAGTGAGTATCGCTTGTTGTAGTTTTCTCTTAAGTAGAGCTCAATCGAATCACAGAGCTCGACTTCTGCGGTCCCAACGCTTTCGAGTCCGAATTGACTCTCAATGTGACCGGCGGCCGCTTCCAGCTTGATTCTCATCTTCCGAAGTGTTTCCCGAAGGACTGCGGGGTCGACAGGCTTGAGGACGTAATCCTCTACGCCAAGAGTGATTGCCCGCTGCGCGTATTCAAACTCACTGTAACCGGACACTATGACGAAGTGCATATCCGGATTAAGCCTGTGAGCCCTTTCGATGAGCTCCAAACCGCTTACAACCGGCATCTTGATGTCTGTGATCAGAATGTCCGGCATGCACTCGTCGATGAGATCGAGGGCCTCCTCACCGTCGGAGGCCAGACCGAGACAATCCAGTCCGGCGTCCGTCTCCATGACCTTCCTGCACAGGAACTCCCGCATCGGCTTCTCGTCCTCAGCGAGGATGAATCCGAATCTCCTATCCATGAGCCGCCCCAACGCCGAAACGAATGACCGCCCCACCTTCCGGTCGGTTACCAACGGTGAAGATCGTGCTTTCCCCAAACGCGAGCCGCAGACGCCGAAAGGAGATCAGAATCCCCATGCCCGAGATGGACAGCCCTGTCTGATCGTCGAGGGGGCTGGAGGCGTCGAGTCGCGCATGGAGCCTGTCGAGTGTCTGGGCGGCAAAGCCCGGCCCGTTATCGAGTATCTGGATACTCCAGTCGTCCCTGCAGCCATCCCCACAGATCGCGATTTCCCACGGCGGCTTCCCGGCAGTCACGTACTTGAAGCAGTTTTCTATGAACGGCTGCAACATCAATTTCGGCACTACGATCTCTCGCAGCTCATCCGGGACCGCGATGTCATATGTCAAGCCCTCCCCGAACCGGGCGGCCATGCTCTCGAGATAGCTTTGCGCATAGGCGACCTCGGTTCCGAGCGTCACCGTCGTGTTCTCGGTCGATGAGACGTAGCGCAACATCCGGGCGAGGTTGAGAACGAGTGGTGGAATCGCGTGCACGCCTCCTGTTTCGGCCATTACGTTGATGGTTTGCAACATGTTGTAGATGAAATGCGGGTTGAGCTGCGCCTGGAGTGCAACGAGTTGTGCCTGCCGCTCCTGTGCGCGAAGCATAACGGCCTCTTCCAGGGACTCGTTGAGCTTGAGGCGCATCTTTCTGAAGGCAGCAATGAGCTCTTCGATCTCTCCAGGTGCCGGGGTGTCGGCTTGAGGCCCTACTTCGAAGAGATTCGTGAACTCAAGCCGTTCAATCTCGCGATGAAGTCCCTTGATTGGCACGGTGACCCCGCGGGCTATGAAGAGGGAGGCGGCGAGCGATAGGGTAATTGCGGCAAGTGCGAGCAACGCTATACGCGCAGAATACTGCCACGCACTGGCTATGAGGCCGCCTTCCGGCTCCCCAATAAAAAGGGTCCACCCGGTGTCGGTCGAAGTGGTAACCGCAAACACCGCCGGCTCGCCGGTTTTCGGAAGCACACCGGTAATGACCTGTCGGCTATTTCTCTGCCCGGCCAATTGCCGAAATTTTTCTGCGTTCAGTTTCGTGCCATCGTACGGATACAACTGCTGCCATGATCCGTCGAAGAGGAAGAATGCCCTCTGCCTGCCCTCGAGTGAATTGAGCTCGCTGAACAGCGTGTCACAGTACTGCTCGACTTCAATGATTCCCTGAGTGGATAGAAGAGGGTCCTGGAAGGTTCGCAGCAGTGAGACGTACCGTTTATCCTTGACTACAATGGATGTCTGTTCGAGCAGGCTGTCGGTGTGAGGGGGCGTAAGGATCTTCTTACCTCCCGATGACACAACCTTGTGGTACCATGCTTCCGTTGACGGGTCACGATCGATGAGCTGGCTGTAGAAACCTGCGCCGATCATCTCCCCCCGGAGATCGAAGATATTCATTTGGGGCGCTGTTGGCCCGGGTCCCAGTATGGTCTCACCGATCTCGATAATTGCTTCTGTGTTTTCGAGCTTCTTGATTCTCTCACCGATCGAAATCGGGACCTGTGGCATTTCAAGGTGCTGTGCGTATAGGTTCTGAAACAGGTTCGAGTAGACGACGGTCATACTCAGGCGATCCATCTCCGCCACCTCGGAATTGAGGTTCGTCGTCACCGACCCGGAGAGCGTGTCGAGCGATTCCACGAACCGCTGCTGGGAGATTCCGGATGCATATTGGTATATCACAAACGAAAACACGAGCAGTACGCTCACAACGAGGACTGAAACCCAGAGAAAGATCGAACCCTGTACAGTCCTCTGCCTTGGCCCCACGACCCAAGCATACCACGCGACGCGTCCGCATGAGTAGAATTCACGAAATCCCATCGCACGATCAGTTCAGGTTGCGTCAATGAAGCATTCCAACCCGATTGCGATAGACAATAGTCGGTAACGATCGGAGGTCGGGCAGACCGTGTGGGAAGGATGTTGCGATAATGAGCACGCTGGGTTTAGTTGGCGGTTCCGCAAAAGTGGTACGGCGGCCGATTGGGTGTTTCCGGATTGAATGTCAGTGGACGCCTTGATCAAAGCTCGCGCTGATCCAACCATGCTGAATAGCGCTCGCCATGGCCGGCGAAAGGTCGATCCCACTGCGGACACATCGAGCTTTTCCACTTGGAGCGCCGAGTCCTGCAGGGCGTCGTACCCACGGTGCTGAAGCCATTTGTCTGTTACTTCGCCTCGACGATGAAGTGAGCTGCACTACTACCCAGACGTCTTTGACGATTTGGCCCTCGGAGAACGACGAACCATCTCCCGTCGGTGGCCATATCGCGACGCGACAACCGGACCGCGATGTCATGTTGTCCAGTGATTGCAAGAATTACCTGGATCGCAATTGATTTGTCGGAATCGTTTTCCATACGATCTTGCCAATCGCCGGAATGCTCCTGCGATATCCTCTTTCTCGTTAATCCTTTCCAGGGCCTCCACAAGCGATGCCTCAGCATTCTCATCACTCTGAGGCGAGATGTGTGATATCCGACCGTCGATAGTAATCTCAAGTGGAGTGTCCATATGCACGATGAGAACGTCGAGCAGTGCCCTGTCGAGAATCAACGCCACAATACTGCCGTGTCGAATTGGTGGCTTTGTCATAGTGCATATTGGCATACACGTGGTGTTTACATGGACAGGTCTGTTGAATCCAGGAGCATTCTGCAACACTGGTTTTCGAGATCGGACTCTGACGGCCGCGTGTTTGCGTTTTTCTCTATATTGTACTATCATTACAATGCGTCTGCCTCAGTGAGGCTTCAGACAAAACGGGCCCCGCGATGCCCTCGTGGCCGATCGTGGGTCATCCGTCGAACCAGAAAACGAAATGTCATGGAGGGCGGCTACGGGCAACCAACCCTCGGGAACTGTCACGTTTCTGTTTTCCGATATTGAAGGGAGCACCCGTTTGTGGGAGTCAGATGCCGAAGCGATGAGTGTCGCGGTTCGACTCCACGATAATATTCTCCGCGAAACAATCGAGAAGGAACACGGATACGTCTTCAAGACGGTCGGCGACGCATTCTGTGCCGGTTTTGCCGCTGCACCCGACGCCGTCCGTGCGGCGGTCACCATCCAACAGAGACTTCGCGAACAGCCGTGGAAGCTCCCGCGACCGATCCGCGTCCGAATCGGCCTCCACACCGGCGAAGCCGAGATCCGGGATGACGATTACTTTGGCCCCACCCTCAACCGGGTAGCCCGGCTGCAGTCCGCAGCGTTCGGCGGACAGACAATCCTCTCACTCGTCACCGAGGAGCTCGTCCGTGACTACCTTCCGGACGGAGTGTCTCTGGCCAGTCTCGGCAGCCACCGGCTGAAGGACCTCACACGTCCGGAAACAGTTTTCGAGCTCCGCATTGATGCCCACGACGACAGCTTCCCGCAGCTCAAATCGCTCGATGCCCATCTGCACAATCTTCCACTGGAGCCAACCCCGTTGATCGGCCGCGAAAAGGAACTCGAGCCCCTCGAAGGAGAGATCCGCAGCGGACACTTTCGACTCCTGACACTCGTTGGACCCGGGGGAATCGGAAAGACGCGCATGGGGCTGCAGATTGCCGCGGATCTCATCGATTCCTTTCCCGACGGAGCCTTCATCGTTGACCTGGCGCCGGTTCGCGATCCCGAGCAGGTCCCGCGTGCAATCGCGCTCGCGCTCAAACTTCGTGAGTCCGCGGAGCTCTCGATGGGAGAGCACCTGAAGCAGTGGCTCGCGACTCGCACGATCATGCTCATCCTCGACAATTTCGAACAGGTGATTGAAGGGGGTAATTACCTCGCGACGCTGCTTAGCTCGTGCGCGAACCTGAGGATGATCGTTACGAGCAGGGAATCCTTACATCTGCGGGGCGAGCACGTTTTCCACGTGCCGCCGCTCGCTCTGCCGAGCACCGACGAAGCCGTTGCACCGAGCCTTGAACGGTTGTCGCAATACGATGCCGTACGGCTCTTCGTCGATCGAGCCGTCGACGTGAAACCGTCTTTCAAGGTGACCAACGAGAACGCTCCGGCAATTGCCGCGATTTGCGTTCATCTCGACGGTCTGCCCCTCGCCTTGGAGCTCGCCGCCGCCCGTACATCGACACTGACACCCGAGACCCTCTTCAAGCATCTCGGGCAACGGCTGGCTATCCTTACCGGCGGGCCGCGCGACCTCCCGGCCCGCCAGCAGACCCTCCGCAACACGGTCGATTGGAGCTTCGAGCTGCTCTCTGAGATCGAGCGGAAGATTTTCGCTCACTTTTCAATCTTCTACGGCGGATTCACCGTTGAGGCTGCCGACGCAATCTGCGAGGAGCTCGGCATCGGAATCGGCAGTATTCTGGAAACAACGCAATCTCTCGTCGAGAAGAGCCTCGTTGCGAGCATGCCGAATCCGGACGGAGAATCCCGGTTCTATCTGTTGGAGACGATGCGCGAGTACGGACGAGAGCTCCTCGAGAAGGCGGGCGAGCTGCTGCCTCTTGCCCGCAAACACGCCGACTATTATCTGCGGTTCGCCGAGGAGGTCGGCGAGCAGCTGGAGGGGGCGTCCCCACAGCTTTCGCTCGCGAGGATCGATCGCGATATCGAAAACATTCGCCATGCAATCCATTTCTTCTCCGCACAGAAGGAAGCGGCATCGGCTGCCCGACTCCTCATTGCGCTCGGGCGCTACTGGCAGCAGCGGGGCTACCTCTCCGAGGCGAGGTCGCAGCTCGAGATGATCGCCGCCTCGAGCGACGGCGTGCCGATAGATCTTCTCGCTCGCTCAGGCTGTTGGGCGGCAGTTCTCGCCCGCGAGCAGGGAGATTATGCCGCTGCGACCCTTCTGCTCGAAGGTGCGCTCGACCTATCTCGGCGCAATGGCAATCGTGAAGAGGAGGCCCTTGCTCTCCACGAAGCGGGCTGGAACGCACAGCGAAAAGAGGACATCGAATCCGCACGGAGATCTTTTATCGAATGCCAAAAGGTGGCCGAGGAGTGTGGGGACGAGCTTATGCTGGCGAAGGCTCGTTTTGGGGAGGCGACCGTCGATCTCTTTTTCGGAAAAACGGCAGGAGTTCGAGAGCGTTTGGAGCAAGCTGGACACACCTTCCACAGCCGCGGCCATCTGAGACTGGAGACTCAGGTCCTCGGCAATCTAGGGCTGTTGGAGTACCAGAGCGGTCGCTATGAAGAGGCCTTGGCCGCGTGGGAGCGTCTCAAGGCGATCTACGAAGAGATGAGGGACAATCCAGGACTCAGCCTCGTAGTCAACAATCTCGGCGAAGCGTGCGTGCGGTCGGGAAGGCCGCAGGACGCTCTTAACCACTTCGAGCAACTCCTGAATTTGGCACAACAAACACGAAACCCGCGATTGACCGCGCGCGCTGATTTCGGAAGAGCAGAGGCTCAGCTCGTGGCCGGCGACCACAATGAAGCGCTTGAATCGATCGGTGCCGCCATGCGAGTCCTGAACGGCCACGGGATAGAGAGCGGAATTGAATTGGGACAGTGTCTCCGGGTCCGGGGCGATGTGTTGAAAGCGATAGGCCGTGGTTCCGACGCCGCCGAGAGCTATCATCGTGCCGTGTCGCTGCTTGCCGATTCGGTCGATGCCGACGAGCTTCGACGTGCCGAAGAAGGTCTTCGCTCCGTAACCGAAAATAGATGATGTGATATCGAATACGCTACGGCCGTTTATTGGCCGTGTGGCGAAAAACGCAGCTACAGGGGGGAATCAATGGTACGCGCAGGAAAATATTCTTCATCGGGAAGGTCGGGCGGCAGGGTCAGTCACGAAAGGAGCACTCGCGTTCCGGCCTTGCAATTCATTGCGGTTTGCGCGCTGTTCGCGTTTTGGTCGGCGGCATTCCTATCTGCCGAGGGTCGCCCGGAGAGGACACCGCAACCGGCAAAGCCCGTATCGCCGCCCGGACTTGACCTGAAGGGAGAAACGACATCACCCGGACTTCTCAAGAAAGGCCAAGCTCTGACGATCAGCTACAAGCCGGAGATGGAAGTTGGACCGGTAATTGTGGTTCAAGTCGCCGACAAGCCCGAGGCGACCGATCCGCCCGGTGAATATCACCAGGTGCTCGGCAACTTCCAGGCGTTCAAAGCGGACTCAAAAGGTAAACCTACGAAAGTTCCGGTGGGCACGTTCTCGAATCCATTGATTCTGACCTTGCTATTGCCAGCACCGGTCGTAAAGTACGTCGGACAACGGCGTTTGGAGAAATCGTCGATCTACTTCTGGGATCCAACCAAGGGTAAGTGGATTGACACTTTGACGGCCGCCTCGGGCGAGGACGGTTTCAAGGTTCGCAAAGTGAAATGGGACCCAGTGCACGGGACCATCATACTCGCTATCGACGCTTGGCCGGCCGACGACTCAATGTGTGCCTTCGGAGGTTAGGAGCCGTCTTTTTTCGGCTCTCGGCAACGCGCTGAGGCGGAATGTACACCTCGCTCACGTCCGCGGAGAAGGCACCCTGTTGAATGAGAAGCTCGCAGCCGACCTCTGGGATCGCCGCTCGAAACTGGACGATCGTCTCCGCAAGCTGGCTGGGCGGGCTTTCCTCCGCTGCGGGCTGAGCCGACGTACTTCGGGCTGCGTGAGTACGGGGAGGCGCAGAGTGGGCATGGGCGTCCGTTTCGCCGAATCGGAGATTAACTGCAAAAGAAACCTGCATCAACGCGATGGACAGGAGCTTTCTTCGGCTCTCTGACCTGCACCAACCGCCCAACGCGCTACAGAAATAGCGGATTTTCACTATGGGCCGTGGTAATCGGCATAGCTAGTTTTTGACGAAGACGTGTCATTTTCAGCTCACCCGACCAGAACTATCCTCGAATCAGGAGGATAGGGAAATAGACAAACTTTTCTACAATGCACAGATAGTTGCCTTGAAGGGACGCCAGTGGCCCGCCGAACTCGACGATTCCCGCGTCGACGCGATTAGTGTTCGTGACGGAAGGATAGCTGCGGTTGGTACCTACGATGCGCTGAAGCCGCGGGTCTCGGCGCGCTGCGAACGAATCGACCTCAACGGCCGGACCGTAGTACCCGGATTCAATGACAGCCATTCGCATCTCATTGAAACCGGCGAGTTCCTGGGCGAGCCGTCGCTCGCCGGTCTCGAGATCGATGAAATCGTCGAGCGGCTCAGAGTGCATTCCGAATCGCTTGCCCCCGATGAGCCGATCGTGTGCGGCGGACTCGAGAACGGCGCCATACCCCAACCGGCAATCGATACACTCGACGAGCATTTCCCATCACGTTCCATTCTTCTGTTTCACAAGTCAGGCCACAGCGCCTGGTTCAACCGAAAGGCGTTCGAGCAGATCGGACTATCGGACGTCCTCGGGAAAGAGGGCGATCTCTACAGTGTAGACGCCGACGGGGCCGGTCGCCCGGCCGGGCATATAGCCGATCCCTACGAGTGCCCGCCGGTGAAGCAGCTTCTGAAGAGACGACAGTGCGCGGAGACTCACGCGGCGGCGGCGCTCGAGCAGAGCATTCGGGCCTACCAGGCGGCGGGAATCACTTCGGCTCAAGACAACACCTGGTACCCGGATGCCTACTCCATTCAGCAGCGAAGAGTCTGCGGCCTTTCAGTGATGAACTGGGCGTATCGTCTCGATCCGTCATCGCTTCCCGAGATGCTTCGTCGGAGAGGCACGGCGGGGGATGCAGATAACTTCGAGATTGGTCCGGTGAAGTTCTTTCTCGACGGAGCCTTTGGCACTCACACGGCGTGGCTCTGGGAACCCTACCGCGGCGACGGCGACAACCGCGGCGACGGTCTGCTGTCCTGGGAATTCATTCGGCGGATCGAACGGTACATCGCCTCTCAGCGCCAACTTGCGTTCCATGCAGCAGGCGACCGGGCGATAAGCGAGCTCTGCGACGCGCTCGAGCTCCTCGAGCGCCGTTACCCCTGGATTCCTGACTTGAGGATTCGCATCGAGCACGCACAACTCGTTCGGGAGGAGGACATGCCCCGGATAAAGCGACTCGGTCTTGTGGTAAGCGGTCAGCAACAGGCCATCGCCTGAGCGCATCGACCCCATCGACATGCTCCCTGCCTACACTGCCGGAGCGGCTTACGCCGAGTTCCAGGAGAACCGGAAGGGAACGCTCGAAGCCGGCAAAGATGCGGATTTCGCCGTATTGAGCCGCAATCCACTGCATGTCCGATCGCAGGAGCTTGCAGTAGAGATGACGATTTCGCGCGGTGAGATTGTCTTCGCTGAAAAACCGGTTTCGTCATTAGGATGATTAATGTATACTGAGAAGGTAAGAAATGGAAACTCTGTTCGTAGGACGAGAACAAGAGCTGAAGTTTGCTGCCGAGCTGCTCGAAGTGGCTCAGAGCGGGGTGGAAGCTGTATACTGCATCGAGGGCGGTGCCGGTATCGGGAAAACCGAGCTCTGTCATCGCATCGTTCAGATGTTCTGCGACGCTGGATTGCTTGTGCTAAAGAGTTCCTTCGTCGATGGCCAGGAGCTCCCGCCGCTCTGGCCGTGGAGACGGATTCTCGCGAAGGCGGTGCAGCTATCGCTGCGTTCCTTCGACCAGCTTCTGAGCTCCAAGCTCATAGAAAGGCATACCCTCCTCCTGAACCACCTGGAAAGCAACTGAGACGAGTTCCCGGAGATTTCCGAGCTCCCGCCGGTGTTCATTCTGATTACCTGGCGCGACACCGGGGCGCGAGGGCGCGAACGGATCGATGTTCTCAGAGACAGAGCACGCTTCATCGAAAACTCGAAGATAGTCTCGCCTGCGGCACTCAGTCGTGAGGAGCTATCTCGATTTCTCGAGGGCATCTCCGACGTCGAGAACAGCAGTAGTGTGGAACAGGTTCTGGCATGGACGGAAGGGGTCCCATTGAGGGTGCGGATGTATGCCGAGCGGCTGAAACCAGAACCTCAGCAAATCAACGCGGGAAACCGGACCATGTGACCTTGCCCCGATTTAGTAGACACACCTTCTTGCATCGGTGGTCCGTTTTGGCG
>CAZKMA010000045.1:0-37393 GCA_964553615.1 uncultured Spirochaetales bacterium | reverse complement strand
TGAATGTTGAAAGCTTGGGTCAGTTACCTTTCGTGGTGCGTATGCAATTCACCGCGGGGTGCTCAGTGTGTCTCGCCTCGATCCACATAACATAATCATCAGCAGTTGTTAGAACGAACTCATGACATGCACCAATTCCGGTGCGACGTCCGAAGAGTTCCATAGTCGACATTATGTTGCAGCACCAGTCAGACTGAGTTTTCGCGTGGGGCATAGGTTGTTGCAGCTACCGATACGCCGGCGAGAATGACTGAAATGATCCTCCAGCGTAGAGAATCACGGCGGGCACTGGCTATCTGATTGTCTGCCGGTGCAACGCCTCCGCTCACAAGCCGCCGACCCTCGAGTCCCGTCGGGTTCAGGATGTCAGACGTGCACTTTTTCCGGAACATACCCGCTTATGGGTGCTGCTCCGAGAAATGGAGGTCTGTCCCGAATTGAACGAATCCCACGTGGTCGGCGAGGCGTTGCGACGCGATGTTCTCCCATGACGTGCTGTAAAAGGGAACGACTCCGGCGTTCCGGACCATTGAGGCCCATTTGCGCGTAACACCCGAGCCGAAGCCTCGACCTCGGTATGACTCTACGGTAGACACCCCCGCTTCTGCCCCTCTCGGTGACTTCCTTACCGTACGGCAGACTGCCACCGCGCGACCATCCTGCACGAACGCGACACAGGGGGCGTTCTGCGGCACTCGAGATGCAATCCGCGGGAAATGCGCCATCAGGAGCTCCGTGTTATTCCGTCCTATCACAACGGTCGAGGTAGTTACGTCCACCTGACGGCTTGGAAAGTAATACGCGGGCCCGTGCCAGACGGATCCTATCGGAAGTGCATAGCCTTCAAGCACCTCACGAATGGCCCCGCGGAGTGAGCTGTCGATGTGTCCGGGAACCCATTGGTCCGGGATTTGGATTGCGTTCAGACTATTGCAGATATCTTCGGGAAGGCCAATCCGATAACGCCAAACAACCCCGTCTTCCGTTTGACCGGCAAAAAGATATGGAGCCGACTCTCTGTGCGGCATCTCGTTTACGGTGACGAGTCGCCCCAGTTCGTCTTGCGTAAAGAGAGTGTCTACTTGTACGGTCATCAACTCCCGGGCTTTCAGCATAGATCCTCTGTCTGTGGCCATCTCGCGTAGCGACAATTGGAGCGCAATCCGGAGTTCTACAATTGTTTCTCGAATCGAACTATCGGACCGAGCTTTTCATCTGTCAATTGTCCGGCATCGTCAAACCCCGCACGCCTCAGCACCAATTGCGACCTGAAGTTGGATAGTTTCGTCCGCGCATACAGGGATCTGTACCCGACTCCACGGGCAAGGCTCGAGAGCGCAAGCACTGCATTCGTCATGTATCCCGGATGGTGTGCAGATGCCCAATACCCAATCTCGCTCGAATTGAGATTGGCCGACTTTATGTCAACTGCTGCAACGATCCTGTCGGTGACGTCCCGAACAAGAAACACGAACATCTCGTTGCGTTCCCACCCGGCTCCGGCGAATTGAGCAAAAATCGCCGCATCCTCCCGCTGGTAAGGCCTGCCTCCGAGCATTTCTTCGAACAGCATTTTGTACACTTCAGGTTCCGCGCAAATCGATGCAATTCGGTCAACATCTGAACCGGAAATGGAACCGAGTTCGGCCGATGTCAGGACGGCAGGCTGATTATCCGGATACCGGAGAAATGACGTGCGTACAGGAACCGGGAATAGCAACGACATAGGGGAAAGCGTAACAGAAACCCGAGGTTATGTTCAGGATGCATCTCGAATAATGGTGGGCAGATCTTACAATGCTTGCTTGTGAATGAGCTCACGGTTCGCTTTACTCAGTTCCGGACCACGGCCCTGAGCAAGTGAAATTTCGGATGTTTCAGGATATCGAGCTGCGTCTGCAGATATGCGACGCAGAAAAAAGGCTTTTGAGCACGGCGGGTCTCGAACCCACGACCTTCAGCTCCGGAGGCTGACGCTCTATCCAACTGAGCTACGTGCCCGTGTCCGGCGCAATGCGCCAAACCAGCGTTCTTAAGCTATCCGGAAGCGGGGTCGTTGTCAACCGGCAGCAACTGACCGGTTTCGGGCTGGATCGGCTTGACAGTGCATGCGCGGCCGGTACAATACCGAGGAAGATGAAGCTGAATTCGCGCAATCGTGGTCTCTTTGTTCTCGTCATTGCCCTCAGTCTGATCATTGGAACATTTGCCTGGGCAATACTCGAGCGTATTCTCGACATGGTGGGTCTCCCAATCCATCTGGAGGTCGGTCCGGTCGGTTTCGACGTAGGCGTGATGGCGGCTTCTGTCCACGTAAATCCCGGTACGCTCCTCGGTATTATCCCAGGGCTTTTCATCTTTAAGAACTTGTAGGACAGCATCCATGGAAACATTAACACTCGCATCCACCTCCCCGCAACGACGGGAAATTATCCAGCGACTCGGGGTCCCGTTTCGGGTCCTGACGGCCCATGTCGAAGAAGATCTTGCTCGTGGAGACACACCGGAGGATCTTGTCCGGCTGCTTGCACGCGAAAAGGTTGAAGCGGTCAGAAAGGCATACCGCCTGTCCGGCAATTGGATAGTCGGCGCGGACACACTGGTCCTGCTCGGCGATGAACGCATCGGCAAACCGAAAGACCGCGACCAGGCACGCCAATTCCTGACCGCGTTTTCGGGTAGAAACCACCGTGTCATGACCGGCGTTGCCCTTTCGGTTGCGTCGACGGGCGATATCCAGACCTTCTGTGAAACGACGACAGTCTCCGTATCGGAGCTGACGGAGGCGGATATCGAATGGTACCTCAATACTGAGGAGTGGCAGGGAGCCGCAGGAGGATACCGCATCCAGGGCCGTGGCGCCTGTCTCGTGGATCGAATCGAAGGCTCATACACGAATGTCGTGGGCTTGCCTATCCATCGATTATATGGCATGTTAAGGCAATATCAGTACCAGCTGCCGGCTTGAGCCCGGCAGCTCATCTTCCGGTTCGTCGACTCCGGATTTGCGTGTTGGTACACGCAGGCGGCAGCGCACGAATTCGAGAATAAGAGAAGGACTATTGCGAACACACCGGGTAATCTCGCACACGGTGAACCACGTGGTGGATGTCGCGCGAGCGACGGTTGTGATACGCAATGGAAGGAGGACACTTTGGCAGTAGTTACCATGAAGAACCTGCTTGAGTCCGGTGTGCACTTTGGCCATCAGACGAAGCGGTGGGATCCCCGCATGAAGAAATTCATCTTCACGTCCAGAAACGGGATTCATATTATCGACCTGCAGAAAACGATCGTCTGCATCAAGGATGCGTACGAGGCGGTACGAAAGTCCGTGCTCGCAAACAAGTCGATCCTGTTCGTCGGCACCAAGAAACAGGCACAGCAGGCAATTGAGCGAGAGGCCCAGCGCTGCGGAATGTTCTACGTGAACAACCGCTGGCTTGGCGGAATGCTTACCAACTTTTCCACAATCAAGAAATCCATCATGCGTCTGAAGAAGATCGAGAAGATGGAAGTCGACGGGACTTTCGAAAGCCTTACCAAGAAGGAAGTCGCACGGCTCCTCAAGGAAAAGGGAAAACTCGAGAAGAACCTCGGCGGCATCAAGGAAATGAAGGACCTTCCGGGAGTACTCTTTGTCATTGACACCCGAAAGGAAGCAATTGCGGTGGCGGAAGCGCAGCGCATGGGTATTCCCATTGTCGCGGTTGTTGACACCAACTGTAACCCGGACGGCATTGACTACCCCATACCAGGCAACGACGATGCAATCCGCTCAATAACGCTTTTTACTCAAATCATGTCCAAGGCGGTCATCGAGGCAGACAACGAGATTGGACTCGAGGTCATTGAAAGCCTCAGTGAAGACGAAGAGACCTCCGAAGAATCCGCGGAAACCGATTCCGTCGCGGAGCAGGAACCGGAGAGTCCGGCTGAATCCGAAGAGGACATTGAACGTGCACCGGTCGCTGCGCAGGTTGGCGATACTGAAGCCGCCGAAGCCGAAACATTCACCGCTGAAGACTACTCCGATTACAACCCGGAAGAGGAAGAAAAGAAGCCGGTGAAGCAGGAAGAGCCGGAGAACGAAGTCGTTGCAGGCATCGATGAAGAAGTCCTGTACGAGGAGTAAGGAGTAGTAACGTGGCTGAAATTAAAGCAGAGGACGTCCGAAGGCTTCGAGAAAAGACCGCGGCCGGAATGATGGACTGTAAGAAGGCGCTGACGGAAGCAGGCGGCGACTTCGCAAAAGCAGAAAAAATACTCAAGGAACTCGGACTTGCCGCTGCAGCGAAGCGCAGTGATCGTGCTACCAACGAGGGGCGTGTGTTTACCCGCGTTGACGGCAAGAAAGCAGCAATTCTGGAGCTTTCCTGCGAGACCGATTTTGTGGGACGGAATGAACGGTTTGTCCAGCTCGGAAAAGAGCTCGTGGACGACATTATTGCCCGTAACCCTGCAGAAAACGACGAAAAGCTGAACGCGCAGGTGACCGAGGCTGTAGCCATAATCAAGGAAAACATGTCCATTCGCCGCTTTGAGACAATGGACATTGGCGCCGGTGAACTTGCGGTGGAGTACATACACGGCGACACCGGGCGCATCGGCGTTCTGGTCAAAGTGACAGCTGACCCACCGGAGATCGTGACTCAGGACCCGATCAAGGAGTTTGCCTTCGATTGTGCGCTCCACGTTGCCGCATTCAGTCCGATGTTTCTGTCCGAAACGGATGTTGACCAGAACTATCGCAACGAGCAGGAGCAAATATTCCAGGTTCAGGCAAAGAACCTCGGAAAACCAGAGAATGTTCTGGATGGCATTGTCAAAGGAAAGATGAAAAAGCTCTTTTCCGAAATCTGCCTGCTAAACCAGCCGTTCGTAAAGGACGACAAGCGCTCAGTTGCCAAGGTAGCCGAGGACACCGGGAAGGCCGCAGGCGGAAAGCTCACCGTATCCGGCTTTATCTATTATCGTGTTGGAGAAGAGCTTCCGGAATAACAGCAATGGGCGGAGGATCCGCACCGTGGCGGACAAACCTGCACAGGCAGGCTGTCCGGCAACGGCCGGTGAATCCGCCAACTGGCGGTGAATCCGCCAAATGCCGGTGAATCCGGCGCAGTGTCCCCTTCCAAGGAGTGAAACGTATGGAAAACGTCAAAAAAGAGACCGAAGAAAAGATGAAGAAGACGCTGAAGTCTCTCCTGGACGACCTGAACGGTATTCGCACCGGCCGGGCATCCTCGGCGCTGTTCGACAAGATCCGCGTGGACTACTACGGAAACCCTACCCCACTCAGCCAGGTGGCCACCGTCTCCGTACCGGAGGCTCGTCTCGTTGTTATTCAACCCTGGGACAAAGGAATGCTCGGAGAGGTCGAGAAGGCAATCCAGAAATCGGAACTCTCACTGAATCCAAGCAATGACGGCAAGGTAATCCGTATCAATATTCCTCCTCTCACCGAAGAACGGCGCAAGGACTACGTAAAAATGGCCAAGAACACTGCGGAACAGAGCCGCGTGGCAATTCGGAACGTCAGGCGGGATGCAAACGAAGAGCTCAAGAATCTGCAAAAGAGCGGCGACCTGAGCGAAGATCAGGAAAAGCGGGCAACAGACGATATTCAGAAACTGACAGATCACTACGTTGAAGAGATCAACAAGCATCTCGAAGAAAAAGAACGCGAAATCATGGAGATTTAGGCTTCCGGGCTGCGGAGAGATACTATGCACGAGATCGCGCCCAAGCCAATTGACCGGGAACGGCTTCCACGGCACATCGGCGTCATAATGGATGGGAACAGCCGCTGGGCTGCCCGGCACAACACGCGGATTTCACGAGGCTATAGAGAAGGTCTTCAGGCGGCAAAACGCATCATATCGACTGCCGCCGATCTCGGAATTCCATTCATTTCGATGTACACCCTGTCTTCCGGGGACCTTCATGGCAATCGGATAGAATTGAGCTATCTGATCGGACAGTTGCTTGATCACGTCCGTTCGGAACCCTCCTTTTATGAACAGCATAACCTGCGCATCCTGCAAAGCGGCGACACCCGCGTCCTGTCCACCGAAGTGCAAAAGAAGCTCATGATAATCCAGGAATTGACGGCGGCGTTCAACGGAACCTGCGTGAATCTTGCGCTGAATTCTGCCGGACGATCAGAAATTGTCCGCGCAGTAAACCGATGGCTCGACGAGCAAGACGGAGAGACCGATGACGTTATCAGCGAAGAGATTCTGCAAAAGCATCTGGATCTTCCCGGCTTCCCGGAACCGGATCTTATTATTCGCAGCGGAGGCGAAAGTCGGATCGGGAATTTCCTCCTATGGGAATCGGCGTACTCAGAATATGTCTTTCTGGACAAACTCTGGCCGGACTGCACGGGCGACGATCTGGTCGGTGCAATTGTGGAGTTTCAACGACGCTCACGACGTTTTGGTGGTACCCAATGAATAATCTTGTTCTTCGTATCCTGCTCTGGTTAATCGGCGTACCGCTCCTGTTTGCAATTATCTACCTCTTTCCAGAACCGAAACATCTCGTATTCAATCTCGTGGCGGTCGTCGTTTCGGGCGCGGCCGCGATAGAGCTTTCCGGATTCTTCTCCCGGAAAGCTTCAGGCTATGGACCCACAAGACTCTTTGTGCCGCTTATGGGCATGCTCCTTCCCGCTCTGGCGCTGCTGGAAAACTACGGACTGGTGCGGCCGGAAGCGAGCGTGTTTGCAATTGCCATGGCGACCAGTGTTATCCTTGCAACTCAGGTGTTCCGACGCAGCAGCATCGAGTTTGAGCTCATCCTTCCATCGGTATCCGCAAATACGACACTTCTGATCTATCCCGGCCTGTTTTTTGCTTACATTATCAGATTGAGCTCACTTCCAGATGCGACCTTTGTAATCCTGGCTTTCGTCTGCGCCGTCTACTTCAATGACACCATGGCGTACATTGCCGGCCGACTTCTTGGCAGACGAAGCCGTGGTCTGCTTCCCATAAGCCCGAACAAGAGCATTCCCGGGTTCATTGGTGGTTTTCTCATCTCGCCCGCTGTCGTTCTGGCCGTGCACTGGCTGCGCCCTACGCTGTTTCCCGGATCCATCTGGCTCCGACTGCTTTTCGGCGCCATCGTCGGTATTGTCGTGATCTTTGGCGACCTGATTGAGTCGGCATTGAAGCGCTCTGCAACAATGAAAGACTCCGGGCAGATAGTTCCCGGCCGCGGAGGTATTCTTGATTCAGTGGATTCCCCGATATTTGCGGCACCTGTTTTTTATTATCTTTACAAGGTACTCTTTCTTTCATAAGGGAGCCGCATGATTCTTCAAATTCTCATTGGCTTAATTGGATTAGGACTCGTTGTTTTTGTGCACGAGGCAGGTCATCTGCTGGTGGCGAAACTCGTCGGGATAGAGGTTGAGGCGTTCTCCATTGGTTGGGGAAAACGACTCGCCGGTTTCACGTTTCGAGGAACGGAATATCGCATTTCTCTTATTCCCCTCGGCGGCTATTGCAAGATGAAGGGAGAGGCGGCTCTTCAGCAGGCATTCGAGAACGATGAAGATGTAATTCGTCAGGACGAAGGCGCATTCTACACCGCACGTCCATGGAAACGTATTCTTGTTCTCCTTGCCGGCCCCGCGATGAATCTGCTCTTCGCCATCATCGTACTTTCAGTCATATGGTACTCGGGGTTCACAATTCATACGTTCGGCAATCGTATTGTGCTGGAATCTCAATATCCGCTTACCGCAACTTCAGGGACCTACCCTGCCACGCAGGCAGGACTCAAGACCGGCGACACGATTCTTTCCATCAATGGAAATACGATCTCTGATTTCCGCGATCTGGAACAGGCGGTGTCACCGAATCCCGATACCCGACTCTCCTTTACCGTCAGACGCCCGAACGGCAGCGTACAGAAACTCTCCGTAGTTCCCGCGCTCAACAAGACGACCGGCGCGGGACGGATCGGTGTCTATCCGTGGATCGATCCCGTCGTCTCGGTGGTCAGCGGACCGGCGAAAGCTGCGGGGATTCAACCGGGAGATCAGATTATCGCGGTCAACGGCACGCCCGTTGCGCAGTCAATTCAGTATCAACAACTGATAGACAAGGCCGGATCCGGGAGTGTGGCCCTCACGGTGCTCCGAAACGGAACGCGGAAGACCCTTCCGTTAACTCTGAAGTCCGCATCCGGCACCGCGCAGCCGGATCCTGGAATTCGTTTCAAGGGACTTTCGGTCAGGACACCTCGTCTCAACCCCGCCCAAGCGGTGGCGAAGGGCACTCAAGAGACATTCCGTACTCTTGCACTGACCGTCAAGGGCATCGGACTCCTCTTTCGGGGAGTAAACATTACCGATGCGGTAGCCGGTCCGGTCCGCATAACCTACCTCGTCGGAGAGGCTGCAACTCAAGGGTTTGCCACCAGCGTATCGGCAGGCTTTACATCGTTTTTCAACTTTCTGGCACTCCTCAGCGTTGTTCTCTTCTTCATGAACCTGCTTCCGATCCCGCTCCTGGATGGCGGCCAAATCGTCCTTTCGGGCATAGAGGGAATAACTCACCGGCCGCTGAAGCCGCGGTACGTACATCGCTACCAGCTCGTCGGCGTGGTTATTGTATTTCTTCTCATCTTCTTTGCGTTCTTCAATGACATCCTTTATTTCGTGAGGCACTGAAAATGAAAGTTCCGGACAGTTTTCCGAACCACAAGCCGTTCATGAGTCTTCGGGACCTGACATCTATGTTATGGCTGACACTCCTGGTGTTGACGTTTTCCGGCTGTGCGACAATGTCCGCTTACGCCGCGGACGGATCTACTTTACGGGTTCCACACGTTGTCCTTGATACCGGACACACGGCGACGATAAACCAGATTGTCCAGGATCCTCGCACCGGATATGTTTTCAGCGCATCCAACGACGGAACTGTCCGCATCTGGAATCCGAACAGCGACAAGCTCCAGAGCACGCTACGAATTTCGCACCTTCCAGTCGTCGCTGTGGCGGTCAATCCCACATCCAGCGAGCTCACTGCAGTAGTCAGCGACGGCGGCGTCTATTTCGAACTGAGCTCGTGGAACTGGATTACCGGCCAGAAGATCTTTTCACATTCGCTTTCCGAAGTTCCTCTCATGTTATCTTACAGTCCCAAAGGCTCCTTTGTGCTGTATGCAACAACCCAGTGGAAAAGCCTGGTCTTTCTGGACAGCCATAATGGACATGAACTCAACTATCTCCCCAACGGTTTCGGGATTGTTCCGTTTGCGATTATTTCTGGAAGCGAGCAGACATTGATGACCTACGCGCCCTCTACCGGAGACCTTGTCTACTGGGATTTATCGAGCGGAACCCGGAAGGCAACAATACCATCCGTGCCGAACATGAATAACGTAACCAAGATAAGCGACGTCTATATTGCCGGGGTCACAGGGGACACCCTCACGGTCGTGAATATCGTGACCGGCGATGTCGCCTACCAGCAACAACTTGGTTCAGTGCTGATAGTCCGAAGCAATCAGCAGACCGGCCAGATTGCAGTCCTCTACACTCCACCGGCAGGCTCCTCTTCCGGCATGACGTCCTCCGACGGCCAATCATCCGCCGGATCCTCATCCGACGGATCCTCATCCGACGGGACGTCCTTGACAGGAGCGTCCTCTTCCGGCTCATCAACCGCAGGAGACAAGATTGCGCTTTTCACCGTGAATAACGGAAATGTCTCCTCAGACTATTTTGCCGCCGATCAAGTCCCAACCGACATTACCGCCATGCGTCTCATGGACGGGAAAATCCTGTTCGCGCAACAGGATGGAAGTATGTCCACCATCTCCCAGTACTCAAGCGCTCCGCAACGATTTTCCGAGAACATCATACAGCCGGTTACCGATATTGCCTTCAGCGACGACCGATTCTTTGCAGTCACGAACACTGGCCTCATCAGCGTTCGATCGGATTTCTTCAGCAAAGCCCGGCCGGAACCTTCGCAGGTCACCCGCATAGCGGAGGTGGGAGCCTCCAACCCGTTTGACGCGACGAGTGGTCTGCTGTCACTTCCAAACGGGCAGTTGTATCTCTTTCGCGGCTCGGACAAGAACGGTGAACTCAAACTGCTCAACCCGAACACCCTTGGCCTCACCGACACACTTACCACATTCTCGGCTCCACTTGTTTCCATGAGACCGGCCGGAACCCGGATTCTCGCCCTCCAACGCAACGGAAACCTGCGTCTTTTGAACTCATCCACCTACAATACCGAGTTTTCCTTCACTTCATCAGGCACCCTGAGCAGTGTATTCACCGACAACTACGGAATCATAGTCGGGAAGAATAATACCAACAATCTGGATTCATCGCTTATTCGCGTATCACCGTCCACCGGCGAGACAGTCGGAATCACTTCGGATTCCTTCCTGTCATTCGGACTCGCATTCGACACCGCGCACCAGACGCTCTACTCATTGGGATTACGTCACTCCAACGGTTCGGAAGTCACCGTGCTCGAAGCCCACACCGGAACCGACTTCGGCCAGACTCAGACAATTGCCACCTACCCGGGAGAAGACATTCAGGCAACACTCGCCTACGACAGTCAGGACAACAGAGTCTATTCAACGCTCGGATTCGACAGTGTTCATGTGTGGGATGGAAGAAATCTTACAACGCTCGCACCGAGCGGACATATCCCTCGCAAAGTCGTCTCGTGGAATGGGCGAGTCTACAGCGTCAATCGTGATGGCAGCGTTTCAGTCTGGGATTCAGGTAATCAGCGTCACCTGTTCGACTTTTACGTTCTCCCTGACGGAAGCTGGGTTATTCTGACACCCGACGGTCGCTACCTGCCTTCGTCTATGGGTAATCCGGAACAATACCTCAGTGTAGTCCGACCCACGCGCTCAATCGGCAACGGAAGCAATAACACGACCTCTGAGCTTCAGAGCTTCCGGTTGCGCATTCAGGGAACTGAATCCACGATCAACCAGCCGGGTGCATTCGTTGCACCCTCAACGAACCTCTTTGGAAACGGAACAAGCCAGTAGCGGACAGATACCCGGCCGACGTCAGGCCGGGTTCTCGCTGACCTTCTGAATTGCCTTTGAAACCGCCGTCCTGATCTCGGAAAGATGGGCATCATCCACCGCCGAGGCATACAGACGACCGAGCAGTGTAACCCTGTACATCGGACGGACAATGTTCAGCGCGTACGCCGCCATGTCCAGTATGCACTCTTCTGTCCGACACACATCCGGAGCTTCCTGCAGTTGCCGGTCAAGCTCTTCGATCACGAGCCGCTCGGCCTCATTTCTCAGGTCTTCAAAGTTATACTGGTCTTCCAACGCCATGCATTTCCTCCCTGCTCACTATATCGGCTCTTCGGCAAGCGATTCAAA
This sequence comes from uncultured Spirochaetales bacterium, assembly GCA_964553615.1. GTDB lineage: Bacteria > Spirochaetota > Spirochaetia > DSM-27196 > DATKUC01 > DATKUC01. Next base: position 25,999 of record CAZKMA010000045.1, on the reverse strand, counting down.
CTTCGTGTATTGCGGCAGAAAGGCTATTTTTATGGTACCCACGGGGCCGTTGCGCTGCTTGGCAACAATCAGCTCAGTTTCAATAACGTTCGTGTCGCCGTCACTACCTTTCTCCACGCCCCGCTCCCTGTGCAGAAATATCACTACGTCCGCATCCTGCTCAATGGACCCGGACTCGCGGATATTTGCAAGATTCGGCCTTTTGCCTTCGCTGTCACGACTGACCTGACTGAGAGCGACAACGGGAATGTCGAGCTCACGCGCGAGTGCCTTCAGTGATCTTGAAATTTCTGCAATCTGCTCGTGCCGCGGGAGATCCGGGTTCTCCGAACCGACGAGAGTAAGATAATCGATGAAGATGATTTTTACATCGAGCTGAGCCTTCATCCTGCGCGCCTGGGCACGCAAATCAAGAAGACGCATGTTTGGCATATCCACGATGTACAATGGGGCTTCGTATATAAGGCCCGCAGCGTCGGTAAGATTCTTGAAATCGGAGGGTCTGAGCATGCCGGTACGGATCATTTGACTTCCGATCCGCGCCTCGCTTGCAACAAGCCGCTGCATCAGTTGCATGTCAGACATTTCCAGCGTGAAAAACCCAACCGAAATCTTCTGATGGATTGAAATGTTGGAGGCCATGGTCAACGCCAGGGCCGTTTTACCGACGGACGGACGCGCACCGATAATAATGAACTCGGAGTTCTGGAACCCGCTCGTCATGTTGTCAAGAGATGGAAATCCAGTCGGAATTCCCGTGTAACTGTCCTTCGTATGATAGAGCTTTTCGATTGCCTCGATAGTCTTCAGGACAATTTCCCGAGCCTGCTTATAGCTGGTCGTCCGCTGGAGATCGGTAATCTCGAATATTTTCCGTTCTGCTTCCTCAATGACGAAACGCGACTCATGCCCATCGTCAAAGGCCGAAGCGGTAATTTCAGAGGCGATCCTGAGCAGCCGCCGTCGGATACTCATTTCCCTGACAATTCGGGCGTAATATTCAACATTGGCACTGGTGGGGACTGAAGAAGTCAAACCGGATATGTACCCCGGCCCGCCGACAGAGTCGAGCGTGCCGGATGCGCGCAAAGCATCCGTAAGTGTGATGAGGTCTATGGCTTCATTGCGGTCCGACAGCTCGAGAATCGCCTGAAAGATCTTCCCGTGCGCACCTTTGTAGAAGTCATCGGCGCGCATGTAGGGAATAATCCGTTCCAGCGCGCCGGGATCAAGCAGTATAGCGCCGAGGCACGCAACCTCGGCGTCTTCATTATGAGGAGGAATCTTATCTTTAAGCATAGCAGGAGACGACATCATCCTGCCTCGTGAAGGCTATTCCTCGGAACCGTCGTCGACTGCTTCCTCTTCGGTCTCGGGGACGGCAGCGGCCGCGGTTTCAGGTACTGTCTCGGGTGCTGTCTTGGGTGCCGTCTCCGTCGTGGTCGCAGGCGCGGCGGCTACCGTGTCTGTCTTGGCAGCAGGCGCAGCGTTTTCGGCAGTCTTTTCGGACTGGTTGACCTGTACGCGCAGGGACGCTTCCTCGTTTCCGTAGAGGCGGATGCGAACCCGGTACGTGCCCGAGGCCTTGATGGTGTGCTCAGGAATGTCGATTCGCTTCCGCTCGATAGAAACCTCGTGCTTGGAAAGCTCATCGGCAATCGCCGCACTGGTTACCGCACCGAACAGTCGTCCGTTTTCTCCTGCAGGCATCTTCAGATCAAGCACCATCTCTTCTATCCGGTCCTTGAGCGTCTGTGCGTGCTGGCGCTTCTCTTCTTTTCGCTTCTCAATTGCGACACGACGCGATTCTATAACAGCAATGCTCTGCTTGTTGTAGGGCAGCGCAAGGCTGCGCGGCATGAGGAAATTCCGTGCATAACCACGTTTTACCTCACGAACATCCCCCTCTTCTCCGAGGTTAGGGACATCTGTACTCAGGATGACTTTCATCTATTCCTCACTCCTTTCAATTCTTCGATAGTGTATCCAGGTTTCCGATACTCCAAATAACGGGAAGCCAATCAGCACGACCAGGTTCGCCACTGGCACGAACAGGAGTGCAACTACGGCAATTATCAGGACGTAACGCAGACCTCTGGACACGCTCCGCTTGCGCATCAGGTATTGCACAATCCCAATACCCTGAAGTCCGTACAGGAATCCTACAACGAGTGCAAGGTTCCATACAACATACTGAAGCGGCCCGATTTCAACATACAAAGAGAGAATTACGCTCCCCCATGAAACCAGGAGCAGCCAGATCATATAATCCGGCATCTTCAACCCTTCCGGTCTGAGTCGGTCCTGAAACGCCGCAAGCCGAACGGAGCCAAACTGCGTCCGCCTTCCCATGTGCGTCCCGATGTACCAGTTCAGATAGATCATCAGGAAAAAGCCGAAGACATACACCCGGGTGAAGATGCTCATTGCCATCCGTACGAGCTGATCCGCGTTAACCGTCTGGCCGTTCGCGGCCACGGCGTCACCGGATTGACTCAACATCTTCTCAGCAAGCTGGAACTGGGTTGTCAGGATCTTCACCAGGGTCTGGCTGTTCAACAGATATATGACCAGCGGCAATGAGATCACAGCTCCGGCGACAGTTGCAATGAGTAACCGCGTAGGTATCCGGATAGGCAACACCGGAGCTTCCCCCGCTCCTGTACCCGGCATTTCGTCCACAGACAGTGCGACCGGCGATTCAAGCCGCCGATGACCCAGATGGTCAGCGTTCAGCACATATAACGCTGCGAGAAATGCAAGCGGAAGCAGGAAATCGAGCGACACCAGAAGCGGTTCCACCGGGACATCCCGAGAGGCTATCAACATGAAGGTTTTCGCCAGCAGCACTCCCACGAGAAAAACCAGTGAGCCGAACTTGTACCCTGCCTCTCCCCGTCGTACGTAGAGAATTTGCATGGGGACCAGGAAAAAAACCAGGAACAGACCGATGTGGTAGAGAATTACTGCAATGATGGAGAGAATGAGAACATCTTTCCACGGGGTCCTGGTCTCCTCCATGAGGTCAGCCCATCGGTATCATACCGAGATACCGTGCGCGCTTGATTTCTCGAACGAGCTTTCGCTGGTTCTTTGCGGAGGTTCCGGTAATGCGACGCGGAAGGATTTTCCCCTTCTCGGTCACGAAACGTCGCAGAACTTCCGGATGCTTGTAGTCGACAATGAGGTTCTGCGCTTTGATCTTGTCAATTTTCTTGCGGAAATAGACCTTGCCCCGGCCACGGTATCCACCCTCACGGCTGTCCCTGTCGCCTCCGCGGTCTCCACCTCTGTCGCCGCGGTCAAACCGGTCACGCGAATCTCCCCGGTCACGATTGTCGCGGGGCGGTCGTGGCCTGTCGGCCGAAGGGGCCGAGGGAGCCGCAGAACCTGCAGGGCTGTCGGCCTGGGTTCCTGTTTCTTCATTCACTTCAGGTGTCTCAGAATATTCTTTCGTCTCGTCGGACATTTCATTCCTCCTTTACGTAGTGACTCTCAATGCCTCAGAACGGCACGTCATCTTCAAAACTGCCCATAGACTCGTCGCCGGCGTAAGATGATGGCTCGGAGCTTTCGCCCGATTGTCCTGCACCGCCGCGGTTGCCACCACCACTTCCACCGCCAAGGAGCTGCAGATTATTGGCAAAAACCTCAACCCGGCTTCGGGACTGACCATCGGTTTCCCAGCGACTCTGATGGAGCTCACCCTGAATACCTACCTGCTTTCCCTTCAGCAGATACCGGTGCACCGATTCTCCCATGCGGCCCATCAGGACGACATCGAAAAAATTGGGCTCGTCTATCCACTGGTCACCATTCTTCCTCCGGCGGTTTATCGCCAGGGAGAACTTGCACAGGGCGGTTCCCGAATTGGTGTACTTGAGCTCCGCGTCGCGGGTCAGTCGGCCCACGAGCACAACATGGTTAATGTCAGCCATATCTGCCCCCTCCTGAACGTTCGGTTCGACCCGGTATCATCCGTTTGGCCTTCAGTCCACTCAGTATAGCAGGCATTCGCAAACGGTAGGATTGCGATTCAACCGGGAAGCAAACGACGTTGCGAGCCCACCGGGTTGGGATTCGAAGCCACGGGTGGACACAGGTCGATCAGGATTCCTTTCGGATCATGAGAAAGCGCAACAACTCCGTTTTCAGCTTGAGTGCCTGTTCGATCTGATGAGCTTTGTCGGGATCCATATCCACGACAAAATAGTAGTAGTGCGCCTGATTTGCATTGTTGATAGGATACGCGAGGCTTCGCTGACCCATATCCTCTTCTTTGAGGACCTTTCCGTCAAGCTTTACCAATTCCTCGCGTACGACGTCTTTGCCCCGGGTGAATACATCATCCTCGGTGCGAAAAACGCACATAGCTTCGTACGTTCGCATAGTTTCCTCCCTGCGGACTTTAGCCTTCGCTCAACTCGCGAGGCGTCTAATGACCATTACGGACCATACGTGGTATGTTTGCAATGGTAAGAAGGTGAACTGAAGCTATCATACCGGTCAGGTACTGTCAAGTGAGGACCATTCTGCACCGATTATTGTATGGAGACCTATGGCAGCCAAGACAAATTTCGAAGACAATATCTTCTACCTCAACACGCTCGTGAAATCTCTGAAAGCGGGGATCAGCCTGGATATCGATCCGGATTACTTTCGAGAAAAGATGGTGGAAGACATATTCTTCGTCGACTCGAGCCTCTCCCGCATCTATGCTTCATTGAAAGACAGCGTCTATTTGATCCGGCGTGCGGAATACCTGCGAAATCTTGCGCGAGCAAAGCGAATCTTCGCGGATTTCCTTACCGATGTCCTGGAGGGGGGACTCACCTTCGCGAACCATCTGGACCAGTACTACTCGAAGTTCCGGGCCGCGCGGAGTGAACACCTCGCCGATGTGCAGGAAATCAGCCATTTGCTCGACAGGCCGCACGGAGACGAAGTTGAGCAGGAGGACACAATTTCCCGGGAAGAATACCGATTCCTCCTGCAGGTCGACGAAACTCCCGAAGAAAACTGAACAGGATTTGACATCTGCTGCCACTTCTGCCCATATTTCTCAGACAAGGTAACAAACGATGGCTCAACTACGCAAAACAAAGATCGTGTGCACCATAGGGCCGGCGGTTGACAATGTAGAATCACTGAAGAATCTGCTCCATGCCGGAATGAATGTTGCACGACTCAATTTCTCTCACGGGAATCACGAAGAACATCGCAATCGCGTGCGCATGATACGTCAGGCGTCGGTGGAAACGGGAATACCGGTAGCAATAATGCTGGATACGAAGGGGCCGGAAATCCGAACCGGCGCTCTCGTTGATCACAAACCCATTGAACTCGAAAATGGACAGAACATCGTTCTGACCACGACACAGGTGGACGGGACGGGGCAGAGACTCTCGATAAGCTATCTCCATCTGCCTTCGGATGTCCGGGCAGGCACCCACATCTTCATTGCCGACGGGCTCATCGATCTTGAAGTCCTCGAGAGCCGTGAAACTGAAATTTCATGCCGAGTGGTTTCGGGTGGAGAACTCGGTGAGCACAAGAACGTAAATGTCCGGGGCGTCCACACTTCCCTCCCGGCGGTTACCGACAAGGACAAGAAGGATATCCAGTTTGCAGTAGACGAAAATCTCGATTTCATAGCAGCGTCTTTTGTCCGGAAGCCCGAAGATGCCGTCTCCATCCTGGAAATTCTCTCCGGTAAGAACTCTTCGATCCGCCTGATTGCAAAGATCGAGGACCCCGAAGGACTCGAAAACATAGACGAGATCATCCGTGTTTCCCACGGCGTAATGGTTGCGCGGGGAGACCTGGGTGTTCAACTTTCGACGGAGGAAGTTCCGCTCGCGCAGAAGCGTATAATCCGCAAATGCAATCTCCAGAGCAAGCCGGTAATTACGGCAACGCAGATGCTTGACTCCATGATCGAGAACCCGCGCCCGACTCGGGCGGAGCTTACCGACGTTGCAAACGCCATTTTCGACGGAACTGATGCGGTCATGCTTTCCGGTGAAACCGCGTCGGGCAAATTTCCCATCGAGGCATGTGGAATGCTGCACAAGATTGCTATGTCGGTTGAAGGTTCGCCGGAATATCAGGAACGGTGCCGAACCTACTTCGACATACACGAAGACAATACGGACATCGGCAGTGCCTCGGCCAGAGCCGTCTACGTTCTGGCCCGGGACATTCGGGCAACGGCAATCGTTGCTCCATCGCTCCGCGGAAATACGCCGCGGATGATTGCGAAATATCATCCCATTCAGAATATTGTTGCAGTGACTGTCAGCGATCAGGTGCAGCGACAGCTGCTGATTCACTGGGGTATCTATCCTGTACTGACGAACATTGTGAATGACTCCGACATGATGGTTCAGAATGCGCTGCGTGCAGCCATGCAGCACGGATTCTTCCGCGTCCTGGATAAGGTTGTAACCGCAGCGAGTATCCCGTTGAACTCTCCCATTCCGATGAACACGATCAAGGTTCATTTCATGGGCACAATCCTGAGCCGCGGGCAACGCGGTTTCGGATCCACCGTGAGCGGCCGCATAGTCAAAGCCGACACTGTCGAAGACGCCGAGCGGCAGCTCAAAGACGACGGAGAAGAGATCCTTCTGACCCGCACACTCTCACGCGCCTTCAAACCGCTGCTTACCCGCGTACGAGGACTCATTATTGAAGAGAAATCTCAGATCCCGCGTGAAGAGATTGTCGCAGTCAGCCCCCGCATTACCGTCATCGCCGAGGTACCGAATGCATACCAGAGTCTCGAAGACAATCTCTACGTGAGTCTCAACGGTGATGAGAAGATTGTGTATGAGGGTATCATCTGAGGGAATTTCTGCCTCCCCTTGCGCGATAGCATACAAAAATGTAGTATATCCGCGTTCAGGAGGCACATCTCATGGGGACGGCCCAGGCAGCGCGTTACAGCGATAAGGTAGAAGATCTGTCCTTGCTCTTCGAAATCAGCCAGATCCTCGATCAGAGCATGGACCTGAAACAGGTCATCCATCCGGTGTTGAAGGCGGTTGCCGACCAGCTCGGCATGGCACGAGGCACCATCACGCTGCTTAACCGTCCGACCGGCGACATCATCATAGAAGCCGCATACGGGTTGTCCGAGAGCCAGCGCGAACGCGGCCGTTATAAACTCGGTGAAGGAATAACCGGAAAGGTCGTCCAGAGCGGAAAGCCGATGGTAATTCCGCGTATTTCCGAAGATCCGCAGTTCCTGAACCGCACGGGCGCGCGAAAAGGTGTACGCGCCAAAGACGTTTCGTTTATCTGCGTCCCCATAAAGCTCGGCAACGAGACGATCGGAGCGCTCAGCGTTGACCGGCCACCGGCAACCGACGATGAGCTGCAGGACAACGTGCGACTGCTCTCCATCGTCTCCTCCATGATCTCTCAGGCGGTGAAAATCCGCCAGACCGTGATGGAGGAGAAGCGGCAGCTCCAGGAGGAGAATACCCGCCTTCAGCAGGAGCTGCGTGAACGGTTTCGTCCGTCAAACATCATCGGAAACTCGAAAGCCATGCAGGCGGTTTTCGATATGATTGCCCAGGTTTCCCGCAGCGACGCCACGGTGCTGATCCGCGGCGAGAGCGGGACCGGCAAAGAACTCGTCGCCCACGCAATTCACTACAACAGCCCACGTGCTTCGAAACCGTTTATTAAGGTCAATTGTTCAGCCCTGCCGGAGACGGTCATAGAGAGCGAGTTGTTCGGACATGAGCGCGGGGCATTTACCGGCGCCATTTCAACACGCAAGGGCCGCTTCGAGCTTGCAAACGGTGGGACGATATTCCTCGATGAGATCGGTGATCTCTCGCCTATGACCCAGGTAAAGCTCTTGCGTGTGCTCCAGGAGAAAGAGTTCGAGCGAGTTGGCGGAAACGAGACTATTCGTACAAACGTTCGGGTCATTACCGCAACGAACCGAAATCTGGAAAAGTTGATGGATGAGAACATATTCCGGGAGGATCTTTACTACCGGCTGAACGTTTTTCCCATCCACATTCCCCCTCTCCGGGAACGCAAGAGCGATATACTCCTTTTGGCGGATCACTTCATTGAAAAATACTCGCAGCAGAACCACGTTTCTATCCGCCGCATTTCTACCCCGGCAATTGACCTGCTCATGAACTACCACTGGCCGGGCAACGTGCGGGAGCTGGAAAACTGCGTTGAGCGCGCCGTTCTGCTGTCCATGGATGAGGTAATTCACAGTCACCACCTGCCGCCGACGCTACAGAGCGCTGAGTCCACCAATACCCGGCTTACGGGAACACTGACGGACGCCCTGGAGAATCTCGAGCGGGAGCTCATCCTCGACGCGCTGAAGTCCACCAAAGGGAACATGGCGAAGGCCGCGCGGCTTCTTGGCATAACCGAGCGCATGATGGGTCTTCGCGTTCATCGACACGACCTCGATTCCCGACAGTACCGCGGATAACTTCGTATCCTCCGGATCGTCTGCCTGGACGCAGACGATCCGGCCCGACGACCCGGACCGTCCGATCGGACAATGTAGAATTTAATACATTTTCGTGTCTCATTGCCTTTATACCTACATTTACGTAATACTTACGGGATCCGCGTACATTGTGGTGCTTTTCTCCGATACGTCCTACCACCTGGTTAAGTTATTGCAATTCAACAACATCCGACTAATTACCACCTATCTATAGCTACTTGGCATGGTTTCTGCTATATGGTCGGCATCTCATATTTTTCGTGGAGGGCAGCTTCGATGAAGAAGAGGCGTTTGATACTTGGAATGATTGTCGCAGGCCTGTTGTTCGGCGGCGGAACCTTGTTTGCTCAGGACACGGCTTCCACCGCCGACACACTGAAACTGTACAAGCAGTCCTTTGACATGATCTGGATGGTCATGGCCGCTGCGCTGGTATTTTTCATGCAGGCAGGATTTGCAATGGTCGAAACCGGTCTGACCCGTGCAAAGAACGCAGGGAATATCATCATGAAGAACCTGATGGATTTCTCTGCGGGTGCAATTGTGTACTGGGCAGTCGGTTTCGGCATCATGTTCGGTGCGGACTCGGGAGGCCTCATCGGAACCAGTCAGTTCTTTCTGAGCGGCGCCGATCCGGCCATGTACCGCGACTGGATGTTCCAGGTCGTCTTTGCGGCAACGGCGGCAACGATTGTATCGGGGGCAATGGCCGAACGGACAAAGTTCTCGGCGTACCTTCTATACAGCGTTGTGGTGTCTGCGGTCATTTATCCGTTCTTCGGCCATTGGGCATGGGGCGGTGGCTGGCTCGGTCAGATGGGTTTCCACGATTTTGCCGGTTCAACGGTTGTTCATTCTGTTGGTGGATGGGCGGCATTGGCAGGAGCCATGGTGCTCGGGCCGCGCAAAGGCAAGTATGTAAAGGTGAACGGGAAGACCGTCGTGAAGGCAATTCCGGGGCACAATATCCCGCTTGCCGCACTGGGAGTCTTCATTCTCTGGTTTGGCTGGTACGGATTCAATGCCGGAAGCACCCTCTCGGGAACCGATCTGTCGATTGCTCATGTGGCGGCAACAACGACCATTGCGGCAGGCGCGGGCGCGGTCTTCGCTATGATTACTTCCTGGATCTGGTTCAAGAAACCTGACCCGAGCATGGCACTGAACGGTGCACTTGCGGGACTGGTGGCAATAACCGCTCCGTGTGCGGTCGCCGATCCTATTGGTGCGCTCATCATTGGTCTTGTTGCCGGTGTTCTGGTGGTGCTGTCGGTAGAGTTCATAGACAAGGTTCTGCACATTGACGATCCGGTCGGTGCGGTTTCAGTCCACGCAATCAACGGTGCATGGGGCACGCTCGCGGTGGGTCTGTTTGCGAATCCGCAGAACATCTCCTCCGTGAAGGGACTCTTCTACGGCGGTGGACTCCACCAGCTGGGAATCCAGGCAGTCGGCGTGCTTACCGCCTTCGGTTGGGTCATGGCAACTGCCCTTCTTCTCTTCTTTATCTTGAAGGTAACGATGGGACTCAGGGTCAGCCCGCTGGAAGAGCAGAGAGGCCTGGACGTCGGAGAGCACGGCATGGAAGCGTACAGCGGCTTCCAGATTTTCACCACGATGTAAGGGGAACAGGAGCATATTATGAAACTGATAACCGCCTACATTCAGCCGTACAAGCTCAATGATGTAAAAGAGGAGTTGTACAAGGCAGAAGTTTTCAAGATGTCGGTGACCAATTCCCTCGGATGCGGTCAGCAGAAGGGATACACCGAGTCCTACCGCGGGGTAGACGTGGAAGTGAACCTGCTGAAAAAGACCCGCATTGAGATAGGGGTCAACGACGATTTCGTTCAGCGAACGGTAGACGCAATTGTGAAAGGGGCACGGTCCGGCGAGATCGGAGACGGAAAGATCTTCGTTACCCCGCTGGAACAGTGTATTCGCATTCGCAGCGGCGAGACCGGAAAGGAGGCAATTGGGTAACAGAAACCTTACTCCTGAACACAGTGAGAGGCGCTGGTGGGGACTGCCCACCGGCGCCTTTCTTTTGCTCTGGACAGAGCCACCTGCCTGAGGCAAGATGGAAGGCATGCAGGACCCCTCATCGGTTACAGCAGCACAGCTTCGGACCATACTCCCGGACCTGTCAGAAGCTGCGGCCAGCTACGTTCTGCAAACTGCTCCGGCTGGATACAGTTCGCGATTTTCGATTGCACAGATTGCGCAGCATGCACTTTCGCTTTCTCGCCTCTCAAGAACAAATCCGTTCGTTGTCGACGTACATCCTTTGGAGAACCATCAGGTTTCGGTCACTGTCATAGCGTTCGATTTCCCCGGCGAGTTCGCGGTGCTTGCCGGATATCTCGGCTCCACCGGTTTCGACATCCAATCCGGCGCCGCCTATACCTTTCAGCAGGAACAGGAGTCCTACCCGAAAGAATCCAATCGAAACAGACGCGCCACACAGAGGAAGTACTTCGGACCATTCGGGCCGCGTGCAGACGCACTTCTGCCCACCACCCGTATTGTGGATTCATTCACCGGACGGCTGAACCACGTCAGCACGGAAACCTGGGAGCACGAGTCGATACCACGTCTTGAACGGTACTTGAGTCTCCTGTTCCAGAATACAGCCGAATCTCGGGATCTGGTTAAACAGGAAGTCAACGAGGCGGTGGCCGCCGCACTCCAGGATGTGGATACACGATATTCTCAAACGCTCTATCCGGTGCAGATATCGGTTTCTTCCAAGGACCCATCGTGCACTACCATGTCCGTCGTGTCCGAAGACACGCCGTTCTTCCTGTTCGCGCTCAGCAACGCGCTTGCAATTCAGGGAATCTCAATCCGCCGGGTACAGATCCACACGAAAGACCGTCAGGTGGAAGACGAGTTCGACTTCGTCGACAGCATGGGAAAACCTGTCCAGGATGAAGCAATCCTGAACAGGATTAAGCTTTCGGTCCTGTTCACGAAACAGTTCACCTACTTTCTGAACCAGGCACCCGACCCGTACCGAGCGCTGCTCAGGTTCGAGAGCCTCACCGAAGACGCTCTCTCGCTTTCCAACGGCCAGCAACTCGAACAGACTTTCACCAATCCGCGAATGCTGCACAGTCTTGCCCGGTTGCTGGGTGCAAGCGACTTTCTCTGGGAAGACTTTCTCCGTCTCCAGTACGAAACAATACTCCCGATGATCGAACCGGCGGACCGTGGTCATACACTGAGTTCCTCCAGAAAGGATCTTCCCGGAATTCTCTCCGCCGCAAATGAGGAGTTGAATAAGCGTGCCGGTCAGTCACCGAGCGCTTCGGACCGGTGGAAGATTCTGAACGATTTCAAGGATCGGCAGTCGTATCTGGTGGACGTTGACCACATCCTCAATCCGGAACTCGACTTCTTCTTTCTCAGCAGACGACTTACCGGCATTGCGGAACTGGTCCTTCGCAGTTCAGTGGACATCAGCCTGGCCGAATTATCGCCGGAATTCGGTGTACCTCGAACCGTCGCCGGACTTCCGGCACGCTTCGCCATTTTCGGCCTCGGCAAGCTCGGAGGCGCAGCACTCGGATACGCATCCGATGTGGAGGTATTGTTCGTCTACAGCGATAACGGTCAGACAGATGGTCCGAAACAGATTCCGAATGCCGAGTTCTTCGAACGTGTCTTTGGCGGAGCGGTAAACGGCATTGAGACTCGCCGCGAGGGTATCTTTCAGGTGGACCTCCGTTTGAGGCCCCACGGGAATGCGGGCCCGGTCGCGTGCAGCATGGAAAATTTCATCCGCTACTATGCACCCGGCGGAGAAGCCCACAGTTATGAGCGTCTTGCCCTGGTCCGGCTCCGATGGATAGGTGGCGATGAGGAACTGGGCAGACAGATCGAGCGAATCCGGGATGATTTTGTCTATGCGGGCTCCGGCATCGATCTTACGGAAATCCGGGATCTCCGTAAGATCCAGCTCTCGGAGAAAACCGGCACAGGGAAGCTGAACGCGAAGTTTTCACCCGGCGCCCTTGTCGACCTGGAATACAGCGTGCAGATACTCCAGGTCATGCATGGGAAAGGCAATCCCGATCTCCGAACTTCCCGGATTCACCGCGCACTCGAGGCGCTTGCGGCCGCCGGCACCATCGAGGACGCCGAGGCGCAGCGGATTATCGGTGCGTATCGATTCCTTCGGAACCTTATTAACGGGCTCCGAATGCTGCGCGGGAACGCGAAGGATCTTTTCCTCCCCGAAGTCGGCTCCCCCGAATATATGCACCTTGCGCGCCGGATGGGGTACGAGGGACACGATGATCTGAATGCCGCGGAAGAGCTTCACATTGAATTCGAGACACGGACTGCGGCAATTCGGGCATTTGTCGAGAGTCGCCTTGGCCGGGATGCCCTCCCCGGCCCCCGCGCAATCAGTGTCGCCGATATAGTTCTGTCGGATTCGCTCGAGGAAGACGAAGTGCTGCGGGTTCTTGCGGAAGCAGGGTTCAGCAATCCGCATCGAAGTTACGGGAATCTCCGGTCGCTGGCAGATGCCGGGCATTTGTCGCCGACCGGATCCCGTCCCGTGCGTGAGCGGTTCGCCGAAGTTGCCGTTCTTGCATGGGACATGCTGCCGAATACACCGGACCCGGACATGGCTCTCAACAACTGGGACCTGCTGGTACATACCCTCGAAGATCCGGAAGCGCACTTGCGCGGCCTCCTTTCGCAGCCAAAACGGCTTGAATTGTTGCTTCAGATCATGGCGGGCAGTCAGTTCCTCGCGGATACGCTGATCGCGAATCCGGACTTTTTTTCCTGGGCAACATCGCCACATACCATAAACGCACTTCGAACCCGGGAGATTCTCGAATCAGAGCTCCGTGACATCGCAGCATTGTCTGCCGCCGATCGGCCCTCCTGGCTGAAGGCAATCCGACGTTTCCGCAAACGGGAAATCCTCCGAATAGGAACTCGTGATATCTGCCTCGGGGCGGACATCCGCAGTATAGTGAGCGAGCTCTCCAACCTTGCCTGCGCCACAATCCAGGTGGCTCTCGAATACCTGTGGGGCGAACAGCCGCCGTCGAACCGGAGCCGGGAGAAAGAGTTCTGCGTGCTCGCATTCGGCAAGCTCGGCGGCCGCGAACTGAACTACTCTTCGGATGTGGACCTGCTGGGGATCTACCGACAATCCAACACGGCGCCACAGGAGGAGGAAATCCAGCTCTTTTCCCGCGTAATGGAACAACTGCGCAGCGACCTTTCGGACCACAACGAAGAAGGTTACGCGTACCGGGTCGACCTGCGACTCAGGCCATACGGGTCGTCCGGCAGGCTCGTCTACTCTGTTCCATCAATTGTCCGTTACTACAATGAATCCGCCTCCGCCTGGGAATACCAGGCATTGCTGAAGCTGACTCCCATTGCAGGGAATCAGGAAATCGGATGGAACTTCCTGGAAACCATCAAGCCGGCCTTCCTCGCAACCTGGGACCGGGAGCGTATCCTGCGCACAATTCGGGATATGCGCAACGCTTCACGACGGAAGGCGACCTCGCGGCTTTCCGGCCGGGATGTGAAATCCGGTCGTGGCGGCATTCGGGACATTGAGTTCACGGTGCAGGGCCTGCAGCTCATACATAGCCGGGAGCATCCGGAACTGTTGACGGGCAATACCCTGACTGGAATTGAACGGCTTGCGAAACTACAACTCATTTCTTCACGGACGGTGCACATCCTGAGCAGAGATTACGTGTTCCTGCGAAGGGTCGAGCATTTTCTCCAGATCTATGAAGATCGACAGGTTCATACCCTTCCGACCTCCGAAGATGCCCGCCGGGCACTCGCGCTCAGATGTGCCGGCTTCAGCGATGAACCGCAAGGTCCCGATGCCTCGAATGGTTCCGATGCATCGAAAGGTCTTGCCGGGGCGGAAGACCCGGTGTCGCGCTTTTTCCAGACGCTCGAAGACACGTTCGAACGGGTGCACGAGGTGTACGAAAGTGTTCTTTTCGGTGATCTGAATGAAAAAGAAGACGGCTGACCGTTCCGGGTCAACCTGCTGGGGAGTCGGAAGGTCCTTCGAACCGCGCGATAATTTCCGGAAACTCGTAGAGAACCATGCCCCGATCGTCGACCTCCATCTTGACTCGAGAACCATCCACCATCTGCTGTACGAGCTGTTCTGCCTCGACTACCGGCAACCCGGTCTCTATGACCAGGTCAGACACCGTGAGCCGCCCCTTCAGCCGGTATGCGAGCTTGAAAACCTTGACTTCGTAGCTCTCGGCCGCCGACTCCAGAGCCCGTGAATCAAAGAAGTCCGGAATGTAGTGGTTCACCAGATTGTCATGAGGGGGAACACGGGTAAAGTTGCTCCGTTGGCCTTTTCCGAGCAGCCGAGCGAGGAGTCTTATCCCGAAGATTACGAAAAATAACGGGAAGAGAAACAGTAAAGGATATCCGAAGAAAAAAAACATATGCGCCTCTTTGTCGGCAGAAAAAGTATACTCCCAATTGATGGAAAATGCAAAGCAGTCGGACCGTCAGGAACCGATATCTGTGAGCGCCAGCCTGAGCCGCTCGTGCGCATTTCCATAGCGTTCGAACCGTTCGCTGAACAGTGCATACTCCTGACTGTTCGGGGAGTATTCCGCTTTCATGTGCACCAGAGCCTCTGCGGCCTCTGCAAGGCTATTGAATCTGCCCAGTCCGAGCCAGCCGACACATGCGTTCCCTATGATCTCCGCGTCTTCGACACGGGGCACCAGGATCCGTTTCCCGGTAATATTTGCCTTCATCTGATTCCAGATCGGGTTTTTCGCCTGACCACCGCACGCCCGGAGTGTATCGATCTTCTCGCCATTCTCCTCAAGTATCTCGATAGCCTCCCGGACAGAGAAGCCGATGGATTCCACCACCGAACGCCCCATCTCCACTCTTCCGTGGATGGCACCGAGACCGATGAATATTCCCCGGCTGAACTCCCATGATGCTCCTCGTCTCAGTGTAGGGAAAAACCACGGTATGTCCCGTTCATGATCCAGATGATCGATGTCTCTGAGCATGACGTCATAGGCAACCTGCGTCTGGCCGGAAATATCGCGGAACCACTCGAACATGCGTCCGGTAGAAGAGAGAATTCCCGCATTGTTGTACATTCCGGGAATGACGTGCGGCAGGCTGCGCACGCGCCCATCTGAGATTTGCGCCGCCGAACACGCATTTATGCCCTCCGAGGTTCCGGCGCGGTCACAGGTACGACCGGGTATAACGGTTGCGGTTCCGAGGAGGCTCATGAGAAAGTCCGCTCCTCCGACGAAGACCGGAATCCCGGCGGAAATGCCAAACTTGTCGGCCGCGGGGCCCGACACCGTACCTACCCTGTCGCCCGGACTCGCAAAAGGCGGCAGAAGCGAAGGATCTATTCCGTACTCCGACACCGCTTCAGGAGACCAGAAATACTCGGTGAACTCATCCGATGGGGTCACCATAACCTGTTCCCCGGTCAGTACATAGGCCACGTATTCAGGGCAGGAAAGAAAACGTTCGACTCGCTCAAACTCCGACGGCACCGTTTCGCGAAGCCAGGCAATTTTCGGGAGATAGAATGAGCGATGGGCCCCGACGCGGATGTCCCTCCCGTCGATCCACATGAGAACTCTCCCGACCTCGTTGCCGGCCCGATCCAGCGGAACAAGAGTTGGGCCGTTGCCGCTGAGAACCACTCCGCTCACCTCTGCTCGCATGGGCATGCGCTCGACAAGGTTGCGAATTGCCTCAAGCCAGCGATCCGCGTGCCAATCCCGCAGCTCAGCCTCGTGAAAAAGGACTCGCTCCCGGCTCAACGCCTCGGCCTGCCCCGCCCGGTCCACACAGGCAGCCTTCACCGAGGACGTACCGATATCTATGCACAAGAGATACTCAGTCCCGGACATGTGCTCCACAGCTCGCTCCTCTTCGTACCTAGCCACGCAGGACGCACCTCGTCAATCCCGTGCGCGGTCGACTTTACACGCCGGGTTCCTTTTCAGTACGATGAGTGCACCATCACGGATAGGGAGCCATACGTGTTTGCTCGACACTTTCCATTCATACTCGATTCTTCATCCAGGGGATACCGCGCGGCTCCCCATAAGGCCACGTCTACGACCGGACGGAAAATAGCCGCTGCGCTGGTCGCGGTAGCGTTGGTCCTCCTGATAGGCTCATGCGCCCATGGAAAAGACGCGGCTGCACAGAAGGCACCCTTTTCCATTGCCGTCTTCGTTCCCGGCTCAACAACGGGCAATCCCATGTTCGAGATGATGGTAAGCGGCGTTCATCGGGCAGCCGACAAACATGCGAACGTAACGGTTCACGTGGTTGAAGGCGGTCAAAACGAATCAGATTGGCCGGTCAAACTTTCGACCCTCGCCCAATCCGGCCGATACAATCTCATCGTAACGACAGGCTCTCCCCTGCCCGAAATATGCGCAGGAATCGTTGCACAATACCCCGCACAAAAGTTTCTGGTGCTCGACTCGTATCTGAAGGGCAACACAAACCTCTACACCGTGCTGTACAACCGACGCGAACAATCCTTCCTCCTTGGATATTTCGGTGGACTCATGCTCACACAGGACAGTTCCATATTCAAGGCGGGGAAATCTCCCGGGAAGGTCGGACTCCTTGTTGCAAACAAGGACCCAATGACTGATCAGGTGGTTCGCAAGGGTTTCGAACTCGGACTCAGGACGGTCAATCCCTCCATTGTCCTCGATGTTCGCGTGCTCGGAAACTCGTACGATGCGGCAAAGGCGGGACAGATAGCGGGCGAGATGATCGATTCCGGCGCACGTCTCATTCTTCCCATAGTCGGGGCGGCAGACTCAGGCGTGATTGCTACCGCGAAGGAGAAAGTCAGTCACCTTCTCTGGTTCGACACGCCGGGATACAAGAACGCTCCCGGAATTGTGCTGGGCAGCGCCCTGGTACGCCAGGACCAAGCCGCGTACGAAAAGACCTCACTCGCAATAGAGGGCAAGCTCGAGTATGGCTCCGCCATAATTCTGGACGCCAGGGCGGGATTCGTCGGTTTCGATGACACCGATCCGCTCTATCGGAAGTACGTTCCCGAGAAGATCCGAAATGAAGAGTCGCACATGATCGAACGGATGAAGAGTGGGAGTTTCCGGCTGCTCATGCCGACAAATTTGAACCCGCCGAAGGAAGCCACGAACTGAGTCCGTCCGTAGAGGATTCAGATGTTCACCTGCTCTCCCGTGAGCCGGCGAAGCGCGCCGGCAACGCGCTGAGCTTCCGCGTCGAGCGTGCGAGCGCGCCCATCGATTTCCTTGTTCACTTCTTCCAGCCCCAGATTTCCCGCACTCCCCGTTGAGGTTCGAAGACCAATCGTATCGTCTGGATTCCGTGAATCGAGGGACGACAGTGTTGCGGCAACTTCCCGATACGCATCCCGAAAGCTTGAACCTGCCTTCACGTGCTCGAGCGCAACATCGGTTGCATAGATCTCCGGTGTAAACGCCGCACGGAGCCGATCCTGGTTCACCTCGAGCCGCTCCACCGTAAGTCGTGCTATGCGGACACACTCATGTACAAGCGTAAGTCCATTCAAGAATGGCTCCTTGGTCTCCTGGAAGTCCCTGTTGTAACCCGAGGGGAGCGCTCGGACAACTCCTTTTACCTGTTCCGCTGCGGCATGCAGCGTTGCACCCTTTGCCCGCAACAGCTCGAGCCCATCCGGATTGCGTTTCTGCGGCATGATACTCGAACCCGAGCACAGCTCCTTCGGCAAGCTGAAATACCCGAACTCAGGCATTGAAAATATGATCAGATCCTGCGCGAATTTTCCCAGTGTCAATCCCACCTGATCGAGTGCGTCCAGGACAATTGATTCGAGCTTCCCGCGCGAGTTGTTTACCGCAAGTACATTGTTTTGAATGCCGGCAAAGCCGAGCAATTGCGCTACCAGCTCCCGGTCAAGCGGAAGCGGTACCCCGTAGCTCGCCGCCGATCCGAGCGGGGACCGGTTGTTCAGCGCGTAGGCGGTCTCTATCAATGTTGCATCATCGAGAAGCAGCTCGGCGAATGAAGCCGCCCACAACCCCACCGAACCGGGCATGGCAATCTGCATGTGGGTTCGACCCGGCATCGGCACGTCCTTGAACCGCTCGGCAAATGCGGTAAGGGCACGTGAAAGATCAAGAATGGCACCGGAAATGTCATTCAGTCTTGCTCGCGCAAAAAGTCGAAGCGCTGCGATTATCTGATCGTTGCGCGACCTGCCGGTATGTATCTTCTTTCCCACTTCGCCCAGGTCGGCAGTCAGACGGTTTTCGATTGCAGTGTGGCAGTCTTCGTCCTCCCGTCGAATAAGAAACTCTCCTGCTCCGGCTTCCGCAACAATCCGGAGAAGGCCTGAGCGCAGAGAGGCAGTCTCCGTCGAGGTCAGTATGCCGATCTTCTCGAGCATCCGCGCGTGCGCAAGACTCGAAATGCAGTCGGAAACAACCAGACGAGCATCCAGGACATAGTCGTTTCCGACGGTGAATTGCTCAACGAGTTCGTCCAGTGTGTATTCCTTCTGCCAGAGCTTCGCCATTGTATCCCCCGTGCGTGTCGTTTATGGAGACAAGATAGCCCCGGGCCCGGGCGCTGTCAACGCAGAAGCTCCGCCGAATCCGTGTCCTGCGCGGCGTCGGTATCCGCCAGAGCATTATCCTCTGACGTGCGTTCGACGACCGATGCCGGTGGAGTTGAGACATCCGCGGATCCGGTCCGGACGCCGAAAACCAGGCCGTCTTTCCCCAGGGTAACGGTAACGGTGTCTCCATCCTTGACCTCTCCGGCAAGCAGCTTCTTTGCCAGTGGATTCTGAATTTCATTCTGGATGGTTCGCTTCAGTGGCCGAGCGCCAAACGCGGGATCGTATCCGAGGTCTGCCAGCCTGGTCTTGACCTCCGGATGAATGGCAAGTCCTATCTTCCGCTCGGAAAGCCGTCGGGCTACGCGAGCGAGCTCAATGTCGACGATCTTGAGGATCTGGCCTTTGTCGAGCCTATGGAACATGATTATCTCATCCAGCCGGTTCAGGAACTCCGGTTTGAACAACGCCTTGAGCAGGCTGTCCACCTGAGGCCGAATTGCCTCGAGGTTTTCCGCCTTCAGAACCAGATCGCTGCCCACGTTACTCGTCATAATGATGATGGCGTTGCGAAAATCAACGAGACGTCCCTGGCTGTCGGTCAGTCGCCCCTCGTCAAGCAGTTGGAGCAGGACGTTGAACACCTCGGGGTGCGCCTTCTCTATTTCGTCGAAAAGTATTACCGAATAGGGCCGTCGGCGAACCGCCTCGGTGAGCTGCCCTCCCTGGTCGTACCCGACGTAGCCGGGAGGCGCACCGATGAGACGGGACACGGAAAACTTCTCCATGTATTCACTCATGTCGATCCGCGTAAGCGCCTTGTCATCATTGAACAGAAACTCCGCGAGGGTTTTTGCGAGTTCAGTCTTCCCCACACCGGTCGGCCCGATAAACATGAACGTACCGAGGGGTCGATTCACATCGCCAATTCCGCTCTTGTTCCGACGAATGGCATCGGCAACCGCGGTAATTGCGCGGTCCTGGCCGATGACTCGCCGGGCAAGGATCTTTTCGAGTTGAAGCAGTTTCTGCATCTCGGATGCCATCATCTTGTTCACCGGGATGCCTGTCCACGCCGAGACCACCTTTGCAATATCCTCTTCCGATACCTCTTCCCGAAGCAGGCGGGTTCGTCCTTCAATGTCCTCTATGGCCTCGGTCTTGTCCTCCAGCAGCTTCTGGGTCTGCGGAATGAGACCGTGTTTGATTTCCGCCGCCTTCGCAAGAGCACCGTCTCTCTCGTACTGAATCTCGAGAGCCGCGAGCTCCTCCATCTTCTGTTTGAGTGAACGTATCTCTTCTATGACCGATTTTTCGTTCTGCCACTGGAGCTGCATGGCATCCCGTTTTGTCTTCAGGTCCGAGAGCTCCTTCTCCAGCTTTGCCAGCCGTTCGGCAGACGCAACATCGCTTTCACGGGAAAGCGCCTGCTTTTCAATATCGAGCTGCAGGATCTTGCGCTGCAGCTGATCGAGCTCCGTCGGCTGACTCTCTATCTCCATCTTCAGCTTGCTCGCCGACTCATCTACAAGGTCAATGGCCTTGTCGGGGAGAAACCGTGCGGTAATGTACCGATCAGAGAGAACTGCAGCCGCAATGAGCGCCTCATCCTTGATCCTGACACCGTGGTGCACCTCATACCGTTCTTTCAGTCCGCGAAGTATGGCAATAGTATCCTCGACTGACGGCTCCGAAGTAAAAACGGGCTGAAATCTCCGCTCGAGCGCAGGGTCCTTTTCTATGTGCTTTCGATATTCATCCAGAGTCGTTGCGCCGACGGCGCGAAGGTCTCCTCTTGCCAGTGCAGGCTTGAGCAGGTTGCTCGCGTCCATGGAACCTTCGGAAGCTCCCGCGCCCACCAGCGTGTGGAGCTCATCAATGAAGAGTATGATCTCCCCTTCCGATTGAGCTATTTCCTGGATCACCGCCTTGAGCCGTTCCTCAAACTCTCCGCGAAACTTGGTCCCTGCAAGCAGAGATCCGAGATCAAGCGAGAGAAGCCGCTTACTCTTCAGGGAATCCGGAACATCACCGGAAACAATCCGACGCGCAAGTCCCTCTGCAATGGCGGTCTTGCCAACGCCCGGCTCTCCAATCAACACCGGGTTGTTCTTCGTTCTCCGCGACAGCACCTGCATGACCCGGCGGATTTCCTCATCTCGCCCTATAACCGGATCGAGCTTCTCGCGTTTGGCGAGTGCGGTGAGATCTTTGCAGTACTTTTCGAGCACCTGGTACCTATTCTCCGGATTCTGATCCGTAACACGTTGATTTCCGCGGACGGACTTCAGCGCCTCGAGGACGCCTTTTCGAGTTACTCCGGCTGAGGCGAGCATGGTCGACACATTCATCTTTTCCGCGAGCATTGCAAGAAGAATGTGCTCGGTGCTCACGTACTCGTCTTTCAGTTCGACCGATTCCTTCTCCGCCTTCGAAATTATCCGCCCGGTCTGAGGACCAAGCTGGAGTTGAGCCGTCTCACCGTACACTTTCGGCTTTGCATTGAGCACGGTCTCCAGATTTCGTACGAGCTCGGGAACCGATACCCCTATCCTCGAAAGGAGCGGTGGAATAACACCATCCTGCTGCTCGATCATGGCAAGCAGAAGATGCTCAGGCTCGAGCAACTGGTGATCATGCCGATTGGCGATCGATGTTGCCTCCTGGACAGCCTCCTGAGCCCTTATTGTCATCTTATCGTAATTCATGGTTCACCTCTGGCTACGCCTTCCCGTTGATACACAGGTGTCCGAGAAGAGGGTATCTTTGCTTCACCGGGATACTCATAATATAGTGAAATCTCTTGCGCCCATCAATTTTTTTCCGTACTGTAGCGGAAGAAACGCAGAATGCGGAGGTATGGCATGGAGAACACTGAAAGGCCGAAAGAGCTCGACAACAAGGTCATCATCATGAACGGATTCACGCACGACGAGATCGCGACGATCATGCGTGCCGTGAAGGCGCAGTTCGATAATCCTGGAGACCTCATCTTTGCCATGACAACCGAAAACTCCCTGAACACGAAGGTGAAGGACCTCATTGTCGATATGTCTCAGGACCACGAATACCTCAAGAAGAACCCACCCAAGCGAGCGCCAAAATCGCCGGGAAACTGACATTCCGGCCCGGCACGGCTACCGCAGTGTCTTTACGAGCAAGGCAAACTCACCGAACGTCCCTTGCGGGATGTGACCATTGCGTGAAAGAAACCGTCTTGTGCTGCGACTCTCGCTGCGCGTCACGACGATCAGGAAGCTGATCTTCGATGGCAAATCGTCGAGCAGCCGATTGTACAGCTTTGTGACCAGACCAAGACCCCGGTACTTCGCGGTAATGTAGTCCGCCGGGATGAGAACAGACTGATCAGGATAAAGCTCACGATGAATGTAATCCACTATCTCCCTGGGAAGCACGCTCGAGTCCAGATCGCTGCACGGCAGATAACAGGCAAACCCATCCACGCGCAGGTTCCGCAGTGCCAGATAAGCCTTACCAGTCCCCGCCCGAATCATTTCCGTGACTCCGGGAGTGAAGACCGGCCAGAATTTCTGAATATCGTTTTTATACTGATCGATAAAATCAGAAAAACTTCCCCAGCTGTTTGGACCTACCGGGACGTAGCTGAATCCGCTCGTATTCGCCCGCATTATTCGGCTCAGGTAATAGATGTTGACGGCAACAATGAACCCGTTTGTCAGGACAACCGGAATGGACCCGATGACAACAGCATAGACAACAAAAAAAACAGCACCAAGAAGATTGATGAGCCTGAGCCACAGAATGGACGTCATGAGCAGCGATGCTGCAACCAGAACAGAACCAGCATACCCGATAATCTGAATCAGCATGCCCTTGTTTCCTCCCCTCCCGGACAACACGAAACGGCGTCCGCCTTGACCGGCGATAGAGCTTTTAACTACACTGATTCTAATTGAAAAGAGGTCTCAATGAAAGTCCGATCATCAGTCGCAATCATGCGGCCATACGTACCCGGAGAACTGAAGCCGGGAGCCGTGAAACTTGCCTCGAACGAGAACCCCTTTGGCCCCTCTCCGCTCGCGGTGGAAAGCATTCGGCGCGACGCCGCCGCCGTGCACCTGTATCCGGACCAGCACGCACACCGTCTGCGAAAGAAACTCGCATCGACATACGGGGTCGGCGAAGAGCAGTTTATCATTGGGAACGGTTCCGACGAGATCATGACAATGATTGCCGGCACCTACCTCGAAGATGGTGACAACACCGTTACCGCACATGGCACGTTTTCGACCTACACGTTTGCCACTCTCCTGTACGGAGGAGAAGTCCGCCATGTTCCACTGAAAGACGGAAGGTTCGACCTGCCCGCAATTCGCGCGGCAGTAGACGAGCGGACGCAGATTATTTTTGTCTGCAATCCCAACAATCCGACGGGCACCTATGTGAGCCAGACCGAGGTAGTTGAGTTTCTGCAAAGTGTACCCGAACGCGTGCTGGTTGTAATGGATGAAGCGTATGCAGAGTTTGTGGAAGAAACCGACTACCCCGATTCCGTGGCACTCATCTCCGAGTATCCAAATCTCATTGTCCTGCGCACGTTCTCGAAGATCTACGGACTCGCTGGAATGCGTGTCGGTTACGGAATAGCCTCCGCAGAGGTTGTGGCGGATATCAGCCGAGTGAAGCAGCCGTTCAACGTAGGCATCCTCTCGCAGGCCGCGGCGGCATCCGCTCTTGCGGATACTGAGTTCGTCGAGAGATCCATCTCGAACAATAAGGCCGGAAAGGAGTACCTCTATGCGCAGCTTACCCGCCTTGGAGTTCAGTACTTTCCGACCAGCTCGAACTTCATCTGCATTGAAACCCGGAAAGACTCACTGCAACTCTTTCAGCGGATCATGGAGCTCGGAGTGACAATCCGGCCGCTCGCTTCCTTTGGAATGGCAACTTCGATTCGTGTGACAGTAGGAACTCCGGAACAGAACGAGCTGTTCATCCGGTGTCTCGAACAGGCTCTCGGTGATACATAGGTAGACGCGCTCGTATGGCGCCAATACTGCTCAACATTTTCCTTGCCGGAATTCCAAGTGTCCTCATCCTCACCTACCTTCTTCGCCGTGACCGACGCAAGAAGGAATCACCGTTGTATATCTGGCGAGCATTCGCGCTCGGATTTGCGGCTCTCGTTCCTGCAGCAGGAGTCGAACTCCTTCTGGGAATGCTCCCCCTCAATCTGGAAGAGATACCGCAGCGGTTCTTTCGCGCATACGTTGTGTCCGGATTCGTCGAAGAGACCATAAAGCTGCTCGTGGTTCTGTTATTCATCTATCGCGAACCGTACTTCGATGAGGAAAGCGATGGAATTATCTACACAGTCGCCGCGAGCATGGGCCTTGCGTTCTTCGAGAATATCCTCTACAGCTTCGGCACTATCCAGGATCTCCTTGTGCGCGGTTTCAGCGCAGTGCCTCTCCACGCAATTGCATCCGGCATTCTCGGTTATTATGTTGGCAAAACGCGATTCGGTGACCGGTCGTACATTGCGCGCGGCCTCATTGCCGCCGCCGCAATTCATGGCACCTACAATTTGCTCCTGTTTACCGGGGGCTGGTTCTCGCTCATGGTAATTCCCCTCCTGATAGTCTTCGGTGCGCTGCTGCTGCACCTGTATCGCAAAGCTATTGCGGACGACGAGGAAGCCGAACGTTTGCCCGGAATTCGATAGACCGGCCGTGACCCGCATTTCCCATTTTGCAGCATATGCTACCCCACTTGAAAAAAAGTCCCCCTTTTCCCACGTGCAGAGGCGGCATTTTGCCGCAGCATTTTGCCGCTGCAACGTGAACCGGGAACGTAAAAAGGCGCGTCGGCGGGCGCCGACCGGCGTGCCATGGAACGATGCCGTGTCAAAATGAGCGCTGCTGCCCTTGACGTTTTCAGGCGTACGCAGTACATTACCCGTACAAACGACGCAGGGTAGAGCAGTTGGCAGCTCGTCGGGCTCATAACCCGGAGGTCGCAGGTTCGAGTCCTGTCCCTGCTAATATTGAAAGCCAGTTAACTGAATGTTGACTGGCTTTTTTTATGCCCCCCGGGCAACGCGAACATGCGAAGATGCGAAAGCATTGGGAATGGGCGTGAAGGTTCGGGAGAAATGCGGGAAGTGCTACCTGGATATCTACTACCCGGGACGGCGCGTTCCGCATACCAGACTCTGAGAAGGTATGAGAAATCGCCTCCTCAAAGGAAGGGGATATGCGCCGTTCTTCTTTGCACAGACCCGGCAAGATCTTTTAGGCGCAACTGCGAAATCCACATGAGAGGGGCTTTCTGCCCGCCAAATCCACACGGTGCATGACCCGCGACGAAGCGGTACTCATCGTCAACTAATAGCTCCAAGACGGCATCCCCGACTGCTACCGAGAGCACCGGCCGGTGAGCGAGCTGTTTAGCATCCACGCCATCGTCCAAACTATCAGGTGCGGAGACTACACCATTGGCGAGCATTCTTCGCCGAATTCAATGGCGCTCCAAGATGTTTCCAAGCTGCAACTCAAGCGCTTCCAGCTGAATCTGAAGGACAGGGGGCTCGCCGCAAAGACCGTCAATATGATTGTTACCGTTGTAACCGTCGCCTTTGGGTGGGCCCAAGAGCAGGGAATCCTTGAACAGAACCCTTCCCAGGGTTTACGCAAGTTCTCCGGTATCTCAAAGAAACGAGGGATACTCACGGCACAGGAAGCGCGAAAGCTCTTCTCCCTACCCTGGAAGGACGATAGGGCCCGCGTCGGAAACCTTGTCGCAATGACGACGGGCCTGCGCTCGGGGGAAGTGCTGGCATTGCAAGAGCAGGACATCGGTGAAGATCGTCTGTATGTCAGGCATTCCTGGAG
>CAZKMA010000044.1:25513-38856 GCA_964553615.1 uncultured Spirochaetales bacterium | reverse complement strand
CCGAAAGCATGAGAGGCGTGCTGTTGATCTCAACGACATGAAGTGTCCCCGTACTGTCGGTCCATTCCTGCTGCCCGTCCATCCCGGCATCACCAGGCAAACCATTCCCGATCGGCGTGGATTGCTGTTCGAGAACGGTGGCAAACCGCTGGTTCATCAGGTGGGCGGCATCGAGCCCAAGCCAGCTCCTGGCAACTCGGTTGGCAACGCGAATTATCCCATCCCTGTCGGTTACGACCAACGCACCCTGCATTGTGTCGAGAATCGAGGTGGCCGCGAGTTCGGGAGTTATGTCGACCAGCCGATACCGAACCAGGACAAAGCCGATAATGAATACAAAAATCGAAATCGGAATGTAACCGAATGCATAGATGCGGACTCCCACCGCCGGAAGAAAGTCTACCGATGCGAGGACTCCGATTGAGATCGCGATGATCGTTGCGCGGAGCCTCTTCCGGTGGAGAATATCCGTTGTGATTTTCACTCTTCGGACGTACATGACCAACACGCCGATCAACACAATGCCGAATAGCCCAACGAAAGCAATGCCTACCGGACCGTAAACCGGGTAGTAACCCCACCAGACTTCGCGGTTTCCGGCGATGAAGGCATCGGAAAACAGTGCCAGTCCGGCCGAGAAGACCGAAAACGTGAGAAGCACATGTCCTGTGGCGCGGAAACGGTGAGACAATCCGAGTAACGATGAAGAGGCAAGAAACAGTGATGTTGGAATGAACGCAACGCCGATGTGCGCGATTCGATCCCAGATCAGAGAAAGCGACCGGGGGATTACGGCGTACGAAACGCCTGCGCCGAATACGTAGAGTCCAATGCTCCATGCGAAAAACAGATAGCGCCTGCCGATGCTCGAACCCCGTTCCAGGACGAAGACGTAAAGCCCAAGCGCAACCGTCATGAGGCCGACGATAACGACAGGCAGCGACGTCGCGCTGAACGAAATAGCAGCGGGATTGAGCAACGGCGTTGACATGCTACCCATTGTAGCGGTAATTCGGCCGGTGACAAGACGTGTGACTCCCGCGCCGGGATCCGATTACCGGATATCAACACGCTGCGTGATACTTCAAGAGGAGCCGAATCGTTCGCGCATCTGGGCGAAATAGTCAACAGCTTCGGCAACTTCCACCGGATCCTCCTCCTCTCGAATCTCAATCAGGTCCTGTGGTATCTCTTCGATGAACGGAGAAGGGGTACACTCAATAGTCTCGCGCATAATCTTCCGGGTTCGGCATGAGCTCATGTACAGTTTGTCCTTTGCGCGCGTAATGGCAACATAGAACAGTCGTCGTTCCTCTTCGACATTTTCCGCAGATTCTTCGATGGCGCGCGCGTGAGGAATTATGCCCTCTTCGACACCAACGAGGAAAACAATGTCAAACTCGAGGCCTTTGGCCGCATGTATGGTCATCAGATTGACTTTGCCGCGGTCATCCTCTTCCGTAAGGTCGTCCCGCGACTGAAGCGTAATGCGGTTCAGGAACCCATTGAGGGTTGGGTTCAGGTTGTCCGGGTCCTTCTCCCACTGTTGAATGGACTGGATGAAGTACTCGATATTCCGGTATCGCCATTTGGCCACCTTGTCGTTTTTCTGAAACTCCTGAACGAGGTACCCCCAGTAGTCTATTTCGGCAACAAGGTGGGTCAGGTTCTTTGCCATCTGTTTGCGTTCTTCAATGAACAGCCGCTGGTACTTCTCGATGAGATCTATGAACGAGAGCAGGTCTATCCGGTTGCGCTCGGGCAGAGGACTTGCGGCGCTGTGACAGAGTGCTGCCATTGCCGAAAACAGGCTCTCTTTTTTTCGTTCGGAGACGGCAATTATCTGTTCGAGGCTGCGGCGTCCTATTCCCCGACGGGGGGTATTGAGGATTCTTAACAGACTTACATCGTCGTCCGGATTGGCCATTACACGAAGATAGCTGATGATATCCTTGATTTCCTTGCGTTCGTAGAAGCTGGTACCGCCGGAGATCTTGTACGGCATGTTCATTGCCATGAACACTTCTTCGAGATTGCGAGAGAGGCTGTTGGTGCGCATGAGCACTCCGACCTGTTCGTAACGGATGTTATCCCGTTGCGCCAGATTCTTGATCATTCGGACGACGAATTCGCTTTCCCGCTGCTCGTTGTCCGGGAAGAAGAGTTCAACGGGTTTCCCGCCTGCGAACCCGGTCCACAGCTCCTTGTGTTTCCGGTTCTTGTTGTGCTGGATTACGCCATTCGCGGCAGCAAGAATGGTTCCGGTCGATCGGTAGTTCTGTTCAAGCTTGATTTCCAGAAGTTCCGGATAATGCTTTTCGAAATTTATGATGTTGTCATAATTTGCGCCGCGCCAGGAGTATATCGACTGGTCGTCGTCTCCGACAACGCAGATATTTCTCGAACCGTCAGCAAGCAGTTTCATGAGGTGATACTGGCTTGCCGATGTGTCCTGGAACTCGTCTACGAGGATGTAGCGGTATTTTGCCCGATAGTGGGCAAGGACCTCCGGAAACTCTTCGAAGATACGGCTGGGCAACCGGATGAGATCGTCAAAATCCACGGCGTTGTAGAGTTTCAGGTGCACCTGGTATTCGTCGTACAGCGATTGAAACTTGTCAGTTACCCCCTTCCACTCGGTGCGACCGGTTTTGATAGCGGAGAAGAGGTTCACGAGTTTCGAGAGATCGGCCGACTCAAGGGTGAATTTGATCTCCCGGGCTGTCTCTTTGATGAGAGATATCTGGTCACTCGTGTCGTATATCGTGAAATTATCTCGATATCCGAGGTGGTGTATCGTCTCTTTGAGGACGTGGACGCCAAATGCGTGAAACGTGGAGACGGTCAGATTCGACAGTTTCTTCCCGGTAAGTTCACGGATCCGTGCCTGCATTTCTCGTGCTGCTTTGTTCGTGAATGTCAGGGCCAGAATGGCGTTCTGCGGAATCCCGTGTTCAAGCATGCGCGCAATTCTCATGGTTACAACACGCGTCTTTCCGGACCCGGCTCCGGCAATTATCAGCAGGGGTCCGTCTATCGTTTCTACCGCTCGTCTCTGTTCAGCGTTCAGATGTGCATCGGAAAGGTGTGGCATAGCTCGGGCATCCTATCAGGAACGGGGGGAATGTTCAAAGGCTTGGCTTCAGCTTGCGCAGGATCGCGTAGTAGATCGGCCCGCGTCCTTCGCTTCGATCGGGGAATATCTGCCATCCATGTTTCGACTGTTCTCCCCAGGGTGCGGAACGACTCAGGACTTCCACGACACCCGATCGTTTTTTCAGGAGCCGTTCGACTACCTCGTCATTTTCCGCCGGAGAGACCGAACAGGTTGAATAGAGTACGATTCCGCCCGGTCGGGCGGCGTCCACGGCGGCGGCAAGCATTGCATGTGCCTGTGTTGCAAGATTTCTGGTGCGCGACGGTGACCACTCGGCAAGGTGGTTCGGGGATGCAAGGACGTGCGCTTCCGACGAGCAGGGCGCGTCGAGAAGAACGCGGTCGTACCTGTCCGTCTCATACAGTCCCCATCGGCGCGCATCATGGCCGGTTACCCGGATACGGCTGCGGATTTCCGGAGGGAGGTGAGTGTCCAGAACGCGCAGAAGTCGCGCACGGCGGGTGGCCGAGCGTTCGTTTGCCACGAGAGTCCCCTCGGTACCCGAGTGGAGCGCAAGGATGAGGCTTTTCCCACCCGGAGCGGCGCACAGGTCGAGCACGGAGTCTCCCGGCTGCACGTCAAGCGCTTCTGCAGCCAAGAATGATGCCTCGTCGAGGTAGTAACTTCTCTTGAGCCCTTCCCGCAGCTCGATCGGTCGACCACTGGAAACTGCTTCGGGTTGGTGTCCTCCGGATTCGCGTGAAAGACAGGCTCGCAGTCCTTCCCATCGATCACCGTACAGATCATGGTAGAAGGTTTCGAAGGCCGCCGCGCCGTGACGGGTATCCCGTTTCCTCATGCGGGGCATTATAGCGGTGTGAAGAGCGTGCGTCATGTTCCGCGGTCGGGAGCTTTGAGTTATCGGCAGATTTTTGATAGGATGTGTGCATGATAACGAACCCCGAAGTGTTTCGTGCCGTGTTGTATGATCTGGACGGAACATTGCTGGACACGATTGGAGACATTGCACGCGCGACGAACGCCGTGCTGAAGAAACATGGATTCGCACAGTTCGCGCCACAGGAATACAAGGCAATGGTCGGATGGGGGCTCGCCGAGCTCATTCGGCGCTGCATCCCCGATGGTCGCGCGGACGATCATCTTGTAGACACCTGTGTGGCAGAGGTAAAGGCAGAGTACGCGGCCCATCCCGTTGAACTTACCAGGCCGTACAACGGTGTGGTCAGCGTACTGGGAGAGCTCAAACGGCGTGGCTATCTGCAGGCGGTGTTGTCCAACAAGGCTCACGAGTTAACAACGGTAATTGTTGCGCGAGCGCTTCCGGACGGTGTCTTTCGGATTGTGCAGGGGCATACTTCAGCCGTTCCCCCCAAACCTCACCCGGATTCGGCTGTCGGCATTTGCGTGGGACTTGGACTGGAACCGCAGCAGGTTCTGTATGTCGGGGACACTGCCGTTGACATGGAGACTGCGCAAAACGCCGGAATGGTCTCGGTCGGAGTTACCTGGGGGTTTCGCGAGCGCCGCGAAATAGAAGAGGCCGGCGCACGGATGATAATAGATGACCCGCACGAGCTCGTCGCGCTCCTGCCGGGAGTCAGTGAACAATTGCAGGAGCAGGAGAGGGCGTAATGGACAGAGAATCGATCGAGTCTCGCGCTGCGGACTATGTCGCGCAGGAATCAAATGACGGGTTTCGTCGTGAGGTGGAAACGCTGGTTTCGGACGGAAATTGGGACGAGCTTTCGGACAGGTTCTACACCGATCTGGAGTTCGGAACGGGCGGCCTCCGTGGCGTCATCGGTGGCGGTTACAACCGGATGAACTGGTTTGTTGTCCGCAGGGCAACCCAGGGGCTTGCGCAGTATGTGGTAAGAAATGGAGTCCCGGGCCCCGACGGGAAGCTTTCTGCAGTCATCGCCCATGACTCCCGTCACTATTCAGACGAGTTTTCTCTTCAAGCAGCACTTGTTCTCTGTGCGCACGGTATTCGAACGTATCTCTTCCCATCGCTTCGTCCGACTCCGGAGCTCTCCTTTGCGGTTCGCACGCTGAATGCAGCCACCGGCATTGTTGTTACTGCGAGCCACAATCCTCCTCAGTACAACGGATACAAGGTGTACTGGAACGACGGGTCGCAGGTCGTTCCTCCCCACGACAAGGGAATAATTGCTGAGGTGCTTTCGGTAACCGGCACAATCCGTACCATGAAGAAGGAGGATGCGCTCGCCCAGGGACTTCTGGTCTACGTTGACCGTGAGATCGATGACGCCTTCGCCGCTGCGGTCCGGGGTGCGTCGCTCCGTCCGGAACTGATTCGCGAGAGAGGCAAGGATCTGAAGATCGTATATACGCCTCTCCACGGGACCGGAGCAGTGATGGTCGAGCGGGTACTTGGGGAGCTGGGCATTACGGTTCACACAGTTCCCGAGCAGCGCGAACCTGACGGCGATTTTCCTACAGTCAAGTTTCCGAATCCCGAGGAGGCTTCCGCGATGACGCTTGCGCTTGCTCTTGGCCGCCGGGAGCACGCAGATATCGTGATGGGCACGGACCCGGACGCCGATCGAATCGGAATTGCCGTTCCGGACGGGGACGATTTTCGCCTGATAACCGGAAACCAGCTCGGAGTTCTTCTGGCCGATTACATCTTCTCGACGCGCAGGGAGCTTGGAACAATGCCTTCGCGTCCGGGATTCGTGAAGACTATCGTTACTACCGAACTTCAGCGTCTCGTTGCCGAAAAGTACAAAGTCGAATGCTATGACACTCTCACCGGTTTTAAGTGGATTGCCCAGAAGATGCGGGAGTTTGAAGCCGAGAAGGGAGGTCCGGTCTATGTGATGGGCGATGAGGAGAGCTACGGGTATCTCATCGGAACCTATGTTCGGGACAAGGATGCAATTACCGCGGCGGTACTGACTTCGGAAATGGCCCTCTACCATGTCTCGAAGGGGAAGAGTGTTCTGGATCGCTTGAACGAAATATACCGCGAGCTTGGCTACTTCCAGGAGGAGACGATCTCGCACTACTTTCCCGGTCAGGAGGGGAAGGGGACAATGCAGGTGTTGATGGATACGTTGCGTGCGCAGCCGCCTTCGGACCTCGGCGGATCCAGAGTAACGGAGGTACGCGATTTTCTCTCCCTTACCGCGGTAGACGGGAAGAGCGGGAAGGTGCGGAAGATAGACGGGATTCCGTCTTCCAACGTCCTCCAATTCGTTCTTGAGGGGAACTCCATGGTAAGTTGCAGACCCTCGGGCACCGAACCGAAGATTAAGTTTTACGCGTCTGTCGCGGGAAAACCGGGCACCGAACTTGAGCCGGCACGCACAGAAGTTGGCAACCGCGTGCAGAGACTTGTGGCGGAAATAAAGGCGATTATTGCTACTGCAGGCTGAACGGCAGGCTGAACGGCGGGATTTCCTATCCCGGCTACATACGCGCGCGGCGTCGTTTCGCTTTCTGGTGGGCAACGTCGTTGAGTATCTGACGGACGTGTGCCTCGTCGGTCAGGCTGCGGTCCAGATCTGCCTGAAGATCACGCAGGTACCGTTCTTCCATGTCGTAGAGATCTTTCTCCAGTCCGCCGGACCATACGAGGCGGGCAAGCTCTTCCGGATGCTCCGCATAGGTCAGCAGCCGTTCGGCGGTGTTTACCGACAGGTACCATCGGATGTCGTCGATGGAGAAATCGTATTCTTTCATGAGATCCTGAATGGACACACGGTACCCTACCGGCAGACCTGGCCGGTGTCAAGGTTAGATTCCGCTTTACACCCGGTACCTTTCCAGGTAATATGCCGGTATGAATCTGGATCAGCCTGTAGCGGAGATTGAATTTACTGCATTCGATTTTGAAACAACTGGACTCACGCCGGGTGTCGATCGGATTGTCGAGTTTGGCGCTGCCAGATTCCGCGGCGGGCAGATCATTGCAACATTCGGAAGGCTTGCAAACCCGGGTATTGTTATTTCCGAAGAAGCGTCCGCGGTAAGCGGAATAACGAATGCAATGGTGGCCGGACAGCCTTCTGTGGAAAAGACTCTTCCCGAGTTCATACAGTTCACCGGAGATACCATCTTGCTTGCCCACAATGCGCCGTTCGATCTTGCGTTTCTGCGGGCAGCGTTGCTTGACAGCGGCATGACTGACGTGAAAAATCCTATCATAGACACCCAGGTTCTCGCCAAACGTGCCTTTCCCAAACAGAAGAGCTACTCGCTGCAGAATCTCATAGCGTTCCTGAAGATACCGCCGAATACCGCCCATCGTGCTGAGGACGATGCGGTAATGTGCATGAAACTATTTCACGCGTGTGTGGAGTCGCTCAGCTTCATGGGCGATCTCACGCTTGGCGAAGTCCTCACCTGAGTGAATTCACTTCCCGAGGATCTTCAGCAGGTACAGCTCGACATAGGCCTGCAACGAATCGCGTTTGCCGATCTTCTTTAATGCCTCATGATCGCACAATTCCCTGGCCATATTTCGAATTCTGGCGGCATCCGGCGCTTTGATTCGAAACCCGGATCGAATTCTTCTAACATAGTCGCGGACAAGAGAATTGACATCTTCGACAAGATTCTGTTTCGCCGCAGAATCCAGAATCGGATTCCACTTGTCGACCAGAAGTTTCATTGCTGCGTCGCGATTCAGGCCCGGCGGGAGAAAAGTCTTCTCGAGTTTCTGTATTGCCTGCCGGAATGCCGCAGCCTGTGCTTTTTTGGTGCGGATGGATTCGTTTCGGGCTGCCGGATCTGGCGTCGTTGAACCACTGTCGCTTTCCCGGGCTGTGGCTCCAGGTTCCGGATCGTCCTCGGATACTGCAATCTTCTGAACAGGAGGGGCCGCAGGATCGGAGCCGCCGGCTGCGGGGGTAGACGCTCTTCGCGCTCGTGCATTCCGTGCCGCGACAGCGTTCGGTTTTCCGAGAAACATCCGCTGCAGCAGCCGTACGAAAGATCTCAGCACCGGAATTGCCTGCCAGAAGGGCAGGAGCAGGAGCGCATCCCGATACAGCTTCTGTCGATCAAGACCGAGAAGCTCGGGTACGGGTTTGAGCTTGGATTCTTTTCGGTCGAGAAGCTGATTGACTTCGTTCGCTGCGCTTCCGGTAAGACCCGACTCTTTTGCACAGAGGTACAGGAGATCATAGTTCATGAGCGCCGCAAGAAGCGGGTCGCGCTCGGTGACCCTTGATTTTACGTCCTGCACAAATGCCGCCTCTTCAGTCATCGACTTCAGCGTCTCATCCCTTCTGAGCGCGTCGCTCCATGCCTCGGCGTAATACTCCTTCAGCGCTTCAGAGGTCAGGAACAGTTTTTCCCCGAACACGGGGAGTATGTACTCCTTGCTGATGTAGTACTCTTTCTTTTGAGCGGTTCGGACCCGGATGATTTCAGGCAGAGATCGGTTATCCGGTGGGGTGGTCTTTTTTGAAAGGATCTCGTGTATTGCTTCTACCGGATACTTCTTTGACAGCAGGTTTCCCCGTGCGTCGGTGAAATTGTACATGTCGCTGATGGTAAAGGCGTATGGTTTCTTCTTGAGCCGAACTTCGAACTGTTTCAGCGCAGTTTCCCGCTCCAGATTCTTCTGTTGAATACCGCGGAAATAGACGTTGAAGTACCCGAGCATGTACGCGGCCTGGACAAACGAGTGTTCCTCGGGCAGCTTGTCCTGTTTCGGCGTGAACTCTCGAATGACATTGCTTGAGAGTTGAGTCCAGAACTGGAATGTGAAATCATTCGGCGCAGTGACTGTAGCTATTGCCTGATCGGGCGTTGAGAGAATTGCATTGATGATCTCCTTCAGCGAAAGATCCCGCTGTCGGAAGATTGAAAGCAACTTCTGATGCATGTAGCTCGCGTTTCGCGATGTGCGCATATACCCGCGGATCTTGTGGACCGTGTGTTCAACGAGTTTTCCCGGGACGAGGTCTGAGGGTACAATGAGGCTGTGGATTCCCTCGGGAAACAGGAGGCGCAGAAGAACCGGCGCCTCTTTCTCGCTTCTGGCAATCCACGGGACGAAATCGGACTTGATGTCCACCGGGGTCACGGCGCTCGACGGTATGTCAACGCTCAACGTCTCTTCTGCGGGAAACGGTGCTTCGGGATGCCTTTCGAGCTTCACGTACGCGGCATGGACCGCATCCAGATAGTACTCGTCGTAGACAATTCCCGATATCTGATCCCCGTTGTGCGAGAGTGAACATGATTTCACATCTTCCAATTGACTCAGGAGGTCCGGAAGCAACTCCCCGGCGTGTGCCGAAAAATCGAGATACTCGGGATGCTCCTCGGCATACTTCTCCATGTAGCGCGTAGAAAAATCGAGGAATTTCGCGTAGTTGATCCGCGGATTCCCGGTCCTTTTCGTGTACAGTCTCAATAGCTTGAGCGCGTCCTGGGTGGTTGCCATCACGTAAATTGATTATACAAAAAATCCGTCATCTGTGCTATATTGTGTTTTATCATGAAAAGTTCAGGTATTGTCTTGCTGACACTCTTATGCGCAACACTCCTGGTGCTCGATTCGTGTGTTACCCCATCACCAGTCGCCCCATCCCAGCCGGGGAAGACAGAAGTTCAGGGGCCATTGCCCACCGAGCCGAAAGCCCAACCGCAGAATCCGGCACCTCCCGCGGAAGCTGCGAAACCGGAACCAGTGCCGGCGAAACCTCCGGCACCCGCGCAGCAGCGCCAACCCATTGAAGTGAGCAAGGAGGTCTACAGCAAGACCTTCAGCGCAGTAGAGAAAGTCATTGAGGATCTCAACAAGATCATCTCTGCCCGCAACTTCGAGGCGTGGAAATCCTATCTTACCCCTCAGTATACCGAAGAGATGTCAATGCCTTCGACGTTGCAGAAACTTTCGGACAGCCCGATTCTGAAGCGCAACAACATAGTTCTCAAGTCACTGGATGATTACTTCCAGTATGTGGTGGCTCCGTCCCGATCAAATGCTCGGCTTGACGATCTCGTTTTTCTCGATAAGAATACAGTTGAAGCAATCATGGTGGTTCGTGGCCAGAGGGTCATCCTGTACCAACTGGAAAATCGCGACGGGAAATGGAAAATCGGGCTGTTCTAGCCCAGACTTGTGCCTGCTAGGAGAAAGAGATGGCAGAGAAAAAGCGATTCTTCGTTGGCGTCCTGTTTCTGACCTGCGCAGCCGGCTTACTGATGGCTCAGCAGTCCGGGGCGGGGGCCACTTCGTCTTCCGGAAGTTCTTCGAAGCCCGCCGCCGGGTCCGGGAGCGGTAAGGATCTCACCATTGAACAGCTCTACCTCAGCCAGGATATTGAGCTGCAGATCCTTCGAAGCCAGGCGCTTTCCAACGACCGTCAGATGCAGCTTCTTGCGCTTCAGACCATTCAGTCCATGGTGACCGACGGAACTCTTTCGGGGGCCAATCCGGGCGTCGCGGTGGTGTTGGACTCCCTGGCAACCGAGGGGCTCATTCGGCAGGTGCGCAAGGGAAATACCGTTGCGAACAACTATCCGGAAGTCCGTCGTCAGGCGTGCAACCTGCTCGGGGATATGGGTGGCGAACAGGCCAAGAATACGCTGCTTACGGTGTTGCTCGACGACAAGGAGCCGATGGTCCTTGCCGAGGCGGTGTATGCGCTCGGCAAAGTTGGAATAAACTCAGGGAACGATGTAACAGGCGGCATAGTCCGTGTCCTGAATGACAATACCGCGAAGGTGGCACCGGACAATAATCTGGCTTTCGCCTGTCTGCTCGCGGTGGAGAAGCTGTCTGCGAAAGGTGGTGGGGTAAGCGATCCTGAGGTTATCAATTCACTCTTGAATGTCGCTTCGGGCAACTACATCCGGGACGTTCGACTGAAGGCGATAGACGTTATTTACAAACTGCGCAAACAGCAGAAGAACGGATAACGGGTGAGCCGGATTCCGGCGCCTGGACCGTACGTCATATGATACACGTCCCGCGATTCATTCCGTACGTTGTCAGGTACGCTGTGCTCGGCCTTATTATAACGATAATCGCCGCCAACACCGCAGTAACAAACATGACTCGCGGTCGGACCTACTCTTCGGTGGAGAATCTCCCTGACAATCGTGTCGGCCTGGTACTCGGAACGGCGAAGTATACGGCCCCGGGGGATATAAATCCGTTTTTCGAATACAGGATGCAGGCGGCAGCGAAACTGTACCGTCTGGGAAAAGTCCGTGTTATCGTTGCGAGTGGCGACAATAGCGCCATGTCCTACAACGAACCGATGAGGATGAAAGAGGATCTGGTTCGCAGGGGAGTGCAGGCGCGGGATATCTATCTTGACTATGCAGGATTCAGCACACTTGACTCGGTAGTCCGCGTGAACAGAATTTTCGGGCAGAAACATTTTACCGTCATTTCACAACAGTTTCACAACGAACGGGCAATCTTCATTGCCGAGCACTTTCATCTCGACGCCGTGGGTTTCAACGCGGCGGACGTACCCGCCAGGTATTCATGGCGGACAAGGCTACGTGAATTCTTTGCGCGAACGAAGGCGTTTCTTGACCTCTTCTTCCTGGACACACAGCCGAAGTTTCTGGGCAAACCCGTTTCCATCGACTCACCGACATCCCGCTGATATAATGTCGAAATGACGTGGGACATCATTGGCGATATTCACGGTCATGCCTCGGCACTGCTTCGACTGCTTGCAAAGCTTGGATATCGCGAGGTCGACGGGGTATTTCGCCACCCTTCAGATGGGCGCGGCGCGATATTTGTTGGAGACTTCATTGACCGCGGTCCGGACGTCGTCCTGACGCTCGAAATCGTACGCAGAATGGTGGAACGGGGCACCGCGCGCGCAGTTCTCGGAAACCACGAATATAATGCGCTGTGCTTTCACCGCGAAGTATCCGGCCTCCGGAATCACTGGTTGCGAGCGCGCAGCGACAAGAATATTCACCAGCATCTGGAGACCGTCTATCAGTTCCGGCATCTCCGTGAACGATGGGACGATCACCTCCGGTGGTTTTTGCAGCTACCGATCTACCTGGACCTCGGAGACATCAGAGTCGTTCACGCTGCCTGGGACGCCATGTCGATCGAATACCTGAAGTCGCGCGGGGGAAACCTCGCTACGGACCGAACGCTTCTCCCGGAGAGCGCAGCTGAGGACAGTGATGCATTCAACGCGATTGAAGCGGTGCTGAAAGGTGTAGAGTTACGGCTTCCGCATGGAATGAGCTACAGTGACAAAGACGGAAACGAGAGAACGCGTACCCGTATTGCGTGGTGGATGGACGGCCACGCAAAGACGTACAATCAGATCCGTTTCCCGTCTTCCTCGGTCGATTCAACGGCAGGGTCTTTACTTGACGCGATCATTCCGGAAGAAGAAGCGAAGAGGATTACGGGATATACTGATACTGTCCCGGTGTTCTTCGGCCATTACTGGCTGAACGACGACGATGTTCAACTGCAGGCAGACAATGTCTGTTGCGTTGATTACAGCGTGGCACGCGGAGGATCTCTTGCCGCGTACACGTGGTCCGGCGAGACCACGTTGAGCCGGGACCATTTCACATTTACCCGTTAGTTCAACCGCAAGGAGTGGGAGATGAAGGTTAAGTGCGTGTCAATCAGGAACCCGGTATCGTATCTGATCTGCTACGGAGTATGTGACGTCGAGAATCGCAGCTGGAATACCGATTATCGTGGTACGCTCTACATCCATTCGATCGGCCCCTTCGCCTATTCCGGAATGCCCGATTTTTCAGAGTATCCGATGCCTGTTGTTGCCGAGTTCGACCGGTTTCTCGATGAAATAGAAAAACTGGAGGCCACCGGCAGGTTTATCGGTTTTTCCAATCACGGCGTTCAGGTCTATCTGAAAAATGAACGCGCGCAGACCGATGCCGCGGTGGCAGAGTACAACCTCCTGAGCGATGTGTACAATTTCACCTTTGAAACGCCGGACAAGCCCTTTTTCCTGACGAACGCCATCATTGGCCATGTCGAGCTCATCGATGTTGTTGAGAACTCCCGTTCCGTATGGGCGGAGAAAGGCGCCTTCCATTGGGTGTTTCGAAATCCGGTACTGCTGCACAAGCCATTGATCCGTATTCCCGGTGACTCAAGCATATGGGACTTCGAGATTTCGTAGATCGCGTCAGGAACGTGGATTGTACGATGATATCTCGGCCAGCTGCCTGTACAGTTCCTGCTCCTTCTCGTTCGGTCTTGTCGGTACGACGA
>CAZKMA010000044.1:21125-25413 GCA_964553615.1 uncultured Spirochaetales bacterium | reverse complement strand
GCCAGCTGCCTGTACAGTTCCTGCTCCTTCTCGTTCGGTCTTGTCGGTACGACGATCCTGACAATTACGTACAAATCGCCTCGTTCTTTGCCCTCTTTGACGAGTCCTTTCCCCTTGAGTCGGAGCTTTCTTCCGCTCTGCGTACCCGGCGCGATCTTCACGGTCGCGCGACCGTCGACGAGTGGAACTTCCACTCGCGCTCCGAGCACCGCCTCCGACGGCGTAACCGGAACTTCGGCTTCAATATCGGATGCGACCACACGGAAATGGGCATGGGGCGCAATGTGAATTTTCAAGTAGAGATCGCCTGCCGCTCCGTCGGGTCGGGCAACCCCCTGACCACGGAGTCGGAGCCGCTTCCCATCCGCCGTTCCCGGCGGAATGGTTATTTCAAGGTTCCTGACCGCACGGCGGCCGTGCTGATCCGACTGCTGAACCGAAATGGTCTTCCTTCCGCCCCGGTATGCATCTTCCAGTGAAATGG
Organism: uncultured Spirochaetales bacterium; assembly: GCA_964553615.1. Lineage (GTDB taxonomy): Bacteria > Spirochaetota > Spirochaetia > DSM-27196 > DATKUC01 > DATKUC01. Next base: position 24,929 of record CAZKMA010000044.1, on the reverse strand, counting down.
TGATTTCTGCCTCATGATCGAAGTCCGGCGCTGAACCAGGGGCTTGCGCTCGCCGTCCGTTCTCGGCGCCGGCAGCGTCCGAACGGGAGCCGCCAAACCCACCGACGGAACCAAACAGGCTTTCGAAGAAATCGCTGAATCCCGAGCCGGCATCGCCGAAGATGTCGAATGTTCGGAACGTCCCTCCCGAACCCGTTGTTCGACTCTGTCCGCCGCCGGAAAAGTCCCATCCAGGCGGCGGTGTAAACTCTTCACCGGCGTTCCAGTTGCTGCCGAGCTGATCGTACTTCTGCCGTTTTGCAGGATCGCCCAGTACCTCATATGCCTCGTTGATCCGCTTGAAGCGTTCCTCCGCATCGCCACTCTTATTCACGTCCGGATGATACTTCCGGGCAAGTTTTCGATATGCAGACTGAATTTCTTCCGGTCGTGCGGATCTGGAAACCCCCAGCACATCGTAGTAGTCCTGAAACTTCACGGCCATACAACAACTCCTTTGTCCGCCCGGCGTATTCTTCAAATCAGGTCGCGGTGAACGAATGATCCCTGTTTCATCAGTTGAACTTCCGTTCCATCGGCGGTCGATGCTGAAACATCGATCTGTTCGGACCCGATCATGAAATCCAAATGCACTTTCGCCGTATTGAGCCCGGCGTCGTTCAGCTGGGCGTCAGACAACGATTCGCCATTCTGCAGGCAGGTCGGATATGCGCTTCCGAGCGCAATGTGACTTGCCGCGTTTTCGTCGAACAGAATGCTATAGAACAACCTTCCACTGCGGGAAATCGCACTTCCGGTATCGACAAGAGCAACTTCTCCCAGCGAGACGGCGTTTTTATCCATGGACAGAAACTGTTCGAGGGCTTCCTGTCCATGATCGGCGTGGAACGAAGTGACTCTTCCCGCATCGAAACGCAACTCAATACCGGTAACGCGCGTGCCGAGTACTACGACAGGACGGGTTACCCGGACGGTTCCCGTGGTAACCCGTGAATCCGGGGCGGTAAAGACTTCCTCCGTAGGGATGTTTGGCAGAAAGCGCCGGCCATCTTCTGTTGTGGCTGAGCCTCCGATCCAGCGCGCGCCGGGCGGGATACCGAGGTGCAGGTCTGTTCCTGCGCCGAAGAAATGCAGGGATCGAAGCCCCATGCCGGTCAGCGCACGAGCTCGACCGTCAAGACGCCGGGCATGTTCATGCCATGAACCGGGAGGATCGGCAGTATCGAGTTTCAGGATCGGTGTGAGTATTCTCCAGAACTCTTCCATATCGCCGTTTTCTGTATTCCGTAGTTCGTAACTCTCTCTATCCGCATGCCCGTGGACCACCTGATGTGCCCATGCAGGTGTTGGTGCCGCAGCGATGAGCCAGGGAAAGTTGTCGCGCTGGAGATTCCAGAAGAAATGAGAACGTGCCTCCGCGAGGGCCAGACTGATGACGCCGTTTCTGTTCTGGTCTATTCCTTCCATGCTCCACGGGTTCTGTTCTCCGTCTATGCGCATGTATGCCCAACGCTCGTTTGCGATTGCGTCAATTTGTGCCCGGATATGATCAGGAACATAGGAGAGTGAATCTTCCGGTGCGAAATCAGTCCGGGCTCTGGCAAGATCCGGATGAATAGCGCTCACCTCGACGTATCGTGCTCCCAACTTGTACGCCTGTGCTGCCACGATGTTTGCCAGTTCCCAGTGTACGGGCTCGGTGCTTATGAACAGGCGATCGTTCGTACCAATCGACAGCCCGGCCAGAAGTACGCCGGCGTACCGATGCAGAATTTTCTCGCCCAGTAAAGATCCTTCTATCAATGAATGCTCCTGGATCAAATATCGTAGTCAGTTCGAACAAGGTCAACTGTCCCGAACCGCCATTCGGATGCTCCGGTTGCGGACCGGTAACGCGCCAAAATGAGAAAAGCCGGCGGAGCAGACGAATCGTTCCGATCGATTCGCTGTGCCGCCGGCGGGGTAAAGGAACCACGCGGCCAGTTTCAGACCGCGTCATGGCTTCTAGTGAGTCAGACCAAGGAGGACCTGAGTGCCGTTTCGCACTATTGTGAACATTTCGTCTCCGTGGTTTTTCGCGTTCAGTTCCTTGTAGAACTGCTCGAGGGAACCGACCGGCTGGCCATTGAGCTTCAGCACAATGTCTCCGACCTGGAATCCGGCAATCTGCGCCGGGGTGCCGTTCTCAACCGCGCCGATAACCACTTTTCCGTTCGCTTTGGAAAGGTTGAGCTGGCTCCGGATGCTCTGCGTCAGCGGCACCAGGGTCATTCCCGGCCAGAGTTTCTTGGACTGCTCCTGAATGGATTTCTGCTCCTGACGAGTTCCTACATCCACGGTAACGGTCATAGTCCTGCCATCCCTGATCAGGGTAACGGGAACCTTGTTCCCCGGAGAAAGGTCGCTCACCGCGTAGAGAAGGTGCGATGAATCCTGAATGACCTTACCGTTTACCTTGGTGATGAAGTCTCCCGGTCGAATGCCCGCGTTGTAGGCGGGAGAGCCTTGAAAGACATCGTTCACGAACCCGCCGCCGGCATTCTGGATCCCGAGGGCCTTCTGCATATCCGGTGTGGCCTGAGAAATGTTAATTCCGAACCAGCCATACCGAATGTGACCGGTATTGATGAAATCGTTGATTGCCTGCTTTGCATTGTTGATTGGAATGGCAAATCCGATTCCAATGCTTCCGCCGGAGCTTGATGCAATCCACGTGTTGATTCCCACGACCTGCCCCTGGAGATTTACCAGCGCGCCACCCGAGTTACCGCGGTTAATCGCAGCGTCCGTCTGGATATAATCTGTCAATTGAGCGATGTGGGCACCAGTACCGCCGGTAGGCTCACGACCGGTTGCGCTGACAATTCCAGCGGTTACGGTTGAACGGAAACCGAGGGGGTTGCCGACTGCAAGAACCCAGTCTCCCGGGCGAAGCAACGAAGAGTTGCCCAGCTGGGCCACCGGGACATTTTCGGTGGTAGTGAACTTGATGAGCGCAAGATCCTTGTTCGGATCGTGGCCGACCAGAGTAGCATGAAACTGGCGACCGTCATAAAGCTTGACGGTTATTTTGGAGGCGTTCCCTGCAACATGATTGTTCGTCAGAACGTAAACAGTGTTGCCATTCTTGCGGACAATGACGCCCGAACCCAATCCGTACTGTTTGTATTCCTGGGTCTTGGGCTGCTGCTGTTGTTGTTGTCGCTGATTCGGATTCCCGAAAAAGAAGTCAAATGGCGAGGGCATCTGCTGCACTTGTTTCTTGACCATGTCCACAACATTTACTTCCACAACCACCGGGAGAGCCTTGGCGGCGACGCCGCGAAACGACTCGGGTAGAGAGCCGGAAACCGGCGGTACGGAGTGTTCGCTTGCCAGAACCGCGCTACCGTGCGACTGGCTCGAACCGGTACTGTCGGCAACGAGCTGATTTGCCGTTGATGTGCTATTGTTGCTTCCGTTACGCGACAGCGCATAAACGAGCGGGAGCCCGGCAAGCGCCACGACCACAAGTATGAAGTTTATTAGTGGGAGTTTACCGGAGCTAAAGAATCTTCCTGTCATTACTTTCTCCTCTTTCTCTGTTGTTTCCGTGACCTAAGCTACTGTTCTGACATTACCTAAGGCTTTCCGTACCATTACACTTTTGTAATGGAATTGGAGATTAGTCTTTCGAGTGCTTGCTCTTCCTGCCCGGAGAGGGCACACTATAGGGGAGGAGGCGAACCATGGCAAAAAAATCGTCGCCAGCCACTGAAAAGAAGAGTCCCGCGAAAAAGAAGCCTGCGGCGCAGAAGTCTGCGG
>CAZKMA010000044.1:0-21025 GCA_964553615.1 uncultured Spirochaetales bacterium | reverse complement strand
AAAGTCGACTTCCACGGCTGGGAAGAAACCTGCTGCAAAGACGGCGAAAGCCACCGCAGCCGGCGCGGCGCGCAAAGGGACGGCCGCAGGAAAGAACCGGCTTGTTCAGGATGTTACCGCTCTGCTGAAGAAGATGGATGAAGATTCGCTGACCTTCATGAAACGCCAGGCCGAAGTCATTGTGTCTGCCGGCGAGTACAATGAAATTCGCAAGAAAACTCTGGAGGCGCTGTCACATCTTGAAACCGGCACCGCGGTCCAATACGCTCCGGACGACGTGACGATTGAACGTCGGGACGACAGTTTCTTCAATATCGTCGTGCGGGGAACCTCAGTGTTTTTCAATATCGACGAATTGCGCGCACTGACCCGTTTGTGTCACGCTGCATCGAACCCCGTGGATGGTTCGCGCCGCCTGATTACCTGGTTTCGACGTGAGCGAGGCGATTTTTTGAAGGACTGCGGCATAGAATCCGCCTCCGATCCTTCGCTGAAACGTCTGCACGATATCATTGTATCAACCTACAAGGTGAGATCCTGAGAACGTGTCTACCGTTTCGTCGCGGTGATTATGTCGAGCGGTAGGCCCCACATCCTCCGATTTCGTGTGCAAAGAAGTGTAAATCCCGCGTTCTGGATTGTCCGGGCCGCATGAATCGGGCGGCAGTCTACCAGGCGCGGGAGTTTGTCATGGAACCATTCGTAAATCCGAATCGCCGTCCCCGCGGAACTCCGGGAAAGCGCAACCACGCCAATCCGACCGTTCTTACGGAGAACACGGTAACATTCACGCAATAGCGAGTCCATATCATCCTGGCTGAAAAGTTCGAGGGTGAACGAGAGCAGGCAGATGTCCACCGATTCAGTTTCGAATGGGAGATCCAGCGCATCCCGGCATTCGACGCGAACGTTTCCCGAAAGGCCGTGATTGTCTACTTTCCGGCGCGCAATCTCGCACATCCGAGGAGAGATATCGATCCCGATGACGGAGCCGTTCGGACCAACTCCTCGAGCGAGTTCCAGCAGAGCGTCACCGGTTCCGGATCCAATTTCGACGATCCTGTGTCCTGCCTCAACGCTCAGTAATTCTATACACTCAAGCGCGTACCGCTTTTCCGATGAGGCAAGGAAATCATACACCCGGCTGATTCGGTCGTACGCTTCCCGGGCTTCCGATCGAGGCCGGGTTATCGGCCGAATCGGACTTTCTTCATTATTCCGGATGCTCATTTCCTATCAGTATAGTTTTGACCGCAGAAGGGCGCAAGTTGTCCGCGCTGACAGTCGAGATTATGACCCGTGGTACCGGGACCGAACAGCTCCGCCGGACAATCGGTGCCATCGTCTATAGCGAGTAGACTGAAAACCCGCCATCCACCGGCAGAACAACCCCCGTGAGAAAGCGGGACGCCTCGGATATCAGGAACACAAGCGGACCGTAGAGATCGTCCGCATAGCCGTAGCGACCCATCGGCGTTCCGTTGATTGTAGCTTCCGCACGTGGTGTGAGATTTCCCGTCCCTTGATCCACATGGAGATATCGGAGTTGCTCGGTCATGAAGAATCCCGGCGCAAGTGCGTTGACCCGGACACCGGTATGAGCAAGATGAACCGACAACCATGCCGTGAAATTACTTACCGCAGCCTTGGCGGATCCGTACGCGCCCACTTTCGTGAGCGGCCGTATAGCCGACATTGAAGAGGTATTTACGATCGCTCCAGACCCACGCCGGACCATGGCTGCGGCAAATACCTTGGTAGGAAGAAACGTGCCGAAAAAATTGAGATCGAAAGTCTTCCTGAACCCGTCGAGGGATACATCAAAGATGCCGCCGTCGCCGGATGCTCCCCAATTCGCCTGTTCCAGGAAGGAGCCTTTCGTGCTTCCGTCCGGATTGTTGCCGCCTGCTCCATTTACGAGGGCATCCGGGGTGCCATATTTCGCATGGATTTGCTCCCGGGTGGCGACCAGAGCGGCTTCATCGAGGACGTTGCATTGAAATGCGGACGCTTCTCCGCCATTCCCGGAAGCGTGAGCACGATCATTCGCCTCATCTGTCCGCTTCTGGGCCGCAGCCCCATCGAGGTCAACGAGCGCTACTCGGGCACCAAGCTCTGCCAACGCTATCGACATTCCTCCGCAAAGTGCCCCTCCCGCGCCGGTCACGACGATTGTCTTCCCGGAAATATCGAACATGTGCGAAACATCAGCTTCTTCAGGTTTCAGCAAGTCTTTTTCAGTCATCTTTCCTGCCTGTATTTTGGTCTTTTCGACCCATATTGGTCTCGGTGCGTCCTGTCGGCATGGTAGGTGGCATTGACGGGCGCGTCAAGGAGAGTATAACGCAGCGTGTTGATAGGGCCTGGCTGCGTCCGAACAGGCCGTGTCGAATATTCCACCCGGATGGCGCGTACTGGTGTCATCAACACGGTCGTTAATACCTTAGGAGGGTACCTTCCGCAGCCGTTTGGTCTCCCCTGACAGGAGACCGAGAACCACCAGCACAATGCCCGCTACTTTTTCTGGTTGCAGCGGTCGGCTCGCAAGCATATCAAGGACAATTCCTATGGCGATTTGACCCGTATAGACGCCGAGTACCATGCGGACTGCGGAGATCCGGTTCAGGAGGAAGCTTGAAAAACTGACGACCAGCACGCCGAGTATTCCCCCTCCAACGAGGATTAGAAACGGAACGGCAGGCACGGATTGAAGGATCCGCGGGAGGGTTTGGAGACCAATTGCGGCCATGAGAGCGAGTGCGGCCAGCGCGGTTCCGTAATTGAGCAGAAGCATGTTTCCAGTTCCGCGATAGGCCGTGTTTGCACTATTCATTGCCGCCTGAAGCATGAGGACCGCTCCGGGAGTCCAGGAAAGCAGGACCCATGGCAGTCCCACGCCACTTTCCATGCCGATTATCAGCGCACCCGGAAGTATAAGGACGAGAGAAAGCAGGCGCTGCAGCTGCGGGGACTTTCTTCCGCCAAATCGTGGGATCATCTCGAGTACCTGTGCGACCAGCGTCTGACCTGCAAGCGTCCCCATGAGCGTGAGCAATACTCCACCTCGGCGATAGACTTCATTGCTCATGAAGACAATGCCTACGCCCAGAACCCCGGCGAGTGCAAACCACCATGGGACGGGTGTTCGTTCCGCCCGGGGCGGGGATGGATGCCCAACTGCGACATGCCGGGAAGCAACGTAGCCGCCGGACGCAGCAAGACCCGAGAGGTGAATAACGATGAGAGCCGGTATTGCACCAATGAGTAGCTGGAGGTCTCCGTTTAACTGTATCATCAGTGAGACCAGACCTCCGGTGGCTATTGCCAACAGAACGTACATGTTTGCCTTCTCCTCTTGCCTCCGGACTGCTCTATGGTGCATGATCGGGGGATGGAAGAGATAGGACATATGTCCTACAGCGCCTTCAATTCGTTGTTTCCCGGGTTTGAAGAATTTTCCCTCCGCCGGCAGCACGCGGAGCTCATTTTCGACCGCAGGCCGAAGGGAAGTTACTTATGTCATGCCGGAGATCCCCTTCCACGACTGTTGTTTCTCATGAGCGGGCGGGCACGAGTCTTCATGCCGCTCTTTGGAGGAAAGGATTTCCTCCTTCGGATCTACCAGCCCGGGGACATAGTGGGCGACCTTGAGTTCTTTCTCGGCGAAGGAGCCACCTGTTCGGTACAGTGCACGACAGAGGTTGTGATATGCAGTTATCCGGTGGACGTGGTTCGCGGCTCTGTAGAGAGTTACTCGAAGGCCATCATGAAAATGGGCACAAGCATCGCCACGAAGCTCAAGGAGAACTCTGTGGCCGGTGCAGTGAACAGCGCGTATCCGGTCGCTGCGCGTCTTGCAACCTATTTCCTGACCCACCGGGACACAGATCTCCGGGAACGCAGTTTGCAGGAGTTGGCGGACTGGCTCGGAACCAGTTATCGACACCTCACTCGGACACTGAAAAACCTTGTGACGTCAGGGGCCCTTTGCAAGAACGGGCGGTGGTACGATATCCAGGATGAAGGGTTGCTTTCGGCGCTCGCCTCAGATGCCCTGAACGAGGAGCACGGTCGCCTGTGAATGTCTGCCTCTGTCCGCGGTCCGGTTCGCGTCGTGTACGATTGTTGATACTCCCTACGTCAGACAAATTACTGGAGATTGATGTGAAGAAGAACGACTTGTCCAACCCATCCTTGCGGGTATCGCATGAACGGTCAAACCTGAAACTGAGTGTCATCGGGGCTGCAATTCTTGCTGCAATGTTCGGCGTCCTGACCGTTGCTGTTACGCGGGGTGCAACGCATGGTTTTGACGTGAGAATTCTCTACGACATTCACACTGCGAGCAGTCCTGCTCTTACTGAATTCTTTCGCATCGTCACGTTCACCGGGAGTCCGGGGCTCGTACTTGTAACGTTGATTCTTGTGCTCATTTTTCTATTGAGAAAGCGATATGCGTTGGCCGCGTTCCTTGCAATTGATCTCGGCGGGATTTTTGCAGTCAATACCGCAGTCAAGTTCCTCGTTCGGCGCAATCGACCGGAGGTTTTTCCCTGGCTTACCCATGCGTTCGGTTTCAGTTTTCCGAGCGGACATACCAGCGCAAGCGCCGCGGTGTACTGGTTTCTTGCGTACCTTCTCTTCCGGGGCGGACGAAAACTGGCAGGCATTCCGGTTGTCTTCTGGGCGCTCTTGATAGGGTTTAGCAGGATGTATCTGGGCGTTCACTATCCAACCGATGTCGCCGGCGGGCTTCTCCTCAGTGGAGCGTGGCTCATTATTCTTGTTTCGGTCGAGAGATCTCTACCTGCTGCTTTCGGAGGTCACCTCTGATTTTTCAGCAGACTCCTTCCGCTTGCGGATAAGGCGAATGACCATCCATAGCAAGAGCAGTGTGGCCGCGGCGCCAAGAAAGATGATTTCGAACTTCTTGAAGAGTGTCCCGAACTGTTCAGCTTGCTGGCCGAGTACGTAGAACAACGTGCTCCACAGCCCGACCCAAAGAGCGGCACCGATTGAATTGTAAGCAAGAAACTTCAACCAGTGCATCTCAACTGTTCCTGCAATGATGCCGTTTAGCTGGCGCAATATCTCAATGAATCGAGCAACAATTACCACTATTGCCCCTCGGCGACGAAAAAAGCCTTCTGCGTAGTCGAGACGCTTGTGAGTTAGAAAGACGTATTTTCCGACAGCGAGCACCAGTCGACGGCCTCCGAATCGACCGATTGCGTAGCCTGTGTTGTCTCCGAGCACTGCTGCCGACCAGGCGACAAAGTCGAGGAGATAGATGTTCATGTCGCCTTGCGATGCGAATAACGATGCGGCAATGAGCATAGTCTCTCCCGGCATCGGGACGCCGAAATCTTCGAGAAAAATCGCCGCGAAGACTGCAAGGTAACCGTACTGGTGAAGGTAAGGTTGAATCGCGTGAATAAGGTGTGCCAGGTTTTCCTCTCTTCTTTCACAACAGCATATAAGATCGCTGGTGCAATCACCGTGAGTCAAGTGACATTCAACGCATTCGTCGGTGTTGTGGAATATTATGAGTTCAGAGGAATGAGAGAATATGAGGCACGTCAAGTTGCATGATATCGGGTCCCGGGCGGGCAATCTGCCTTATACCGGGCAGCCGAGCCCGGAGTTGAAACTCACGGGCCCCGGCAGGGCTATTCCATTCTAAACGAGAACGTCTTGAATATTGAGGTTCCATTCGACAACCCGGTCTTCTCCGGGTGCGGAACCCAGCCGCATTTCCGACAATGCAGTGTTGTCCATGAGAATTGAGCGCGCCTGATCGTCCATTATCGGCTCATCGTCGTAGATGTTACCCTGTATGTGCTGGAGCAGGACGTAGAAGATGGCGCAGTGACCGAACATCAGGATCCGTTCTTCCGGTCGTTCGCGAAGATCGGCAAGGAGAGATCGGATCCGCGCCCCGGATGGCACAGTCCACATGTTCGCTTGATCCGGCTCGGCGAAATCCGGAGTTTCATACGGAAGGATTTCTCGATAATCATAATCTGCGCCTCTTCCGAGCGTGGATTCGACGAGACGTGAATCGAACTCTGCGCGAGGCGCGCGCGCCCGCGAGAGAAGGAACGTGCGGCGTGCACGCGTGAGAGGACTGGATATGATAAGGTCATATTCTCTATCGGCGAAATAGTCCTGAATACTCTCCGCCTGATGGACGCCTTCACTCGAAAGGTCCGGGTCCAACCATGGTGCCTGCCTGATCTGGTTCAGGCTCTGTCCGTGTCGTACAATCTGTAAAGTTTTCATCTCTTTCCCGTGGTATGCAGGCCGGTTCCCGGCCTGCCATGAAACCCTATCACAGGAGGTGCATCAGAGGCAAGCTGTCTGGTGTGGTGGAGATGATCGCCGTCTGCGAGTTGGATGACCGGGAGTTCGCCGAGTAGGGTCTGGCCGAGTAGGGACTGATTGGTACTTTGCCTTCTGTCACTTCGGCTCCGGTGGTCGGGATCTTTCTTCGTGTCGCGCGCTGCGGAATGTGGCGAGTACAGGTAATCATCTAATGAGATGCATAGTGCGTGTCAGGTAATGTATGCGACCGGTGGGCGTGGATTTTGCTGGGAAGGTGGGCTCTGAACCAAACGAAATGCCAGAACGGAAAAAGGAGATAATTCTCGAAATAAGAGGCGGGACCGAAGTTGCGTCAGTGCCCGGATTTCTCCGAAAAACCGCGAACGCCGCTTCAGTCCCTCTATCGATTCAGCTTACCAGCGGCTGCCGGTGTTGCGAGGCGGTCGATCGTTCGCTTCGTTCACTTTGATCTGACGTCCGTCTACTTCACGTCCGTTCAGGCCATTGATCGCTGCACGGGCTTCCTGCTCGGAACCCATCTCAACGAAACCAAAGCCCTTGGGGCGACCGGTATCACGATCATTGATGATGTTGAGGGAGCTGATAGCTCCGTAGGACGAGAACAGGGTCCGAAGATCTTCTTCGGTCGTGTTGTAGCTGAGGTTTCCCACGTACAATTTGCTAGCCATTTGCGACATTTCCTTCTGCTGAAGCCGTGCTTCAGCTCTTCAAGTGGTTTGCCCGCATCGATACTGTCAGTTCTTATTGGAAAGTTCGGTGATGGAATCACTTGGAAGGACAAACAATCACAGTTCCTTACGCCAAAGACCTAATATGTAGGAAAATCGGGCCGTAGACAAGCACATGCTTGGCTACTATTAAATATGACAATACATCCTATTAGTCTGTTGGTCAAGTGTTCATTTTGAAGGTTCTCAACGTGCAGCGCTTCCGATCCACCTTATCAGGCGCTGCGATCATTGTAGAGGAAATGCTTGCCACGGGAGGTGTAGCATCGAGTCTGCGTGCTATACCGATCACGGTGGAATCCATGCATGGCATTCTGCTTGGGCCGTAGACCGAACAAACTGCGCGAAGGAAATCGGATTTTCTCGAAGGCACCTTCGCAGTCCACGGCAAGGAAGATCAAGGGTATTCCGACGTCTTCGAACGCGATGTGCGGGTTTCCGTCGGTGCCCTTACCCAAACCTGCGCTTGACAGATCATCCGGACGGACACATAATTTCTTGTCGGCAAACTGAAAGAGTGACCCGACAACGGATTCCTGTCACATTTTTTCGACAAAAGGCGTTTTTTGTTGTCATATACCGCGGAGTCATGCTCGGTCCGCGGCTTGTCCGTACGGAGTGGGAAACTGTGGACGGGCTCAGGGCCGAAATAGTCGCTGCCGGGAGCCTTTCGGGTAAACGGGACATAGAGGCGATATCACGAGCAGCCGCCACGACCGGCGACGGGGGAGCATGCTAATCGATGGCCTATTTCCGGCTCGGTGTTCCAAGCAATGCGTTCGGGCGACCTGCACGGGAGAGCGTGAAGATTGCACAACGGATGGGTGCGGACGGAATCCAACTGTACACAGTCAGCGGGGAAATGGCTCCGGAAAACCTGGACACGGCAGCGCGGAAGGAGTTCCGGGGCTATTGTGAAGCACAGGATATCGAATTGAGTGCGCTGTGTGGAGATCGCGGCGGACGTGGCCTTCTCCGACCGGACGAAATCAGGATCAAGACACCACGATTGAAGTTAATAGTGGATCTTGCAAGAGACCTCGGAACCCATGTAGTGACAATGCGCTGCGGTGTAGTCCCGGAGAGTACGAGAGCTCCGGAATACAAGGTGATGGTAGAGGCGTGCAGGCTTCTGGGTAACTATGCGGCGTCCCATGAAGTCCGGTTCGCAATTGAAACCGGGTCCGAGCCGGCTGAACGTCTGCGGGATTTTCTTTTCACTGTCGATTCGGACGGAATGGGCGTGAATCTCGATCCGGCGAACTTTGTCATGATTCTTGGGTATGATCCGGTGCGTGCGGTTCAAGTGCTGGACGAGTTCATTGTCCATGCCCGTGCAAGAGATGGAAACCAACTCCGCCAATGCGAACCGGTGGAGGTTTACGAATCATTTGTGTCCGGTGAGGTGGACGATCTACTCTCCGGAGAATACTTCGAGGAGGTGCCGCTCGGCGAAGGGTCCGTTGATTGGCCCGCATATCTGCGGGCACTCGAAGAGGTCGGCTACCATGGATATCTTACGATCGCACGAGAGACTGGTGCTGATCCGGAAGGTGATATCCGCAAGGCGGTAAAGTTTCTGAAGACACAGGTTGCCCGTTTGTGAAACAGCGGGATGGTCGGAGGACGAGATGAGCAGGGCGTTTGTTGGTGAAGATGATGGAGTATTTGACGACGAGGATGTTCCGGAAATAAAGATTCCGTTGCCGCCCGGTGCGCGTAATTACGTTACCCCGGAAGGCGCAGTGAAGCTTGCGGAAGAGCTGTCGAACCTTTCGGACGTTGTCCGCCCGAGGTTGCTTGAAGAACAGCGAAGACTTGCGTCGGAAGGCGATGGACCCGAAGCGGATGCGACCGCCGTTGAAGTCCGAAAGCTGCGAGAGATGAAGCGAAGGATCGAGTATCTGGTGCGGATGAAATCTCTGTTGGAAGTCATAGACCCCGCCGATCAGGATTCTTCGCGTGTTGCGTTCGGAGCTACGGTGACCGTTCTTGAAGACGGGGACACGCGGACCTATCGCATTGTAGGCGTGGACGAGAGCGACCCGGACTCCGGTGCGTTAAGCTGGATATCACCAAAGGCAAAGGCAATGGTGGGTGCGCATGTGGGGGAGTCCCGGTCAATTCAGCTTCCGCGCGGGGAATCCACGTTGAAGATCATGGCAATTGAATACCGGTAACGAAGGAAATGAGTCTGCACCGCGCGGGTGGCAAGTTCACCCGCAATCACACAACACTCATCGATGCCGCCGCGCCGATTGTCGATCGCGCAATTGAGCTTGAAGAGGTCAGCAAGATTGCTCTCGGCATCATCAAGGTCATTGGAAAAGGGAAGCCGAGCGTGAAGTTCGTCCCGATCAATGGCGGCTGGAAGGTTGTAGTGCGAGGGAACCTCGGGCTGCAGGAGATCTTTGTCTATACGAGCGATCCCGAAGGTACCCGAAGCATACTCGCGGTGGTTGGAGTCTGAGCAGGAGATCAATTCTCAGGAATCCGATAGGGGATGTCCGTCGGCGGGTACTGATTGCGGTACGTAAACAGCAGCCTGAGGTTTGTCATGCTGCCGTCGAAATCGATGTAGGTGTGGTCCCAGTCAAGATTATTCCCGTTCAGCACCAGGTCATAACGAATCCGATGGCCAGGGAACGCAGAGTGGTCAATACGGATGAAAACCGCCCAGATTGTATGGACCGGAAGAATGCGCGGAAGGCTGTTCCCGTCCCAGTATTCGAGCAGCTTTTCCCGCCGGATCATGGCTATTGCCTGAGCAGCGTCGTATCCGCTGAGCGAGAACGGCTCGGGCGAGGGGAGAATGAGGTTGCTGTGAGCCGGATTCCCCTCAGCGACTGCCCAGTGCACGGATATCAGCATGATGAGCGGAACAAGGCGAACTGCAAGAATGCGCACTCCATAATCATCGGCGGAAGAGCAGAGATCCTGCATTGAACCGGGCGTGTCAATTTACAGGGCACAGCCGGCGCGATACGATGTAGACGGCGTTTTTTTTGCAAGTCGTTTTCACGGAGAGCGCAATGAAAAAGTTTCGTATAATTTCCTTTGACGGCGGTGGCTTGAAGGGACTTGTCAGCCTGGGAATCCTCGAAAGGATCTCCTCCGAACTTGGAAGCGATGAATGGATCCAAATGGCCGACATGTTTGCCGGGACCTCGACGGGTGGCCTGATTGCCCTGGCGCTTGCCGATGGCATGTCAGTTTCGGACATCAAGGATTTTTATACAAAGTCCGGGCCGCACATCTTCAACAAACGCACAGCACTGTATGCGTCTTCTCTCTGGCGTTTTCTGCATGTGGGATACGATAACCGTGTCCTTTCTGATGATCTTTCCACAATGTTCAAAGAGCGCACATTGACCCAACTCAAGAAGAACGTAGTTGTCGTGTCGTACGACCTCAGCCGTCGTGAAGGCAAGAGGGATTACTGGGCGCCAAAGATATTTCAGAACTTCGCAGGTGACGGGCAGGACGACAACAGTGTTGCGCGGGTTGGGCTGTACACCAGCGCTGCTCCAACCTATCTTCCATCCGTTGATGGTTTTGTAGACGGCGGCGTGTGTGCGAACAATCCGAGCATGTGTGCGCTCTCACAGGTCCTGGATGGAAGAAATGACACGCCGCGGGAGCTTGCTGAAATATGTCTCATTTCAATCGGGACGGGTGTCAATCCAGTGTCCGTCCGGAAGAAATTCATCTGGTGGGGAATCCTTCGCTGGAACGTCAAGCTCCTCCGAATCATCATGGACGGGGCAACCGGCATTGCCGATTATCAGTGCAGGCAGATACTTACAACGGCACGGTATCTCCGGATGCAGAAGGAACTCGATGAAAAGTTCGAAATGGACGATGCTTCCCGGATCGACCAGATGACATACGCCGGACTGCATCCGAATGAGGAACGTCTGTCCGGCTGGGTGAACTGGATCAACGATCGGTGGTAAATACTGCACTGGCTTAATCGATTAATGAACGCAGTTTGATCTTCCTTCAGTGGACGTTAGCTGGTAGACTGCGTGTGGTTACGGACATGAAAACGACCCGAAGAGCCCACGTGGTGGGATGAACAGACAAGGTGAAAAGTGAGGTCCCTATGAGCATCATCCTCAAATCGCTGCCGAAGAACGGAAAAGTCGGTATTGCCTTCTCCGGTGGACTGGACACATCCGTCGCAGTGACATGGATGAAGGAGAACGGGGCTTTCCCGTACGCCTATACTGCGGATCTGGGCCAACCGGACGAGACGGATCTGGAGAGCGTGCCGGGAAAAGCACTGAAGCATGGTGCCACGAAGGCGCGGCTGATCGATTGCAAGAAAGAACTTGTTATTGAGGGCTTCAGCGCCATTATGTGCGGTGCATTCCATATCGTCTCCGCCGGCAGGAAATACTTCAACACAACGCCGCTTGGTCGGGCTGTTACCGGTACGCTGCTGGTACGCGCAATGGCGGACGACGGTGTCAATATCTGGGGTGACGGATCTACGTACAAAGGAAACGACATTGAACGTTTCTATCGCTATGGCCTCCTGGCTAATCCGCGGCTTCGCATCTACAAGCCGTGGCTGGACCAGTCTTTTGTGAACGAGTTAGGCGGGCGGAAAGAGATCAGTGAGTGGCTTCAGGCCCGAGGATATGAATACAAGATGCCGTCCGAATCCGCATACTCGACGGACGCGAACATCTGGGGTGCCACGCACGAAGCGAAGAATCTTGAATACCTGAACACGAGCGTCCATCTTGTTACGCCAATAATGGGTGTGAAGTTCTGGGACGAAAGTGTAAAGATCCCGAAAGAGGAGGTATCCATCACCTTTTCGGAGGGAATGCCGGTAGCAATTAACGGAACCGAACTTGATCCCGTGGAGCTCACGCTTCGGGCAAACGAGATAGGGGGCCGGCATGGTCTGGGTATGTCCGACCAGATAGAGAACCGCATCATCGAGGCAAAGAGCCGTGGAATTTACGAGGCGCCCGGAATGGCACTTCTCCATATTGCATACGAACGGCTCCTCAGCGGAATTCATAACGAGCACACGCTTGATAACTATTTTACCATGGGTCGGAGGCTTGGACGCTTCCTGTACGAAGGGCGATGGTTTGATCCGCAGGCGCTGATGATACGGGAGAGTCTGCAGAAATGGGTGGCACGTGTGGTAACGGGAACGGTAACGTTGGAGCTGCGCCGGGGAGATGACTATACCATACTGAACACCGAGAGTCCCAACCTGACCTACAAGGCTGAGCGGCTCACCATGGAGCGGTCAATCGCCGAGTTCGGACCGGAGGAAGCAGGGGAAGCTCCCTTCGATCCGGAGGACCGCATTGGTCAGTTGCACATGAGGAACCTCGACATCGTCGATACTCACGACAAGCTTGTCGTATACAGCCGCGCCGGTCTGATCAATCTGGGCAGCGAAACGGCGAACTTCTTTCTGCTTGGAGACTCAAGCAGCAAGAAGGAAGGGGAATAACGGCAACACGCAGGTCAGAGCGCTTCAGCGTAGTCGAATTGACTGTTGTAGATCTCTGCGTAGAACCCTCCGGCTGCAAGAAGGTTCGTGTGCGTTCCCTGTTCGACAATGTCTCCATCGCGCATTACCAGGATCAGTTCCGCGTCGCGGATTGTGGAAAGTCTGTGGGCAATGACGAAGCTTGTTCTGGCCTTCATGAGATTGTCCATTGCTTTCTGGATGAGGATCTCGGTGCGTGTGTCCACGGAGCTCGTTGCTTCGTCGAGAATGAGCATTCTGGGGTTGGCCAGGATCGCCCGTGCAATTGTCAGCAGCTGCATCTGACCCTGTGAAATATTGTTTGCCTCTTCGTTGATGACCATATCGTAGCCGTTCGGCAGCGTCCGAATGAAGTGGTCGGCATGAGCGGACCTGGCCGCCTCCATGACCTCTTCGTCGGTCGCATCCAGACGACCGTACCGGATATTTTCCATTATTGTCCCATTGAACAGCCACGTGTCCTGCAGGACCATACCAAACATTCGCCTGAGGTCCTTTCGGCTGAACTCTCGTATGTCATGCCCGTCAATGAGAATCGCGCCGCTCGTTACGTCGTAGTAGCGCATGAGCAGCTTCACCATCGTTGTTTTGCCTGCTCCCGTGGGTCCAACTATTGCAATCTTATGTCCGGCGCTGGCAACCGCTGAGAAATCGTTGATAATGATCTTCTGCGGTGTGTAGCCGAAGTGGACATTTCGGAACTCCACAGATCCTGCTATGTCGGTGATCAGCAGTGGATCGGTGCTCTCCGGCACCTGTTCCTCCTCATCCAGAAATTCGAATACCCGTTCGGCCGCCGCGGCAGTCTGTTGGAGCACGTTCGATATGTTTGCAAGCTGTGTAAGCGGCTGGGTGAAATTGCGCACATACTGGATGAACGCCTGGATATCGCCGATGGTAATTACCTTCTGGACCGCGAGCCATCCGCCGAGTATGCTGACGCCGACGTATCCGAGGTTTCCGACAACCATCATCATTGGCATCATGATTCCAGACAGGAACTGAGATTTCCAGCCGGCTTCATACAACGTATTATTCATCACTCGAAATTTCGCTACGCTCTTCTCCTCGCCGTTGAACGCCTTCATAACCACGTGTCCGCCGTACATTTCTTCAACATGCCCGTTCACGTGTCCAAGGTAGTCCTGTTGTTGCCGGAAGTATTTCTGTGACTGTTTGACTATCAGGCGCACGAGGAGCATTGAAATCGGAATGATTGCAAGAGCCACGAGCGTCATTCTCCAGCTGATTGAGAGCATCATAACAAGGACTCCGGTAACGGTGACCGCGGAGGTAACTATTTGTGTAAGACTCTGGTTCAGGGTCCTATTGACGGTGTCTACATCGTTCGTTATTCGGGATAGCACCTCCCCGTGGTTTGTTCCGTCGAAATACCGAAGCGGCATCCGGTTAATTTTCTCCGCGATGTCCCGGCGGAATCGGTACGTTATCTTTACCGAGACTCCTGCCATTATCCAGCCTTGAACGTAGTTCAACAGTGCTGAGGAGAGGTAAAGGGCCAGGACCAGAAGCAGGATGTGTGCAATGTAGGCAAAATCGATGGATCCATGACCGCCGATCCGGGCAATGACACCCTCGAAGAGTTTCGTTGTTGCTTTGCCGAGGATCTTCGGACCCAGGATCATGAACACGGATGATCCGGCGGCTACTATCATGATGATGGCAATTGCAAGCTTGTACGTCCCCAGGTACCGCAGGAGTTTGCCCATGGTGCCCTTGAAGTCACGTGCCTTTTCACCACCTGCACCAGCCATGTGGCCGCCCATCGGACCACCCATCGGTCCGCCGCTTCTCGAGCCGGCCATTCGTGGACGGTTTGGTACTCTTTCGCTATGATCGCTCATGCGAGTTCCTCCCTGGTGAGCTGGGACATCGCGATCTCGCGGTAGGTTTCACAACCTTTCATCAACTCTTCGTGAGTTCCCTGTCCGACGATGCTCCCTTCGTCAAGGACGACAATCCGTTCGGCATTTCTGATAGTGGAAACTCGCTGAGTCACAATGAGGACCGTACTCGACGCGGTCTGCGACTTCATTGCACGTCGCAGTTGAGAGTCGGTCTTGAAATCCAGTGCCGAAAAGCTATCGTCAAAGATGTAGATTGGCGGCTTCTTCACCAGCGCCCGTGCAATCGAAATCCGTTGTTTTTGGCCTCCGGACACGTTTACCCCGCCCTGAGATATGGTGGCCTTCATCCCCTCCGGGAATGTGGAAATAAACTCCGATGTCTGTGATACGCTCGCGGCGGCAGCCACAACTTCTTCCGGCGCGTTCTCGTCTGCATAGCGAATATTGCTTTCAATTGTGCCGGTAAACAGGACCCCTTTCTGCGGCACGTAGCCGATCCTGTCCCGAAGCGCGTGCTGTCCGACGGACCGAATGTCCTTTCCTCCGACGTATATGGAACCGCCGGTCACATCGTGGAAACGCGGGATGAGGTTGACGAGAGTGCTCTTTCCCGCGCCCGTCGCCCCGATAAATGCAGTCGTCTGTCCGGGCCTCGCAGTGAAACTGATATTCCGAAGCGCGTCGGTTTCCGCGCCCGGGTAACGGAAAGAGACGTTACGGAACTCAACGGTGCCATCAAAGTCCGTGCTGTAATTCTCCGGAACGACGGGATCGTTGATCTGAGGTTCCGTTTCGAGCACATCCGCCACCCGGCCGGCAGATACGGCTGCTCGTGGAATCATGATGAACATCATGGACAGCATCAGGAAAGCGAAGACAATCTGCATTGCGTACTGCATGAACGCCATCATGTCCCCGACCTGCATTGTCGAGGCGGCGACCTGTTTTGATCCGACCCAGATAATGAGAAGCGAAAGTCCGTTCATGATGAGCATCATGAACGGCATCATGACGACCATTACGCGATTAACGAACAGCATGGTATTCGTGAGCTCGGTGTTGGCTTCGTCGAACCTGCCTTCTTCATACGACTGCATATTGAAAGCACGAATTACCATCATGCCGGAAAGTGTCTCGCGACTTACCAGATTCAGGCGGTCCATCAATCGTTGAAGCAGCTTGAACCTGGGGACTGCTACGCGATACACGGTCAGGACCACGGCCATGAGTGCGACGACCGCAAGCGCGATGATCCACCACATTGAACTGCTCTTTCCGACTGCTCGGATGATGCCGCCAACTCCAATGATGGGTGCATAAAAGACCATCGTAACAAGCATCACGCTGACCATCTGAATCTGCATGATATCGTTGGTGGAGCGGGTAATGAGGGATGCGGTTGAAAACTTATCGAACTCTCCGGTGCTGAAGCTTTCGACCCGCTCGAACACTGCGGCGCGCAGATCCCGCGCAATTCCTGAAGCGATGCGCGCGGATATGAACCCGGTGGAAATTGCTGCCACCGCGGCGATGATGGTGAGAATGAGCATTATTGCGCCGATGCGGAGCATGTACGCCGTCTGATACCGCTCCATATTCATGCCGAGCGCCTGATATTCAGCCTTGACCGCGGACGCCGCCTCCTGGGAAGCCATCTTCGGGCCCATGGCGGCGAATTTCTCGTTGATTGCTGCCGCAATCTGAACACGACGGTCCTGCGGAAGCGATCGGAACATGGAAATAGGATCGCCGCCGGGAACCGCGCCGGAAAGGCCCAACATCCCGGCCGCTTCCGGGTTTGTCCCTGCCTGCTTCAACCCGGAAAGCGCAACCCACGCCGCTTTCACAATCGGGTCCAGAGCCGACAGCGTTGCGGTCTCGACCTGCCTTCGTACGTAGACCGGTTCAGTGGCAATAGATGGATAGCGTGGCACAAGAGTCTTGCTCTCGGCCGTGCCCGGCTGGACAAGGTGATATGCGGAGAGCAGGAGTTTCGCGTCTGAGCCATTCATGAAGAGCGTAAGCCGGTCCATCTCGGTCTTTCGAATCGCCTCGGGAACAGCGCCGGTAACGCCGCCCTGTTGAATTCCCACGTTGACGATGTTTGACATGTAGTCGGGCAAGGCGAGATTGGCGTATGCCTGAATGAATAGCAATAGAATGGCTGCTGATAGAAGCAGCAGGTAAGGTTTTAGGTACTTTGCAAGACGTTTCATCTTTTCTTGCTCCCTCCTGAAGCCGGCAGGTCGCCGGGAGACTCCTCCATATCTGATCTGCCGGTTACCTGGATGAGGATTCGAAGCCCGGCTACAACCGTTGCGCGCTCTTCGGCAGTCATCGCTTCCGCCAGCGAGACGAACCATCGTTGCCTGCCTTTCATGCCGTCATCGATAACCTGACGCCCCTCTTCAGTCAAGGCAATCCGCTTGGCGCGGCGGTCTTCAGGGTCTTCAGCCCTGACAATGAGTCCCCGCTGTACGAGTCCGTCCAGAAGTTGGCTCGCCGCGGCACTCGTAACCCCGAGATGGTCACCAATATCCGACACGCCCTTGCTTGTTCTGCTCCCACCGAGGCGAAAGAGCGCGCCCGCCTGCGACATTGAAAGACCGCACTTTCGTGCGTAGCGCACCATACCACTCATCTGGCCGCGCATGAAGACTTCGCTCCATTCGAGCAGGGTAGTCGCAAGTTGAGACGGATTTGCCATGAGCTAAGTTCCTTAAGTAATAAAGATTGCTTAAAGATATAGCCGGCTTCTCCTTTGGTCAACACCAATTGGGCGGCAAGTTCTCTGCGTGAACTCGATTCCGTAACCGTTTTGGCCGAAAAGAAGATATAATTGCCTTGGAGGTGGGCCTTTCATGATTGAGGAGAACCGGCAACACTTCGAAGATTATCTCGAAGAGCACCGAGACCATCTCGGGAGCATCATCCACGACCTGTGGGTGTCGAAGGATCGAGACGTCTGGTCGAAAGATTCGTTTTACTACATCCGCCTTGGAAGTCTTGCAGACAAGGTCGGTCAGGCGATGTTTGCGCATGATGTACTGGAAGAAGGGCTGCAGTTTTTTCCGGGAAATCCGCGTCTGATTCAGCTTTTCAGTCTCTCGTCCATCAAGTGCGGATTTCTGCTCAAGGCACGGGATTTACTCACAGGGCTTGTGAATCGAGGGCATGAGGATGAGGAGACACTGGGAATCCTCGGACGAGTATATAAGGAGATGTGGCTGCTTGCTGACAAGTCGAGCACGGACCATCCGCATTTTATCCGGTCGAAAAATCTCTATCTGAAGGCGTTTCTGAAGAATCGAGGGTACTACTCGGGAATCAACGCGGCGTCCTTGAGTCTGCTCGCAGGGGACACTGACACCGCGGAGAAGCTTGCAAGAAGTGTCCTCAAGACATGCACGGAACTGGTAAAGTCCACAGCGTCGCGGGACTCCTGGGTCTACGCCACCATCGGCGAAGCGTGCGCCCTTCTCGGAAAACGGGAAGAATCGCTGAGCTACTATAATCGTGCAAAACAGCTTGTCGGTACGAATTTTGCGGATATTGCAAGCATGAGACGCCAGCTGAATCTGTTGAGCCGGGTTACGCCGATTGCCGCGGAAGTCCTCGACAGTCTTCGAATTCCACCGGTAATTGCATTCACCGGGCACATGATAGATCATCCCGACCGTGCGTCTCCCCGCTTCCCCGCGCGGCTGGCGGACGAGGTTGCGCGGCGTGTGTCCGAAGTGCTCGACGAACTGGGGGGCCAGATTGGTTACGCATCCGCCGCGAGCGGATCCGACGTAATCTTCCTGGAGGCAATCCAGAAGCGTGGAGGGGAGACTAACGTAATATTGCCGTTCGAGCGCGATGATTTCTTTCAGACGAGCGTGAATTTCGCCGGAACCGAGTGGCGCTCCCGTGTGGACAACGTGCTCGCAAAGGGCACGCGAATTGAGCAGGCGACTCGCGGGAAATACCAGGGAGACGACGTGCTGTTCTCCTATACGAACCAGATCATAATGGGGAAGACAATACTGAGAAGCAGATTCCTCGAAACTGAGCCAACGCTGCTGGCTGTGTGGGACGGAAACGAATCCACTGCCAAAGGCGGGACTGCCGAGTTTATCCAGACGTGGCAGAAGAGAGGATATCCACTGAAGATAATCGATCTTCGCACACTATCCGCTTCGACGGTTGCACCGGAGAAGACTCGCCGCAGGCTTTTCCGGCAACCCAGTCCGCCTCGCGCGAACGTCAGCCGTGAGACTGTAGCCATGTTGTTTTCGGATATTGTCGGATATTCCCGGCTCACCGAAGAGCAAGTGCCGCGTTTTATCGAAGGGTTTCTTGGAACCGTTGCAACGCGACTGGAAAAGATGTCGGCAACCCCGCTTTACAAGAATCTGTGGGGCGATGCACTCTACTTCGTCTTCGCCGAATATGAGGCTGCAGCAGAATACGCGCTGGAGCTTCGGGACATGATGCGTGAGACCGACTGGAAGAAGCTCGGCTTGCCCGGGGAGTTGTCGATGAGAATTGGGCTCCATGCGGGGCCGGTCTTTCGAAGCAAAGAGCCATTCTTGAACAGGGAGAACTTTTTCGGTTTTAACGTCAATCAGGCCGCACGGATTGAACCCATTACCCGTCCGGGCAATGTCTACGCGAGTGAACAGTACGCCGCGCTCCTCATGGGAACGGGTGCCGACCATCTGGATTGCAGATATGTCGGAGTGATAGTGCTTCCGAAGGATTTCGGAAGTTATCCCATTTATCATGTGAAACGAAAGCACGAGATCGAATAGGAAAGGGAGTTACAGGATGAAGGAGACCGCAAAGGCGAAGGTCGGGAAGAAGGCTGCACCGGAATCTGCCCGGACGGGAAAGATAAAAAACGATAAATCGGGGGAGAAGAAGAAAAAATCATCGTCCGGGAAGAAGAGCGGAACGAAATCAGAAGACAAGAAACGGCCGAAGGTTCCGCCGAAGGATAAGGCGGCCACCCGGGCATCGTCGACGAAACCCTCACCCCGGAAGAAGTCTGGAACGTCGGCAACAAAGACTTCGGCCAAGAAAACCCCAGCAAAGAAGGCTCCAGCAAAGAAGACTCCGGCAAAGAAGACTCCGGCAAAGAAGACTCCGGCAAAGAAAACCCCGGCCAAGACTACCGGCAAGAGTGCTGCCGATAAGAAATATCCACCGACGAAGACTTCCACGAAGACCTCCTCGAAGAATGCTCCGACCAAGACTGTTTCGAAGACGCCGACGGTCTCCCGGACCGCCGGAAAATCGGGCACGAAGAAGGTCGGCGCAACCGTCACGAAAGCGACACCGTCGGTTGTGGCGAAGAAAACCGCCAGACCAGGCAAGTCCGCGAGTCGATCGCCGGGAACGGGCGGGGGCCACAGGGCGCCGACTTCGAAGGTGCCGTTTGCATCCTACAAAGGAACACGACCGTACATCTTTGTCAGTTATTCACACAAGGACATGACGGCAGTTTTCGGTATTATCAAGAAACTCAGCGAGAGTCGGTACAGGCTCTGGTACGATGAAGGAATTGAACCGGGATTCGAATGGCCCGAAGTGGTCGGGAAGGCCCTCATGGGGTGCTCGCAGCTGCTGGTTTTTATGAGCCGAACTGCGGCGGTCTCCCGCAACGTGAGAAATGAAATCAACCTTGCCTTCAGCGAAGGCAAGAGCATCCTCGTCGTATACCTTGAAAAGACCAAACTGACCGAAGGGATGCAACTCCAGATTGGAACCGTGCAATTTATCAACAGACATGAAATGGGCTCGAAGGAGTTCGTCGAAAAACTGAAGAGCGTTCTCAATAACGATCTCCACAACTGAACTGCGTGGAGTGCGGAAATGCCGTATCCTGATGAGCCGTCGGATGGGAACGGGCCTGGCCGGGCCATCGTTGCCCGCCCCTCCCGACGGCATATTCAGGGTCTAACGTTTTTTTGATGGGGTGAAGTTGGCGCCGATCTCTTCAATGATGGGCTGAAGATTCATCTCGAGCGTGATGTCGGCCGATTCGACGAGCCAGTCTTCGAGATCCTTCTTTACCTCGAGGAGCTGACGTTCTCCGCCGATCAGTTCCTTTCCGACAATTTGCGCTCCTGCTTTTCTGCAGATCTGCGGTCGCAGATTGAGCGTCGCCAGTTGCTTTCCGGACAGTGGAATTTTCAGTACCATGGGACAAATCCTCCACCTACAGAAGTTAGCACACTGTGACCCGGTAAAACTTGAACGTGCGAAGATAATTGAAATATCTGGGGGCGGTCTGTCGTGCTATATTAGCAGCAAACGAGACTGAAAGACGCGTTCGCTCGGGCCCTGCCGTGCGGCAGCTGTAAGAAGTCTTTCAACCGCCCGACACTGCTGTGCTCCCTCAAGGGAGGTAGTGTCATGAGAAGGGTTTTTCGCAGAGTCTTGATTCCTGTCGGTATCCTCGCCGGCCTTGTGGTCATTCTTATGGTCGGTTGGCTCATCCTGAGTCGAATCTCCTTTCCGCGTGTGCGTGGAACAGAACGGATCGAGGGTCTTTCCGCGCCGGTTACCATTCA